>NZ_AP024233.1:0-641666 GCF_025998535.1 Desulfolithobacter dissulfuricans | reverse complement strand
ATTTTCCTGGAGCAGCAGTTCCACCTTGGAACTGGCATCGAGGATGATTTTCTTGACCGCATCGTCGATCTTCTGGGCGGTGGATTCAGAGTAATCCCGGTGCTGGGCTATCTCACGGCCCAGAAAGATCTGCTCCTCCTTCTTGCCGTAGGTCAGGGGGCCAAGCTCATCGCTCATACCCCACTCGCAGACCATCTTCCTTGCCAGCTCGGTGGCACGTTCCAGGTCATTGCCGGCCCCGGTGGTAATTTCATCAAACACCAGTTTTTCAGCCATCCGGCCACCAAAGAGAATGGCAATGGAGTTGAGCAGGTATTTTTTCGAATGGGTATACTTCTCATCCAGCGGAAGCTGCATGGTCAGACCAAGCGCCCTGCCCCGCGGAATAATGGTCACCTTGTGGATGGGATCGGTATCCGGCAGCAGCCGGGCTACCAGCGCATGACCGGCCTCGTGATAGGCCGTGACCTCTTTCTCCTTTTCACTGATGATCATGGACTTGCGCTCAGCGCCCATCATGATCTTGTCCTTGGCCTGCTCGAGCCGCTCTAAAGTGATCTCTTCCTCGCCGGCACGGGCAGCCATGAGCGCTGCCTCGTTGATCAGGTTTTCCAGATCAGCGCCGGAAAACCCGGGCGTGCCCCGGGCAATGACGGCAAAGTCGACATTGGCGGCCATCTTGGTCTTGCGGCCGTAGATCTCGAGGATCTTTTCCCGCCCCTTGATGTCAGGAATTGGCACGACCACCTGGCGGTCAAAACGACCGGGCCGCAGCAGAGCCGGATCAAGGACGTCGGGCCGGTTGGTGGCCGCGATGATAATGACCCCCTCGTTGGCCTCGAAACCGTCCATTTCAACCAGTAACTGGTTCAGAGTCTGCTCGCGTTCATCATGACCACCGCCAAGACCCGCACCCCGGTGCCGTCCCACCGCGTCGATCTCATCGATGAAGATGATGCAGGGAGCGTGTTTCTTGCCCTGGTTGAACAGGTCACGGACCCGGGAGGCACCGACACCGACGAACATCTCGACAAAGTCAGAGCCCGAAATGGTAAAAAACGGTACCCCGGCCTCGCCGGCAATGGCCTTGGCCAGGAGTGTCTTACCGGTACCTGGAGGTCCGGCAAGCAAAACACCCTTTGGAATGCGTCCACCAAGTTTGGTGAACTTCTGCGGATCCCTCAGGAAATCGATAATTTCTTCAAGCTCTTCCTTGGCCTCATCAATACCGGCCACATCCTTGAAGGTGACATTGACCTCTCCTTCACCCTGCAGCTTGGCCCGGGTCTTGCCAAAGGACAGGGCACCGCCCTTGCCCCCCATCTGCATCTGGCGCATGAAGAAGATCCACACGCCGATAAGCAACAGCATGGGAAACCAGGAGATGAAGATAGACATCCACAGCGATTCCCGTTCCGGTTCCTTGACCGTGATATCCACACCGGATTTGCGCAGCATGGGAATCAGTTCGAGATCCGGCGGCACCACGGTGACAAAGGGCCGGCCATTGCTACCGATGCCGTAGATCTTCTCTCCCTGAATGGTGACCTTGTTGATGGCCCCGTTTTCCACGCTGGACCAGAACTCGGAATAGGTCATGGCCGTCTGCTGACCCTGCGGTTTGTTGAACAGGTTGAAAAGCAGGATCATGGTCAGACCAATCACCAGCCACATACTCAGATTTTTATAGAAAGTATTCAAACAACATCTCCAAATTATATAATAAGTAATCCTTACCGGGTCAGACGTCGCTGACCCCGACCTGTGCACTCCATAGTAACATAATCATCAAAGTCAGGAAGAGCACGAAGGATTTCAAAGTACAGGTCATGTACTACCATTTTTTTTCCGGCGACCGTTCAGGACCGGCAACCATGCCAAAGGAAGAGGCCAGGGCTGGATACCGGGAGAAGAGACCCGGTCATTCCCTTTGGTTGTCCGGCATCCCGACCGGATGTGCTATTCATTGTCGGCGGAAAACTCCTGGACCGTCTTGACCGCAATTTCCTGTTTGCCGATGGTGGCAATGGCCTGGACAATGGACGAAGCTCCTGAAATAGTCGTTGTGTAGGGGATATGGAAATCAAGCGCCGCCCGGCGAATGGTGTAGGAATCCTCGGTGGTCCGTGACCCTGAGGAGGTATTGATGATCCACTGGATGGCACCGTCCTGGATCTTGTCCAGAATATGGGGACGTCCCTGGGAGATTTTGTTGACCCTTTCGCATGGAACCCCATTCTCCTGGAGAAACACGGCGGTACCGCGTGTAGCCACCAGGGCAAATCCGATCTCGCTCAGCTTGGCTGCCACCGGAAGGACGCCCTCCTTGTCTCCCTTGCGCACACTGATAAAGACGGTGCCCGACAGCGGCAGGTCCTGGCCGGCTGCCTGCTGGGATTTGGCCACAGCCAGGCCCAGGGAATCGTCAATACCCATCACTTCACCGGTGGACTTCATCTCCGGGCCCAGCAGGGTATCCACGTTTTCGAACCGGTCAAAGGGGAACACAGCCTCCTTCACCGCCCAGTGGCTGATCTGTTTTTCCCCGGTAAAACCAAGTTCCGCAAGAGGAATGCCCATCATCACCTTGGTGGCGATCTTGGCCAGCGGTACTCCGGTGGCCTTGGATACAAAGGGCACGGTCCGGGAAGCCCGGGGATTGACCTCCAGCACATAGAGATTCTCATCCTTGACCGCGTACTGGACATTCATAAGCCCGATCACCCCAAGTTCTTCGGCCATGGCCTTGGTGGCCCGGGTAATCTCGTCAATCATCGCCGGGGACAGGGTATGGGGCGGCAGGACACAGGCCGAGTCACCCGAATGGATTCCGGCCTCTTCAATATGTTCCATGATACCGCCGATCACGGTCATCTTGCCATCGGATACCGCATCCACATCCACTTCTATGGCATCCTTGAGAAACTTGTCAAGCAGTACAGGATGCTCGCCGCCGGCGATACCGGGGATGGCCATGAAGTCACGGATTCCCTGTTCGTTATATACAATACGCATATCGCGGCCCCCGAGCACATAGGAGGGCCGCACGACCACGGGATAGCCGATACGCTCGGCTTCGGCCAGGGCTTCTTCCAGGGTATGGACAGTCCCGTTTTCCGGCTGCCGCAACCCGAGTTTCTGCAGGAACTGCTGGAAGCGCTTGCGGTCCTCGGCCCGGTCAATGGCATCCGGGGGAGTGCCGATAATCTTTACTCCAGCCTGATCCAGGGGCACCGCCAGATTGAGCGGTGTCTGCCCGCCAAACTGGACAATGACCCCGTCCGGTTGTTCCCGCTCAATAATATTAAGCACATCTTCCCGGGTCAAGGGCTCAAAATAGAGTTTATCCGAGGTATCGTAGTCGGTGGAGACCGTTTCGGGATTGGAGTTGACCATAATCGACTCGACCCCGATTTCGCGCAGGGCAAACGAAGCATGAACACAGCAGTAGTCAAACTCGATACCCTGGCCGATCCGGTTGGGACCGCCACCCAGGATCATGATTTTCTTCCTGTCGGTAATCCTGGCCTCGTCTTCCTGTTCGTATGTGGAATAATAGTAGGGTGTATAGGATTCAAACTCGGCCGCGCAGGTATCCACCAGCTTGTATACCGGTTCGATCCCTTCCTTCTTGCGAAGCTGCCGGATATCATCCTCCGAGGTACCTGTGATATGAGCCAGCTGCATATCGGAAAAACCGAGCTGCTTGGCCTGGTACAGGGTCTCTTTGTCCAAGCCTGAAAAGCCCTTGTCCGACAGCTGTTTCCCTGCATTCACGATCTCACACAGGTTGATCAGAAACCAGGGATCAATGTGGGTCAGCTCATGGATTCGTTCCAGATCCATATCCCTGCGCAGGGCCTCGAACAGATAGGCAGTCCGCCTGGAATTGGGCCGGGTCAGACCCTGCTCCAGATCCCGCCAGTGCATATCCGCCATATCTTCCTTGCCATCAAAGCCAAAGCCCATCCGTCCGATTTCAAGGGAACGCATGCCCTTCTGGAACGCTTCCTTGAAGGTCCGGCCGATGGCCATGGTCTCGCCGACAGACTTCATGGCCGTGGTCAGGGTATCTTCGGCTTCGGGGAATTTTTCAAAGGTCCAGCGCGGAATCTTGACCACACAGTAATCAATGGTCGGCTCGAAGGCGGCATAGGTTTCCCTGGTGATATCATTGGGAATCTCGTCCAGGGTATAGCCGATCGCCAGCTTGGCCGCGATCTTGGCGATGGGAAATCCGGTTGCCTTGGAGGCCAGGGCCGAGGAACGCGACACCCGCGGATTCATCTCGATGACCATGAGCTCGCCATCCGCGGGATTGACCGCAAACTGGACATTTGAGCCACCCGTTTCCACCCCGATTTCCCGGATGATGGCAATGGCGGCATCGCGCATCTCCTGGTACTCCCGGTCGGTGAGCGTCTGGGCCGGAGCCACCGTGATGGAATCACCGGTGTGGACGCCCATGGCATCCATGTTTTCGATGGAACAGATGATGACCACATTATCTTTGCGGTCCCGCATGACCTCGAGCTCGTATTCCTTCCAGCCAAGCAGGCTGCGCTCTATCATAATCTCGGTGGTCATCGACAGATCGAGCCCGGCCGTGGCCAGCTCTTTGAGTTCCTTTCGGTTATAGGCCACTCCGCCGCCGGTGCCGCCCAGGGTAAAACTGGGCCGGACAATGAGCGGAAAACCGATGGTTTCGCCGGCGGCCATGGCATCGTCCAGGGTATGAACAATGGCCGATTCCGGTACCTTGAGGCCGATCTTGCGCATGGCGGCCCGAAACTCCTCCCTCCCCTCGGCCTTGCGGATGACCTCGATATTGGCGGCCAGCAGTTCCACCCCGTACTTGTCGAGGATGCCGGTTTCCGCCACCTTGATGGCCGTGTTGAGACCGGTCTGCCCTCCCAGTGTCGGCAGCAGGGCGTCAGGACGCTCCCGCTCTATTACCCGGATCACGCATTCCGGGGTGATGGGTTCAATATAGGTTCGATCGGCCAGCTCCGGATCGGTCATGATGGTGGCGGGATTGGAGTTGATCAGGACAACCTCATACCCCTCTTCTTTCAAGGCCTTGACCGCCTGGGTGCCGGAGTAATCAAACTCGCAGGCCTGGCTGATGATGATCGGACCGGAGCCGATAATAAGAATCTTGTGTATATCTGTACGCTTAGGCATCGTTTTTAACTGTCAGTTTGCAGGAAAGGAGAATACAATATCAGTTGTTCTCGGCCATAAGTTCGATAAACCGATCAAAAAGATACTGGGCATCATGGGGACCGGGGGCGTGCTCAGGATGGTACTGGACGGAAAACACGGGATACTTCGTGTGCCGCATGCCCTCCAGGCTGCCGTCGTTGAGATTTATGTGGGTCACTTCCACCTCGGCGGGCAGACTGTCAGGATCGACGCAGAACCCGTGGTTCTGGGAGGTGATCTCCACCTTGCCGGTGGTCAGATCCTTGACCGGCTGGTTACCGCCGCGATGGCCGAATTTCAGTTTATAGGTCGATCCGCCGAAGGCAAGTCCCAGGATCTGGTGGCCAAGACAGATACCGAAGATGGGCTTTTTACCAAGCAGCTGCCGGACATTGTCCACCACGCCCTCCACTCCGGCCGGATCGCCGGGCCCGTTGGAAAGGAAAATCCCGTCGGGCTCCAGGGCCAGGACCTCGTCGGCCGAGGTTGTCGCCGGAACCACCTGGACCGCACAGCCAAGTTCGGTGAGGATGCGCAGCTGGTTGAACTTGATGCCGAAGTCATAGGCCACAACCTTGAACCTTTTCCCGTCGGCTTCAGGATAGCCCGCCCCCTCCACCGGTCCCGCCGCTGTCCACCCGTAGGGCTTAGCGCAGGTCACCCGGACGACCATATCCCGGCCCACCAGGCCCGGCCACTCCCTGGCCCGCCGGACCAGCGAGGCCTCGTCCAGATCCTCGGTGGAGATGATGGCCTTCATGGCCCCGGTATTGCGGATCAGCCGGGTCAGCATCCTGGTATCCACCCCTTCTATGCCGAGAATACCGTATTTCTGCAGAAATTCCGCAAGGGTGGCCGTAGCCCGGTAGTTTGAGGGAAAACGCTGGTACTCCCGCATGATAAAGGCGCGGGGATGGACACTGGCCGACTCCATGTCCTCATCATTGACACCGTAGTTGCCGATAAGAGGATAGGTCATGGTCACCAGTTGCCCGGTATACGACGGATCGGTCAGGATTTCCTGGTAGCCGCTCATGGAGGTGTTGAAGACGATCTCACCCGCCGCTTCTCCAGAGCCGGTGAAAGACCTGCCGGTGAGGACTGTTCCGTCCTCAAGCGCAATCATTGCTTTCATATATTTTGTAACGTTAGGGTTGAAAGTCCTGCCCCGCTTCAACCAGGGAAGCGCGACTTTCGGGTTTGCCTTGGCAGAATCACTTATGGGTGCCTTGAAAAATTAGGATTTTCGTTCAAGATCAAGGAACAGCAAAATTAGCCGGACAGCTTGACTGTTCAGCGAAAAGCGCAGCATATTAAGTATATGTGAGCATTTTTCATTTTGCTGTGACGCAGAGATCGGACGAAAATACAATTTTTCAAGGTAGCCTTATTCTGCACGTTGTATAACTTCCATTACCATGGCCGCCTGTCGCCCGGCCGCTCCTTTCTGGGCACGGGATACCCGGCGTGCGGCTGCACAGATGGCGCTGTATTTTTCCCGGTCAGCCATGTGGGCAAGCAGAGTCCTTGCCAGTTCGGCGGTGTTTCTGACCTGGAATCCGCAACCGCCCTGGACCACCAGATCCACCGCATCCCGGAAATCCTTCATGCTCGGACCGAAGTACACCGGCCGGCCCCAGCGGACGGCTTCCATGATGTTGTGGCCACCCTTGTCCACCAGGCTGCCACCGCAGAACAGGTAATCTCCGGCCGCATACAACTCGGCCAGGTCTCCCATGGTGTCCACCAGGACCACCCTGTGTCGTCTGGCCGCACCGCCCTGGAGGACGGAAAAAAGGTCACAGTCCAGACCCTGCCGCGAGAGTTCCCGCCGTACCGTATCAAGCCGCTCCAGGTGCCGGGGCGCCACGACCCAGACAATATCCCGGCCGCTTTCCCGGCGCAGGTGCTGCACCACATCAGCCAGCAATATTTCTTCGCCGGTGCGCGTCGAGCCGCTGACAAATACGATCTCGTCCCGCACGCCCAGCAGGCTCCGGAAGCGTTCCCGGCCAGCAGGGTCCGCCTCATCTCCAGGGTCGAACTTGACGTTGCCGGTGACCTCAATTTTTTCGCCGGGCACCCCCAGGGCCTGAAAACGGGCCCTGTCGGTTTCGCTTATCACGCCGATACGCACAAAACCGGCCAGAATATTTGGGACAAGCGGGCCAAGATGCCGGTACCGCCTGCAGGATCGCTCCGACATTCTGCCATTGAGGAGCAGCATGGGAATTCCGGCATGGGACAGGTCCGAGAGCATCACGGGCCAGAGTTCGGTTTCCAGACAGATGTAACAGTCAGGTCGTATGTGCGACAGGGCCCGGCGCACCGCGGGCGCCGCATCCAGTGGCGCCATCAGGCAGACAGCCTGGCCGGCCAGCTGCCGGGCGGCGACCCGGTGACCCTGCCGGGTCATGGTGGTCAGAACAATCTCCAGTTCCTGCGACCGGGCCCGCAACCCGCCAACGAGGGCCCTGGCGGCCTTCACCTCACCCACCGAGGCCGCATGAATCCATATCCTGGGCACCCCGGGCCTCTTGTCAGCAAGTTCCGGATACCAGCCAAGACGCTGTGCCAGGCCGAATCCGGGCCCGGTGGAGCCAAATCTTTTGAGGAGGGGGGAAGACAGCAGAAGCGTCAACCAGACAATTCTGCCCGCCACGCGGTATACCTTGTACAGCAATCCGCCTCCTGCCCTGTCACCACCTTTTTCGCAACTCAGCACACAAATCAGACTATTTAAACAGGATTGCCATGCCGAGTCAATAGGGAACGGACCCCAGGCGGTGAAAAGCGGACCCGGCCAAAGCTCTCCAACCCGGGGAACCGGAGACGGGTTTTACTTGACAAGAATCAGCTGGATAGTTAAGCAAACTTCTTGCAGCGGGACCCGCCGGCTGCAAGGAGACAACAGTTTTCACCAGGCAAACCCGAACCGGCGATACGACCATATCATGCGCAGAAACATTTTCTTATTTTTCTTTTTCCTGACCGGACTGCTCTGCCTGTCCGGCCAGGCCATACAGGCAAAGGAACAAACCATGAAAGACGGACTCTATGCAAAACTCATCACCAGCAAAGGCGATATCCTCCTCAAACTCTACTACGACAAGACCCCGCTCACAGTCATCAACTTTGTCGGCCTCGCCGAAGGCACGCAGATCCTGGGCGGGGCTGCAAAACCCACCGGCGTTCACTTCTACGACGGCCTCACCTTTCACCGGGTGATCAAGGACTTCATGATACAGGGCGGCTGCCCGCTGGGCACCGGAACCGGAGGGCCGGATTACACCTTCCCCGATGAAATCGTTCCGGAACTCAAGTTCGATCGTCCCGGACTGCTGGCCATGGCCAATGCCGGCCCGAGCACCAATGGCAGCCAGTTTTTCATCACCCATGTCCCCACCCCGCACCTGAATGGCAAGCACACCATTTTCGGCGAAGTGGTCGAAGGCCAGGACGTGGTAAACAATATCGAGCAGGGTGACAGGATCGAAAAGGTCGAGATCATCCGGGTTGGCAGGGAAGCCGAGGAGTTCCAGACTGACCACAAGGCCTTTGAAGCAACGCTTGCCGCCCTGAAGCAGAAAGAAGAAGAGGCCCGACAGAAGGAAGCCGATGCGGTCCGGGAGATGATCAAGAAGAAATGGCCCGAGGCCAGGAAAACCGCCTCCGGTCTCTATTATGTTGTTGTCAAGGAAGGTGAAGGGGAGACCCCCAGGCCCGGCGCCACCGTGAAGGCCCATTACACCGGCCGGCTGCTGGCCAACGGACGCAAGTTCGACTCCTCCTATGACCGCGGCGAACCCATCAGCTTCCCAGTGGGTGTCGGCCGGGTGATCCGCGGCTGGGACGAGGCCCTGAGCCAGATGAAACGGGGTGAGAAGCGAATTTTGATCATTCCGCCGGACCTGGCCTACGGCGACCGCGGCGCCGGTGGCGTGATCCCGCCCGGTGCCTGGCTGGTATTTGACGTGGAACTGGTTGATTTCTAACCCGCGACCGGCTCATCAGCCATAAACTCTGACGGCGGGCCTGACGGTCCGCCGTTTTTTGTTCTGTTTTCTTCCACCTTCTGCCGCCCCCCAGCCACCAACCGGAAAGCACTCCATCACCGGACACCAGGAGCCCAGATGTTGCCGAGCAAAACCACGTACATCCGCCTGATCATGACCATGATCTTCTGGGGCGGCACCTTTGTCACCGGCCGATGGGTATCGGCGGAAATGCATCCCCTGGCTGCCGCGTCCGGACGCTTCCTGCTTGCCGCCACCATGCTCCTCATGGTCACCTGGCTGCGGGAAAAGAGCCTGCCCCGCCTGGACAGACGCCAGATGGTGGCCATGGCACTTCTCGGCCTGACCGGGGTCTTTGCCTACAACATCCTTTTCTTCACCGGCCTGCAGACCGTGGAAGCCGGCCGCGGCGCCATGATTATCGCCGCCAACCCGGTGGTCACGGCCCTGCTGGCCATCCCGCTTCTCGGCGAACGGTTCAGTCTCCAGCGCAGCATCGGCATCGCGCTGGCGCTGGCCGGGGCCATCACCGTTATCTCCCATGGCAATCCCATGAAGATCCTCCAGGGCAACGTCGGCCTGGGCGAGCTCTGCCTGGTGGGCTGCGTGCTCAGCTGGGCCGCCTATTCGATCATCGGCAAGAAACAGCTCCTCCGCATATCGCCGCTGGTGGCGGTGACTTATTCCTGCGTGGCCGGAGCAATATTTCTCACCATTGCCGCGCTCCTGGCCGGTCACCCGCCCGTGGTCACCGGTGTCAGTCCCCGGGCTCTGGCCAGCCTGGTCTACATGGCGCTGTTCGGCACCACCATAGGCTTTATCTGGTTCTACCAGGGAGTGCACGAACTGGGTGCCGGACGGGCCTCCCTGTTCGTCAATCTGGTCCCGGTGGCCGGGGTCAGCCTGGGCATCCTGCTGCTTGGCGAACGGCCGGACAGCTCACTTTTTATCGGCGGCCTGCTGGTCTTCTGCGGACTCTACCTGATCAACCGCCGGGAACCGCTCAAAACCACGACCAGCTGATCTGGAAACACTGTTTCCCTTTCCATGACAGATGCCAATTTTTGAAGTTTTGAAAAATCTCCTTTTATAGTAAAAAAATTACGGGTAAACTTGATTATATTCATAAAGGCTTCTTTTTACCTGGGCGAACCCACTGGACATCTTCAATGCATGTGCCGAGATTTTTGTTTCGCTCCGACGAGATGATCCATTCCGGATCAATCATCCCTGTCGGCTGAAGATCAACTTCCAGACGCTCTGTAGATACTTCCCGGGAAGCGGTCTCCTATGGTGACCTGATGATACGTCATCACCGGCACCCCATTTTTTCGCGGTAGATCCCGCCCGCATGGAGGGGCCATAACGGCAGGTCGCAACCGCGAAAAGATGGAGCACCTGACATGACAAACACTTTTCCATTGTGATATCAACCTGATACAAACTTGTGTCCAGTTACACCTGATGCTATTCCGAGCCCCGTTCATTACTGATTCAAGGCAGAGCAACACCATGTATTCCATCCACAATTTTTTATTACTTATCTCATGCTTCGTTATCACTATTATTCTTGTAACATTTACCTCCGCTACCGGGATGAGCTCAAGCCAGCTGCCGGAGAGGCTGAAAATTACTATCAGCAGGAGCAAGACAGAATTCGACCGGAAAAAAGAATATAGAATTCACGTCACCATACAGAATATTTCTGACAGAACCATTCGCATACTGAAATGGCACACTCCTCTTGCAAAAGAGATAGGCAACAATATGTTCTCGATAAAAAGAGACGGGAGGGAGGTGCAATACATTGGAAAACTCATCAAAAGAAGGGCACCGGAAAAAAAAGATTACCTCATACTCCAACCGGGAGAAGCCATAGAAACCGACATAAATTTAGCCAGACTGTATGATATCAGCAAAACAGGAAGATATACCATTCAATTCAGGCTGAATCCCGCAGCCATCCCTGAAACGGATGCAAAAATAAAATCCTTTATACTTTCCAATATACTTGAGGACCTCATAACCACCCCCATCCCGGTCCCCAAAAAAAGCAAGCTCCCGGCCTTCTCAGGGTGCACCACCATAGAACAGTCTATCCTGGCGACTGCGCTGACAGCAAGTCAGCAGATAGCCCGTACCGCCAGAGAGGATCTGGCCAACACCCCAGCAGACAAACGTGACACGGCTGAACGTTATCTGGAATGGTTTGGCGAGTATGAGGCAAGCCGTTACGACACCGTTCAGGACCATTTCGACAAGATTGACGACGCCCTGAGCAATCAACAGATCACTTTTGTCTGTGACTGTGCCGACGACTATTATGCATATGTGTATCCCAACCTGCCGTACGAAATTCATCCCTGTAACGTTTTCTGGGAGGCCGAGGTAACCGGTACAGATTCGCAGGCAGGCACAATAGTCCACGAGACATCGCACTTCACTGTTGTGGCGGGGACCAATGATTATGTATATGGGCAAACCGGCTGCCGCAGGCTGGCAGAGAATCGTCCCAACCTGGCAATAAATAACGCGGACAGCCATGAATACTTTGCAGAAAACACACCCTTTCTCGATATGCCTACGGACAGCGGTCAAAGCCCAACGACCAACATTGTTCCTATGATTTTTTTGCTTCTGGATAACACTCGTTAGGCCAGGCAACAGCCGGCCCCGGGCACGGTCCGTCATGGACAGCCAAAACATATTTTTGCAACCACCACTCCCGAACAATCCAACCCATTAACCCGCATATTTCACAATGATCGTGGCGAAAGGCCTGAAAACGCCGTGGATGCAGATAGCGAACGAAGCGAGACCTTCGAGGAACAGCCTTCAAAAAGGGCCGCAGACATATTGAAATATTTCGAGGACTCTTTTTGAAGCTGTGACGCAGCAGGCGCGGTGTTTTCAGGCCTTGCAGTAGATCACTTGTGAAATATGCTGGTTAATTCATGTCCTCAACGGTGCCTTGAAAAATGTGATATTTTCCACTGTTCATCAGACTCGGGAGAAACAGCCTTTTTGCAAGGCCTCCTCAAACACGGAGAGAAAAAAATATGCCTCTTTACAGCCTGCGCTGCGCTGCCCTGCAGCAACAACCCCGCACCTGGCTCATCACCGGCGTGGCCGGTTTTATCGGCTCCAACCTGCTCGAAACCCTGCTCCGCCTGGACCAGGAGGTCGTCGGTCTGGACAACTTTGCAACCGGTTTCCAGCATAATATCGACGAAGTGCAGAACCAGGTCACGGAGGATCAATGGAAGCGGTTCCGGTTTATCGAAGGTGATATCCGGGACATGAATACCTGCCAGCAGGCCTGCACAGGGGTGGATTATGTCCTGCACCAGGCCGCGCTTGGCTCGGTACCTCGCTCTATCGAAGATCCGGTAACCACCAACGAGAACAACATCTCCGGCTTCCTCAACATGCTGGTGGCGGCCCGGGACAACCAGGTGAAGCGGTTTGTCTACGCCGCCTCGAGTTCCACCTACGGCGATCACCCGGATTTGCCCAAGGTGGAGGACAAGATCGGTAACCCTCTTTCACCATACGCGGCAACCAAGCTGGTCAACGAACTCTACAGTTCGGTCTTTGCCCGGACCTATGGTTTCAAGACCATCGGACTGCGCTACTTCAACATCTTCGGACAGCGCCAGGACCCAAACGGGGCCTACGCCGCGGTCATCCCCAAATGGTTTGCCGGACTGATGAAGGATGAGCCTGTGTACATCAACGGGGATGGAGAGACCAGCAGGGATTTCTGCTTCATCGACAACTGTGTGCAGGCCAACCTGATGGCGGCCACCGCAGGGGACGAGGCAGCAGACCAGGTGTACAACGTCGCCTTTGGCGAGCGCACTACATTAAACGAACTCTTTTACATGATCCGGGACCGGATCGCCGAGAAGTTTCCTCACGCTGCGCAGGCAGAGCCGGTCTACCGGGATTTCCGTCCAGGCGATGTGCGCCATTCTCTGGCCGATATCAGCAGGGCAAAAGAAAATATCGGCTACGAACCGGAATTTTCTGTCCGCTCCGGCCTGGACAAGGCCGCAGCCTGGTACATGAACAGCCCGCTCATCATCGGCAGTCAGGTATAACGTCCCGCTTGATTTCCTCTCAAGAAAGTCGCGCATGCCGACTTGTGCCGGAAGAAATCTTGAACATTGAATGATATACGGCTGCCTGGTATCCAGTTTTACCTGCATGATATACTGCCAGAATTTTTCCAACTCACTATTTTTACATTATCAGCACGATAAGATCAGCACAGGTTATCCAGACCTGTATAATAACTTGTTCGCTATCAAATTATGAACTGCATATTCTGCAAACATGACACAAGCGATTCTACGACAAGCCATATCCTGCCAGCGTCTTTGGGCGGTGAGGAGTGGGCATGCCTTCCTGACGGTATCGTTTGCAGTGGGTGCAATCAGTATTTTGGAGAGAAAGTCGAAAATCCTGCTTTGGGCAGTTTTCCTTTTCTCCCATTTCGCGTCTTGCTGGGGATTCCTACCCGCAAGGGCAAGGCTCCCAAGCTGAGTACATGCCTCGGCACGCTGAAAGGAAGTCCACTTCCCGGATGCATCGGAATTGATCCAACTTCGGAGGATATTGAACGAGGCATCAACAGCGGGCGACTCAATCAAGTTAGGATTCTCGCAGAACCCACAGAACCACTTGTTGTCTGCCGTATGCTAGTCAAAATGGGACTTGAGGTGGTAGCGAACGATTGCCCAGATGATGCCCAAAGCCCAAAGTTTGATTCGGCTAGAATGTTTGCCCGTATGCCAGCAAAAGGCACAAGGTGGTGGTTCATGATTAACACAGACCACGGTCTCCTGTTCAAGGTAAGCGCAAAAAGAACCACATCTTCAATGCCCCAGTAAGTTCTGCCATACTGCCAAGCAACCATGATACCTATTCACAGGAGGTTGCGTATGAGCATAAAGAACGAGCAGGTAAATGATGCACTTGGCCAGCACCACTGGCAGGCCCATGTAAAAGCACTTGATCGGAGCGGTCTGAGTCGGGCCGAGTACTGTCGCCGGAGGGGAGTATCCTACCATGCCCTGACCTACTGGTGCCGAAAGCTGGGCCGCGCCGATGGCAATCAGGAGAGGAGACTGGTTCCCGCCGGTGTTTTACATGGTGCCTGCCGGACTCGTGTCCAGAGAGGATCTGCTCCATTACGGATTACCTGCCTGCCCGGCAACCTGACCGTGGAAGTGGAGAACGACTTTTCGCCTTCTGCCCTTTCCAGGTTGCTGGCGGTCCTGGAGCAGCGATAATGTTTTTTCCCGCAAGTTCTGTCCGGGTCTATATCGCCCCGGGTCCAACAGACATGCGCAAGTCGATCAACGGGTTGTCCATTCTGGTTGCCGAGGAGCTGGAACTGGACCCTTTGTCCGGTCATCTGTTCGGATTCTGCAACCGGAAGCGGGATATGGTCAAGGTGCTCTACTGGGACAGCAACGGATTTTGCCTGTGGCACAAACGGCTGGAAAAGGATCGGTTCAGCTGGCCGCAGACTGAGGCAGAGGTCCTTGCCATCAGGGGTCGGGAGCTGGCCTGGCTGTTGGATGGCCTGTCCCTGGACCGATGCTGTGGGCACGAGGAACTGCGCTATGAATTGGTGGTGTAAAGCACACTTTTTTGCAGAAAAACCTTGAAAAAACAAGATGATATGTTACATATACGTCTATGAAAATAGACGTATCCACATTGCCCGAAGACAGCGAACAGCTCAAGCAGATCCTGCTTGAGATCCTTGAGCGCCATGACCGGGAAACCAGCATCCTGCACGAGCAGGTCCGCCATCTGAGGGCCTTGCTGTTCAGTCGCACGAGCGAAAAAACTCCTGTTGTTAACAACAAGGTCCAACTGCCCCTGTTCGATATGCCCGAGCCTTCGGATGTGGAGCCTGCCGACCCTGGGGTTGAGGTCACTGGTCATACCCGCAGGAAGCGCGGCCGGAAACCTCTGCCCGAGGACCTGCCCAGGATCGAGGTCGTTCATGATATCGACGACAAGGACAAGGTCTGCCGTTGCGGCTGCGAGCTGACCCGCATAGGGGAGGAGGTGTCCGAGCAGCTCGATATCGTTCCGGCCCGGGTGCAGGTGATTCGTCATATCCGTCCCAAGTATGCCTGCAGGAACTGTGAAGGCGTGCAGGACGAGGGGCCGACAGTAAAGGTTGCTCCGCCGCCGGCACAGATTATCCCGAAGTCCATTGCCACGGCTGGGTTGCTGTCTCATATCCTGGTGGCAAAGTTTGTTGACCACCTGCCGTTTTATCGGCAGGAAAAGCTGTTTGCCCGCATTGGGCTGGAACTGTCGCGTGCATCCATGTGCAACTGGGCCATGCAGGCGGCCAAAGCCTGCCAGCCCCTGCTCAACCTGCTCCAGGAGGAAGTTCTTGCCGGGTCTTATATCCATGTCGATGAGACCACGGTCCAGGTCTTGAAGGAGCCGGGCCGGAAGCCGACGTCAAAATCCTACATGTGGATCTTTCAAAGGGGAGATCCCGACAGGCAGGTGTTGATCTATCAGTACCATCCGACCCGGAGCGGAGATGTGGCCAGGAACTTCCTCGATGGTTTCAGGGGATACGTGCAGACAGACGGCTATTCCGGTTATGATTTTCTTGACCAGGTTGATGGGATCCGACATGTCGGCTGCTGGGCACACGCACGACGTAAGTTCAAGGATGTGGTCAGGGCCCAGGGTAAAAACAGAAAACGCGGCAGTGCGGACAAGGCACTGGGTTATATCTCCAGGCTCTACAGCCTGGAAAAGAAGTGGAAGAAAACAGGGCTTGTCCGGGAGGAGATCCATCGGCTGCGCCAGGAACAGTCCAGGCCGATCCTGGATGACTTTTACAGATGGCTGGTGAAAAGATCCTCCCAGACACCGCCCAAGGGGTTACTCGGCCAGGCCATTTCCTACTCCCTGCGCCAGTGGGATCGTCTTGTGGGCTACCTGGAAGATGGGAGGCTATCTATGGACAACAATAGAGCAGAAAACAGTATCCGTCCCTTTGTAGTCGGCCGCAAGAACTGGCTCTTTTCTGGCACTCCGGAAGGAGCAGAGGCCAGCGCCCTGATCTACAGCCTGGTCGAGACAGCCAGGGCCAATGGACAGGAGCCTTACAATTACCTGCGCTACATCTTCGAGAAGATACCCCTGGCTGCCACCCTGGAGGATTACGAGGCCATGCTGCCGTGGAATATTGATCCCAGGCAGTTGATCGGCCAGTTAGGTGGGGATTAATTAGCGGTTACTGTTCAAGCAGTTTCAAAATGGGATTTCATTACTAGACTGGGTGAATGGTGTGAGTCTGTCTGTTTGTCAATTTGATGAGTTTGAAGCTTTTCGGCTTCAACTCCTTGGCATGATCATTATCACGCCATTGGACTCTCGTGTTATGTCTCCGAACAAAGCAGAATTTCCGGAGCCAGATTTTAGGGTAATTGAAGTAATAGCTTAAATAACAGAGCGAACAATTGGGTGCACATTGACGGCTATTCCGCTGCGCTCCATAGCCGCAAGTGACCCACACGTTATGCCTTAGAGAGAGAATAAAATATGAGCGAGCCAATAACCATTAGAAAACTCATTGAACGAATTACATTAGGTGACATTCGAATTCCAGCTTTTCAACGAGACTTCGTTTGGGAGCCTGAACAAGTAGCTTTTCTGCTTGATAGTATTTATAAAGGCTTTCCAATTGGAACAATAATACTCTGGAAAACTGACAATCGTTTGGCCACTGAAAAAAATTTAGGCCGTTTCAAATTGCCTGAGCCTCAAAGGGATTATCCTGTAAATTACGTTCTAGATGGTCAGCAACGAATAACAAGTTTATTTAGTGTATTTCAGACAGAACTTACACCAATCGAAAATAATTGGATTGATATTTATTTTGATATAATGGCTGAAGAAAATATTCAAGAATCATTATTTTTGCCACTTGAGAATAATGAAGTTGATCTTAATAGACATTTTCCTGTGAATGTTTTTTTTGATACTGTTGCCTATAGAAAAGCAACGAGTACGTTGAATGATGATATTGTAGTAAAAATAGATAAGTTGCAAGAAAAATTCAAAGAATATTTAATACCAAATGAAATATTCGAATCAGATAATCGTAATAATGTGGCTATTGTTTTCGAACGTATAAATAGAGCTGGAACAGAATTGGATGTTTTTCAATTACTTTCAGCTTGGAGCTGGTCAGACGATTTCGATTTAACAGAAAAATTTGCTGATCTGCAAGAAGAAATAGTCGAACATGGATTTGATGAATTATGCAATAATAGAGATCTTCAATTGAGAATATGCGCAGGAATCATAAAAGGTGAAACAACCCCTGCCAAAATTCTGGAAATGCAAGGCGAAGAAATAAGGCAGAATTTTGAACGTATACGCCGTGGAATTATTGGTGCTATTGATTTCTTAAAAAGAGAGCTGAATGTTAAAAATTTCAAATTATTACCATTTCCTGGCACATTAGTTCCTCTATGCTGTTTTTTTGCAACAAATAAAGTTGAAGGACAACCATATACGGATCAACAAAAAGACAAACTAACTAAATGGTTCTGGAGATCTATTTTTACTAGGAGATTTTCTGCTGGTGTTAATGAAAAGCAGGCTAATGATATACGAGAAATATTAAAACTTAAAGATAACGAGGATTATCCTTTTGATTTTATAAATAATGAAGTTAAATTTGATTTTAAATCATCTAATTTTTCAATTGCAAATGCGAATTCAAGATCACTTATTTTACTATTGAGTACGCTAAATCCATTTTCACTTTTAAGCGGAGCAAGGATCGATTTAGATAAAATTCTACAAAAGGTGAATAAGAATGAATTTCACCATATTTTCCCCCAAAAATATCTAAAGGATCAAGGTTTTACAACCAAACAAATAAATGTTCTGGCAAATATTTGTTTTTTAACTAGAGGTGACAACAACAAGATAAAAGACAAATCTCCTTCTGAATATATAAATGATATTCCTGTTGAAAAGAAAAATGATTATCTAGGGAGAGCATTGCTACCAGAAGATATTACAGAAATTGATTATCAAGAATTTCTCGATAAAAGAGCAACTTTATTAGAAAATAAAGCTATTGAATTGATGGCATAACACCAGCAATTCCCGTTATGCCCGGAACGCATAAATAATGCGGCTTCCGGGAGAGCGGTTTCGTAAACTTCTGTGTCGTAGCATGGTGTAATCACAACATAATTTTTTCTCAAGAACTTGATTTTTTACTTGACATGGCTGAAAAGATCGGCGGCATTTTTCTCTGTAATATCAATTCGTTACAAGGAGATATGCCATGTCGACACTCAGCAGATTCATTCGCAACTACCGTAACAGCGGAAAAACATTTCGTCGGATAAAAATGCGCTGTCACCTCAATGCCGATACCTTGTATTCCCGCATACGCGAGGATTTTAACCGAGTGGTGGATCATCGGGCCGCCAACAGTTCAATATCTTTGCCCGATGTACTGATGTCCGGTTTTGCCATGTTTTGCCTGAAAGATCCATCACTGCTTGCTTTTGATGAAAGGCGCCGGGAAGAGCCCGACAGCCTGCAGGGGGTATTCGGTGTCAGCCGCATCCCCAGCGACAGCCAGATGCGCACTGTTCTGGATGAGGTTTCCGTCAGGGATCTGCGTCGTCCGTTCAAAAGTATTTTTGCCCAGCTTCAGCGTGGCAAGGTACTGGAGAAGATGACCTGGCTGGGCGGATATTATCTTCTTGCCCTGGACGGCACCGGTATTTACACCTCTGAAAAGATGGGCTCCGACTATTGCCTGAGCAAGAGGAAGCGCAACGGCAAGGTCGAATATTACCAACAGATGTTTGCCGGGGCCTTTGTCCATCCGGACCGTTCGGAAGTGATTCCCACCTGCCCGGAGATGATCGTCAAGCAGGACGGCAGCAGCAAGAACGACTGTGAACGAAATGCGGCCAAGCGTTACCTGACTGATTTCCGGCGCGAGCATCCCCATCTCAAGACCATTGTCATTGAGTAAGCGCAAAAAGAACCACATCTTCAATGCCCCAGTAAGTTCTGCCATACTGCCAAGCAACCATGATACCTATTCACAGGAGGTTGCGTATGAGCATAAAGAACGAGCAGGTAAATGATGCACTTGGCCAGCACCACTGGCAGGCCCATGTAAAAGCACTTGATCGGAGCGGTCTGAGTCGGGCCGAGTACTGTCGCCGGAGGGGAGTATCCTACCATGCCCTGACCTACTGGTGCCGAAAGCTGGGCCGCGCCGATGGCAATCAGGAGAGGAGACTGGTTCCCGCCGGTGTTTTACATGGTGCCTGCCGGACTCGTGTCCAGAGAGGATCTGCTCCATTACGGATTACCTGCCTGCCCGGCAACCTGACCGTGGAAGTGGAGAACGACTTTTCGCCTTCTGCCCTTTCCAGGTTGCTGGCGGTCCTGGAGCAGCGATAATGTTTTTTCCCGCAAGTTCTGTCCGGGTCTATATCGCCCCGGGTCCAACAGACATGCGCAAGTCGATCAACGGGTTGTCCATTCTGGTTGCCGAGGAGCTGGAACTGGACCCTTTGTCCGGTCATCTGTTCGGATTCTGCAACCGGAAGCGGGATATGGTCAAGGTGCTCTACTGGGACAGCAACGGATTTTGCCTGTGGCACAAACGGCTGGAAAAGGATCGGTTCAGCTGGCCGCAGACTGAGGCAGAGGTCCTTGCCATCAGGGGTCGGGAGCTGGCCTGGCTGTTGGATGGCCTGTCCCTGGACCGATGCTGTGGGCACGAGGAACTGCGCTATGAATTGGTGGTGTAAAGCACACTTTTTTGCAGAAAAACCTTGAAAAAACAAGATGATATGTTACATATACGTCTATGAAAATAGACGTATCCACATTGCCCGAAGACAGCGAACAGCTCAAGCAGATCCTGCTTGAGATCCTTGAGCGCCATGACCGGGAAACCAGCATCCTGCACGAGCAGGTCCGCCATCTGAGGGCCTTGCTGTTCAGTCGCACGAGCGAAAAAACTCCTGTTGTTAACAACAAGGTCCAACTGCCCCTGTTCGATATGCCCGAGCCTTCGGATGTGGAGCCTGCCGACCCTGGGGTTGAGGTCACTGGTCATACCCGCAGGAAGCGCGGCCGGAAACCTCTGCCCGAGGACCTGCCCAGGATCGAGGTCGTTCATGATATCGACGACAAGGACAAGGTCTGCCGTTGCGGCTGCGAGCTGACCCGCATAGGGGAGGAGGTGTCCGAGCAGCTCGATATCGTTCCGGCCCGGGTGCAGGTGATTCGTCATATCCGTCCCAAGTATGCCTGCAGGAACTGTGAAGGCGTGCAGGACGAGGGGCCGACAGTAAAGGTTGCTCCGCCGCCGGCACAGATTATCCCGAAGTCCATTGCCACGGCTGGGTTGCTGTCTCATATCCTGGTGGCAAAGTTTGTTGACCACCTGCCGTTTTATCGGCAGGAAAAGCTGTTTGCCCGCATTGGGCTGGAACTGTCGCGTGCATCCATGTGCAACTGGGCCATGCAGGCGGCCAAAGCCTGCCAGCCCCTGCTCAACCTGCTCCAGGAGGAAGTTCTTGCCGGGTCTTATATCCATGTCGATGAGACCACGGTCCAGGTCTTGAAGGAGCCGGGCCGGAAGCCGACGTCAAAATCCTACATGTGGATCTTTCAAAGGGGAGATCCCGACAGGCAGGTGTTGATCTATCAGTACCATCCGACCCGGAGCGGAGATGTGGCCAGGAACTTCCTCGATGGTTTCAGGGGATACGTGCAGACAGACGGCTATTCCGGTTATGATTTTCTTGACCAGGTTGATGGGATCCGACATGTCGGCTGCTGGGCACACGCACGACGTAAGTTCAAGGATGTGGTCAGGGCCCAGGGTAAAAACAGAAAACGCGGCAGTGCGGACAAGGCACTGGGTTATATCTCCAGGCTCTACAGCCTGGAAAAGAAGTGGAAGAAAACAGGGCTTGTCCGGGAGGAGATCCATCGGCTGCGCCAGGAACAGTCCAGGCCGATCCTGGATGACTTTTACAGATGGCTGGTGAAAAGATCCTCCCAGACACCGCCCAAGGGGTTACTCGGCCAGGCCATTTCCTACTCCCTGCGCCAGTGGGATCGTCTTGTGGGCTACCTGGAAGATGGGAGGCTATCTATGGACAACAATAGAGCAGAAAACAGTATCCGTCCCTTTGTAGTCGGCCGCAAGAACTGGCTCTTTTCTGGCACTCCGGAAGGAGCAGAGGCCAGCGCCCTGATCTACAGCCTGGTCGAGACAGCCAGGGCCAATGGACAGGAGCCTTACAATTACCTGCGCTACATCTTCGAGAAGATACCCCTGGCTGCCACCCTGGAGGATTACGAGGCCATGCTGCCGTGGAATATTGATCCCAGGCAGTTGATCGGCCAGTTAGGTGGGGATTAATTAGCGGTTACGTCATTGAAGATGCCCTGGCGTCCAACGCGCCGCATATCCAGGAGTTGCAGAAACATGACCTGCGCTACATCCTCGGGGCCAAGCCCAAGGATCATGAGAATCTGTACCAATCGGTCGACGAGGCGGCTGACAGGGGCGAAATCACCGAGTTGCACATAGCGGATTCCAACAAGACCAATGTGCACCATTGCTTTCGTTTTCTCAACAATGTTCCCCTCAACAAGTCCAGCAAGGATTCTCTGACGGTCAACTTCCTGGAATACTGGGAGACGGACAGTGAAGGTAACGTAAAGAACCGGTTCGGCTGGGTGACGGACATCCCGATCAGCGGGGAAAACGCCTTTGACATCATGCGTGCCGGCCGTGCCCGGTGGCGGATCGAGAATGAGACGTTCAATACCTTGAAAAACCAGGGCTACAACCTGGAGCACAACTATGGACTCGGCAAGAAGCACCTGAGCGCTGTTTTTGCCCATCTGATGCTGCTGGCCTTCTTGGTGGATCAGGTTCAGCAGATGTGTTGTCCGCTGTTCCAGGCGGCCCAGGCAAAATATAGAACGAGACGGTACCTCTGGGAACGAGTTCGCAGCTGCTTTAATGAGAATTTCGTCCCGTCAATGGAGCTGATACTCCACTGTATCGTCAACGGCGTCCGCAAGCCGAAACTGGAGTTCCAATGGGAGTGAGTCGCCGATCGAAAAAATCAGGTTGTCAAAGAACGTATTCTTGCGGACAACATCCGGAAGGATGACTGGAGAAGTACGTCAAAAATTCGGTTTTTTCTCCGGGAAAACCGCCTTCCCTGTCGTTTCATGCCAAAAATCGACAGGAAATTTGGACAACAGGGTCAAAATTTCTCAAATGGTCCTGTTCGCTGGTTGAGCAGGGGGCAAACCGGGAACTGCTGGCATAACACTTAGCAAGGCCCCTAGTTGTCAAGAGACAAAAATAATTTTGAAGCGAAAATTAATCGCCCTTCAGCCGAAGGCTGACTGATCATTGAAAACGCCCTATCTTGGGTTTCATATTCGGTGACAGCAATTCTGCACCAAACACCTATCGAGGATCAACCATCCCGCCAGCAGGAAAGGAGTTGGTTTTCACTCGAAGCGGATAATCTGTCCGGTCGAGAATGGGCCCAACAACTGCTCGTCGGAGACCGGACAGGTTATCCGCGAACTTGCAGCAAGCAGTTCCTGCCGGGGACAGCTGCTGCAAGCAGGGCTTGCAGTGTCCTGGAAACGATCACGTACCCTCATGCCGTCCCAGTCAAAGAAGCGTGGTCATGCAAAAAAACAAAACATGCCGGAGTTAGTGTCGGGTTCGGGGAGGAGCAGAACCATATCAAAGAATCAGTATGTAAACGGAGCAGGACGGACGGCCAATCAAAGCAACTGGCTGCCGAGATGCGGCATAGCACCGATCAGTGTGATTTCACCACATGATGCGTGTTCATCAATATCCGGTGCAGATACATGCTCGCTGAAAAACAACAACGGTGGCTCCAGTTAGACGTCCGGTTCATCCGTCCCCTCCAGCTCATGCGGCAAGAAATCTGTTCATATCAAACCCCTGTCTGTTTTTGAGCATAAAGTACACGGCCCTCCCCATCTTGTGGGCCAGGATGGACAGGGCCTTGCCCTTGCCGTGCTTACTGGTGACCTTCTGGAGATAGCGCTGCCCCCGCTTGTTACCCTTGAGAAAGAGCTGCGCTGCCTCTGAAAAAGCCCAGCGCAGATGGGCATTGCCGATCTTCCTGCCAGCCGTGCCATACTTTTTGCCATTGGACTCCTTGGCGCACTTGACCAGGCGGCAGTAGGAGGCAAAATCCTGCACCCTGGGAAAACGGTCGATATCCTCGATCTCATAGAGCAGGTTCAGAGCAATGATGCGACCCACGCCAGGGATGGTCTTGAGCAGGGCATAGGCCGTGGAGTCATGCTCTTTGGCACTTCGCGCAGATCACGATATCTTCACGAAAGGGCTTGATCAGCTTGAGGAAGTAATCCGGCCGGGTCCTGATATTGCGATGCAGGACAATCTCTCCTTCCCGGTTGAGGATGCAGAGATACATTTTGTTGGTGTGGAGGTCTATTCCGCAATAAAAATCATGCTGTTTGGTTTAAAATCTCATGAGAAGGCCTCCTTGTGTTGAGGTTGTTTGTGTTTTACTTCCATTATAGCAGCAACGGGCTGCCGGGAGCGAGGGGGCCTTCTCTATTATCAAGTCGGTGCACGGGACCTCAAAACCGCTGCGCTCGCTTGCGGTTTTTCGGCCCGTGACCCTAGACGTTCGCTTGAAACAATACATGATACACGAAAAAATTATTGACGGCCTGAGATGGGACATTAATAAATTAAAAATCAACGATATCCCAACTACAAAAGGCATTTATTGTTACCTCGATAAGGTAACTTTGGCTATCCAATATGTTGGCAGTGCTGTAGGGGTAAAAGGCCTAAGAGGGCGTATCTGGAGTCAACATTTAAATCCAGACTACCTTGAAAGCAGAAAAGAGAAATTCTCCTCAAAAGACTCTGAGCAGATTAAGAAACAAATTAAAAAAAATGGTAAAATTGTAATTGAAAAAAGTGCATTCCGAAAGAATCTTGCAAGAAAACATAACTTGACTCCAGGTGTACCATGCCTTGAATTTCTCAAGGAAAATTTCCTTTTGGTATTTTTTCCTTTAGACGAGCATTCTACTGAGAAAATCCATGAGATCGAAAAAGATATCATCAATAATTTGGCACCGAAATATAACATCAGGAACTATTAGGTGATTTTCAAAATGGATGACAATTTATTTGATGAAGATGAAGCTCTGGATTATGTCTTGTATGAAAAGATGGATAAATCTGACAAGCGCCCTCCCACAAAAACTGGATGCCTTGGTTCACTCATTCTATTTTGGGTAATTGGAACGCTGATTGGATATAGAGTGCTGACATAGAGACTGAAAATAAAAGGCGAACAATCGTCCAACTACGACAACCATATGAGCTCACTGACAGAATCCATTGAAAAATCCCTGGAGGTTACCTCCGGCTGTACCGAGCCGGCAGCCATCGCCTACTGCGCAAGTGTAAGGTCCCGCTTGATTACATACCTCGGAGGAGTATCCTTTATTCCGGGCCAAACACCTGCTCAAGGGTATCCTGGAGCCAGTTCTGTGAAAGGGATTTTCCACCCCTTTCATCACAGACAGCTTGAGTTGCTTCCTCTGGCTCTGGCAAGGCTGCGAAGCACCCGCGTAGCGGGGCCTGGCCTTGCCAGAGCCAAAAGTGGCGCCCAGGCCGGTACATCATTGGACTGACAGCAAGATCAGGTGCCACATTTTCACCTGCATAGCGGCCCTGGCGCTCCTGCCTTCTGTGGTTACCCGGAAAAAGGAAAGCCGTACGTATGCTGGAAGAACCGGACAAGGCTCAGGCTGATATTATGCGGGCATTTGGATGGAAAACAGCCGGTGGGGTCTTACAGAAAATATAGATTTATCACTCTATAAACTCCTGTTTGAAGGATGTCAGAGGGCAAGAGGCCAAGAGCGACCCCATTCTCAGGTTATAAGCGCCGGCGAATGAGCCGCAGATCCTATCTTCCCTGACCCGCGCGGAGCATGGCCTTCTCTGCTGTCAGTAGGTAAGCCCAACCCTGTCGCGTACCAGATCCAGGGTTTGTACCGCTTTGGCCCTGGCCTTTTCTGCTCCTTTGGCCAGCACTTCGCGAAGATAATCCTGGTTTTCCAGCAGTTCTTTCTTCCTGGCACGGGCCTCGCCGAAATAATCACGTATGAGCTCGAACAGCTCCTGCTTGATATAGCCGTAGGCTGCGCCGCCATTCACATAGAGATCATGGACCTCTTTCAACCGGTCTTCCGGAGCGAAAAGTTTGAACAGGGCAAACAGGTTGCACTTCTCCGGGTCCTTGGGATCTTCCACCGGGGTGGAATCGGTCTGGATGGCCATGACCCGTTTTCTGAGCGGCTTGTCATCCAGGAAGATGGGGATGGTATTACCGTAGGACTTGGACATTTTCTGGCCGTCAACACCCGGGACAATGGCGGTGGATTCGGAGATGGCAGGTTCAGGCAGGACAAAGGTCTCGCCATAGGTGTTATTGAACTTGATGGCAATGTCGCGAGTCACCTCCAGGTGCTGTTTCTGGTCCTTACCCACAGGCACGATTTCCGCCTGAAAGAGCAGGATATCGGCCGCCATCAGCACCGGGTAGCTGAACAGACCGTGACTGGGAGAAATCCCCTTGGCCACCTTGTCCTTGTAGGAATGGCACCGCTCCAGCAGGCCCATGGGGGTCATGGTGGAGAGCACCCACATCAGTTCGCAGACCTCAGGCACATCTGACTGGACCCAGAAGGTACACCGGTCCGGATCCAGACCCAGGGCCAGGAAATCCGCCGCCGCCTCCAGGGTACCCTGGCGCAACCGGTCCCGGTCATGGACCGAGGTGAGGGCGTGGAGGTCGACGATGAAAACATAGAGATCCGCGTTCTCCATATTGGAGATCATGGTCTTCATCATGCCGAAATAGTTACCGATGTGCAGCTGGCCCGAAGGCTGAATACCAGAAAGAATCCGTTTCATTGCTCTCTTCTATATCAGTTATTGGTAAAGAAATATTTCTATATTCGCACAGTTACGTCAGCCGCCGGATGCTTCTTCCCGAAAAACACCGCCGAGCATGGGGAGTGGCGTCCGCTCCTCGAGAGCGGGCCGATAAATTCCCAGGCCAGGAACCAGCACCATGGCGCGGTACGTGACACCGCGGAGCGATGGTCACGAGGGGAGACGCCGTTCATCCGCTGGGGCAGCGATAAGGGCGCACCCCGCTGCAGGCGAAGGTATTGCCCGAACAGTGCACCACCTTGCCCTGCTCCTATACCCTAAAATCAAAAAAAAAGGGAGTGCAGATTTTCTCCGCACTCCCTGTTGGAACAGATAGAAATATGGCTTACTTCACTTCTTCGAAGTCGGCGTCCACGACATCATCGTCATCGCTGCCGCCTCCGGACGCTGCGCCGGCAGCGCCGGCAGCGCCTGCAGCTCCTCCGGCTGCGCCCGCGCCGGCTGCACCGCCACCAGCTGCTCCCTGATTCTGGGAGGCCTGGGCGTACATCAGCTCGGCCAGCTTATGGGAAGCCTGGGTCAGGGCATCGGTGCCCTTCTTGATGGCATCGATATCGTCGCCTTCAAGGGTCTTCTTCAGGTTTTCTATCTCACGCTCCACGTTGGCCTTGGTCTCGGCGTCCACCTTGTCGCCGAGTTCACCCAGGCTCTTCTGGGTCATGTGGATCAGCGAGTCGGCATTGTTCTTGGCCTCGACCAGGGCACGGCGCTTCTTGTCCTCCTCGGCATGGAGCTCGGCGTCCTTCTTCATCCGCTCGATCTCCTCCTCGGTCAGACCGGAGGAAGCGGTAATCCGGATGGACTGCTCCTTGCCGGTACCAAGATCCTTGGCCGACACGTGGAGGATACCGTTGGCATCCAGGTCAAAGGTTACCTCGATCTGAGGTACCCCGCGCGGTGCCGGCGGGATATCGGTCAGCTCGAAGCGGCCGATGGTCTTGTTGTCTGCCGCCATCTCGCGCTCACCCTGGAGCACATGGATGGATACCGCAGGCTGGTTGTCGGCCGCGGTGGAGAAGATCTGACTCTTCTTGGTCGGCACGGTGGTGTTCTTCTCGATGAGCTTGGTCATGACGCCACCCATGGTCTCGATACCCAGCGACAGCGGGGTTACGTCGAGCAGGAGGACGTCCTTGACATCGCCCTTGAGTACTCCGGCCTGAATGGCGGCACCGATGGCAACCACTTCATCCGGGTTAACACCCTTGTGCGGCTCCTTGCCAAAGATTTCCTTGACCTTTTCCTGCACCTTCGGCATCCGGGTCATACCACCGACAAGGATGACCTCATCAATATCAGACGCGCTCAGACCGGCATCCTGCAGCGCTGTACGGCAGGGGCCTTCGGTCCGGTCGATCAGGTCCTCAACCAGACTCTCCAGCTTGGCCCGGGTCAGCTTCATGTTCAGATGCTTTGGCCCAGTGGCGTCTGCGGTGATAAAGGGCAGGTTGATATCGGTCTCCATGGCCGTGGACAGTTCTTTCTTGGCCTTTTCCGCCTCTTCCTTGAGCCGCTGCAGGGCCATGTTGTCGTTGCGCAGGTCAACACCCTGATCCCGCTTGAACTCATCGGCGAGCCAGTTGACGATGCGCATGTCAAAGTCTTCACCACCAAGGAAGGTGTCGCCGTTGGTGGATTTTACCTCGAACACGCCATCACCGATCTCGAGGATGGACACGTCGAACGTTCCACCACCCAGATCGAAGACCGCAATCTTTTCTTCGCCTTTCTTGTCCAGACCGTAAGCCAAGGATGCGGCCGTGGGCTCGTTGATGATCCGTTTGACATCAAGGCCGGCGATTTTGCCTGCATCCTTGGTGGCCTGCCGCTGGGAGTCGTTGAAATAGGCCGGAACCGTGATAACCGCCTCGGTTACCGGTTCGCCGAAATACTCCTCGGCATCCTTTTTCAGCTTGCCAAGAATCATGGCCGAAATCTCTGCCGGACTGAACACCTTGCCGTCTACCTCGACCGCGGCGTCACCGTTGGCGGCCTCCACGATCTTGAACGGACTGATCTCGATGGATTTCTGCACCTCCGGATCACTGTACTTGCGGCCAATGAGCCGCTTGATGGCAAACAGTGTCCGAGCAGGATTGGTGACAGCCTGACGCTTGGCCACCTGTCCTACCAACCGTTCTCCACTATCTGTAAAGGCAACCACCGACGGTGTTGTCCGATTTCCTTCGCTGTTCTCGATAACCTTGGGCTCTCCGCCCTCCATAACGGCAACACACGAGTTGGTTGTTCCCAGGTCAATTCCTATTATTTTTCCCATGATAAATCTCCTTGTCTCCTTATATATTCAGTAGTCAGCCTGTAATCTCAAAGCCCGAAATCCCTACTCCATCAGAGTCTCCGTCTATCCGGAGTCTTCACTTACCTGGAGTGTACGCTTACCCGGAGTCTTTGCTTACTTACCTGCTGCCATCTTTACAATGCGCATCAATTACGCCTTGTCAAGATGGTGGTCAGGATTCCAGTTAATTTTCCTCGTTCGTGGCAGGGCCACTGGATACAGCCACCTTGGCATCTCTCAGCAGCCGGTCCTTGAAACGATATCCCTTGACGAACTCACGGGCCACATGGCCCTGGGGCACCTCATCACTCTGCTCCATGGTCAGGGCCTCGTGCTCGTTGGGATTAAACTCCTTGCCCACCGACTCGATGGGCTGGACATCAAACTTCTCCAGGGTGGATACCAGGCCCTTGTGGGTC
Organism: Desulfolithobacter dissulfuricans; assembly: GCF_025998535.1. Classification (NCBI taxonomy): domain Bacteria; kingdom Pseudomonadati; phylum Thermodesulfobacteriota; class Desulfobulbia; order Desulfobulbales; family Desulfobulbaceae; genus Desulfolithobacter; species Desulfolithobacter dissulfuricans. Next base: position 612,587 of record NZ_AP024233.1, on the reverse strand, counting down.
AACTCCAGACCCTCGATCAGGGCCTCGAGTTTCTTCTCGGCATCCACGGTCTCGGTGGCAGCCTGCTCCAGGGCCCGCTCCAGGTTGTCCACGGTACTGAGCAGCTCACGGAGGATGTTTTCTCCGGCGTACTTGACCAGGTTTTCCTTTTCCCGCTCCATCCGTTTCTTGAAGTTATCGGCGTCGGCAGCTATACGGAGCATGCGGTCCTTGGTTTCTTCCAGTTCCTGCCGCAGGGCCTCGGCTTCGGAGACCGTCGCCTCCTCGGTCCGGTCTGCGGCATCCTCACCAGTGGAGTGATCTTCGGGCATTTCCCTGTCTTCCTGCTGGTTTTCCTGATTCGGGTATTTCTTATTATGCTCAGTCACGTATCGTATCTCCTTCAGTGATTATCTTTTCTGGACAACGGTTTTGCCTCAACCGGTGACAAATGCGGCAAACACCTGTCACCATGCAAGAGGACAGCGGAACAAACCGCTGATTCGGATTGTCCCTGTGCGTTCCGGAAAAACCTTCCGGAACGCACAGGGACAGTTCCAGAGTGGGTTGGATTCCCACAGGTCGTACAGGCAGGGGACCCTGGCCTGACGCAACAATAAGTATAGGCCAAACCGGTGTCAAGACCGGGAACTATGGAAAAAACAAAGAAAAAGCCGCTGCCGGCAGAGGCAGCGGCTCCAGGTGATAATATCGGCGAATCCCACTCCCGGCCAGGGGTACAAAAACCATCTGGATCCGGGGAAGGCCGGTGATGACGGCGACTCACCTCAAGCGGAAGCCAGGTAACGTTTGATACCGTCGGCAATGGTGTTAAACACCTTGATGAACTCCTGCTCATCGCGTTCCAGCAGGGTGACCCGAAACCCCTGCAGGTCGGTGGCAAACGAAGACAGCGGCACAACGCATACGCCGGTGGAACCCAGCAGATAATAGACGAAACGCTTGTCCGGCGACACATCCGGCCCGCTGACCATCCGCTCCACTGTGGCGCGAACCTCGTCGTTTTCAATGGGCAGGGTCTGCTCATGGTTGAGCCGCCCGTCTTCGAAGACCACGCTCATGTAAAAGGCACCATTGGTACGGTTGACCAGTACGCCCTTGAGACCTTTCAGGATGTCATAGGCGATGTTGGAGTACTTTTCGTAGCGGCGGATCCGTTCATCCAGGTACTCCTGGTAGAGCGGATGCTGCTTGATCCGCGGCAGAACCATCTGCGGCAGGGTGGTGGAACAGACCTCCACCATCTTGGCATTGAGGATGGAGTTGATGTACTTCTCGAACATGGGATCCCGGTGCCCGTTGTACACTTCAATCCAGCCGCACCGGCCGCCGGGCCAAGGCATTTCCTTGGAGATCCCGCGCATGCAGATAGCCGGAACCCGGTCGCCGATCACCGTGCACAGGGGAACGGCCTCGGTACCGTTGTAGGTCATGTTCTGATACACTTCATCACAGATGATAAAGAGATCGTTGGTCTCGCAGATGTCGACAATGGCCCGCAGGACATCGGCCGGATACACCGCCCCGGTAGGATTGTCGGGATTGATCACCAGGATGCCTGCCACCGCCGGGTTGTACTTGACATGATTCTCGATATCCTCCAGGTCCGGATACCAGAGGTGATTGGGATCAAGGATATAGGTCACCGGCCGATCACCGGCATGGGCAGCCTCAGCCGAGGAATGGGTGGTATAGCTGGGCGTGGGCACGATCACCCGGGCCGTGCGCTTGAGAAAACCAAAAACCTTGGAGATGGCATCGCCCAGCCCATTGAAGAAGATAATGTCCTCCGGGCCTATCTGGGCCCCGCCCTTGGCATTGGTTTCAGCGGCGATATACTCCCTGGTGGCCAGAATACCCTTGGTGGGACAGTAGCCGTAGCTGGCATCCTCCTGCACCGCCGCCGCCACGATCTCTTTCATCCACGCGGGAATCTCCTCACCCTTGGCCACCGGGTCACCGATATTCTCCCAGTTGACATGGACGCCAAGCGCCTGAAGCTTATTCCCGACATTGACAATATTGCGGATTTCGTAGGTCAGTTCACCTGCGCCGATATGGAGGATATCCGTACGCATTCCTAATTCTCCCTAGCCGGCTTGTGCCGGAGTATAAGATTTGTACCAACAAAAAAGATGCCGGATCTCGCCCTGTCGACCGGGCCAGCTGGATTCTCATCTGATTTCTCGCGTTGGACAGGGGGGGATGCTGCAGAAGACATCTTGGACCGGTTAAAATACTGGCTCTTACCACAGCCTCGCGTCGGCGTCAATGCACCTGCACCGGAACATTGCCCGCCGCCCGGCCAGGTCTCCGGACCGGGGCATGACAGGCTGGCGGGAAGGCGGAACCTGCTCAGTCAGCATCCTGGCGCTCCGAACAGCTTGGCGCCCTCATGGCCGGATCATAGAACCGGTAGTTGTTCCGTCCTTCTGCTTTGGCCTGGTACAGCGCCATGTCGGCGTACTTCATGACCTGATCCATATCCTCGGAATGGTCAGGATAGAGAGCGATACCGATACTGGTTGTGATATGCAGGGTGTGACAGCCCACCCGCACCGGCTCACTCATGGCCTTGAGGATCTTTTCGGCCACCACCGCGGCCCCGTTGCGATCCTTGATCTCATCGAGGATGAACACGAACTCATCACCGCCGAACCGGGCCACGGTATCGCTCTTGCGGCACTGACGCTGCAGGCGCCTGGCCACCTCCACCAGCAGCTGATCCCCCACATCATGACCGAGGGTATCATTGATATCTTTGAATTTATCCAGATCCAGAAACAGGATGGCCACCCGGCTCTTATGGCGCTGGGCCTTGGCCACCGCCTGTTTCATCCGGTCCCGGAACAGCAGCCGGTTGGGCAGCCCGGTGAGGATATCGTGGTGGGCCAGCTGGTAGAGCTTGGACTGGCTCTCCCGCAGTTCCTTTTCTATCCGCAGCCGGTCGGTGATATCGCGGGCGACCTCGATGATCCCGCGGATCCTGCCGGTACCATCCCTCAGCGGGGTGACCTCGATCTCAAAGGTGTTGTTGATGTTGTTGCCATGGAGCGGGTTATGGATCAGGGTCACCCGATTGCCGGATTCCTGCACCGCCTGGATGGGACAGGGATAGCGCTTGTCAGTGCACGGAACATCGCTGCCATGGAACAGCTTATGGCATTTTCTGCCCCGGGCCTCGCTGGAGTCTATCTTCATGATCCGGGCGGCGGTGGCGTTTATCAACAGCACGGTATAGTCCATGTCAATAACCATCACCGAATCCGCGGCCCCGTCGATAACAGTCTGGAGAAAGGTCCGCTCCCGCTCCACCGCGTCGTGGAGCTGCCGCTGGACCCGGACCAGGATCTCGGCCTGCTCCTTCTGCAGGGTGATATCCTGATGGGTGCCGGTCATCCGCACCGGCATTCCCTGCTCGTCCCTTTCCACCACCCGGCCGCAGTCCAGGAACCAGCGCCACGCTCCGTTCTCCTTCTTGATTCGGTACTCGATCCGGTACTCCTCGGTCTTGCCGGCCAGATGATCGTTCAGGACCTGAAGGACCCGGGCCTTGTCATCGGGATGGATCAGCCCTTCCCAGGCCGCCGAACCCGGCGCGCCACCGTTTTCCCGGTAATCAAGAAAGCCCTTGCGGCAGGGGCTGGTAAACATCTCTCCGGTTTTTATATTCCAGTCCCACAACCCGGCGTCCGAGGCGTGCAGGGCGAGCTCAAAGCGTTCCTCGATGCGCTGCAGTTCCTTTTCCCGGACCCGTGATTCCTCCATGCGAAGCAGGTTATGCAGGGCCTGGCCGATACTCTCGGCCAGGTCCGCGACAAGGCCGAGTTCCTCGTCGGTCACCTGGCCCCCTTCCGGGGTCTGGATCACCAGGAACCCGAACAGGTTCTGGCGGCAGCGGATGGGCACGGTAATAGCCTGGCCCACGCCCCGGCAGCGGGGCAGGGAGCAGTTTTCACAGGCAGTGCCGGGGCAGAACCTGGCCGCCCCGCCCTGCTGATCCAGGGCCCGAAGCCCGCAGGCCGGCAGAACACCCTGGCGCAGGTTATCCATGACCGGTGTAAACACCTCGCCAAGACCGGTCTCGGCGGTAATGATTCCACCATGGTCATCGTCGAGAAGCACCATCCAGGCCGACAGGTTGAGCCCCTGCCCCACCAGCCGGTCACAGATCCCCTGGAGGAGAGAGGGAAGGTCCCTCTCTGCGATCAGGAAACGGTACACGGACATGACCGCGAAGAGGACCTGCTGCTGGCGTTGTTGCGCGGTAACTTTTGACATGGAGCTCAGATTTCGATGTTGTAGCTTTTAATCTTGTTTAAAAGCGTTTTTCTGGTGATCTGCAATCGACGCGCGGCTTCGCTGCGATTGCCGCCGGTTTCTTTCAGGGTCTCCGCTATCAGGAGACGCTCGGCATCCTTGAGGGTTGCCGGCCGGCCGGGGTGGTCTTCCGGTTCATTCTGACCGGCCCAGCGCTGGATGGAAAGAGGCAGCCCCTGGACATCAAGATATTCACCGCGCATGAGGATCACTCCCCGCTCGATGGAATTCTCCAGTTCCCGCACGTTACCGGGCCAGGGATACCGGTTGAGCACGTCCATGCACTCCGGGGTGATGCCCACCACATGGCGGTTGTTCTTGCGGGAGAACCTGTCGAGAAAATATTTTGCCAGCAGTGGAATATCCCCGGAACGTTCGCGCAGGGGCGGCACGTCGAGCACCACCACGTTGAGCCGGTAATAGAGGTCTTCGCGGAAACGCCCCCGGCGCACCTCCTCTTCAAGGTCCCGATTGGTGGCGGCGATGATCCGTACATCCACGGTGATGGTTTCCTGACCGCCCACCCGCTGCAGTTCGTGCTCCTGCAGCACCCGGAGAAGCTTGGCCTGCATGGCCGGGGTGGTCTCGCCGATCTCATCGAGGAAGAGGGTGCCCCCCTGGGCCTGGACAAACCGTCCCTCCCGACGCCGGTCCGCGCCGGTGAAGGCGCCGCGCTCATGGCCAAAGAGTTCCGACTCCAGCAGGTTTTCCGCCAGGGCCGCGCAGTTGACCTTGACAAAGGGACCCCTGGCCCGGCCGGATCGATAATGCAGGGCCGAGGCAACCAGCTCCTTGCCGGTGCCGGACTCGCCGGTAATCAGGACATTGGCCTCGGTGGGCGCCACCTGGAGAATCATGTCCCACAGCTCCCTCATGGGAGCCGACCGGCCGATGATTTCCGAATCATCATCAAAGGGTGCCTCGCCGGAAACACCCGGATGGGAAGCGGGTTTGCGGTGCTGCATGGCCGCTTCCAGGGTCTGACGCAGCCGGTCGAAATCCAGTGGCTTGGTCAGGTAGTCATGGGCCCCCATCTTGATGGCTTCCACCGCCGAATCCACCGAGGAATAAGCCGTCATGATCACCACGGGAATGGCCGGGTTGATGGCATGTATCCGCTGCAGGGCCTCCATGCCGTCCATGGTGGTCATCCGCACGTCCATGAGGATGGCGTCAAAAGGACCTTCCTCCACTGCGGCCACAGCAGTGGCCCCGTCATCGGCCTGCTCCGTCTCCCAGCCCCATTCACCGAGGAGAGAGGTCAGCATATACCGATGCACCTGCTCGTCGTCAACCACAAGTATTCTGACTTTTTCCTTTTTCCCGTCCATAACCATGCCTAACCACGCAATTGTTGCATATAGTAGCATCAAACTGCTACACTGCGCAAGATAACCCTTGTTTGTTACTGGAAATATACCCAATGCACCACCGAATAGTTATCGAAAAAATAATCAGCGGCGGCCGGGGTCTCGGCCGATTGCCGGACGGCATGGTGGTCATGGTGGATCATGTCCTGCCCGGCGAGAGGATCGAAGTCCGGATCACCAGGGAGCACAAGGGGTACTGCGAAGGCCGACCGGAGCGGATCGTCTCGCCCGCTCCCGGCCGGGTCACCCCTTCCTGCCCGCTGCATGGACTCTGCGGCGGCTGTGACCTGCAGCACGCCGCCTACCCGCTCCAGCTCGAAATAAAAAAACAGATCGTCCATGACTGTCTGGAACGTATTCTCGGCCGGGGCAGCGGTGAGCTGGTCGCAGATCCCATCGCCTCGCCCAAAGAGACCGGCTACCGCAGCAGGATCCGGCTCCAGCTCGACCAGGAAGGCGCGCCCGGCTTTTTCCAGCCGCGCAGCCACCGCCTGGTCCCGGCAAAACAGTGCCTGCTGGTCTCCCCGGACATGAACCGGGTACTTGCCGACCTCCACCATGGAGATCTGGCTCGCATCTCCGCTGTCTGCCGGGAAATCGAACTGCTTAAGTCACCGCAGGATGGCAAACTTTTCTGTATTCTCTCCCTGCACGGGAACGGTGACATCTCCCCGGCCGCCATCCGGGATACCATCTCGGCGCTGATCCCGGGGCAGGTATTTGTGCGCCGGAAGAAAAAGCTCCAGCCCATCACCCCGGACACGGACCCGGCCGTTTTACAACAGCGTCTGACCCTGGACAGCGGTGGATCCTGCACCCTTTCCTGGTCACCGGAATGTTTTTCCCAGATCAACCCGGAACAGAACCAGCAGCTGGTCAAGGCGGTCTGCCGAGTGGCCGGTGAGGTCCGGGGGTGCTCGCTTCTCGATCTTTACTGCGGTATCGGCAATTTTTCCATCCCCCTGGGACTGCTGGGGGCGCGGGTCACCGGTATCGAACGCAGCCGCCCAAGCATTGTCTGGGCGAAAAAAAACCGGACCGCAGCCGGCCTTGACCAGGCCCGCTTCCTGGCCGTGGACGCCACCCGTGGCCTGCGCGATCTGGCCAGGAACAAGGAGCGCTTCAACTGCATTCTGCTCGATCCCCCCAGGCAGGGGATGGGCCGGGATATCAGTCTGTTGCCCGGGCTTGGGCCGGAGAAAATCATCTACGTCTCCTGTGACCCCGCCACCCTGGCCCGGGACCTGCGAATCCTGACCCGGGATGGCCGCTTCAGGCTGACCCGGGTCCTGCCGGTGGATATGTTTCCCCAGACCCATCACATCGAGTCCGTGGCGGTCCTGGAAAAAAATTGACATCAACAGCGCTTCGCACTAATTATGGTAGTTTGCGCTAAAATACTTTGCCTGGACCGGACCACGGCCGGAATCCAGGAAACAAACACCGCGCCGGTACCCTGTTTCTGTTGAGAGACAGCGCCGTAGACAGATCATGGATCACCTGCCTGGAGCGGCATACCCTGAAACAACTTCCAGACGCGTCATCCGTGATGCCGACATTTTCTGAGGACAAACACCATGACCGCTGAAACCGCTGGTCGTTTCACAGCCGACGGCCTGCCCGTCCTGATCGGTTCCGTACCGCTTGACAACCATGAACAAGCCCTGGAGTGGATCTTTGCCGCCACTCCGGAGGTGCCGCTCTGGCCCCAGCTGCCCTCCAATCCCATGGAGCGCATGCTGCCCCAGTTCGCCGAAGGCCTGCCGTGTATCGTTGAGGAGCCTGCGGATGAACCGGGCGGCAGAATATATTACGATATCCTGCGTCCCGGTTTCGAAGAAGAGATGCTGGCCTTCTACGAAGACTATCTTGCGGCCATGGAAGACGGTGCAGCCCTGGACAACTCCCGTTTTACCACCAGCCAGGAGCGGGCCCGCGGGCTCTACCTGTTTGCCGAATCACTGGCCCGGAGAAAAAAAAATCTCACCGCGGTCAAGGGCCAGATCACCGGGCCTTTCACCATGCTCACCGGCATCAAGGACCGCGACGGCAGGGCCGGATATTTCGACGATACCATCCGCGACATGGTGGCCAAGGGCTGTGCCATGAAGGCCGCCTGGCAGACCCGGTTCCTGGCCCGAAAAAGCGGGATGCCGGTCCTGATGTTCATCGACGAGCCGGCCCTGGCCGGGCTGGGATCATCCGCCTTTATCAGCGTCACTACAGCAGAGATCCAGGAACTGGTCAACGAGGTGGCCGACGCTGTCCACCACCAGGGCGGCCTGGCCGGGATCCATGTCTGTGCCAACACGGACTGGGGAATACTTCTCGGCTCCAGGATCGATGTGCTCAGCTTTGACGCCTACGGTTTCTTTGACCGCATCGCGCCGCTTAAAAAAGAGGTCAACGACTACCTGGACCGGGGCGGCATCCTGGCCTGGGGAGGGATACCCACCTCGCGCCGGGAAGACATTACAGCGGAATCCACCCAGTCCCTGGTTACACTCTGGCAAAACCAGGCCGACGCTCTGGTCTCGCCCGGGCGCGACAAAAAGGACCTGCTCCGCCAGACCCTTATCACCCCCAGCTGCGGAACGGGCTCCCTGAGCCCCGAGCTGGCCAGGCGGGTCCTGGACCTGACCCGCTCGGTTTCCATGACCCTGCGGGATACATTCCTGGGGTGAGAGTGGTGGTTGGCAGGCGTTCCATCGGCAGCTACCAACTTCCAGTTAAACTTCTACCTACATAATTTTCCGACATGGATAAGCAACAAAGCAACCTGCTCAAGCAGCGTCGCGACAAGGCCGCCCAGCTGGCCGAAAGCGGCCTGAAACTCTACTCCAACCATTTCAAAAATCCGCAGCCCATCGCCGATATCCTGCCCAGGGGCGAACAGCTGGCCGCCGAGTCCCACGAGGAGTCGGGCACCACCTACCGGGTGGCCGGCCGGATCATGTCGCTGCGCAAGTTCGGCAGGGCGGCCTTTTTCCATATCCAGGACGAGAGCGGCCGGATCCAGATCTATGCCCGCCGTGACCTGCTTGGCGACGAAGAATTCAAACTGTTCAAAAAATGGGATGTGGGCGATATCGTCGGGGTGGAGGGAAAGCTCTTCAAGACCAAAACCGGCGAGCTCTCCATTGAGGCCAAAAAGCTGCACATGCTCACCAAGTCCCTGCGGCCGCTGCCGGAAAAATTCCACGGCCTCACCGACGTGGAAACCCGCTACCGCCAGCGCTACGTGGACCTCATCGTCAACCCCGAAGTGCGGGAGACCTTCCGGAAACGGGTGGAAATCATCCGCCTGATCCGCGAATTTCTGAGCAACCGTGGTTTCATGGAGGTGGAGACCCCGATGATGCAGCCGGTGCCCGGCGGAGCCACGGCCAAGCCCTTCAAGACCCACCACAACGCGCTTGGCATTGACCTCTACCTGCGGATCGCGCCCGAGCTCTACCTGAAGCGGCTCCTGGTGGGCGGCTTTGAAAAGGTGTTTGAGATCAACCGCAACTTCCGCAACGAAGGGCTCTCCACCCGGCATAATCCTGAATTCACCATGCTGGAATTCTACCAGGCCTATGCCACCTACCATGACCTCATGGACCTCACCGAGGAGATGGTTTCCTGGCTGGCCGCCGAAGTGACCGGCTCCATGCAGATCACCTACCAGGGCATGGAGGTGGACCTGACCCCGCCGTGGAAGCGCTACACCATGGACGAGGCCCTGGTTGAGGTTGGTGGCCTGGACCCGGAAATCCTCAAGGACGACGACGCCATCATGCGGATGGCCAGAGAAAAAGGGATCGAGCTGCAGCCCGAGGCCGGTCCCGGCAAGGCCAAGACCGAGCTGTTCGAACTGCTGGTGGAGGAGAAACTGATCAACCCCACCTTTGTCACCTCCTATCCCACCGAGGTGTCACCACTGGCCCGCCGTAACGAGGAAGATCCCAGCGTCACAGACCGGTTCGAGCTCTTTGTCACCGGCCGGGAAATCGCCAACGCCTTCAGCGAGCTCAACGACCCCGTCGACCAGTACAACCGGTTCAAGAAACAGATCGACGAACGGGGCGAGGACGAGGAGATCCATCCGGTCCTGGACAACGACTATGTCCGGGCTCTGGAATACGGCATGCCGCCGGCGGCCGGTGAAGGGATCGGCATCGACCGACTGGTCATGCTGCTCACCGATTCACCCTCCATCCGCGACGTGATCCTGTTCCCGCACCTGAAACCGGAAGCCGGAGAATAACGGACTCAATGTCCTTTGAGTGGTTTGTCAGCCTCCGATACCTGCGGGCCAAACGCAAGCAGAAGTTCATCTCGCTGATCTCCGTGATCTCGGTGCTCGGGGTGGCGGTGGGGGTCATGGCCCTCATTGTTGTCCTATCGGTCTACACCGGTTTCACCGAGGGGTTGCGGGACCAGATCATCGGTATCAATGCCCACATCCTGGTCCAGGAATATGGCGGCAACATCCAGGACCCCAAGCGGGTGATCGGCGAGATTGAAACGGTTCCCGGAGTGGTGGCGGCCACTCCCTACATCCATGGTCAGGCCCTGATCACCTCGGGCCGGCAGTCCACCGGTATCGTCCTGCGCGGCATCGATCCGGACTCCGCCTCCCGGGTCCTCTCGCTGGACCGGAAGATGAAGAGCGGCTCCCTGGAGAGCCTGCGGAAAAGAGACGGCCTGCCGGCCATCGTTCTTGGCCTGGAGCTTGCCAACCAGCTCCGGGTGGTCCGGGGAGACAAGATCCGGCTGATCTCGCCCAACGGCCCGCTCACCCCCATGGGCGTCCTGCCCAAGGTGCGCACCTGCCAGGTAACAGGCATCTTTGAAACCGGCATGTATGAATATGACGCCAGCATGGGGTTCATCAACCTGGAGACCGCCCGCACTCTGACCGGCATGGAGCGCGGGGTGCATGGCATCGAGGTCAAGGTGGCGGATGTGGACCAGGCCGACCAGGTGGCGGCCGCCATTGCCAGCCACCTGGGACCGGGCTGGTCGGTGCGGGACTGGATGCGCATCAACCAGAACCTCTTTGCCGCCCTCAAGCTCGAGAAGCTGGGGATCTTCATCGCCCTGGACCTGATTATCCTGGTGGCGGCCCTGAACATCATCTCCACCCTGGTCATGGTAGTCATGGAAAAGACCCGTGACATCGCCATCCTCAAGTCCATGGGGGCCACAACCGGCGCCATCATGCGGATCTTCTTCTACCAGGGGCGGTTATCGGGGTGATCGGTACCACCCTCGGGGTCGGTGGCGGACTGGGCCTGTGCGCCATCCTCAAGCGCTACAAGTTCATCGAGCTGCCCTCCAACGTCTATCCCATGACCACCTTGCCCATCAAGGTAGTAGCCACCGATGTCTCGGTCATTGCCCTGTCCGCAGTGGTGATCACCCTGCTTGCCACCATCTATCCCTCCTGGAAGGCCTCCAGAGTGCGACCGGCCGAGGCCCTGACCTATGAGTAGCACCATGGCGGAAAGAAACGAGCCCCTTCTCCTGGAGGGCAGAGAGCTCCACAAGTCCCACGGCAGCGGTCCGTCGCGGATCGAAGTGCTCAAGGGGGTGGATATCAGTGTCAGGCGGGGTGAGATGACGGCCATTGTCGGAGCCTCGGGTTCCGGCAAGACCACGCTGCTGCAGATTCTCGGCACCCTGGATATCCCTGACTCGGGCAAACTTCTCTTCGAGGGCCGGGATCTCATCTGCGCCGATGAAACGGCCCTGAGCCGCCATCGCAACCTCCACATCGGCTTTATCTTCCAGTTCCACCACCTGCTGCCGGAATTCTCGGCCCTGGAAAATGTCATGATGCCCGGCCTGATCGCCGGACAGGAAAAGGAAGGGGTAAGGGCCAGGGCCACCGGCCTGCTGGAACAGGTGGGACTTGGCCAGCGGCTCCATCATCGCAGCGGCGAACTTTCCGGTGGCGAACAGCAGCGGGTCGCCCTGGCCAGGGCCCTGGTCATGGAACCGGACATCCTGCTGGCCGACGAACCCACCGGCAACCTGGACTCGCTAAGTGGCAGCCTGGTCTTCGAACTCCTTGGCCACCTTTCCCGGAGCATGGGCCTGGCCGTTCTCATGGTGACCCACAACATGGAACTGGCAGCCTCCATGGACCGCACCCTGACCCTCCATGACGGAATTCTCTCGATCTCGAAGAAACAGGAATCCTGACAAGGCGCGACGAGATTCTCCCGGCGTAAAAAAAAATAAATATTGCAGGCCAACCCTTTCCAGAGGATGAAAACAAATATCGTTTTCACCGTTTGACACCGCTCCATTCCCCTGATATTCTTAAATCAACTGATTGATTATCACGATTTTCCCCAACTCATTTTCATTGGAAATTCCGAGCCGTGGACCTTTTCCACCACTTGCCCAGCGCCGGTTTTCTGCTCGACACAAACAGCACCATACTCAAGGCAAACCAGCAGGCCGAAAACATTCTTGGCCGACCGGCGGCCGAGTTGCAGGGCTGCCGACTGCGGGACTATTTCCGTGCCGAAGACAAAAATGGTTTTCTCGATTTCCTGGGAGCCGTCCGCGAAGAAACGCCGGCCTGGTGGCAGGGACAAATCGACACCGGCAACCTGACCACCTCGTACACGATCAAGGCTTCCCGGATGGCGGACAGCAGGCTGCTGACCCTGTTTGAGCCGCGGAGCTCCAGCAGCAATACTGTGTGACGCCCTGCCTGAAACACCGGATTCTGGAAGCTCAGTATGAAAACAATCCGGCCGGTATCCTGCTGGTCAACGATAACATGGAGATGCTCTCCTTCAACCGGGCCTTTCTCTCCATGTGGCGAATACCAAAGCATATCCAGGAGTCCAGGGATGAAAAGACCAGCCTCAAACTGGTACTGGAACAGCTCAAGGAGCCGGACAGTTTCATAGAAAAGGTGATGTATCTCTACGAACACCGGGAAGAGTCGAGCACCGACGAGGTAGAACTCAAGGATGGCCGGGTCTTCTATCGCCACTCCTTTCCGGTCTACAACGACAGGGAGTATCTGGGCCGGGTCTGGTATTTCCATGACATCACCCCCCTGAAGCAGGCGGAACACAAGATCATGCGCCAGCAGAAATTCCAGGAAACCGTGCTGGAACATATCCAGGACGGGGTCATCGCCTGTGACACCGAGGGCCGCCTTTCCCTGTTCAACCGGGCCTCCGGTCGTCTCCTGAACCTGGAAGAGAATTACATGCGCCATCCCTCGGACTGGACCCGGCACTACCGGCTCTTCGAAGCCAATGGAACCACCCCCATTCCGACGAACAATACCCCTCTGCTGCGGACCATGCGGGGCGAGGTTCTGCGCAATGAAGAAGTGGCCATCATCACCACCGATGGCCGGCGGCGGGATGTGCGTATCAGCGGCCAGGCCATGCACGATGACCAGGGAGCCTTGCTTGGGGCGGTGATCTCGCTCCACGACATCACCGACATCAACCGGATCCAGGAGCAGCTGCGCTACATGGCCTACCACGATCCGCTCACCGGCCTGCCCAACCGGCACCTGTTCCGGGACCTGCTGCAGCAATGTCTGCGCCGGGATCTTCGCAACAAGACCAGGACCGGTATTCTCTTTCTCGACATGGACAACTTCAAGCGAATCAATGACCGGTATGGCCACAAGGCGGGGGACGAACTGCTGGTGGAACTGGCCACAGTCCTGCGCCGCTGCCTGCGGGACTCCGACATGATCTGCCGCTGGGGAGGGGACGAGTTCATCATTGCCTTGCCGCAGTTGGACACCATCGAGGACGCCCGACTGGTAGCGGACAAAATCTGCCGAGCCACCCGCCGGCACTTAAACGAGCTTTACGGCGACGTCGAGATCAGCGCCAGCATCGGTATCTCCCTCTATCCCGACCACGGCACGGTCCCGGACCGACTGATCCGGCTGGCCGACCAGGCCATGTACATGGCCAAGAAACGGGGAAAAAACAGATACTGCTCCATCACCCCGGACGAGCTGATCACCCAGCCGGACCTACCCTTTACCACGACAAAAAACTAAGGGACCATCCCGCCATGTGTCGGCGGAACAGCCCCTTCCAAAGATCCGTCCGAGCTCTGCCCCCTATTCCAGGTGCTCCCGGATGATGCCAAGTATCCTGCGGACCGGTTCGGCGGCGCCCCAGAGCAGCTGGTCGCCGACGCTGAAAGCGGTCAGATATTCTGGCCCCAGGTTCATCTTGCGCACACGGCCCACCGGAATATCCAGCGTACCGGTGACCCGGGCCGGGGTCAGTTCCCTGAGCGTGGCCTCCTTGGTATTTTCCACCAGGTAAACCCAGTCGTTATGATTCTCGATGGCCTCTTCGATATCAGCCAGGGGCACGTCCCGATTCAGCTTGATGGTAAAGGCCTGGCTGTGACAGCGCATGGCCCCGATCCGCACGCAGCAGCCATCGATGGGGATGGGGTTGTCTTCCCGGCCGAGTATCTTGTTGGTCTCGCTGACCCCTTTCCACTCCTCGCGGGTCTGGCCGTTTTCCATGGCCCGATCGATCCAGGGTATCAGGCTGGCGGCCAGAGGAGCGCCGAAATTCTCGGTGGGGAAGAGATCGCTGCGCAGGGTGGTGATCACATTGCGATCGATATCCAGAATGGCGGTAGCCGGATCATCGAGCAGGCTGGCACTGTTTTCGCCGATGATCCGCATCTGGTTCACCAGTTCGCGCATGTTCCTGGCCCCGGCCCCTGAGGCGGCCTGATAGGTCATGGAGGTGATCCATTCCACCCAGCCCCGGGCAAACAGTCCGCCCAGACCCATGAGCATCAGAGACACCGTGCAGTTACCGCCGATATAGTTTTTGATGCCACCGGCCAGTCCCCGGTCGATCACCTCCCGGTTAACCGGATCCAGGACAATGATGGCATCCTTTTCCATCCGCAGGGTGGAGGCGGCATCGATCCAGTAACCATCCCAGCCCGCCTGACGCAGCTCGGGATAGACCCTGGAGGTATACCCCCCGCCCTGGCAGGAAAGGATGATATCGAGTTCCCGGAGCAGTCCGGTATCATGGGCATCCTGGAGTTCATAGGTGGTCCCTTTTATCTCCGGTCCGGCCTGGCCGGCCTGGGAGGTGGAAAAAAAGACAAATTCGGCCCCGTCAAAATCGTTTTCCTCGGCCATGCGGCCCATGAGCACCGAGCCCACCATGCCGCGCCAGCCTATAATTCCAATCTTCAACATCGCTTTCCTCTGAAACAGAAAAAATACAGACAGCGCAAACCTGCCCTAAAAAAAAAGCCTCGCGGGCCCTGCCACCAGCAGGAACCGCCGGACATCGTTACTGTTTCGCCACCCACTCTACCATGACTCGATCCGCAGGTAATGGGTCAGTTCCTGGGCAATCAGGGGCGCCACGGAAAAGACGTCCAGGAGATCGTCGCTGGTCCGGCCGGGATAGGTATCCGAACCGATCACCCGGATTCCCCGGGCCTTGAATTTTTCCTGTGCATCCGCCGCCAGAACCAGATGGGTAGCCATGACCATCACGTCCACCGCCCCGGCCTCGTAGCACCGGTCCACGGTCTGGAGCATGGACCCACCGGTCCGGATCATGTCGTCGCAGATGATGGCCGTCCGCCCCTTCACCGTACTGGAGAGCTGACTGACAATGGTCTTGTCGGTGTCATACCGGTCCTTGTTGGCCGCCGTATGGGGGCAGCCCAGTTTGCCAGCCAGCCGGGCGACCCGTTTACTGAACCCGTAATCGGGTGAGACCAGGACATAATTCTGCACTCCAAGCTTGCGTATCTTCTCCAGGGCCAGGCTCTCGGTCCAGATGTGACGGGTGCGGATATCACCGGCATGGGCATGGAGCACGGCCTCGGAATGAAGATCGAGAAAGGCCACGTAATTGGGCCGGACCCGAAAAATCTGCCGGGTCCGGGTGATGCCCTTGGGGATCTCTCCCGATTCCGGCTTGGCCCGCTCCATGGTCGAGTATCCAAGATAAGGGATGATCACGTTCACCGTGCCGGCGTTCCAGAACCGGCAGCCTGCAATCAGGTCCAGGAGCTCCTGGTGGGCGCTGTCGGTGTGGGTCACGGCGATGATGATCACATCCTTGCCCGAGATATCACAGGGAAAGGCGTGGTAGATCTCGCCGTCGGCGAACACCCTGCGTTCCATCTCGGTCAGGGCCATCTGCAGTTCCACCGCCACCTTGCGGGCCAGCGGAATGGTATCCTGGTTGGCAAGCAGTACTGTGTTGTCCCGGTAGGTCATGATTTACGCCTCTTCCAGGGCAGCGACAATGGCATCACCCATGGCCGCGGTCCCTACGCTCTTATCCCGGTCCGGGGCGATATCGGCGGTCATGATATTTTTCTCCAGGGTTGCGGAGACCGCCGACTCGATGGCCTCTGCCGCCTCCTCCAGGCCCAGGCCGTAGCGCAGCATCATGCCTGCCGAGAGGATCTGGGCAATGGGATTGGCTACCCCCTGGCCGGCGATGTCCGGCGCCGAACCACCGGCCGGTTCGAACAGGCCGAATTTGTCAGCATTAAGGCTGGCCGAAGCCAGCATCCCCATGGAACCGGTGAGCATGGCGGCCTCGTCGGAGATGATATCACCAAACATGTTGCCGCACAGCAGGACGTCGAACTGCTGGGGCCAGCGCACCAGCTGCATGGTGGCGTTGTCCACATAGATATGGCCCAGCTCCACGTCCGGATAGTCGGCCGCCACCCCGGTGACCACCTCGCGCCAGAGGACCATGGTGGTCAGGACATTGGCCTTGTCTACCGAGGTCACCTTTTTACCGCGAACCCGGGCCGCTTCAAAGGCCATCCTGGCAATACGTTCGATCTCGGACCGTTTGTAGACCATGGTATCAAAGGCCTTCTCGTCGGGGCCGCTTCCCTCCCGGCCCTTGGGCTGACCGAAATAGATCCCCGAAGTCAGCTCACGGACCACCAGGATGTCAAAGCCATCGCCGACGATGTCGGGACGCAGCGGACATGCTGCGGCCAGAGAAGGGAATACCTTTGCCGGACGGAGGTTGCAGAACAGATCAAAATGTTTACGCAGCGGCAGGAGCGCGGCCCGTTCGGGCTGCTGCTCCGGCGGCAGGCTCTCCCACTTGGGCCCACCCACCGAACCAAAAAGGATGGCGTCACTGGCCTCGCAGAGCGCCAGGGTGGACTCCGGCAGGGCATGGCCATGGTTGTCAATGGCGATACCGCCCACATCCGCCCACTCATATTCCAGCGAAAAACCGAATTTTTTCTGAGCCGCATCCAAAACCTTGATGGCCTCGGCCATGACCTCGGGCCCGATACCGTCACCGGGAAGAACTGCTATTTTTTTTGTCATTATCCTACCTGTTCATTGTTCACGTTTTCTGGCACCCCCTGGTTGGGCCGCGCCGCGATGACGCGACCGGCCTGAACGGAACATACCAGCAGGGATTTTCCTGCATCCGGCCGCAACCATAGCAGAATCCTTCTTTTTTTTCCATATCGGAGATGCGAGGGTGGTCCCGTCCCCGGTTACCCTGCCGGAGCAGACTCCTCCACTGCCCTGTTTTCCACCACCAGCAGCTGCCGCTGGTCCCCGGAGAAGGGCAGGCGCAGGTCATGGACACCGAGCAGACGATAGCGCGCCTCCAGGCCCAGGTCCTGCCAGCGCGCCAGACCGGAACCGCCCTGCATGAGGATCACCCTGGTCCCGGCACCAAGCAGAGGTGCAACCATCTCGAGAAAGGCCTCCGGCGCGGCCACGGCCCGGCTGGTGACATGGGTAAACTGGTCCTGTCGGAAACCGCACTCCTCCAGCCGCCGGTCCAGGACCCTGACATTGCCCAGGCCAAGCTCCCGGATAACGTGGTTCAGGAAGATGACCCTTTTCCGGCGTGGTTCCACCAGGGTGACCTGGAGCCCAGGGTCAGCCGCGGCCAGGACCAGGCCGGGAAAGCCGGCCCCGCTCCCCACATCCAGCAGATGCACCGGGGTGTCATCGGCACCAACCAGGGGCAACAGGGTCAGGGAGTCGAGAAAATGTTTCTCCACCAGATCCTGACGACTGGTGTTACGGGCCACCAGGTTGATTTTCCGGCTCCATTTATCAAGCGAGGTGGCATAGCGCACCAGATCCGCCAGCCGCTCCCCGGGAAGATCCAGACCAAGTTTTTCCAGGCCGAGCCTGAAAAGCTCTTCCACGGCTCAGGACCGGTGGTCGTTCACCCGGACGGCCACGGAATTTCCGTGGGCCGTAAGCCCTTCCAGGCCGGCCAGTCGCTGGATATGTTCGCTGTCGGCCAGCAGCCCCTCCCGGGTATAGGAGATGATGGAACTCTTCTTGAGAAATGTCTCCACCCCAAGGGCCGAGGAAATCCGGGCCGTGCCCATGGTGGGCAGCACATGGTTGGGTCCGGCCACGTAATCTCCAGCGGCCTCGGGGGTCCAGTTGCCAAGGAAGATGGCCCCGGCATGACGGATTTTCGGCAGCCACTGCCAGGGATCGCGCACCTGGAGTTCCAGATGCTCGATGCCGATCTCATTGGCCAGCGCCACCGCCTCGTCCAGGTCAGAGGTCACCAGGATGGCGCCACGGGTTTCCAGGGACTGGCGGGCGATATCCTGGCGGCTGAGTCTGGCAAGCTGTTTCTCCAGGGCCGCATCGATCTCCCGGGCCAGCTCACTGCTGGTGGTCAGGACCAGAGCCAGGGCCTGGGGGTCGTGCTCGGCCTGGGCCAGCATGTCGGCGGCAACGAATTCGGGCCTGGCTGAATCATCGGCCACGATGAGCACCTCGCTGGGTCCGGCGATCATGTCGATGCGCACCCTCCCCATGACCTGGCGCTTGGCCTCGGTGACAAACTGGTTACCGGGCCCTACAATGACATCAACCGCCGGAATGGACTCGGTGCCAAAGGCCAGGGCACCGATGCCCCAGGCCGAACCGGCCTTGTACACCTCGGTGATACCCACCTCCCGGGCCGCGACCAGCAGGGCCGGATTGATCCGGCCCTCCCTGTCCGGCGGAGTAACCATGATTTTCTTCTTCACCCCGGCGATATCGGCTGGAATACCATTCATGAGCACCGATGAGACCAGGGGTGTGGAGCCACCCTGCCCCCGGGCACGTACAGGCCGGCGGAATCCACCGGCCGCACCAGCCGACCGGTGATGGTGCCGTCGTCCCGGGTCAGGAGCCAGGAATCTTCCATTTCCCGCTCATGGAAGGTGCGGATACGGGCGGCGGCAAAGGAAAGGGTTTCCCGGAACTCCGGCTCCACCAGCCGCTCGGCCTGTTCATATTCTTCGTCGGTGACCCGGAGCTGTTCACGGGTCAGGTTTGGGGCATCGAATTTCCGGGTCAGGGCCACCACGGCCCGGTCCCCTTCCCGCCGCACCTGCTCGAGGATATCGCGGACCGTGTCCCGGCAGGCGGAGTCGGCCAGGACAAAACGGTTTCGCAGCTTCACCATCAGTTCACGACCTGCCTCAGCCGAGGCCTCAACAATCAAAACAGTCATTTTCCCTCGCAAAGATAAGCAAATTGTTTTTTGTTCTGTAGAAGCGGGAAGGCGTAGCATGTGGCCGCCAGGCGTGTCAACCGCAAATATCTACCACATTGTAAGCATATATTTGCAGAGCTTTCCCGAATAGAGTAGATTGCGCCCTGTCAGCGGTGTCCCTTAAGCGGACACTGCATAGTTTCGTTACCATCAAGACGGAAATTTGTCCATGCGTTGTTCGATTTTATCTCTGTACTGTTGTCTTCTTTTGCTGCTTCCATCCATCTCTCTGGCGGCCAACAGCACGACAAACTGTCACTGCTTCAAAAACCGCAGTTTTGATCCGGCGAAAAAATTCGCCGCCGACGACTACCTTATCACCACCACCTTCAACTCCCTGGTCGCCGCCACCTTCGGGATTGAAAAACGCCAGATAGTGATGATGAAGATGCGCGGCGGGGTCAATCCCGATGACCTCCTCATCGGCCTCTACATGGCCCATGTGACCCCGGCCGACCTCGACCTCCTGCTCGGGATCAGGAAAAACGGAGCCAGCTGGAAAGAAATTGTCTCCTCACCCGGCCTGGCCACGGTGACGGACCCGATTCTCGACACCGTCCGGGCAAAAGACGCTGACGCGGACACGGTCCACCGGATCACCGATTTCATGCTGATCCGCACCCTGGGCCGGAGCCTGGCAGAGACCACCCGGCTGCGGGACCAGGGATTTTCCGACCGGGAAATCGTCCTGCTCCTGGCCCTGAACCACCTGACCAGGGCCCCGGTGGACAGTCTGGCCGCCATGTACCGGCAGAGAAAGATGAGTTGGAGCGAAATCGCTGATTCCTTCAAGCTGACCCCGGCGGGGGTGGGAAAAGGTATTGCCGGAAGCTGAACCGGATGTGGCCACCTTGAGATAAAGCACAACCAGTCGATTTTCCATGAGCCTACTCAAAACGCGACAGAATGAAATTCTTGCCATAGCACGGGAACGGGGCGAGGTCCTGGTCGATGAACTGGCCACCCACTTCAAGGTGTCTCCCCAGACCATCCGCAAGGATCTGAACTTCCTCTGCGACCGCCAGCTCCTGGTCCGCACCCATGGCGGGGCCGTGATCTCTTCCGGTATCGAGAACCTGGGCTACGAAGAACGACGACTCCTGGCCAGGGAGGAAAAGAAGGCCATCGGCCGCTGGGCCGCCTCGCTCATTCCCGACAACTGCTCCCTGTTCATCAACCTGGGAACCACCACCGAAGAGGTGGCCAAATCGCTCCGTGACCATCACGGCCTCCTGGTGATCACCAACAATATCAACGTGGTCAACATTCTGCGCCAGTCCCTGGGCATTGAGCTGATCGTGGCCAGCGGCCTGGTGCGCCGCTCGGACGGCGGTATTGTCGGGGTCGCCGCGGTGGACTTCATCAACCAGTTCAAGGTTGATTACGCGGTCATCGGGGTCTCGGCCATCGATGAAGACGGCTCCCTGCTCGATTACGACTTCCGGGAGGTCAAGGTGGCCCAGGCCATTATCAAGAACGCCCGGCACGTCATCCTGGTGGCCGACTCCATGAAGCTGACCCGTTCCGCCCCGGTGCGCATCGCCCACATCTCCCAGATCAACACCCTGGTCACCGACAGTGACCTGCCGGAACCACTTCAAAAAATCTGCCTTGAAAATGAAGTGCACGTAGAGATAACCTCCTGAAGCAGACCCCTGCAGTTTTCACTTGAAAGCAAAACTCTTTTCGTATACCTTGCGAGAAGATCAAAAGTGAAAGCGGTCGGCCGCTGACCGGGACCCGGTATCCAGGGCCCGGCCATACCGGTCACATCCTCCGGGAATCCCTCGGACACAGACGATCAGTTTCCTCTGGCAGGCGGCATGATCCACAATCCGGCACAGCAACCGCAGAAGGTTTCCACTCACCTTCGAGCCCAGCATGACCAGCTGTTTCGCTTTTTTCTCCCTCCAGCGATATTGCACAGGACAGGCCAGGTTATTCCCGGTCCTGGATTGTGCGGCCTGCCACCTTTTTTCTTCCGTTCATCCCGGCAAATGGTGATTCGGCGTTCCGTAATCCCGTCCCATCAGACCTCCATAGAACCAGAATCCGGGCCGCTGGCCCGGCCAGGATGCCATTGTCAGGCGGAGGTGTCACAGTGATCATCGCGGAAATACATCCTGGAGAGGACCTGTTCTCCTATATCAACCGAATCAACGGTTGTTTTGACAACGGGATGTATGCCAGGCTGCTGGGAGCGGCCAATGACTTCAAGGACGGGGACGCCTCCCGGGGGTTGGCCTCGGACAACGACACCACCCGGACCCGGGCCCGGCAGTTGCTCAGCCAGACCCTGATCCGTGACCTGCATTTCCGTCCCGTCTTTGTCGACGAACTGCAGCAGCTCATCTGGCGGACCACGGACCGGACGCAATTTGACCTGATAGCCTCATGGACCCTGGGCGAGCTGAAGGATTTCCTCCTGGAGCAACCCGAAGAGGAGATACAAGAGGTGCTCCCCGGGTTGACCAGCGATCTGATCGGCCTGGTGGTCCGGCTGATGACCAACGGCGAACTCTGCCGGGTGGGCGCAAAGATCTTCAATCCCCTGCCCGGCTCCAACCTGGGCGCCCGGGGCTACCTCGGAGCCCGGATCCAGCCCAACTCCCCCACCGACAACCCCGAAGACATCCTCTGGCAGGTTCTGGACGGCTGGAGCTACGGGGTGGGCGACCTCCTGCTCGGCACCAACCCGGTTTCCGACTCCCTGGACAATATCCTGGCAGTGGAACAGACCCTGCGCGAGGTGGTGGAGGTCTTTGGCCTGACAGAACACCTGCCCTGGTGCGTGCTGGCCCACATCGACAAGCAGGCCGCCCTGGAGGAACAGGTCCCGGGCTCCACCGCCATCTGGTTCCAGAGCCTGGCCGGGGTCGATGACGCCAACCGGATCTTTGACATCTCGGTGGACAAGATGCTCGGCTATGGTGCAAGGCGGACCGGCCGCTACGGCCTCTACCTGGAAACCGGCCAGGGAGCCGACGGGACCAACGGCATGGACAAGGGCTTTGACATGGTCCTCCACGAAGCACGGAAATACGGCTTCGTCCGGGCCCTGGGCCAGGAGATCAGCGCCACCACCGGCCGTCGGCCGTGGATCCATGTCAATGATGTGGGCGGCTTCATCGGTCCCGAGGTGTTCAGGACCAAAGACCAGCTGGTGCGGGCCTGCATCGAGGACACTGTCATGGGTAAACTCCACGGCCTGACCACCGGCCTGGATATCTGCGCCACCCTGCACATGGATATCAGCCTCGATGATCTCGAAGCAGCCCAGGATGAGATTATCCGGGCCTGCCCGGCCTACCTGATGGCCCTGCCGACCCGGAACGACCCCATGCTCAGCTACCTGACCACGGGCTTCCAGGACCATGTCCGGCTGCGGGAAAGACATGGGCTCCGGGTCAACGATGCGATGTGGGATTTTTTCAAACGCATCGGTATCTTTGACGAGGACGGCAGAGCCACAGTCCATTTCGGCGATCCCCTCTGGGTCTACTACCAGTATCAGCTGGCCCGGGGCGACCTCCGGAGCCGGGAGGCGATCTTCCAGGAAGGCCGTGAGGCCATGCGCCGGATCCGCAGCCGCGGCGTGCCGCTGGCCGTGGGTCATGGAACCAACCGCTGGGATCTGGCCCCGGAGATCGACGCCTATATCCGAAACTTTTACCACACCGCCAAGGAGGCCCTGTGGGCGGAGATACCACCCGAATTCATCCTCCGACTTGAAGCGACTCCGCTCTCCACCCTGGCCGTGGACCGGGCCGACTACATCGACCACCCGTTCCATGGCGAACAGCTGAGCTCCACCTCGGTGGCCCGGCTCCAACAACTGTGCGACGGTTGGCTCGAGGATATTCCGGATGTCCAGGTCGTGATCTCGGACGGACTGAACGCCCTGGCCATAACCGACGAGGGGCATCTCCAGCCCTACCTGGAAACCCTGGCGGACGAGCTTGCCAGGGCCGGGTTCACCCTGTCCGAGGAGCTGCTCGTACTCCGTTACGGCAGGGTCCGGGCGGGATATGCCATCGGCTCGCTGCTCTTTGGCGGGAGCGATCCCCAGGCCCACCGGGCCCTGGTCCATGTCATCGGCGAGCGGCCCGGCTCAGGGCACCACAACTACTCGGTCTACATAGCCGCCCCAGAGGCGGCGCGCTGGACCAGGGGCGACGTCAACCACGATATCGTCCGCGTCATCAGCGGCATTTCCGACACCGCCCTCCATCCGGCAGACGCGGCCAGGGAAACCGTGACCATCCTGGGGGAGATGACCGGAACCGGAAAGAATCCGGGAACCGTGGACCGGCAGGCCAGCCGATTCTCAGACAGCCTGGGCAGAAGGAACTGAAGCCGACTCTGTCCTCCCCGGCCACGACTCTTAAGAAAACTCAACCAGTTATAAAATACGGCTACAAATAAACAGTATTTTTTAACTGAAACTGCAATCTTAATCTCTTTCTAACACAGGGGGAATAGTGTAGAGCTTTTCATACGGAACGGCGCGCGGGTATGCCCGGTCCGTGAAAGTATAACCTGACTCAGGTTGAATTTAGATGTAGATAAACCAGCATGGCTGGACCAGGTAAGCGACCGAAGGGAGACTCCGGGTAAGCGACCGAAGGGAGACTCCGGATTTCGGCACTGTCCAGCCACAACAGATAGCGAAGACTTCGAACCATGAAACTCACCCTGACAACACCAGGCCCCGGGGTGATTTTCGAATAACAAAACTGCCAATCAGGAGGAAGAACGATGAAAAAACTCACTCTGCTCACGGCCCTTTGCTGTTTCTTTCTGGCCACCGCGGCCCAGGCGGAAACCCTCAAGATTCTCACCTGGAAAGGGTACGCGCCCAAGGCCCTGGTGGAAAAATTTGAAAAGGAAACCGGCATCAAGGTCGAGGCAACCTATTCCAACAACGAGGAGATGATCGCCAAACTCCGGGCCACCCGGGGCGCCGGCTTTGACCTGGCCCAGCCGAGCCAGGACCGTATCTCCTCGGTCCAGGCCAAGTACAGGATCTACCAGCCCCTGGACTACTCGAAAATCAAGAGCGAACTGTTCATCCCCTCCATGCTCGAGGCGGTGAAAAAAAACACCCGGGTCAAGAACGACTCCTACGCGGTTCCTTTCTGCTGGGGCACCTCGGGATTGATCGTCAACTCCGACAAGGCCCCGGACGCCGACGACTGGAACGCACTCATCGATCCCAAGTACAAGGGCCGCATCAGCTACCGGCTCAAGAGGCCGACCCTGATCGCCATGGGCTTTGCCCTGGGATACAATCCCTTTGAGCTCTACTCCGATCCAGCGGCCTACAAGGCCATGCTCGACAAGGTGGCCGAGACCCTGATCAAGGCCAAACCTCTGGTCAAGAACTACTGGGCCAACGGCGACGCCCTGCTGGAGTCCATGCGCTCGGGCGAGGTCTATGTGGCCATGGCGTGGGACAACGGTGGCTGGAAACTGCATGCGGAAAACCCGGCCATCGACTTCCGGGCCCCCAAGAGCGGAGCGCTGGGCTGGATCGACACCTTTGCCATCCCGGCCAAGGCCAAGAACGTGGACGCGGCCTACAAGTGGATCAACTTCATGATGCGGCCTGAAAACGCCGGCTACTTCACCAGCCAGGAGAAGGTGGCCACCGCTTCCCAGGGAGCCAACGCCTACGTGGCCGCTGATGTGGCCGCCAACTTCGAGCGCTGCTTCCCCAAGGAGACCATCGACAACATCAAGTGGTATCCGCCGGTTCCGGCCAAGCTCGAAGTCATGGAAGGCAAAATTCTTGACAAGATCAAGGCAGCCAAATAGTCCCATTCCAGACCTGCGGATTTCCCCGGTCCAATGCGGACCGGGGAAATCCGTCTCCCCATAATGACGACAGCGGTTTCCAGACCATGGCCAACGATCTCTCTGTCCGTAACCTTGTAAAAAAATTCGGCGACTTTGTCGCGGTGGACGATGTCACCTTTGACGTGGAGCAGGGCTCGTTCTTCTCCATCCTCGGGCCGTCCGGCTGCGGCAAGACCACACTGCTGCGAATGGTGGCCGGCTTTGACGAGCCCACCTCGGGGACCATCGCCATCCGGGGCAATGACATGCGCGGAGTGCCGCCCAACAAACGACCGGTCAACCTGGTCTTCCAGCACCTGGCGCTCTTTCCCATGATGAGCGTGGCTGAAAACATCGGTTTTGGCCTCAAGCGCCGCGGCATGAACGCAGCAGAGATCTCCCGGCGGACCGAGGCCATTCTCGAGAGCGTCGGCCTGCCCGGTTTCGGAACCAAACGGATCAACCAGCTCTCAGGAGGGCAGAAACAGCGGGTGGCCATTGCCCGCTGCCTGGTCATGGAGCCCTCGGTTCTGCTGCTGGACGAGCCCCTGGGCGCCCTGGACCTCAAGCTCCGGGAACAGATGAAAGTGGAGCTCAAGAAACTGCAGGCCAAGGTTGGAACGACCTTTATCTATATCACCCACGACCAGTCCGAGGCCCTGGTCATGTCGGATACCATCGCGGTGATGAACAAGGGCAGATTCGAGCAGGTGGGGCCGCCGCGGGAGCTGTACGGCGATCCGCGCACCCCTTTTGTGGCCCAGTTTGTCGGCGACAACAACCGCTGGTCCGGCGAGGTGGTCGAGGTGAACAACCACGTCTCCATCCGCACCGAGGAGGGGTTTCTCTTCCGGGCCAGGAGCCACGAGACCTACCCCACCTCCACCCGGGTCAATCTCTTCCTCCGGCCCGAGGCTCTGCGCATCGAACCCGAGCAGACCGGGGAGCTCAACACCTTCCAGGTCACCGTCAAGACCATTCTCTTCGATGGGGCCAACAGCCGGCTGCTGACCGTGACCCCGGGAGGCCACGAGCTGCTGGTCAGCCTGCCGCAAAACCGGCAGTTCGACTATATTCAGCCCGGCGACACCATCACGCTCGGCTGGCATCCGGACTCGGGACTCTGCTTTGAGGCATAAAAAACCATGCGTAACGGATACCGTCTGACTTTCTGGCTCTTTCTGGCCCCGGTCCTCATGTGGCTTTTTCTCCTGATCGTTTTGCCGCACATCGATCTTCTCCTGATGAGCTTCAGGGGTGAAAGCGACCTGGGCGACCCGGTCTGGACCCTGCAGAACTACAAAAATTTCTTCACCGAACCCATCTACTGGCGCACCTTTGTCCGTACCGCGCTCTACGCCATTATCACCACGCTCTGTACCTTTGTCCTGGCCCTGCCGGTCTCCTTCTACATCGCCAAGCTGGCCCGACCCCGGACCCGGGGTTTTCTCACCGTGCTCCTGCTCCTGCCCTTCTGGGTCAGCGAACTGGTCCGGGTGTACGGCTGGATGATCCTGCTGCGGGAATCCGGGGTGTTTAACTATTTTCTCCTGAAAACGGGACTCATCGACCAGCCGGTGGAAATGCTCTACAACGACGTGACCATGATCATGGGGCTGGTCTATACCTCCATGCTGTTCATGGTGGTGCCGCTCATCTCGGTGATGGAGAGCCTGGACGATTCCCTGATCGAGGCCGCCTATGATCTGGAGGCCTCCAAATTCGCAATACTTAGCACCATCATCATTCCCCACTGCAAACCAGGCATCACCTCGGGCGCCATCGTGGTGTTCATGCTGGCGCTCGGCAACTACCTGACACCCAACCTCATGGGGGCAAGAACTCGCTCTGGTTCACCGAGCAGATCTACAACCAGTTCATTGCCAGCTTCAACTGGAACCAGGGCGCCGCCTTTGGTTTCCTGCTCCTGATCCTCAGCTCTGCCATTATCTGGACCGGCCTCAAGCTGACCAGACAAAAACTCGGAGAGGTGGCCACATGATACGTTCGCTGCCCAATTCCAGGGCCTATACCTGGTCATTTCATCTCTTTGTCATCTGCTATTTCATCTTTCTGTTCGCGCCGCTGGCCGTAACCTGCGTCCTGGCCTTCAATGACTCGGATTTTCCGTCCCTGCCCTGGTACGGCTTCACCCTGGACTGGTTCACCTCGCCCGGGCCGGAACGGATCGGCATCTTCCATGACGAGCAGAACCTCCGTTCCATCTGGGTCAGCTTCAAGACCGCCTTCTGGGTCTCCCTGTTCAGCACCACGGTGGGTACCTGCACCGCCTTTCTCTTTGAACAGGAGGAGTTCCCCTTCAAAAACGGGCTCTACTTTCTGATGCTGGCGCCACTGGTCATCCCCGGGGTTATCCTGGGCATTTCACTCCTTCTGGCCGCCAACACTGCCGGAACCTTTTTCGAGAACACCTTTGGCCTGGATATCGGCCTGTTCCGTCCCAGTTTCTGGCTGGTGGTGCTCGGCCAGTTCTCGTTCATCACCACCTTTGTGGCCCTGGTGGTCTCGGCCCGGCTGCGTAAATTCGACCGCTCCCTGGAAGAGGCGGCCATGATCCTCGGCGCCACCCGGCTGGAAGCCATCCGCCTCATCACCCTGCGCTACCTGCGGCCGGCCATCATCGGCGCGGCGGCCGTGGCCTTTCTGATGAGTTTTGAGAACTTCAACACCACGCTCTTCCTGATCGGCTCGGAACCGACCCTGCCCATCAACCTGTACCTGCAGGTGCGGGACGGGTCCACCCCGGTGATCAACGCCATCTCGCTGCTACTTATCACCGGTACATCCTGCCTGGCTCTTTTGAACCTCTATTTCAGCAAAAAAGAGGTCTGACTTGTTTTTTGACCACCTGCCCGAGACCGGTTTTGTCTGCGGCCACCGTGGAGCCCGGTCCATTGCCCCGGAAAACACCCTTCTGGCCCTGGAGAAGGCCAGGGACTGCGGTGCCCACGCCTGGGAGACCGATGTGCGGGTCAGCAGGGAAGGTGAACCGATCATCTTCCACGATGACACCCTGGAGCGGACCACCGATGTGGCCAGCCATTCCCACTTCAAGGACCGCCGCCCCTGGCATACGGAGCGGTTCACTGTTGCCGAACTCCGGGAGTTGGACGCCGGGTCCTGGTTCCTGGAGACCGATCCGTATTGCACCGTGGCGTCGGGCGAGGTGGAAGAGGAGGAGAAAGACAGGATCAGGGGACAGAAGATTCCCCTGCTTGGCGAGATACTGTCCTTCACGGCCAGACACCGTTTTCCGGTCAACCTGGAACTCAAGGATCTCGGCACCCCGCCCGGGGACACCCTGGTTGTGGACCGGGTCCTGGCCATGCTCGAAGAAACCGGGACCATGGATCTGGTCCTGCTCTCCTCCTTCCGCCACGAATACCTCCGACGGGCCCGCAGCCTGAGCTCAACCCTGGCCCTCGGGGTGCTGGTCGAGAAGAAACATCCCCCGGACCTGATCCACTATCTCAAGGACCTCTCAGCCGCCGCCTACCACCCATCCGTACAACTCCTGGACCTGGAGTTGGTCCATGAACTGCGCCGGGTGGGAGTGCGGGTCAACTGCTGGACCGTAAACGACATGACCCGGGCCGGAGAACTACTCCAGGCCGGGGTCGGAGTCATCACCGACTGGCCGCAACGCCTTACAGGCACGACCGTGTACAGGAGTTATCCATGAAACGCGAACGCATGCTGAAAACCATCCACGAACAGGGCGACACCCCCTGGGACATCATCGTCATCGGCGGCGGGGCCACCGGTCTCGGCACGGCCCTGGACGCCGCCTCGAGAGGGTACCGCACCCTGCTGCTGGAGCAATCCGACTTCACCAAGGGAACCTCGAGCCGATCCACCAAGCTGGTCCACGGCGGGGTCCGCTACCTGGCCCAGGGCGACATCTCCCTGGTACTCGAGGCCCTTCACGAGCGGGGACTCATGCGCCGGAACGCTCCCCACCTGGTCAAGAACCAGTCGTTCATCATCCCCAACTACGACTGGTGGGACGGTCCCTTCTACACCGTGGGCATGAAGGTCTATGACATGATGGCCGGCAAGCTGGGCCTGGGCCCCTCCCAGTCCCTGTCGCGCGAGGAGGTCCTGCGTGCCATCCCCAACCTGAAGACCGAGGGGCTGCGCGGTGGGGTCATCTATTACGACGGCCAGTTCGACGACTCGCGCCTCGCCATCAACATCGCCCAGACCTGTGCCGAACATGGCGGGGTAGTGGTCAACTACATGCGAGTTACCGGGCTGTTGAAAAACGATGATGGTCTTGTCTGCGGAGTGGAGGCCGTGGACCAGGAGAACGGCGACACCTACCGGCTGCAAGGCCGCAGCGTGGTCAATGCCACCGGGGTGTTTGTCGATGAGATCATGCACATGGACGACCCCGGGGCGCCGCGCCTTGTCCGCCCCAGCCAGGGAGTCCATATCATCCTGGACAAGGAATTTCTCAGGGGGGATTCGGCGATCATGATCCCGAAAACTTCGGACGGCCGGGTCCTCTTTGCCGTCCCGTGGCACGAACGGGTGGTGGTCGGCACCACCGATACGCCTCTGGAGGAGTGCTCCCTGGAACCGCGGGCCCTGGAAGAAGAAGTCGATTTTATCCTGTCCACGGCCAAGAAATACCTGACCCGGGAGCCGCAGCGGTGCGATATCCTCTCCATCTTCGCCGGGCTGCGTCCCCTGGCCGCTCCCAGGGAGGGCAGCGACGCCACGGCCACAAAGGAGATCTCCCGCAACCACCACCTGCGGGTCTCCATCTCCGGCCTGGTAACAATCACCGGCGGCAAGTGGACCACCTACCGCAAGATGGCCCAGGACACCGTGGACAAGGCCGCCATGGTCGGCGGCCTGGAAAGCAGGAAATGCCTGACCGAGAACATGCCCATCCACGGATGGCTGTCCAATGTGGATTACCACGACCCACTCTACTACTACGGCTCGGACGCCGACTATATGCGTGACATTGTCTCGGAACACCCGGAACTGGGCCGGAAACTCCATGCCCGGCTACCCTACACCGCCATCGAGGTCACTTGGTCGGCCCGCTATGAAATGGCCCGGACAGTGGAAGATATCCTGGCAAGGCGGCAACGGGCCCTGTTCCTTGATGCCAGGGCCGCCATCGACATGGCGCCGGAGGTGGCCCGCATCCTGGCCATGGAACTGGAACGGGATGCAAACTGGCAAAAAGAGCAGGTGGAAACGTTTACCGACCTTGCCCGGGGCTATTACCTGGAAGACTGAACACAGGGCGGGGCCTGTTTGGGCACCGCTACCTTGAAGCGGCTTCCCTCACCCTCCTTGCTCTCCACCCAGGCCCGGCCGCCATGGGCCTCCATGATGGCCCGGACCGCGGCCAGGCCAAGGCCACTGCCGCCGGCCTTTTTCCGAGTTCCCGGGATGCGGTAGAAGGCGTCGAAGATATGCTCCTGCTGATCCGGGGCGATACCCGGGCCCTGGTCCTGAATCTCGATGACCAGGTCTTCGCCCTCTTCCCGGGCGCTGACCCGGACCTCCTTGCCCGGGGCCGAGTACTTGATGGCGTTATCGAGCAGGTTGGAAATGACCCGGGTAAACTGGAGGGAATCCACCTTTACGGGCGGCAGGTTATCCTGTATATCCAGAGAGATATGGATTTTTTTATCGGCAGCCGGCACCCGGAACCCCTGGACGATCTCCGTAAGCAGCGGACCGATGGGCTGCTCCTCGAGCTGCAGCTCGACCTGGCCGGCCTCAATGCGGCTGATGTCCAGAAAGGAATGGATATAGTTTTCCAGGCGGGATATCTCCTTGCGGATGGCCCGCAGATACTCACCCTGCTTGTCGGTCAGCGGCCCGGCCTTTTCCTGCAGCAGGCGATCGACAAAGCCACCGACAATGGCCACCGGGGCCTTGAGGTCATGGGTAAAGAGTGAGATGAGGTTCTTTTTCTGGGCTTCGAGCTTTTTTATCTCGGTCGCATCCCGAAACACCTCGATACCCGCCTTCATCCGTCCCTGATCATCGAGCATGGCCGAGCTGGAAAAAAATATCGGCATTCTCTTGCCGTTTCGGGTATGGAGTACCGCTTCCCGGCCCAGACAGGGTTTCCCGGTTTTCTCGCTTTCCCGCAGGGGACAGCTGGACCGACAGAGACTCGAACCCAGGATCTCGAAACAGGGCCGGCCCAGGACTTCCTCACGTTTCCAGCCGGTCAGTTTTTCCGCCGCCACGTTGAACTCGATAATTGCAAAATCACCATCGACCACAAACAGGGCGACCGGCAGCCCGCTGATAACGAGATCGTACAGTTCATCCCTGCTGATCATTACCTTTTCTCCCCCTCTCCTCTTTGCTTGCCGTTTCAGGAAATCGCCTCCCCGGAGGCAAACTCAGGTTCATGCAGTGGAATAACATAGTCGGCCATGTCCCGGACCTTGACCAGGATATCGTAGGCCTCATACGTGTTGACGCTGGTACCCGGTGGAATCACCTCCATTTCCATGGCCCGGATCTGGACCGGCGGCTCAAAGTTCTCACGGATCACGCAGAATCCGGTGATGGCGACCCGACCCCGGGGCG
Organism: Desulfolithobacter dissulfuricans; assembly: GCF_025998535.1. Taxonomy (NCBI): domain Bacteria; kingdom Pseudomonadati; phylum Thermodesulfobacteriota; class Desulfobulbia; order Desulfobulbales; family Desulfobulbaceae; genus Desulfolithobacter; species Desulfolithobacter dissulfuricans. The sequence goes on along the minus strand of NZ_AP024233.1, from coordinate 580,906 downwards.
TGTCCACAAAGACAGTCATGCCGCCCGGGGTATGGGCCGGGGTATGGAGGACCGAAATCCCGGGAACCAGTTCCCCATCGGCGCGGACCACTTCGATCTGCTCCCGGTCGCGGATCTCGAAAATGAAATCCTCCACATAGCGGTAATCCAGAGGATGGGGATTTTCGATGGTTTCCAGCTCCTTTTCATGGATAAAGAACCGGGCATTTTCACATTTATAGTCATTTTCACAGTGATCGGCATGGAGATGGGTATGGATGACCATGTCGATATCCGCCGGGGTGAGGCCATGGCGGGCCAACCCCTCCTCGAAGGTATGGATTTTGCCGCCGATGGCCTTTTCCCGGTCCTCGGACTGCACCGGATGCATCTCGCCGGTATCAATCAGGATGGTGCGGTCCCCCCCTTCCAGGTACCAGCAGTAAATAGGGATGGTATACGGGGTCCCGTAGTCGTGCTGATAGGTCATCATACCCTTGTCAAAAATCTTGGTTCCCATGACGATGGGGTGGATGATGTAGCTGCTCATGACTCTTCTCCTTACGCTGAAAACCGAATAAACAGACCGGCACCGCTCCACGGCCACCCGGTCTGGCTGTTATCTTTTATATGAAAGTCTCGTTCCATCCTCCAGAGGGACAACAGCTTTCATATTTCGTTGCGCAGGCCGTGGGAGCCTGCATGGGTGTTAAAGTCGCCGGAACCATTTTTCTATCTCGCGCCGGGGTATCTGCTTTATCACCGGTCGGCCGTGCGGACAGTGGGAAAAAAAATCCGCGCTCTCCATCTGGTGAAGCAGCTCCTCCATCTCGCGATCCTGGAGCCGGTTACCCGCCTTGACCGCGGCCTTGCAGGCCATGGAGGCCAGGAGTTTTTCCATCTGCGGCGACAGAACGACCCCTGGAGTGTCCTCCCCGGCAAGACGCAGTTCGTCCAGGACCTCATGGAGCATCTTCGCAGGATCGAGATGGCCGAGCTGGGCCGGCAGGGCCTGGATCACCCAGGTGGCATCACCAAAGGGTTCCACCACAAAACCCAGGGCCTGGAGAGCGTCACCGGCCCGCTCCATGGTCTCGGCCTGTTCGGGTCCCAGCTCCACCGGAACCGGAAACATAAGACTCTGACTGGGAATGGCGCGGTTTAGAAATCCGCGGCGCAACTGCTGATAGATAATCCGCTCATGGGCCGCGTGCTGGTCGATCAGGACCAGCTCATCCCCCGCTGGCAGAGCAGGTAAAGATCAAAGAGCTGGCCGATGACCTGCAGCCCATCCAGGGCCTGCCCCCTGCTCCCCGGGTTGCTGCGTCCGGGTCCGGCTCCGCCAGGCGCACGGAGACCGGGGGCTGGTCGGGCTGGACCGGGGGAGGACCGGGAGGCGGGTACGTCTCAGGGGTCGATTCACAAGGTATCTCCCCGGTGGCCGCCTGGTTCCGGGCCGGGGCGGAGGATGGCCGCCACACTCCACCAAGGGATCGCTGGACAGGCTGGTCATCGGTAGCAGGAGCAGCTCCGGCGGGCGCTCGAAGGTCAGGAACAGCAAAGAGATGGGACCGGAACTCATCCTGGAAGCGGGCCACGGCCTCCCTGATACCTCTGACCAGCAGCCGGTGCACCTCCTGGCTGCGGCGGAAACGAATCTCCCGCTTTGCCGGATGGACGTTCACGTCCACCTGATCCGGAGGCAGGTGCAGCAGCAGGACCCCGGCCGGCTGCTGGCCGGTCATGAGAGATTCCCGCATGCCCTCGCGCACACCGTGGAGGAGCATACGGTCCTGCACCGGACGGTTATTGACCAGGATGCGCAATCTGCGGACCCGGGACTGGCTGGTACCCGACTCCAGCAGATACCCCTCAAGCTCCAGGCCAAGACCAGTATTTTCCTGGAAGGATACCGGCAGCAGCTGATCCTGGACCTGGTAGATCTGTCGTACCCGGGTCTCCAGGTCCTCCCCCGGCTGCAGGTCCAGGACAGTCCGGCCTTCGACCTGGAGAACAAAGCCCACCCCGGGATGAGCCAGGGCCTGGTCGCGCAGGACCTCTTCGATGTGATACAGTTCGGTCCGGGCTGACTTGAGAAATTTCCTCCGGGCCGGCACATTGCCAAACAGGCCGCGAACCTCGATGACCGTCCCCTGGCGGCAGCCATCCTCGTGGATGGCGTGCAGGATCCCGTAGCGCATCTCGGCCCGGGTTCCCATGTCCGCTGTCCGCGGCCGCGAGAGAATCGTCATCCTGGACACCGAACCTATACTGGGCAGGGCCTCGCCTCGAAACCCCAGGGTGGCGATGGCCGCCAGCTGGTCTTCGCTGAAAAGCTTGGAGGTGGCATGCCGCTCCAGGCAGAGTAAAACATCATCACTGTCCATGCCGATTCCGTCATCCACCACCCGGATCAGCCGGGTGCCGCTGCCCTCCACCTGGACCTGGATCCTGGAACCACCGGCATCCAGGCTGTTTTCCACCAGCTCCTTGACCACCGAGGCCGGCCGTTCCACCACCTCCCCGGCGGCGATCTGATTTGCTAACTGTTCGGAAAGAATACGTATGCGGGACAAGGGGATTGCCAGATTCAAGTTAACTGTTGCCAAGCCAGGCGCGGTTGCACCCTACACCTGACTCGAGAGGACTGCAGCTGACAGACGATTTCCTGTCGAGAAGACGGCCTGATCCGGGCCGGACAGGATGCCGGTGCGTGACGAGAACTCTCCCTCCATTCACTGCTTGCGTTATTTGCCAATATACAATATGAGACTTCATCTTCCCACTGACAACCCTAATTCTTGCAGCACCTGGTGAAAAGACAAAAAAAAACAAGCAAACGTCCGGCGCGGCGACCGGTCTGGGACCATACCCACATCATCTTTTTTCTCATGGGTACCTGCGGCCTGGTCACCTTGCTTGTGGGCTTTGCCCTGGCCTGGTTTCTTTCCCTGGACATCCCGGATATCCGCACGGTGGATGATTACCGACCCCTGGTCACCACCACGCTGCTCGATCGCCACGGCAGACCGGTGGACGCCATCTACCGGGAGAACCGTATCGTCCTGACATGGGACCAGATGCCCCCCCTCCTGCCCCAGGCCTTTGTCGCGGCCGAGGACAGCCGCTACTGGCAGCATGGCGGGCTCGACGTCTGGTCCATTGCCCGCGCCTTTATCAACAACCTCCGTTCCGGTCGTCGGAGCCAGGGGGGCTCCACCATCACCCAGCAGGTCACCCGCTCGCTCATGCTCTCGCGGGAAAAAAGTTATTTCCGCAAGGTTACCGAGGCGATCCTGGCCTATCGGCTGGACCGGATGCTCTCCAAACAGGAAATACTGACCCTGTACCTCAACGAAATCTATCTAGGTGAAGGGGCCTATGGAGTGGAGGCGGCCAGCCGCACCTATTTCGGCAAACCAGCCAGCAGACTGCGCCTTGGCGAGATGGCCCTGCTGGCCGGACTGCCCCAGGCCCCGAGCCGCTACTCACCGCTGAAACATTTTTCCCGGGCCAGGGCCAGGCAGCGCTACGTCCTCAACCGAATGGCCGAGGACGGGCTGATCAGTGCCGAAGAGGCACGCCGGGCCTTTAATGAGAAGATCACTTTCCAGCCCGCCTCCAAGGCGCGGCGGACCATGAACGGGTATTTCACCGACTATGTCCGATCCCGACTGGAACAACTTTATGGCCGCGAGGAGCTCTACCGGGCCGGGCTGACGGTCTGGACCACCCTGGACAGCGAACTGCAGGAGCGGGCCGTCCGGGCCATCCGCGCCGGCAGCGAAGCGGTCTGGCAACGGGAACAGACCCCGCAGCCGCCCCAGGGAGCCCTGGTGGCCCTGGATAACCGGACCGGCCGTATCCTGGCCATGGTCGGCGGGACCGACTATGATAAAAGCCCCTACAACCGGGCGGTGCTGGCCAACCGCCAGCCAGGCTCGGTCTTCAAGCCCCTGGTCTATGCCGCGGCCTTTGAGCGCGGGATCTCCCCGGACCTGCAACTCAACGACGCCCCCTTGTCATCCGCAACCGGGACGGCTCGGTCTGGGCGCCGAAGAACTACAGCAATACCTGGCACGGGCCCACAACCCTGCGCGAAGCCCTCATCCATTCACGCAACATCGTTACCATCAAGCTGCTGCGTAAAATCGGCGTAAAGCCGGTTGTTGAGCTGGCCAGACGGGCAGGGATAACCAGTACCCTGCATCCGGAGCTGACACTTGCCCTGGGCGCCTCCCCGGTCTCGCTGCTGGAAATGACCGGGGCCTATACCATTTTCCCCAGCCAGGGGATCTATCATGAGCCCTTTGCCATCACCAGGATACAGGACCGCTTCGGCCACTCTGTGCCCTGGAAAAAGACCAGTCCACACAAGGTGATCCGTCCGGATACGGCCCGGACCATGACTGCCATTCTCCAGGAGGTCATCAACCGGGGAACCGGACGCCTGGCCCGGGGCATTCCCGGAGCAGCCGGCAAGACGGGGACCTCGGACCGTAACATGGATGCCTGGTTCATCGGCTACACCGAAGACGTCACAGCCGGGGTCTGGCTCGGCCATGACCGGTCGAGTTCCCTTGGGCGGGGCGAAACCGGTGGTCGGGCGGCGGCCCCTGTATGGAAAACATTCATGCAACAGAAGAGGAATCCCTGATGTCTACGCCCCACTCCCAGCCCCTGGACCTGTTCTTCTCCGGTTCGGTGACCGATAAACTGCAGCGCGCCCAAACCTTGTACGGGGCCTATGGATCCACCCTGCTGGCCGTTCCCGGCATCCGGGAGGGTCTGGCAGACCTGGACCGCCTCCTCGACGAGCTGCGCTCCCAGATGGCGGCCATGGACATGGGCAGCCGGTGCGCCCATTGCGGTGCCCGGCCGGATGGCGGCTGCTGCAGCGCCTACATGGCGGCCAACACCGACACCATCCTCCTGCTCATCAATCTCCTGGGCGGCACCCAGATCCACACATTCTCAGGGGATGAAACAAGCTGCTGTTTTCTCGGTCCCGGGGGCTGCATCCTGCCGATCAAGCCCATGTTCTGCCTCAACTACAACTGCAGCCATATCCAGGAGAGCGGCTCTGCGGTAGAGCTGGCGGAACTGGAACGACGGGCGGGCAGCCTGCTCACCCGCCAGACCGAGCTGGAAGGTGAACTGATCCGGCTGCTTGTCACCATGGGCCCCAACTGAAGGGCGCCTGAAATGAAACAGGCCGGCCGGGAGAGATCCCGACCGGCCTGCGAGAGCCGTGTTGTATCTGTGGAACTGCTGCCCGGAGCAGCCCGCGTCTGCTGTTATTTCTCGTAGGCTCCCACGCCAAGAACTTTCTGCAGCTCTTCCACCCCTGAATAATCCAGCGGATCGGTCCAGCCGACAATTTTCGCGGCCTTGGCTGCCTTGTCCTCGGGTTTCAACTCCTTGAGGGCGGCCACGACCTGGGCCGTGAGGGCGGCGTCGGTTCCGGCTGTCCTGGCCAGCGGCCACTCGGGATAAAGTTTCGTGGAACAGACAAAAGGGAAATCCGGATAATTCTTTTTGGCGATGATCTTGAAATCCTCCATGGCAATGGCTCCGGAAGCGGCAAGACGCTCCAGGGTATCGGTCCGCACGGTGCCCACCTCGACGATTTCGTTCTGGACCGCGAAAACCACGTTATCATGCTTGTTGCCGAACTCCACCGAGGCGAAATCCTTGAGGGGATCGATACCAGCGTCCAGGAGCTCCTTGTAGGCCATCTGCCAGCCACCGAATGAAGATTTTTTTACCGCCATGAACTTCTTCCCCTTGATATCGCCCAGCGTATTTACCGCGTCGTTATAGGCATTGGTAAAGATAACGCCGCCAAAGGAGGTGAGAGCCCTGCCCTGGCGGGAATTGATCATGGTCAGGATGGGTTCGGCCCCGAATTTGACCTTGGCGGTGACAAACATGGAAGAGTTGACCAGGAAAAAATCCACCTCGCCGGATGCCACGGCCGGGAATACCCTATCAAAATCGAGCGGCACGATCTCAAAGGTCTTGCCGCTGACCTTGGCGGTGAGATACTCCCCTGTCGCCGCCCACTTCTTCAGGGCCTTTGCCGGTCCGTTTTTTGCCAGTACCCCGATTTTCACCACTTCGCCCGCCTGACAGAGCGTTGCGAAAAACAAACACACCATCACTGCAAAAAACGTCAGTTTCCTTGGCATACACCCACCTCCATGATTGGTCTTTAAAAACAGCTTGCCTGCATGGCTAAATTCTCTCAAAAGCGCTAAGGTAAGTCAAGGCGCTATTCTTTTTTATTAGAGCCAAAAGCATTCCGCGCCACAACACAGTTCGCACATCCAGGAGCAGCGGTTGCCATGTCTGTCCACCACACCTTCCTCACTCCGATCGGCCCTGTCCGGATCATTGCCGACCGGCAGGGCCTGTGCCGGATCCGGTTACCTGGAGCATCGCCTCGCGATCTGGTCCCGGAGACCACGCCTCCCACAGACCCTGTCCTCAGCCAGGCCCGGCAGCAGATAACAGAGTATTTCAAAGGAGTTCGCCGGGACTTCACCCTGCCGCTTTCCATCAGTGGAACAGCGTTTGAAAAAAAGGTCTGGGATGCACTGCAGAATATACCCTGGGGGGATGTGTGGAGTTACGGCCAGGTGGCCCGGGCCCTGGGCAAGATGAACCTGGCCAGGGCCGTGGGGCGGGCTGCCGGCGCCAACCCGCTGCCTCTGGTCATCCCCTGCCATCGAGTCATTGGCGCCGACCGGAACCTGACCGGTTTTGCCGCCGGGATAGCGATGAAAAAGTATCTGCTGGAACTGGAGGGCTGGAGGACCGAACAACGACGCGGCCGGCTGTTTCTCACCGGGCGCCCTGAAAAAACCTATTGAAAACCGGTTGTTTTACCGATAAAAAACCAGAAAGGTTCATTCAGGGAGGAATGATCATGGTCGACATCATTATCGGAGCTATCCAGCCAACCGGTCCACCATCGAACAAACCAGGTTTCACAGGCGGGACCACAGTGGAAGCGGAGATCCTGGACGTGCGGGAGCCAAGAAAGTCTGTCCGCGGCCCCCAGGACGAGGAGCGGAGAAAGGAATTCCGCCAGGATCCGGCCAATGGCCGGGTACTGACGCTGCTGGTGCCCAACGGCACCGTGCTGCCCAAAGACCTGGACCGGAGAAAATACAAGGTCCGTCTCAGGTTCATAAAAAAATAGCAGGGGCGAGGTGGATCACCTCGCCCCTGCTCGTATCACCCTATGGAAAGGCTCCCGCCTATGGCAGGGGCTCCATGTGCCAGATGGAAACCGGACACACATCGCGGCAGAAGCCGCAGGCTATGCATTTGTCGTCATTGGACACATAGCCAAACCGCTCATCCGACTCCTGACGGCTGATAGCCGCTGTCGGACATACTGTTTCACAGAGATGACAGTCTCGGCACGGCTTGCCTTGAGCGCCGGGACTGGTCCAGACCGGTTTCTTGCGACGCAGTTCACCGGTGACGATCACCGGGATGGGACTGCGATCCAGATCCGGAGCCAGATCGGCCAGGGGATCACCGTTTTTAAAAGTCTTGTCCCAGTGTTCCCGGCGGAACTCGGCCATGGACATCGGCCCCTTGAGCAGCTTGGCCTTCTCCTGGGGGGTCATGGCCACGAGGACCTTCCACTCCTCGCGCCTGGACAGGGTCTCGAGCAGTTCGGGCCGGCCGATCTTATCGAGGAACTCGGGCATCCGGTCCATGAGCCACTGCCACTGGACATCATCGGGTTCCTGCTCCCGGGCGGAGTTGCGGGCATAGGTGCCGTCGGTTTCGCCCCGATAGTAGATCCAGCCACCCACCATGCCCACGCAGGGACGGTAACCCAGCACCGTTCCGGGCCGCTTCGGTTCAACCCCGCAGACCACGGCCACCCCGCCGCAGTTGAATTCAGCAAAGGTATCTCCCACCGAGCCAAGCACCCACAGTTCCGGCCGGTCGTATTCAGGATTCCACTTGGTCATGGTCAGGCCGCGGGAGCCGATGGAACCGCCGATCATCACCCGGCCGGCGGCCATGGCGTTACAGACGCCGTTGGTGGCATCTCCCTTGACGATGATATCGGCACCGATGTTAAGCCAGCCGACATCATCGGAGGCCGGGCCCTCGCTTATAATTGTGGTACCCGGCATCCCCATGGCACCCAGACGCTGGCCCACCGGCCCGGTCACCTCGATGGTGATCGGTTCGTCACCGTGGAGCCGGCAACCTATGTTATGCTGTCCATAGGACTCTATCCTGATATAATTGCCGGACTTGAGCGCCGCACGGATCAACTCGTCCAGATCCTTGGACGGAATCCGTCGTCCCTGCGCGTCAAAGCCCTTGATGACCTGTGGTGTACTCACTGGTTCGTCACTCCTGTTCTCTTATATCCAGCCCCTGTCACCGGGGTCGGGATACCAATCCCTTGATCCCCGCCGGGGCCCGGAACCTCTTAACAAACGTATTTGATCTGCAGCCGCTTCGCCACCTCGGCATCGGCGATACCAAGGGCGTCCGACATGCCGACTGGCAGACTCTGGGACCGGCCCAAGGGGGCCATGATCTTCTTCATCTCGGTCCGAATGGAGAGGAAGACCTCCACCACCCGCTCGGCCACCTGATCCGGATCCAGCCGGCGATACAGCTTGGGGTTCTGACTGGTGATACCCTTGGGACAGAGGCCGATATTGCAGATATTGCAGCGATTCTTCTCGTTACCAAGACAGCCGGCCGCAGCCTGCATGATGTAGCGGCCCACGTGGATTCCCGAGGCCCCGAGCATGATCAGGGCCATGCCGTTCTGGGTGATGTTGCCGTTTTTGCCCACACCGCCGGCGGCAAAAAGCGGGATCTCGTTCTGACGGCCCTGCTTGCAGAGTTCGAGATAGCATTCACGGATATTGGAGGCAATGGGATGGCCCATGGCATCCATGGAGACATTGTAGGCTGCCCCGGTACCGGCATCCAGACCGTCGATGCACAGACCACTGGCAAAGGGGTTGCGGACCAGGTTATTGAGAACCGCCTTGGCCGAGGTCGTAGCCGAGATCTTCGGATAGACCGGAACCCGGAAACCAAAGAGGGTGGAAAGCGACTGGATCATCTTGCCCACCGACTCCTCGATGGAATACAGGGTCTGATGCACAGGCGGAGACGGCAGGTCCACTCCCTGGGGCACACCCCGGAGCCGGGCGATCAGTTTGCTGACCTTGAATCCCATGAGCAACCCGCCGTCGCCGGGCTTGGCCCCCTGACCGTACTTGATCTCGATGGCGCATGGGTCGCAGACCATTTCCGGAATGGCGCGGATGATCTCGTCCCAGCCGAAATAGCCTGAAGCGATCTGCAGAATCAGGTACTTGAGATAGGGGCTCCGCAGAACCCAGGGAGGGCAGCCACCCTCACCGGTGGACATGACCACCGGAATTCCCAGAACCTCGTTGCAGTAGGCCACGCCCTGGAGCATCCCGAGCCACATGTTGGGCGAGAGTGCACCAAAGGACATCCCACCGATGATAAAGGGAAATATCTCCCGGGTGGGCGGAATCCATTCACCGCTCTGCTTGCGGCGGAGAAACTCTTCCGGCGGCAGCACCCGGCCAAGCACCGTATTCATGTAGAATTCGTGCCGGCCCGCATCCAGGGCCGGATCGGTCAACATGGAGATACGGTCAAAAACTATCCGGTCAAGCAGGGTCGGACCGGGCTGGTTCTTCCGGCCGCCGCGCTTGTAGGGATCGCCCTTCTTGTCGGCAAAGAACACCGTGCGGTGCTCGTTGTCGTTGTACCGCGGTCCGATGGCCGCATTGGGGCAGACCATGGAACACATGCCGCAGCCCACACAGCGATGGGCGGTGTCGGTCTTCTGGCGGATACCGACCACCACCTTGTACTCGGACTGACGTTTTTTCTTGAGAATATCGAGTTTCGGCACCCTGCTGCGCGAATACGACAACTCAAGCGACTCCATCGGGCAGACAGCGGCGCACTTGCCGCACAGGACACAGCGGTCCTCGTTATGCTCGATGATCCAGGGAAAATCCGTATAGGTCAGGCTGCCTGGGCCAACGGATATGGATCGAATTGACTCCATATGACAAGCTCCTTTCTATCTGGCGGAATGATGACTGTATGTTCGCGCATGGGTTGAAAATCAAGACTGCGGTCCCGGTCCGGCACCAGGGATTCCACCCCGCACATCTCGGACGCCATGGCCCAGCAGCCGGGACGCCCACCCACGGTACCGGGACGCATCTTCTTATGATCCATCACCATCAGGCAGGTTTCATCGGACAGGGTCCCGATCACACAGTTGGGACCGTCGATGATGAGTCGGCGACAGCTGTCGCGCAGGCCGCGGAGAAAATCCCCGCTGGGATGTTTCTCCAGCTCTTCGGTCTTGAGCGGGGTGATGATGTGTTTGTAGGCCTGAAGAGGCAGTTTCAGCTCTTTCAAGGTGTAATGGAGGATGTGGGTGAAGACCTCGGAGTCGGACTGATAGCCCTGATAGCCGGGCTTGTGCAGACCGAGCAACCAGTCACGGATGGGAACAAAAGCGGTGTTCTCACCGTTGGTCATCGTGGATATACCCTGGATGAAGAAGGGGTGGCAGGCATAGAGGTTGATACCGTAGTTGGTGTTCTGCCGCCCCTGGGCCATGACGACCCGGGCCTTGATCCGGCCATCGTGCAGAGAGAGTCCGTCCCCCACCTGCAGCGGCCAGCCCACTTCCTTGATCATCATCACGTCCGGCCAGAAGGAGAAAACCGTCAGGTCACCGTCGTGCTCTTCTCCGTCCCGCCGGAGATCGAGCCGCGTGTGCATGAGCAGGTTCTCCACCTCTTCCTCGCTCTTGCTACTCCAGTCATCGGGCAGCCGGTAGACGCGAATCACGTACTTGTACTGATCCCCCACCTCGAGCACCCGGCGATCCAGGTCAAACTCATGGTCGTAGCGCAGCTCGAACCCGCGATCTTCCATGAACTTGTTCAACCGGTGCAGCGCAGCTTCCGACTGAACTATACCGGAAAGAATCGGCCGGTTGGGCTTATAGTTGAAATCCTCAAAGCTGATCCCCCGCAGAAGCAGTCCCAGACCACTTCCGTCGTAGCCCTCGCGCATGGCCTCCATGGCCGTAAGCACTTCATAGGGCGAAAAGGGATCATCAGCACTTTTCAGAGCTAAACGACACATACACTCCCCCTGGAAACGTTTCTATGCTGATCACCAGACCCTGATCCCATGGTCTGACATTGTCTCAATCAAATTCATCGGTCGTATGCAGGATTATCACCCGGCCATGCAGGGACCACCTCAGGACACGACCCGGAGTCTCGCAAGCTCGCTTACCCGGAGTCTCGCAAGCTCGCTTACCTGCAGGAGGGAACACTGTCCTTTCAGGTGGCAGCTATCAGAAAAACAGAACAGAAAAGACAGGTGGAAACCTGCAAACAGGGTCTCTTGCCCCGCAACATGTCTGGCAAGAATTCCGTCAACCCGGACAGTGGGCAGATGGCAAGAAAAGACGATTACAAGGAAAGTTGCTCTCTGTCAAGACAGAAGAAGAAAAAGAGCGGGGAAAAACGGACTGAAAAACAACCAAAAAGACGCGGCGCCCTGCCACGATATCACACCCGGACAACTGACGAGCTGTCTATTTGGTCAAGACCTGGGTTATATCACGGGCTTTATCCACTTTCTCCTTGACCGCGGTCACTTCCTTGACGCCGGGCAGGCTCCTCTTAAGATCAACGCCTGCCTCTTCCGCGTCATCAAGCCCTTTCTTGAAACTGCCGATGGCTTTTCCGAGCCCCGAACCGATCTCCGGCAGTTTTTTTCCACCAAAGAAGAGAAAGGCAATGGCCAGGATAACGATAAGTTCCGGTGTACCAAGTCCAAACATAGTTTCACATCCCAGGGTTCAGTTCAGGTTACATTGGCTGACAACGGTGCACAGCAGGAGAGAAAACAGCTTCAGCTCTCCTTGTCCGCCTTGTCTTCCTCAATGGTCTTCTGCTTGGACTCATCCTTGGTGGCTTCCTTGAAATTCTTGATACCCTTGCCGATACCAGCTCCGATCTCAGGCAGCTTGCCGGCCCCGAATATGATCACGATAATCACCAGGATGATGATCAGTTCAGGCATTCCAAGTCCGAACATTATGTCACCTCTCTATGTTTCGTCCGAAAACAGGAGACATATCCGTATTACACCCTGCACTCGTGACGAAAATTATTTGTATTTGTTATACCGTATCTGCCATGACAATATCAGATAATACCAACGTACCCGACGGAAGTCCTGGAACCCGGAACCCTCTGTCCGGACTCATCACGCTGTGCAGCAAACCATATCACCTTGCCACCGGCGCTGTCAACTCCGATTCCCCTTGATTTTACCTATCTCCCGGCTGATCCGGTCCATGGCTCCAAAAACCTCGGCCTCCTTCACCGTGGTAAGCTGCCGATCCCGCATGACGATCCGGCCGTTTATGATCGAATGGACCACATCGCCGCCCCTGGCCGCGTACACCAGGTGGGAAAGCGGATTATAGAGCGGGGTGAGATGGGGCTGATGCAGATCAAGGACGATACAGTCCGCCTTTTTACCCGGCTCCAGGCTGCCGATCCGCTCCCCGGCCTGGAGAACCCGAGCCCCGCCACGGGTGGCCATGTGCAGGGTGGTGCGCGCGTCCATCACCGTGGGATCAAGCCGTGATCCCTTGTGGATGAGCGCCGCGGACGACATCTCGCCAAACATGTCCACATCATTGTTGGAGGCTGCCCCGTCAGTGCCCAGGCCCACGGCCAGCCCTGCGGCCAGCATGTCCGGCACCGGCGCAATTCCGGAGGCCAGTTTCATGTTGGACTCGGGACAATGGGCTACCCCCACTCCCCGCTCGGCCATGAGCTCAATCTCCTCTCCGGTCAGTTGGACGCAGTGATCGGCCACCATGCCCGGCCCGAGCAACCCCAGCTGTTCCAGATGCTGGACCGGTCTCACCCCGTAGCGTTCCAGGCAGGTTGCCACTTCAACCTCTGTTTCGGCAAGATGAATCACATAGAGGGCCTCCTTTTCCCGGGCCAGCTCCCCGAGCCGGACCAGCAGTTCCGGTGAACAGGTATAGACCGCATGGGGATCCAGGGTGATGGTTATGAGTGGATGGGTTGCATAGGTCGCAAACAGTTTTTCACAGCAGGCAAACCCGTTTTCCAGCTCTCCGTAGCTGGGAGAGGGAAAATCATAGAGCACCTCGCCGATCCAGGCCCGCATACCCGCATCGGCCGCCGCCCGGGCCACCTCGGCGGCAAAGAGATACATGTCGCAGAAACTCGTGGTCCCGGAGCGGATCATCTCGCATATGGACAGCATGGTGGACCAGTAGACCACCTCGCCGGTCAGGTTGGATTCAGCCGGAAAAATGTACTCCTGCAGCCACTGCATGAGTTCCAGATCATCGGCCAGGCCCCGGAAGCAGGCCATGGCCGCATGGGTGTGGACATTGACCAGTCCCGGCATGATCAGGCCATGGGGTTCGTACAGTTCCTCGGCCCCGGGATAGCGACCGCGCAGCTCGTCTGCCGGGCCGACGGCTGTAATAGTATCGCCGGTTATCGCCAGGCCACCATTGTCGATTATGGTGTGGTCGTCGTCGATGCTGACAAGATATTTTCCCGTGACAAGAAGGTCCGCCATGATTTTCCATCCCTCCCAGATGTCTTTTTCCAGGACACCGGCAGGATTTCCTCCCCCGGGGACCCGAAAAACAAAAAAAATCTCCGTGAACGTATTTCAACCTGCCCGCCGCCCGGGCTCGGACAACAGCTCCATGATCCAGCCCTGGATAAAGGACCCGAGCAGAATATAACAGGAAAGCACCAGGGTAAAGCCAAGGCCGAAATAATCGATCATCAACGGCAGGAAAGGAACCTTGATCGCCCTGGCATACAGGAAGGCGACTATCAGTCCGTCCCGGGTTCCCTGACTGCGCAGGTCCTGGATCATGGGATACCAGACATACATGGGCCCATGGCTGATCACTCCAGCCATGAGGGCGATAAGCCAGCCCCGCAGTCCGCTGCCTTTTCCCAGATGTTTGACTATCTGTCCGGGCCGGAGCAGGTAGTTGACCAGCCCGGTGAACAGGATAACCACCACAAGAACCGGCAGGATCCGAACCAGGATAGTCCCGCCCCTGTGCAGGGCCAGCAGGGCCTGATTCCGGTCATGGAAAAAGAGTATTGTGTAGGCGGTCGCCACCAGAAGAAAAAAAGGAATACCCCGCAACCGGGTCCTTCTGCCGCCCTTTTCCCCGGTCATGACACAAACCGCATGGTCAGGGTGGTGGCAACAGCGATGAGCATGGTGAAGACAAAGGCCAGGACATTGCGGTACACGGTGAACCGGCGGCCCAGCATGGCAGCTTCCACCGGAAGATGAACAAAACCAAGGGTCACCCAGGAGAGGATAAAGGCGGTCACCGCATAGAGGGCAACCCCCTGCTGCTGCAGTTCACCGCCGAGCAGGTAGCTGACTACCGGATTACCCGAGGCAACCGCCCCGGCCACGGTGCCGGTGAGGGTGTCGAGCAGGGGATTGCCCCGAAACAGGGCGGCCAGATCCCTGGGGGAGACCAGGACCTGGATCAGACCGACCAACCCCATGATACCCAGAAACATGGGCGCCATGGAGCCAAACGTCAGAGCGCTTTTCTTCAGTGACCGGACAAGGGTTGGTTTCTGATTGTCCCTGTCCACCCCTCTTCTCTCGTCAGCTTGCATATTTCGTCGGACGGCTGGAGCACACGGCCTGTCTCAGGCCGGACGGTCCAGGTGGAGGATCTTTTCGATGAGCCGCTGCAGATCCGGCTCCGCCGCCCGGGCCGCGCGGACGATATCGTCGAGCAGGATCGGGGCCATATTGTCGGGATCATTGACATTGGCCACCACGGACAAGCCGAGCACCCGCAGCCCGCCATGGATGGCGACCAGGATCTCGGGAATGGAGGACATGCCCACCGCATCGGCCCCGCAGCCGCGCAGATAGCGGGTCTCGGCCGGGGTTTCCAGGCTCGGCCCCGGTATACAGACATAGGTGCCGCTGCATATCCAGGCGATGCCGAGCTCCTCTGCGGCCCGCCGGGCCAGAGCCTGCAGCTCCGGATCATAGGGCCTGGAAAGGTCGGGAAAACGCGGCCCCCAGGCATCGATGTTGGGCCCCCGCAGGGGGTTGTCGCCAAGGAAATTGAGATGATCGGCAAAGATCATGATGGTGCCGGGTTTCATGGCCGGATCGAGGCCGCCACTGGCATTGGTGATGATCGCGGTGTGGACTCCGAGCAGGGACAGGACCCGGATGGGAAAGGCGACCCGCCGGGCCGGATATCCCTCGTAATAATGGACCCGGCCCTGAAGAATGGCGGCCGGTTTACCAGCCAGCCGGCCACAGACCAGGTATCCGGGATGGGACTCCACCGTGGAGAAGGGAAAATGGGGAATATCCTCGTAGGCGATCCGGACATCCACCTCCATGGCCCGGGCCAGCTCGCCCAGGCCGGTGCCGAGCTGGATCAGGTACTCGGGTTTTTCATCCAGCCTGGCCCCGAGCCAGGCCACTGTTTCCTCAACCTGCTCGGTGTACTCCTGCATGGCAAAAATGGTCATGGCCACCTTTCCCGCCCCTGGTTACCCCCTGAGGGCATGCTCCCTGATAAAGTTTCGGACCTTTTCGGTGTCGGCGTCCAGAATCTCGCAGCGGCTCTCCCGGCTCTCCAGGTCGGCCAGGGGCGGCGGCAGCTCCGGCTCGGTGCCGATGGCCTTTTTCACCGCATCGCCAAACTTGGCCGGATGGGCCGTGGCCAGGCAGACCACCGGCCGTTCTCCGCCAAGTTCCCGGGCCGCCCGGACCCCAACCGCCGTGTGCGGATCCAGGAGATAGCCATGCTCCCGGTGCACGTCGGCAATGGTTTCAATAGTCTCCTCTTCGCTGACACGGCGGGAAACGAAATCCCGGGCCACCTGGTCGCGCAGACCTGAAAAATCCAGCCGGCCATCCCGGGCAAAGGTTTCCATGTCTCGGCGCACCTGCTCAGGATCCTCACCACGCAGGTAGTAGAGATAGCGCTCGAAATTGGAGGCTATCTGGATATCCATGGACGGACTGAAAGTCGGCCGGACCGTGCTCTTGGAGTAGTCACCCTGGTTGACGAACCGGCTGAGGATATCGTTTTCATTGGTGGCCAGGATCAAACGGTTGATGCATCCTTCGGGCAGGAGGTGTTTGGCCACGTACCCGGCAAAGATATCACCGAAATTGCCGGTGGGCACCGAGAAATCCACACTGTCCATGCCGTTTCGCCACAACTTGATGTAGGCATACACGTAGTAGACCACCTGGGCCAGCACCCGGGCCCAGTTGATGGAGTTGATGGCCCCGAGGTGGTACTGATCCTTGAATTCCAGGTCGCCGAAGAGCTCCTTGACAATGGCCTGGCCATCGTCAAAGGTGCCGCGGATGGCGATATTGAACACATTCTCGTCCAGCACCGTGGTCATCTGCAGGGCCTGAATCCGGCTGGTGCGGCCATGGGGATGAAGGATAAAGATATTGATCCCCTTTTTGCCCCGGACGCCGTAGATGGCGGCGCTGCCGGTATCACCGGAGGTGGCGCCGATGATGTTCATGAAACTGCCCGACTCCTTGAGCTGATACTCAAAGAGGTTGCCGAGCAGCTGCAGAGCCACGTCCTTGAAGGCCAGGGTGGGGCCGTGGAAGAGTTCCAGGATAAAAAGGTCCCCGACTTTTCGTATGGGAGTCACCTGGGGATGCCGGAAGGAGGCGTAGGAATTTTCCACCAGCACTTCCAGGTCCAGCCGGTCGATATCGTCGATGAAGAGTTCCAGGACCTCCCGGGCCAGATACTGGTAAGGCAGATTACGCCACGATTCCAGCTTGGTCCGGTCAATGGAGGGAAGCCTTTCCGGAAGCAGCAGACCGCCGTCCCGGGCAAGGCCCATCATCACTGCCTGTTTGAACGATATGGGCTCGATTCCGCCGCGGGTACTTATGTAGCGCATATTTTTTATTCAGCTCGGTTATAGAAATTTTTGTTATGGGATGACAATATTGCCGCATCAGTAACCTTGGCCACAAGGGGCACGAAACTGCTGGTTATCCCGGGTCGATCAGTCACGAAGGAGACTCTCCCCTTCCATCTCGTCCGGCCGGGGCAGATCAAGGAGCGCCAGGATGGTGGGGGCGATGTCCTTGAGTGCGCCGCCATCGACAAGACGCCGTCCCCGGTGGGCGTCACTGACCAGAACAAGCGGCACCGGATTGAGAGTATGGGCGGTGTAGGGTTCACCGGTTTCCGGGTCCACCATGACCTCGGCATTGCCATGATCGGCGGTGACCAGCATGACCCCGCCCGAGCCTTCATCCACTCCCGGATGCGCCCCAGGCACCGGTCCACGGTTTCGCAGGCCTTGACGGCCGCCGGGAGGACCCCGGTAT
This sequence comes from Desulfolithobacter dissulfuricans, assembly GCF_025998535.1. NCBI lineage: Bacteria > Pseudomonadati > Thermodesulfobacteriota > Desulfobulbia > Desulfobulbales > Desulfobulbaceae > Desulfolithobacter > Desulfolithobacter dissulfuricans. The sequence continues at coordinate 563,398 of NZ_AP024233.1, read as the reverse complement.
GGCCGACCATATCGCCATTGGCAAAGTTGAGGACCACAAGATCATAGGGCTTTCCGGCCGCCTCACTCTCGTCCAGGGCAGCCAGCAGCCGATCGGTCACCTCGGCCGCACTCATCTCGGGTTTCAGGTCATAGGTGGCCACCTCCCGGGGTGAATCCACCAGAATCCGGTCCTCGCCGGCAAAGGGCTCCTCCCGGCCGCCGTTAAAGAAATAGGTCACGTGGGCGTACTTCTCGGTTTCAGCGATCCGGAGCTGACGCATGTTGTGGAGACTCACCTCTTCGCCCAGGATATGGGTCAGGGTGAGGGGCGGAAAGGCCACCGGCAGATCGAACTCGCCGTCATACTCGGTCATGGTAACCAGCTCCACCCGGGGTCGGTGATCCACCGGGAAGCCGTCGAAATCGGGCCAGATAAAGGCCCGGCACAGCTCGCGGGCCCGGTCAGCCCGGAAGTTGTAAAAGATGATACCGTCGCCGTCCCCCACAGTGCCCACGGGTGTGCCCCGGGTATCGACCAGTACAGTGGGCAGGATGAACTCATCGGTCTCCCCCCGTCCATAGGCATCGCGGATGGCCTGCACCGGATCGGTGGCCTGGATACCCTTGCCTTCCACCATGGCCTGCCAGGCCTTCTCCACCCGGTCCCAGCGGGTATCCCGGTCCATGGCATAGTAGCGGCCACTGATGGTCGCCACCTGACCACAGCCAAGCCGGTCCAGTTCCCGGGCCAGCTGGCGCATATAATCGATACCCGAAGAGGGCGGGGTATCCCTGCCGTCCATGAAGGCGTGGATGTAGACCCGCTCAAGCCCCCGGCGCCTCGCCATTTCCAGCAGGGCAAAGAGATGGCGGATATGGGAGTGGACCCCGCCATCGGAGAGCAGGCCGAAGAGATGCAGGGCCGTGCCCCGCTCCTTCACCCGGTCCATGACTTTGCCCAGGGCCGGATTGTCAAAGAACTCGCCCTTTTCAATGGCCAGGTTGATCCGGGTGTAGTCCTGGTAGACAATCCGGCCGGCCCCGATATTGAGATGGCCGACCTCGGAATTACCCATCTGGCCCTCGGGCAGACCCACCATGCCGTTATGGGCCACGAGCGTGGTCGAGGGAAATTCCCGGGTCCATTGATCCATGTTCGGAGTATCGGCCACATAGACCGCATTGGTGGGCACCGGCTCACCAATGCCCCAGCCATCAAGAATTGCCAGTATCAGGGGTGCATGGGTCATAGTCAGGCCTCGTCCTCCGTGGTCTCGGCCACCAGGGCTTCGGGATCGATCCTGGGCGCATCGTGCCAGAGGCCTTCCAGGTCATAGAACTCACGGGTATCATGATAGAATATATGGATCACCAGGTCGTCAAAATCAAGCAGGACCCAGAGACCTTCGCTCAGCCCCTCGCAGTTCTTGGTGGTGATCCGCTTGGCACTCAGTTCCCCCTCGATGGCCTCGGCAAGGCCCTGAACATGCCGGGTCGAGCGACCGCTCATGATCACGAAATAATCGGTGAAGGTGGCCAGACCGCGCAGGTCCAGCACCACCAGATCCTCCGCCTTGGTATCCGAGGCGACCCGGCATGAGATCGCGGCCAGTTCCCGACCGCTCAGTCCTCTGTACTCTTTCTTTAATTTCTGCATAATGAGGATTCTTTCCTGTCCGGTTCAACCGGAATCTCGCTTGCGATGGGGAGTGACGCCCCTCATGGGTCGGTTCATTCCTCCCGGTACAAACTATTTTTATCAGCCCCAGGGCAGGGCCACGGACCGCCCCCCTGGGCTCACTCGGCCTTTTTCCCTTTCCTGACCGCAGACTTGCGCGGCGGAAACTCGAACCCGAGTTTCCCCTTGGAATCCAGGGTCAGGTAGGCGTCAAAGGGCCGCCTTTTCTTGGACATAAAACCGGTGATCAACTCTGTCTTGCCCTTGTCCAGCAGCTGGCGGATATGATCGGGATCGATCCGCCGGCCCAGGATGATCTTGGAGATCCGCAGTCCCTTGTCCCGATCGCCCTCCAGGGCCGATTCCGACATGAAGGCCGACGGCGTCTCGTAGACCGGTGTCTGGTCAATGGGCGAGAGCCCGAGCACCTCCCCTTTCTTGATCCCCTCCATATCCAGCTCACTGGTGGAATCGGCAAAGAGAAACTCCACCTTGGAGTTGTTGAGATGAATGGAGGCGGAAAAGGTCTTGCCCTTCTTGGAGCGGAAATCACCGTACGGTCCTATGGTTTCACCCTTGATCAGCGCCACCACTTCCTCCTCGTCCATGACCCGGCCACCCAGCACCTTGCGGATCACCAGTTTCTTGTCCTCCGACTCCCAGGCCGTGGCGGTCTCGTAAAACCGGACCCCGTTCACCGGCGAAAAGGAGGCCTCTTTCCGTTCCGGCCCGCCACCGGCCTTGACCTTTTCGACAATGGTCCGGGTCATGTCACGAATCTCGGCCATGAACTGGGGCCGGGTCATCTCGCCCTTGAGAATCTGGTTGAGCTTGTACTCCCACTCGCCGGTCAGCTCGGGCGAGGCAAGAACATCGATATCGCGGACCTCCAGGAGAGAGAGCAGTTCAAAGGCCTTGCCGGTGGGCACCAACTCCCTCCCCTCGCGGACAATGTATTTCTCATTGAGCAGCTTCTCGATGATCGAGGCCCTGGTGGCCGGGGTACCCAGCCCGCGTTCCTTCATGGCCTCGGCCAGTTCCTCGTCGTCCACCAGCTTGCCCGAATTTTCCATGGCCGACAGCAACGTGGCCTCGGAAAACCTTGGCGGTGGCTTGGTCTCGTGCTCCTCCTGCTCGATCTCCCTGCAGACAACCACCTTGTCCGGTGGCAGGGGCTGCAGGTCACTGCCGCTTTCCAGGTTGCCGTAGATGGCTTTCCAGCCAGGCTCCACCAGGATCTTGCCCTCGGTGAGAAAGGTCTCGCCCTCGACCACGGACAACCGCCTGGTGTTGCGGAACACCGCCGGCGGGAAAAACACGGCCAGGAACCGCTGGACGATCATCTGGTAGATCTTCTGTTCCGGTTCGGACAGGGACCCCGGCAGGACCTCGGTGGGAATGATGGCAAAATGGTCACTGACCTTCTTGTTATTGAAAATCCGCTTGTCCTTTTTCAGATATTTCTTCGCCAGCGCCTCCTCGGCGAAGCGGCCGAACTGCCAGCCCTTCTGGCAGGTCACCACCTTGCGCACCGTGGGCAGGTAATCCTCGGGCAGGTGGCGGCTGTCGGTCCGGGGATAGGTGATCAGCTTATGGCGTTCATAGAGAGCCTGGGCAATGGCCAGGGTATTCTTGGCCGAAAAACCGAACCTGGAGTTGGCCTCCCTCTGCAGCGACGTCAGGTCATAGAGCCCGGGCGAGCGCTGGGTTGATTTCTTGGAGGTCTCGGTGACCCGGGCCTCTTTGCCTTCACATTTTTCCCGGATGGCCGCGGCCTTTTCCCGGTCCCAGATCCGGTTCTGCCTGGCGTGGGGATTGCCCGGATCCTTACGGAATTCCGGATCGATCCACACCCCGTTATATGTTACCGTATCGGCGGCAAAACAGCCGTGCAGCTCCCAATAGGGGGTGGGCCTGAAACTGCGCCGCTCAGCCTCGCGCTTGACCAGCATGGACAGGGTCGGCGTCTGCACCCGACCGCAGGGGGTCTTACGAAAGCCGCCATGGCGGGAATTGTAACAGGTGAGCGCCCGGGTGGCATTAATACCGATCAGCCAGTCGGCCTCGGAGCGGCACAGGGCCGTATCCTCCAGCGGCAGCATCTCCTCGTTGTCCCGAAGGCGGGCCAGTCCCTCGCGGATGGCGCTTTGCGTCATGGACTGGAGCCAGAGCCGGCGGATCTTTTTACCGGCCGTGGATTTGGTGGCCGCCTTCTTCATGATGTACTTGAAGATCAGCTCACCCTCGCGCCCGGCATCACAGCCATTGACGATCACCTCCACATCCCGGCGCCGGATCAGCTTGGCCAGGGCGTTGTACTGGGACTTGGTACCAGGCAACACGGTGAGGGGAACTCCTCCGGAAGGATGGGCAGGTTCTCCAGACTCCATTTCTGGTACTTGGGATCAACCTCTTCGGGATAGGCTATGGATACCAGGTGGCCAATGGCATAGGAGACAATATAGTTTTCACTTTCCCAGTGGGTCTTGGTTTTCTTGAACCGGCCGGGCAGCGCCTTGACAATATCGCCGGCAACGCTTGGTTTCTCGGCAATTATAAGTGTTTTTCCCATGAATTTGCGTGGAGGTCAGGATTAGGCAGCCGGATTGCCGAGGAAATCAAGCAGGGTGGAGTGCCACAATTCGGGCTGGTCCAGGTAGCAGGGATGCGGTGCGCCCTCAAAAACCACCAGCTGACAGTCAGGAACAGACGAAACCAGCATCTGTGCACTGGAGGCCGGCGAAATCTGGTCCTCGGAGCCGCGGATAACCAGGGTCGGAACCCTGATCCGGGCGAGGTGCTCCTGGTTCTCCTCGACCCCCACCGGGCCAACCAGTACCAGGCGGCTCACCATGTCCGGATGGTTGATGGCAAACTCCAGAGCGATCCGTCCCCCCATGGAGGGCCCCACCAGGACCGGCCTGTTCAGACCGACATCCCTGACAAAATCGGCCAGGACCGTATCCTGATCCTGATCGCAGGCCGGAGAACCGCCGAAACCCGGCATATCAAGAGCCACGGCGTGGTATCCGATTTTGGCCAGTTTTTCCAGGGTTCCCAGTTCTTTCCAGGTGGCGGCCTGAAACTTCATCCCGTGCAGGAGCAGGACATCATGGCCGCTGCCAGCTTCGAGAGCATGGAGCTCACACCCGGAAACAGTCATCTCTTTCGTTGTAATATCAGTCATTTTTCCAAAAAGTACTATGGTGTTATTCTGTTGTTGCAGACAGATGATGGCAACAAGAAGTAAGCGAGATACACCCCTTTGTCAACTGCCATTAGCAATACGACCCCACCGGCCCGGGGCTCTACAGGGTGACGAACCCGTGGTGGATGGAGAGGGAATTTTTCGCAGGCAGCACAGAGCAGACGCCGGCGGCAGGGGACACTGGTTTTTCAGCACGAGCCTCAGGTGATACTAACCACAAACCAGGCCACCATGATGGCGCAGATCACCAGCTTGGCCAGCGTGCCACCGACAAAACCGAGAAAGGAGCCCAGCCCGGCGTGCAGGGCCTGGCGGATCTCCTCCCCCATGAGCAGTTCACCACCAATGGCGCCCACCAGAGGACCAACCAGGATACCGAGCGGACCGATGACAAAGACCAGGAGCGAGCCAAGAACCGCGCCCCAGGCCGCGGCCTTCGAGCCCCCGTACATCCGTACCCCCAGGGCGGTGGCCAGGAAGTCGACCAGGTAGGAAAGCCCCACCAGGGCCAGCTGGCCGACAAAAAAGCTCAGCTGCAGCCCATCAAAACCGGTGATGAACCCGTAGAGGAGAAAACCGCAGAAGATCATCACCGTGCCGGGCAGGACCGGCAGCAGCACCCCGACAAATCCGGCAACGATAAAGGGGATGGCGGCAAGAAAGCCCCAGAGATGGGAGTTGCCCAGGGTGGAATGAAAAAAGGCAAGAATGGAGTCAGGCAATGCTCAGTACCTTGGCACCACGAACAGCGCCAGTCTTCAGTTCATAAAGGGCGCGGTTGGCCTCTTCCAGGGGATAGGTCTGAACCTGCGGAACAATGGCCAGCCGGTCGGCCAGGTCCAGGAATCCCGAGACATCACTGCGGCAGACATTGGCCACACTCTTGATCTCCTTTTCCAGCCACAGGTGGCGCGGGTAGTCCAGGATCTGCAGGACGTCCCGGTCCCAGTCTTCCTTGCGGATGGCATTGATCACCAGTCGGCCGGCCGGGGCCAGGTGGGCCAGGGCGGCCACCACTGGCGTCCAGACCGGGGTGGTGTCGATAATGGCGTGCAGCGGTGCCGGCGGAGTGTCGCCGGTATCCCCGGCCCAGACAGCGCCAAGCTCCAGACCGAATTCCCGCTCCACCGGATTACGGGCAAAGACATACACTTCGGTCTCGGGATAGAGAAACCGCACCATTTTGAGAACCAGGTGCCCCGAACCGCCAAAGCCGGTGAGGCCGAGACGCTGGCCGTTTTCCAGGCCGGTCAGCTTGAGGGAACGATATCCTATGGCCCCGGCGCAGAGCAACGGCGCGGCCTGGATATCGGACAGGGAATCAGGGATAGGGGTGGCGAAATCCTCGCCCACAACCATGAACTCGGCATACCCCCCGTCAGCGTCCCGGCCGGTGGCCCGGAACTCCGGGCAGAGGTTTTCCAGCCCGGCCAGGCAGTATTCGCAACGGCCGCAGGCCGAATAGATCCAGGCAACCCCGACCCGGTCACCGACCGAGAACCGGCGGGCACCCTCACCCAGTGCCGCCACGGTGCCCACCACCTGGTGGCCGGGAACAACGGGCAGGTGCGGGGGCGGCGTACGGCATTCGATCTCGTCAAGCTCGGTGTGACAGACACCACAGGCTGCAACCCGGATCAGGATCTGTCCCGGTTGCGGATCCGGAACCTCCCGCTGGACAAGCACGAGGGGTTCCGGAGATTTCCGGATGTCTGCAACCGTTTTTTCAAGGATCTGCGCCTTCATGGCCTCAGCACCGATACCATGCAGGGCAGAAAAAACGGCTATTCCTGCACCGGGCTCTGCATGAGCTTGTCGCGCAGGCTGGTGATCTCTTCATCTTTGATTGCCAGCTCCTTGGCCAGATCCTGATTCTCCTGCTGCAGTTCCTGCAGGGCATCACGCTGCTCAGCAACCTTGGCCAGGAGAACATCCATGTTGATCTTCAACCGATCGAGCTCCTGGTTGGTCTCTTCCAGGGCCGCATTCTTCTCGTCGATGATCTTCTCCATACCCAGGATCTGGGCCCGGGCCGCTTCCAGCTCCCGCTCCAGCCTGGCCATGGCCACCTTGTTGTCATGCTCGGCGGCAACCAGCTGGTCCCGCAGCTCCTCGATGGTCTGCCGAGCCTCCTGAAGCTGCTGCTGCAGATTCTGGGTAACCTCGGTCACCTCTTCCCTGGCCTGCTCGGTAACCTGCTCCTTCGAACTCACCTGGGCCAGCTGCTGCTGCAGATCCTTGAGGGACGCGTCTTTGGTTTCCAGCTCTTTCTGGAGCGAGGCCACCTGCTCCCGGGCCTGCTGCAGGGCACCGTTGCAGTCGGCCACCTGCTGCTGCAGGGCCTGGAGCTGTCTGTTGGTCGTCTCCTGGGCCGCAACCGCCTCCTGAAGAGAGGCCAGGCGAGCCGCCAGGTCATTCTTCTCCCGGGCAAGCTTCTGGTTGACCGCATCCCGTTCGGAGAGCTGGGCTTCAAGACCCTTGTTGGCCTTACGCAGAGCGACCAGTTCCTCCCGGGCCCGGCTCAGCTGGGCCTGGAGTTCCTGGACCTCTTTCTGCAACTCGGCGGTCTTGCTCAGGACCTGGCTCTGCTCCTCGGAGCTCCGATTCCGCTCTTCCTCAAGCTGGGCCTCGACCTTTTTCAGCTCCTCTTTCAGGTAGATCCTGCTCTTGTTGTTGATCTGCCCCCAGATCGAGCCAAGGACCAGCAGGGCAGCCAATGCACCTATGATCAGGTTTCTGTTCATCGCCACGTACTCCTTCAGTCAGATTTTATTGCTCTTGTCCTGTTGCCTTATCTCCAGGAATAGGTACGGTGATGGAAGGTTGGATCTCCGGTTCCACCGGTGTGCCATCCACCGTGGTCGGATTGTCGAGCAGAGCCGGGTCAATGGCCGCGATCTCTTCCTCGATCCGCTGCAGGTTCCGCTTCACCTTGTCGGTCAGGTCTGTCTGCGGATATTTCACCAGAATATCCTGCAGCAGGCGCCGGGAAGCAAACAGCAGTTTCTTGCGACTCTCCAGATCATGGGTCCGGTTGGCACGCACAAAAAGTTCAGCGGCCCGGCGTCTGTCTTCCTGGGCGGCAAGACGGGCCGCTTCATCGATCCGCTGCCGGGCCTTGCCGGCATAGGATGGATTATCCAGAAAGCTGGAAAAGATCTCAATGGCCTGATCATACTCTTTGGCCTCGAGATGCGCCATGGCCCTGTTCCACTGTTCCTGGAGCTCCTGCTCCCGCTGCAGCCGCCGGGTTTCCGCCTCGATGGCCTGCAGGGTGGTCAGTTCCTCGGTCTTTTCCTTGAGCAGCTGCTGTTTTTCCGGCGGCAGAATCCCGCGATCCACGTCCTGGAGCAGCTCCAGCGCTTCCTGGTATTTCTTTTCCCCGGCCAGGGAATCGATCCTGGCCATGATACTGGTATTGAACCAGGTGTCCGCCTGGTCCTTCACCGTCTTAAGCAGACGATCCACCGCCGAGGCCACCGGTGAATAGGGGTAGGTATCGATGAAGGAACGGGCCTTTTCCACCACCAGGTACCCATCCCGATCCGGGGTATATTCCAGGTAGGCCCGCAGCAGATCAGCATAGGCCCGAACCTCGTCGGCCTGCTGGTCGCCCACATCCAGGGAGGCCAGCTGCTGGAGGGCCCACTCGTTCTTATCCGCAAGCCTTGAGTAGGTATCAACAATATCGTTATACTGTTTTTTCGCCGGCTCGTACTCTTCCATCCCGAACTGCAGGTCGCCGACAAGCTGCATAAGCTCAAACTGCTTGCGGACCGCATCCTGACGCTTAAGCTCTTCAAGCAGCCCCAGAAAGACATCCCTGGCCGCTTCATCTTCCCGCGACTTCAGCAGGGCCGTGCCATACTGGTAGGTCATGTCATAGGGCGGCTGCTGTTCAGGATCTGCGGTGAACTCCCGGTAGAGCCTGATCACCTCGTCATACTTTCGCTCGACCATGGCCTGGTCAATGGCCTCGCGTACCTCCTGCAGGGTGCGGGAGCGGGTGGTGGCGATCAGGGTGGTGCCGCCGGAACCGCTGATCAGCCCGGAACAATCCCCTTCAAGGAACTCAATATCCTTTTTTTCCAGCTCCAGCAGGGACCTGGCCGCCAGCAGCCGGGCCGCATCGACCCTGTCTTCCTGGAGCAGGACTTCATGGAGGCCGTTATAGCCCACATAGAGATTTTGCAGCTGCTCCTGACAGGAGGTGATTTTCTCCTGCTGCTCGGGATCAAGACCGAGTTCCTCGGCCCGGGCACTGAACTCCTTCCATGCCTCCAGTTTCTGTTCATAGGCATAGATACGGTCGTTGATAAGGGCCAGCACGGGCATAAGGAGATCATCCCCGGTCGTCGGGGTAGTGGTATCGGCCTGGAGTGATGAAGGGGACCGGGTGGTAGTGGATGGTGACAGGGGCGAGGGCTCCCGCACTTCCTGCTGCCGAGCCGCCTGCATGGCCGCTTCCCGTTCACTCCGGGCCTGGTAGGGATCGATAACCTGCTGGCCGGCCACACAGCCGCCAAGCAGCACCGCGGGAATCAGGCACCAGAGCAGCCTGCCCAGAGGTCGATGGGGGACACACGATTTCACCATATTTTTTTTCCAGGTTACAGCTGTTTTCCCGCCGGAGATCCTCCGACCGGAGGTGGAGACGGAGACTGTTCCGTTCCCCTGGGATCCGAAGCAAAACGTATCTGGTCACAGGCACCCCGGATTTATGCAGGCGCGACCGGCTGCAGGTAAGCGACCGAAGGGAGACTCCGATAGCCCCTCTATGCGGACGGGATCGACCGTGAAAAGATGGGGTGTCTGCGGCGACGTACAGCAAAACTGCTCGGACAGTCTCGGCACACTTCATTCCCTGGACCTGGTGCTGTAACCGTTATCCCTGCAACAAGATAGATAAGTACAATTTATGTATTTCTAAAGTGTTACAAATGGATGGAACACTCGAGTTCAGGGAACAGAAAAATAAATAGCAGAAAACACGGCCCCGGACAATCGGTTTCTACGGGAACTGAAATATTCCCGGGTTTCAGTTGAACTACCGGTTCCGGACTCCGTTTTTCCAGAACGGTCTGAAAAACCGATCCGGCTCGAAATGACCGCGGTCCATGACCCGGCCATAGGTCAGGATGACCGGGGCCGGCGGCGGCACCTGCCCGTCCCGGGCGCCGCGTCCGGGGATCACCGTCCCGCCCTGATCGGGATCCACCGGGACAAACAGCTGCCCCGTCGCCGGATAGCGGAGCCCCAGGCCGTTGAAGGTGAGATCCACCGGATCGATCCGGTCTCCGACCTGCTCATGATCCAGGATGGACGAGGCCATCCGGCTCCAGATAGGCAGGGCCCCGAACGATCCGGTGACATGGGTCGTGCCGCGGACCATGGGCAAGTTTTCATCATAGCCCACATATACACCAACGGTATAGCCGCCATCGAGTTGCATCACCGACTGACCGTCCCCGGCCAGCACAGGCACATAGCCGAGAAAGGCGGCGTTGCGGAACTGGTTGGCGGTTCCGGTCTTGCCGAGCATGGGCACCGGCATGTCCAGAGCCTTGAGTTCCTCTTCCTGTTGCGGATCCCGGCTGTGCAGCCGCACCGTGTTCCATGCCTGGCGGCCGGTACCATAGGTTACGGTATTCTGCATGATGTGGTCCACCGCCGCGCTGACCCGGTCGTCATAGACCCGGTCCGGGGTCATATCCTGGCGGTATATCACCTTGCCGTCCGAGGTTTCGATCCGCTCGATGATAGCCAGCCCCTCGGAGGAAATTTCATCGGCATCCTCTTCAGGTTCTTCCACCACAGGCCGTACCGGCTCCAGCAGGTTGCCGCGGACCATGGTCTCGTACATCCGCACCGCTTCCAGCAGGGTGACCACGTTGGAACCCAAGGGAAAGGAGAGCACCGGCTCCAGCCTGGAGGTCAGGCCGGCGGCTCGGCCAAGGCTGCGCAGGTACTGGAGCCCGAGCATGACCCGGTAGTCACGAATCTTGGCCAGGACCTCCATGGAATAGGGCTTGCGGGTGACCAGAAAGGCCAGTTCCCTTTCCGCCTGGGAGGCAACCTGGCGCAGGGCCCGGGCCGTTACCCGGCCATCAAGCTGAACTTCTTCCCAGAACCGGGTCCGCTGGTCCGCATCCATGCTTCCCAGCCGCTGTACCAACTCCCGGGGCTCCACGGGTTGCCAGTGGGATTCGGGCTCGTCGGTAAGGCTGAAAATGAACCGGCCCTGCCCATCACTGTATATCCGGCCTTCGGGCGGGGTCAGCGGCTCGGGCCTGCTGAAGATGGAGAACAGGTCAAAGTCGTTCTCCCCCTGCAGCTGCTCGCTGATATAGTTTTGATAGCGGTCAAGGGCCGGCAGCACCGGCCTGAGGGAGACAAAGCTATGGGCCAGAATTTTCCGCCGCAGTTCCAGCTCGGCCCGTTCCCGGTTCTTGAGCTCGGGATCCTCGAGCTGCTGCTCTATCTTTTCGCTATACCGGTCATAGTGCAGGCCATAGGGAAGATCCAGCAGCTGCCGGTACTCCGCTTCCCGGTTCTCAAAGAGAAAATCCGCCTCCAGCGACCGGACAGTGAGTTCGTAGGCCGCCTGGGCCAGGACATCGCGGTCGATCCGGATTCCGAACCGGTCCCGGATGCGCTGCTTGAACCTGTTGTAACTCTCCTGGCCACTGTTGCCGGTCCGGGGGCCATATCCAGTTTAGCCGCCACTTCCCGTATCTGCGGCTCGGTAAGGTGATCCAGCAGATGATACAGGAGCCAGACCGCAGCCACGTTCTCGGAATTCACCCCGGCCCAGCTCATGGAAACAAAGTCGTAGGGACTGTGGTGGTCCGGACGGGGGAAGTAGGGCCGGTCCATGAAGACAAAGACGTTTCGCCGGTTATCCAGCAGATCGGTGGCATTCCAGCCCAGTTGCAGGGCAGCCGAGAAAAGAAACGGTTTGAAGGTCGAGCCCATGAGCCGCCGGGCCTTGACCGCCCGGTTAAAGTAGCGGTTTTCCATGCCCCCGGCCATGGCGCGGATGGCCCCGTCCTGGAGGACCAGCGCGGCCCCCTGCAGCTTGGGATATTTTTCCAGCTCCAGGGCCAGTGTTCCCTCGCCCTCGTCGACCCTCCTGACCGAAACAAACACCCGGTCTCCTTCCTTGAGCTGGTCAAGGAGCAGGGCCAGATCACCATCCTGGACCTCGGACCAGCGCTGGCCGTTGTAGCGGACAAAGGCGGTCAGCACCCGGGCAAGGCCCCTGCGGTCAATAACCCCGCGGGGCTTCTTGGGCCCGAGATCCACCTGGATGAGCACCCCCTCCCCGTCACTGGCTTGCACCGAGACAATGGTGCCAAAGAGGAAGGAGCCGGCCCGGGGCTCCAGTTCCCCGGCAAAATCGATCCGGGTATACTCTTTCTGTACCTGTTCCCGCTCGTAGCCACGCAACTGCACATCCAGCACCGAGAGATGGCGCCGGAGAGCGTAGAGTGTCTTTTCCTGCAGGTCCTGATCCACGGTGGTGATGATGCGGATACCGGAGGTGGAGACATTGGAGATGCCGTTTTGCTCCAGGGCCGCAGTGATGGCCGGGTCGGCGAGCCCGTCCTTGACCAGGTCCATCACCGTGTTGAGGGCGTAGGACATCTTGCCCCGCTTGAAGACGATATCCGCGGCCATGGCCTGGCCGTACTGGAGCTCGGAGATCATACCCAGCTTGCGCATCTTGCCGAGCACGTAGGCGGCCCGGGCCTCGGCACGTTTCCTTGCCCGCTCCGCCGCAGCCTCGGTCTTCTTGGTGAAGGGATTGTAATAGTTGGGACGCTTGACACTGCCGGCGATGAAGGCGCACTCCAGCAGGGTGAGTTCATCGGGTTCCTTGTCGAAATAATACCTGGCCGCCACCCCCAGCCCGTGGCCGTTACCCGAGACAAAGAACTGATTGATATAGAACTCGAGGATCTTTTCCTTGGGGTAATGGTATTCCAGGCGAAAGGCGTAGAGGAGTTCGCGCAGCTTGGCCTTGAAGGAGCGAGATTCGCGCTTGAACAGGTTCTTGGCTGTCTGCTGGGTGAGCGTACTACCCCCCTGCACCACCCGGCCGGCCTTGATGTTGACGATCATGGCCCGGATAATGCCGGGAATATCCACACCGAAGTGGTGGAAAAACTGGTCATCCTCAGCCGCCACCAGGGCGTTGATAAAATCTTTCGGGATCTGCTCGTAGCTGAGATACTGCCGATGGGTCCCCTGGAAGAGGACACCGATCTTTTCCTCACCGTCCCGGTAGTAGACCGGGCTTTCCCGCCCCAGGACCGACTGGATATAGGACTGTTCGATCTTGGGCCCGGGATTGATAACGATGAGATAATAGAGTCCACCGCCGGCAGCGGCCATGGCCAGCAGCCCCAGCACCATCAGTGTAACAAAGAGATATTTGAAAAAACGTCGTATCACGTTGGCTTAGATTTTTTCTTGTCCGGGGAGCGGACAGCTTGAAAATTGCACGAAAGTTGCGTGACCGTCCGGCAAGACGGCCCCGACCGTGCTCACCACACTATTCATCATCGAGGTCATTTACAAAACTTTTTTTCACCTAAATTGAGCGTTTTACCCATCTGCAATTGGTAAAAAGATAAATGATTACAACTAGTTTTCTTCTTAAAGTGTTGCAGATGGGCGAAACCCTCCGGGATTTCCATTTCGCCGTTTCACTGCTGCCCCAAACCGGAGTCTACGCTTTGCTCCGCTTACCTGCTTCGCCTTGCAGTGTTCCATGTAGGCTGAACTACAGGTAAGCGCAGACTCCGATGAAACACCACAAGACTCGCATCTTGGGGCAGCAGTGAAACGGCGAAATGAAAATCGCTCAATTTAGGTTTCATATTCCAGCATCTCGCGGCTGTCAATTATCTCGTGCTCAAGGCCCTCAATTGCCCGGGACCGTGTTTTTTTATTGAAAACCACACGATTATAATGGTAAAAAACCGTGATAACAATCATCCGATCGAAAAAAGATCCCGCTCTCACGATATGATTTCAGGATCTTATTCCGGTCCACCCTCTGGAAGTGGTGCATGAAGACATACTCATTTTTTCCCTGCTGCCTGCTCCTTGCTGTCCTGGCAGCAATTTCAGCCTGTACCCCCATAACACACCTGGCCGACAGCCAGGCAGGGCCCGACACCATCGACACCCCTCCGGACACTGCGGCCCAGTATGAGGTGGCCGAACCACAGCAACTGCTTGAAGAAGAACTTTCCGCCCTCAACCAGCTTGGCTCCTGGGAAGAGCCGGGCAAGGAAATCCCGCCCGAAGAAGCAAAGGTCACCTTTGACTTCCCCATCACCATCAACAAGCAGGTGGAGTTCTATCTCGACCTGTTCCAGAACCGGCAGCGCCGCTACTTCAAGCGGTGGCTGGCCCGCTCCACCAGGTACCTGCCCGCAATCCAGGAAGAGCTGAAAAAAGCGGGCCTACCCCGAGATCTTGCCTACCTGGCCATGATCGAGTCAGGCTTCAACCCCCGGGCCTACTCCCGGGCCCATGCCTCGGGGCTGTGGCAGTTCATCCGCAGTACCGGAAGGAACTATGGCCTGCGTATCGACCGCTGGGTGGATGAACGACGCAACCCGGAAAAGGCCACCAGAGCGGCGATTGCCTATCTCTCCACCCTGTACAATGAATTTGGCGACTGGTACCTGGCCGTGGCGGCGTACAATGCCGGGGAAGGCAAGATCGGCCGGGCCATCCGCCGCTACAAGACCCGCGATTTCTGGCAGCTGGCCAGGTATCGCTACCTGCGGCTGGAAACTAAACGGTATGTACCCAAACTGATCGCCGCCATCCTCATTGCCCGCGAGCCGAAAAAATACGGCTTCACCGATATCAAGTACGAAGAGCCGGAACGCTACGACCTGGTCAAGGTCCCGCCGCGCACCGACCTGGCCGCGGTGGCCACGGCCGGCAACACCAGCGTCAAGACTCTGAAGAACCTCAACACCGAACTCCTGCGTAACCAGACTCCTCCGGGGCTTTCCTCCTATACCCTGCGGATTCCCGAGGGCCGTGGCGAGGTGGTGGCCGCCAACCTCAAACGCCTCCACCCGGTGATCACCACCAGCTTCAAGACCCACAAGGTACGCAAGGGCGACACCCTGACCCGGATCTGCCGCAAATACGGGCTCAACAAGACCACGCTCCTCAAGGCCAACAACCTGCACAGCGCCACCCTGCGACCCGGACAGCGGCTGCGGATCCCCTACCGGACTACCAAGTACGTGCTGCTTAAGGAAGGCGAAACCCCGGAAAGCCGCTTTGCCGCCGCCGGCCGAGATGGCGAACTGGTCCTCCACAAGATCCGCCGTGGCGATACCCTGGGCAAGATTTCCCGTCTCTATAACGTGCCGGTGAACATTATCATACAGTGGAACGACATCACCGACGTGCGCAAGATCCGGGCCGGAGACCACCTGGCCCTCTACCTGGACCGGGGGTCAGCTACGAGGCCGCGGTTACGGCGGCAACCGGAACCACCAGGTCCCCGGCCAGAGACTATCCGGTGCTTGCTGAGACCAAAAAACGGAAACCGGCCACCCTTGCCCGGGACGAAGCAGTCGTCACCTACTACCGGGTGCGCAGCGGTGACTCGCTATGGACCATCGCCCGCCGGTTCCGGGTATCGGCCAAGGATATCAAACGCTGGAATAACCTGCGCACAAGCATGATCCACCCGGGCAAACGGCTCGTCATCAAGAAGGGGTAAACCGCAGCCCGACCCGCTGCCCACCCATGCTGTCACGAATCCTCTTTTTTCTCCTGATGTCCGGATGGATCTTTCCGGCCTCCCTGCATGCCGGGACCACCACCTGCGCTGTCCGGCCCTCCTTCGTGGAAACCCGCTTCAGCGGTTTCACCCGCCCCCGGGCGGAACTCGATATCATCAGCGAAGTGTCCGGCCGCTGCCTGAGCGTGGAGGCGGATATCGGTCAGCCCCTGCCCGGGGATGGCCTCTTTGCCACCATCGACTCCCTGTTCACCCGGCTGGAACTCAGCACCATCCTCAACAAGATACAGCAGAACCGACGCCAGCTGCGCTACGAGCAGCAGGAAGTGGACCGCTACACCTCCCTGGTGGCCAGCCAGGCCTCGGCTCGTGCCCTGCTGGACGCAGCCGTGTTGCGGCGCGACCAGGTCCGGCTCACCCTGGAAGGCCTGGAAACCGAGAAACAGCGGCTGGAAGAACTGCTTGCCCGGCACCGGGTCCTCGGTCCGCCCGGCTACCTGGTCATGGCCCGGCACGTGGAACCCGGCCAGTGGGTCACCACCGGCCAGCCCCTGGCCCGGGCCGGAGATTTCCGCACACTGACTGTTCCCCTGGCAGTGACCTATACCGAGTTCCAGGCCCTGGAGCAGATGGAAAAGATCCCGGTCTCTCTGCCGGAGCTGAACCTCCGGGGGACCGCCTCCCTGTATCGGATCTCTCCTGGTTTTGATCCGCTCTCCCGCAAGACTAAGATCCAGCTGGCCCTGGACCTGGAGACCATGGCCCGACTGCCGGTGCGGCGCGGGGGCCTGCGGGTGGAACTCACACTGCGCCTCCCCGATCCCCTGGGCGGTCTCCTGGTTCCGGCCCCGGCCGTGGAAGAACGGTACAAGGAACACTGGCTCACCCGGGCCGATCATACCAGGATCCGGGTCATCGTCCTCGGCCCGGCCCCGGACGACCACAGCGGTACGCCCATGCTGCGGGTCTCCTCGCCCGGACTCCACGCCGGTGACCAGGTTATCTGCCCCGAACCTGCGGAAAAGACGTCCCGTGACCGGTAACTCGCAAGCTCTGCCTGAAGCGCGAAAAGTCGGGCTCCAGCCTGTTCCCCGGGATTTTGTTGTCCCGGGAGATGCAGCGGACCAACTGACAGATTTTTCATGACCGGACTTGTTCGTTTCACCCTCAAGCAGAAAGTCTTCTGCAACCTCTTCTTCGTGCTCCTGATGGTGATCGGGGCCTATGCCATGCTGCGCTCGTCTGTTGAGCGCTATCCAAATATCCATTTCGGCAAGGTGATGATCGACACCTATTTCCCCGGCGCCTCTCCCGGCGACGTGGAGGCCCTGGTCACCCGGGTGATCGAGGACGCGCTGGAGAACATGAATAACGTGGAGTATATCCTCTCCCACTCCTACCGGGAGCGCTCGTCCATCCTGATCAAGTTCATCGATGACACCGACTACCAGCGCGGCTATGACGAGGTCCGGTTCCGGGTCCAGACCATTCTTTCCGACCTGCCGGACACTGTGGACCCGCCCCGGTTCAACGAGCTCGATGTCAACGACTGGTTTCCCGCCATTTCGGTCAACATCGTCGGCGAACGCTCCAACCGGGCCCTGATCCTCATGGCCGAAGACCTGAAGACCAGGCTCCTGGCCCGGGTCCCGGACCTGAAGGAAGTCAAGCTGGTGGGCGAATTCGTCCGGGAGTTCCATGTCCTGCTCGACCAGAGGCGCATGCGGAGCCTGGGTGTCACCTTTGACCAGGCGGCCCGGGCCCTCTCCCGGGCCAACATCACTGTCCCGGCCGGCGCATACGACACCCCGGGCGGGGAATTCATGCTCCGCGTGGACGAACGGTTCCGTAGCCGGACCCAGGTCATGGATACCATTATCCGGCGGGACGGGGACGGTTCATTTATCCGCATCCGCGACATCGTCGCCCACCCCGACGCCCCTCTGCCCGAGACCCTCTCCTATCGCCAGCCCTTTGTCATGTCCTCGATCAACGGCCAGGACTGCGTCTCGCTCCAGCTCATCAAGACCCGCCAGGGTAATGCCATCCAGATCGCCGCCGAGACCAGGAAAGTGGTGGAGGAAAACCGCGACCGGTACCGGGAAGAGGGGATCGAGCTGGTCGTCACCCAGGATTCCACGGTCAAGATCAAGGATTCCATGCGGGTACTGGGCACCAACCTGCTGCTCGGCATCATCCTGGTCTGCATCCTCATCTGGTCGGTGATGGGACTGCGCAACGCGGCCCTGACCACGGTGGGTATTCCGTTTTCCTTCATGGTCACCATGGCCATCATGTACCTGACCGGCAACTCTATCAACGAGATCTCCCTGTTCGCCTTTGTCCTGGTCTCGGGGATCATTGTCGATGACGCCATCGTGGTGGTGGAGAATATCTACCGCCATGTCCAGCAGGGCAAGAAACTGCACGACGCGGTGAAGGACGGCACGGCCGAGGTCTTTTTGCCGGTGGTCTCGGCCACCCTGACCACGGTCGCCGCCTTTCTGCCCATGCTGATCATGACCGGTTCCACCGGTGAATTCTTTGCCGTCATCCCCAAGGCGGTCACCTACGCCCTCATCGCCTCACTGCTGGAATGTCTTTTCATTCTCCCGGTCCATTACCTGGACTTCGGCCAGCGGGAGACCCAGGCAAAGACCCGGGGGCGCCGCTTTCGCATCAGCGGCGACGGCCACAGCCTGGAAATCGAGGATACCCGGTTCATGGCGTTCAACCGGGCCCTGTTCAACTACCTGCTCGAGCGGGTGCTGATCTATCGCAAGTGGTCGCTGCTGCTCCTGTTTCTCCTCTTTTCCTCGGCCCTGTTCATCGCCCTGGTCTCGCTCACCGGGCGGATGAACCTGATCCGGGTCTCGTTCTTCCCGGACGACTACTCCATCTTCTATGTGGAAGTCACCGGTCCGGCCGGGACCTCCATCAACACCACCCATGAACTGGTAAAGAAAATCGCCGCCGAGGTCATGGCCGACGGCCCGGGCATGGCGACCTCCGCGGCCGGTATTGCCGGGTTCTACCTCAACGAGGACTACTACCCGGTCTGGGGCAGCCAGGTGGGGCACGTGGTGGTCACCCTGCCTGCCATCCGCGAGCGGCAGTTCGAGGACGATTCCAGCGATATCCTCCTCCACCTCGACTCCATGCGCCGCAAGCTGGCCCATTTCAGCCGGGAGACCGGTTTCAGGCTCCATATCCGGCCGGAAAAGGACGGGCCGCCGGCGGGCAAGGATATCAATATCCGTATCCTGGGCCGGCAACGGGACCGGGTCCAGGAGGCGGCAGCCCGGGCCATGGATTTTCTACGCCATGATCCCGATATCGCCCCCTGGCTCATCGATCTCCAGGACGACCAGGGCCAGCCGGGCCGGGTCCTGCGGTTTGCAATCCGGCCAGAGCGGATCATGGAATACAATCTCACCCCGGACCAGGTAGCCCTGCTGGCCGCCTCGCTTCTCAATGGCCGGGTCGTGGGCAAATACCGGCTCGAGGACGAGGAGATCGACCTCAAGCTCAAGCTGGCCACCAGTCCCGAACATGGTCTGAAAGAGGCCCTTGCGGCCGTGGCCATCGACCATCCGGACGGGCCGGTACTCCTGGGCGACCTGGTCGAGCCGAAATTTTCCGTCGAGCCCGGGTTCCTCAACCGGTTCCAGGGGTTGTCCGCCGTGACCCTGACCGCGGACCTGCGCCCGGAAAGCCCGGTTTCCTCCCAGTCCGTGATCAAGGAGGTCAGGGCCTGGTTCAAATCGGTCCAGGACCAGTACCCCGGCGTCAGCCTCAACTTTGCCGGGGAATACGAGTCTACCCACCGCTCGTATACCTCGCTGACCTATGCCTTTTTCATAGCCCTGACGCTGATCTACCTCATCCTGGCGGCCCAGTTCGGCTCCTATACCCAGCCGCTGATCATCATTTCGGCGGTGATCTTCGCCCTGATCGGAGTGATCTACGGCACCTTTCTTTCCCGTTCCCTCTTTACTATTAACTCATTCATCGCTATTGTCGGAGTGACAGGGGTGGTGGTCAACGATTCCCTGGTCCTGGTCGATTTCATCAACAAGGCCTACCAAAAGGGGTTGACCAGGCACCAGGCCATTGTTGCCGGCACCAACATCCGGTTGCGGCCGATCATCCTGACCACCCTGACCACGACACTCGGGCTTCTGCCCATGGCGCTTGGCATACCGGAATACTCTCTGGTCTGGGGCACCATGGCCATGACCTTTGTCACCGGCCTGTGCACCGCCACCTTCCTGACCATCATCATCGTCCCGGTGGAATGGGATATGCTCATGGCAGCGGCCGAGCGCCGTACAGGTACCAAAAATAAAAAAATTTCCGGCCCGGGCCGGACGCGAATACATATAGAGCAGATACATGACTGACCAACCGACAGACAAAACACCCTCTGACACGCCCTTCCCGTCACGGGAATATCCGCAGGACGCCACGGTCATCAGGACTGGCGACAAAACCATCCTCCTGGTGGGCACGGCCCATATTTCCAGGCATTCAGCCGAGATCGTCGAACAGATCATCAAGGAGGAGCACCCCGACACGGTGTGCATCGAACTGGACGAGAAACGGTTCCAGGCCCTGTCCAGGCGGGAACGGTGGGAAAACCTGGACCTGAAACAGGTGATCCGCAACAAGCAGCTGGCCACCCTGATGGTCAACCTGATCCTGGCCTCGTACCAGAAAAAACTGGGTGGCCAGCTGGGCATCATGCCGGGCACCGAGCTGCTCACGGCCGCCAACGTGGCCACCGAGCTGGGCATCCCGGTGGAGCTCTGCGACCGGGACGTGCGGGTGACTCTGCGCCGGGCCTGGAAGGCCACCCCCTTTCTCAGAAAGGGCTACCTGTTGGCCACTCTCATCGGCTCGCTCTTTGACAAGACCGAACTGGACGAAGAGAAGCTGGCCGAACTGCGCCAGAAGGACGTGCTCTCCGAGCTGATGAAGGAAATCGGCGAGGTCATGCCCCAGGCCAAGGAGGCGCTCATCGACGAACGGGACATCTACATGGCGGAAAAAATCAAGAATGCCCCGGGCAAACGGATCGTCGCCGTGGTCGGGGCCGGGCACATGGCCGGCATCGAGCGGGCCATCCACGAGGATAACAGCCACCGGATGGCCGAGATCGATACCATCCCGCCGGTCTCGAAAATCTGGAAGATCCTGGGCTGGTCCATCCCGGTGGCCATCATCCTCTCCATCGGCGTCATCGGCCTGCGCCAGGGCGTGAGCGAGGCCGGGGCCAATGCCCTGTACTGGGTCCTGGCCAACGGCATCCCCTCGGCCATCGGCGCCATGATCGCCTGGGCCCATCCGGCCACCATTTTCTCCGCCTTTGCAGCCGCCCCCATCACCAGCCTCACCCCGGTCATCGGCGCCGGCTACGTATGCGCCTTTGTCCAGGTGATGACCAATCCGCCGGTGGTACGGGAGTTCGAGGCCGTGGGCCAGGATATCGGCTCGGTCAGGGGCTGGTGGCGCAACAAGCTGCTGCGGGTCTTCCTGGTCTTTTTCATGACCGGATTCGGCTCCTCCATCGGCACCTGGGTGGGGGGCTACCGGATCTTCACCAACCTGTTCACCTGAACCCGAACTATCGACATCAGCGCGGCATCCCGGCCGTAGACACGATACTTCACCACAGCGCTTAACAGGCCGTTGAAAAACGTAGCGAGCGAAGAGGAGACAAGGAAAAATGAGGCGAAAAAGCGCAGTGTACATAGAGTACATGAGCGTTTCGGAGTCTCGCAGATAAGCGCAGACTTCGAGCTCGCTTACCTGAGCCGAATTTTGACGCAGTATCACCTGGCGCAGTAGTTTTTCAATGGCCTGTTAAACCATAAACCCTGATAGCAACTCAACCATGGCTGACAAGAAGAAAAAAAAGGCAAAAAGCACACCGACTCTCAACTCCAGACAGATCCGTCACCTGCGCAGCCTTGGCCACCACCTGGACCCGGTGGTCCTGGTCGGCCGGGAAGGCATCAGTGAAAGCGTCATCCAGTCGGTACGCGACGCCCTGAAGACCCGCGAACTGCTCAAGGTCAAGCTGGGACAGAACTGCCCGGTGGGCAAAAAGGAAGCGGCCACCGAGGTCGCCGTCCGCACCGGTGCGGTCCTGGTACAGCTCATCGGCAAGACCATCCTCCTCTACCAGCCAAACGACGACCTGCCGGAAAAGCAGCGCATCACCCTCCCCCGCTGACCTGTCCCTGCTGCACCAGGAACAGGACCCTGACCTGCGCCGGCCGGCGTTGCCCATCATCCCCGGCCTGCGCAGGTCCACTGTACTCCGATTTTTTGCCCCTGAATTCCTGCCTCCGCCGGCCATCGGCCCGGTAACCCTGCGCCCCTGTGTATAAATAGCTTGACATATATTTGAAATATACATTAGGAATATTCTTAATCGTCACAAGCAACCTCAACCCTGAAACCGGCATGAAACAATCGCTCGGCTCGGTCGCCTACCAGAAAATTTACCGGAAGATCATCACCCTGGAGTACGAGCCGGGGGAACATCTCGAGGAAAGTCGACTGGTCAGAGAGCTTGATATCGGCCGGACACCGATACGGGAAGCGCTGATGACCCTGTGCGGCGACCTGCTCGTGGAGTCCCAGCCAGGAAAAGGGTTTGTGGTCCGACCCATCACCCTGCAAAACACGAAAGCCGCCTTTGACGCCCTGGAAGTCATGGAACAGGGCATTGCCCCCCTGGTTATCCGGGGCCAGAACGACAAATGTCTCCTGGCCATGCGCCGGGCCAACGAGGCCATGAAAGAGGCTGTTCGGGAGATGAATATTCTCTCCATGGTGGAGTTGAACCACTCCTTTCACCTGGATTTCGCCACCTGTTCCCGCAACCTCTATCTCACCGAAGCCCTG
Source organism: Desulfolithobacter dissulfuricans (assembly GCF_025998535.1). Lineage (NCBI taxonomy): Bacteria > Pseudomonadati > Thermodesulfobacteriota > Desulfobulbia > Desulfobulbales > Desulfobulbaceae > Desulfolithobacter > Desulfolithobacter dissulfuricans. The sequence goes on along the minus strand of NZ_AP024233.1, from coordinate 540,830 downwards.
CAGAAGGTCCGCTGCGAAACCAACCGGCTGGCCTACCTCTCCTATTCAACGGAAATAGAACCCCGCCAGGCCCTGCAGCACCATTATGATTCGGTGGTCCATCAGCACGAAGAGATAATCAACGCCATTACGACCCGAGACCTCCCGCAACTGCAGCAGGTACTCAGGGATCACTGTGCGATATTCAAAAACAGGATCATCAGCTACCTGACAGGCTGAAAAACATATAGCCAATCCCGTGCCTGGATCAGGACAAAAACCTTGTCCGCGTGCGGACAGAAGGTTTGTTCCCGGACAGGTGCAACCAACACACAGGAGGATACCCATGAAAAAAGGACTCGCACTTCTTCTCGGGCTCATGTTCACCGCCCTGCTTGCCACCGGTGCTGTGGCAAAGACCAGATGGGACATGCATCTCAACTATCCGGCCGGCAACTTCCACTCCCAGGGCGCCCAGCGCTTTGCCGACCGTGTGAAGGAGGTGACAAACGGCGAACTTGAAATCGTGCTCCATCCGGGGGCTTCTCTCGGTTTCAAGGGACCGGAACTGCTCCGGGCCGTGGCCGAAGGCCAGCTGACCATTGCCGAGATTCCCACCGGCATGGTGGAGGGCGACGCCCCGCTGCTGGCTCTGACCGCCCAGCCGTTTATCGCCACCAATGCCGAGGAACAGCGGCTGCTCTACGAACTGGCCAAACCGGCCTACGCCAGAACCCTGGACCGGTTCAACCAGTTCACCCTCTACACCTCGGTCTGGCCCTTTTCCGGCATCTACACCCAGCGCGAAATCAAATCTGTGGCCGACCTCAAGGGTCTCAAGATGCGGGTCTACGACGGCACCGGCCTGGCGTTCGGCAAGGCCACCGGTATCGCGGCCCGCAAGATGCCCTTCTCCGAGGTCTACCCGGCCATGAAATCCGGTCTGCTCGATTCCATGTACACCTCGTCGGTATCCGGTGTCGATGCCAAGGCCTGGGAAGTGCTGAAGTACTTCACCCCGATCAACATTGTCGGCCCGGTCAACATGGTCAACGTCAACAAGGCGGCCTGGAACAGGCTGCCCAAGGACATCCAGGACAAGGTGCAGCAGGTTGCCGCGGAGATGGAGCAGGAGATGTGGAACCTGGCCGCGGACATGGATGCCAAAAGCCGCAAGACCCTCCAGGAAAACGGCATGATCATCACCCCGGTCAGCGACCAGTTCCGCCGCGAACTCAACCAGATCGGCACCAGGCTGCGGGCCCAGTGGGCCAGGAAGGCCGGTCCCGAGGCCCAGGCCATCCTGGACGAATATTACAAACGCACCGGGCATAACTAACCAGCACGGCTGGACCAGCCCGACCTCTCATAACGAGACATGAAAAATGGCTTGTTTTCCTGTCTGTTGCGCTGAGTTCCTCCTCCCGCAACAGGCAGGTTGCCCTGTTTCGAGCCCTGCGGACCAAAACGGGGCGCGCAACGTGAGCCGCCCCGGCGCTCACGTTGCGCGCCACTGCTGTCAACCGGTACCCTGATTTCATCCCATGATATCCCGAATCATCCGCTTCACTGAAATCGTCAGCGACCTGGCAGCCGGGGTCTCGGCCATCATCCTGGCCCTGATGACGATGCTCATCCTGCTGGAGATCCTGCTCTGGAACGTCCTGGAAAAGACCACACTGATCGCCGACGAGTACAGCGCCTACGGCCTGGCGGCCATCACCTTTCTGGGCGCCGGCTACTGCCTCAAAGAAAGAGGCCATATCCGGCTCACCCTGGTACTTGGCTTGCTGCCCGCCACCCTGGCCCGGGTGGTGACCTTTGTGGCCACGGTAATCTCCACCGGTTTCATGGGCTATCTCTGGTGGTACCTTTACAAAATGGTCGCCTCCTCGTACCGGTACGGCTCCACCTCGGGTACGCTGACCAGTACCCCGCTCTGGATTCCCCAGGCCCTGATGCTGGCCGGGGCCACCTGTTTCCTGCTCCAGTTCATCGGTATGTCGCTTAAAACCATGCAGGCCATCACCACCGGTGAGGAGGTGCTCTGATGGACGCTGGTATCGGCCTGATGAGCCTGGTGGTGTTCGGGATCCTCTTTCTGACCCTTGGCATCGGCATCTGGATCGGCATGAGCCTGTTCATCGTCGGCGGTCTGGGGCTCTTTTTCTTCAGTTCCCTGCCCGCCGGGTACAACATGGCCTCGTCGGTCTGGGCCACGGTGGAGAAGTGGGAATACGTGGCCCTGCCCATGTTCATCCTCATGGGTGAGATCCTGTACCGCTCCGGCATCTCGGAAAAACTGTTCCGGGCCCTGGTACCGTGGCTGTACCGGTTGCCCGGCGGACTGCTCCTGATGAACATCATCTCCTGCACCCTCTTTGCCGCGGTGTCCGGCTCCAGCGCCGCCACCACGGCCACGGTGGGCCGGATCACCCTGGCCGAGCTGGACAAGCTCGGCTACGACCGGCGCATCGCCATGGGCTCGCTGGCCGGGGCCGGAACCCTTGGCTTTCTGATTCCGCCGTCGCTGATCATGATCGTCTACGCCATCCTGGCCGAAGTGTCGGTGGGCAAGATGTTCATGGCCGGTATCCTGCCGGGGCTCCTGCTCTCGTCCATCTATGCCGCCTATATCATCTTCCAGGGGTTGCGCCATCCCGAGATCGCACCCCAGGGTGACGCCGTCTACACCTGGGGTGACCGACTGGCCGGACTCAAGGACCTGGCCCCGACCCTGATCCTGATCGTCCTTGTGCTCGGCTCCATCTACGCCGGAGTGGCCACCCCCACCGAGGCGGCGGCCATCGGCGTGTTCGGGGCTACGGTGTTTGCCTTCGTGAACCGCCGCATGAACGCGAAGATTCTCATGGAATGCCTGATGGGCGCGGTCAAGACCAATGCCATGATCATGCTCATTGTCATGGGGGCCGGGTTTCTCTCCCGCTCCATGGGCTTTCTCGGCATCCCGGCGGCCATCACCCAGGCCATCCTGGACCTCCACCTCTCGCCCTACACCCTGATGGTTCTGCTGGGCTGTGTCTACATCGTGCTCGGCTGCCTGCTGGACGGTTTTTCCATCGTGGTCATGACCCTGCCCATCGCCCTGCCCATGGTCACGGCGGCAGGATTCGACCCGATCTGGTTCGGCATCTATCTGATCCTGATGGTGGAACTGAGCCAGATAACCCCGCCGGTGGGATTCAACCTCTTTGTCATCCAGGGATTGACCAGGGAACCCATCACCAGGGTCGCCCGGCACGCCTTTCCCTTTTTCATTCTCATGGTCATCACCACGGCCATCATCACACTCTTTCCGCAGATCGCCCTGTATCTGCCCAACCTGATGATCAGCAAGTAACCATGATCTCCTTTCGCCTGGAAGAAAACAGCTGGCAGGACGTGGCCGCCTACCTGGAAGACGACAACCGGATCATCATCCCTGTCGGTTCCACCGAACAGCACGGCACCTTCGCCCCCCTGGGCACCGACACCCATGTGGCCCTGGCCGTGGCCGAGGAAGGGGCGGAAAGAAGCGGCGTCCTCATGGCCCCGCCGCTCTGGTACGGCTGGAGCCCACACCACCTGGTGGTCCCGGGAACGGTAAGCATCCGGGCGGAAATCCTCATCGAGCTGTTTTTCGACCTTGTCAGCTCCCTGGCTCGGCACGGCTTCAGACTTTTCGTGGTCATCAACGGCCACCGTCTGGTCAACATTCCCTGGCTGCAGATCAGCGCTCAGCGGATCCAGGAAGAACTCGGCGTGCGGGTGTACCTCTTTGACCTGGCCCACATGGCAAAAGAAGTCATCGCCCGGGAGCAGATGGGTTCCATCGGTCATGGGGACGAGCAGGAAATCTCCCACATGATGCACTGCTCCCCCGAACTGTTGCGCCCGGACAGATTCCACGACGCGCCCCATCCGGAACGGACCCTGTATCATCTCGATCCGGGCAGCTCCCGTGATTCGCTCTGCTATGTGCCGGCAACAATCAACGATATGGAAAAACTAAGGGAACGGACCGGTGACACCATCACCGGCTCGCCGACCAGGGCCACCCCTGAAAAAGGACGGATCTATCACCAACACCTGGTCTCAAGACTTCTTGAGCTGCTGCAACACCTCGGAAATTCCTGATACTCCCGGTCCCCCAGCCCTTTTGAGCAACAAAACCGCGGGCCGGCAACCCGGCCTGAAAAGCCCATGAAAACACCTAACAACACCATGCTGAAAGCAAAAGAAAAAGGAAAAACTTTTCGTTTCTCCATCGACCGTGGCGGCACCTTCACCGATGTTTATGCCGAGGTGCCGGGCGTTCCGGGCTACAGGGTGGTCAAGTTGCTTTCCGAGGACCCGGCCAACTACGATGATGCCCCGCGCGAGGGGATCCGCCGCATCCTGCAGGAGGTGCTGGGGTGCCCCATCGATCCGGACAGTGTCCCCACCGAACAGATCGACTGGATCCGAATGGGCACCACGGTGGCCACCAATGCCCTGCTGGAGCGCAAAGGAGCCCGCTGCGCCCTGCTGGTGACCAGGGGCTTTCGCGACATCCTCCAGATCGGCTACCAGGACCGGCCCGATCTCTTTGACCTGGAAATCCGCAAACCCGAGCTGCTCTACGAAGAGGTGGTGGAGGTGGATGAACGGCTGCAGGTCCTGCGGCCGGACACCGATCCCGGCGAACACGAGGTGGTGGAGGGGGTGACCGGGGAGCGGTTCGTCATCCTCCAGCCCATTTTGCTGGAACCCCTTAAAAAGGAACTGGCGCAGATCCGGGCCCGCGGCATCACCTCGGTGGCCATTGTCTTCATGCACGGCTATGCCTGGGCCGGACACGAGCAGGCCGCGGCCCGGCTAGCCAGGGAGCTTGGCTTCACCCAGGTCTCGCTCTCGAGCGAGGTCATGCCCATGGTCAAACTGGTGGCCCGGGGCGACACCACCATGGTGGATGCCTACCTCAATCCGCACATCCGCAGCTACCTGACCAGTTTCCGCCGCGGCTTTGACAACCATCTCCAGGACACCCGGGTACTGTTCATGCAGTCGGACGGCGGTCTGGTAGACGCGGAAAAGTTCAGCGGCTCGCGGGCCATCCTCTCCGGCCCGGCCGGAGGCGTGGTGGGCTATGCCATGACGACCTTTCACCGCGAAACCGGCCAGCCGGTGATCGGCTTTGACATGGGCGGCACCTCCACCGATGTCTCCCGCTACGGCGGCGAGTACGAGCTGACCTTTGAAACCCGGACCGCCGGGGTCCGCATCCAGGCCCCGCAGCTGCACATCAAGACCGTGGCCGCCGGGGGCGGCAGCCGGCTCTTTTTTGAAAACAACATGTTCAAGGTGGGCCCGGAATCCTCGGGCGCCCATCCCGGCCCGGTCTGCTACCGGAAAAACGGCTACCTCTCCATCACCGATGCCAACCTGGTTCTGGGGAGGATCCAGCCGCAGTACTTCCCCCACATCTTCGGGCCGGACGAGAACCAGCCCCTGGACCGGGACGGCGCCTACCAGGCCATGGCCGAGCTGACCGAAGAGATCAACCGCAGCTACCGGGAAAAAGGGCTGGAGCCGCTCAGCGTGGAAGAGGTAGCGCTGGGTTTTCTCGACGTGGCCAACGAGGTCATGGTCCGGCCGATCCGGGAGATCTCCGTCTTGCGCGGCTTTGACATCAAGGAACATGTCCTGGCCACCTTTGGCGGGGCCGGACCCCAGCACGGCTGCGCCATTGCCCGCAAGCTGGGCATAAAAAAAATCTTCATCCACCGGTTTTCCGGCATCCTGTCCGCCTTTGGCATCGGCATGGCCGACGTGGTCAGCCAGCGGCAGCGCCCCTCGGCCCTGACCTGGAACCGGGCAAACCAGCCGGTGCTTAAGCAGGAACTCGACGAACTGAGCGACCAGGCCATGGAGGAGCTGCTTGGCCAGGGCTTCACCCGGGACACCATCCAGGTACAGCGCTACCTGCACCTGCGCTACCAGGGCACGGACACCCCGCTGATGATCCAGGAGCCCGAAGACGGTGATTTCGGGGCCGCCTTTGCCAGGGAATACCAGCGCGAATTCGGTTTCACGCTTGGCGACCGGGAAATCCTGGTCGATGACCTGCGGGTCCGGGCCCTGGGCAAGGCGGAAAGGCTGCACCGCAGGGAGCTTGCAAAAACACCTTGCTCCGTTACCCGGCTGGGCACCCACCCGTGCTATTTTGACGGTTCCTGGCACGATACCGACATCTTTGCCCTGGAATCCCTGGCGCCGGGAACAACAATCAAGGGCCCGGCCATCCTGATCCACGACACCACCACCATCCTGGTGGAACCGGGCTGCCAGGCACGGATCACAACCTACGGGGACGTAGAGATCGAGGTGGGAGAGACAGTGGACAGCCGGCGGGTGGATACCCGCATCGACCCGGTCAACCTGGCCATCTTCAGCAACCTGTTCATGTCCATTGCCGAGCAGATGGGCCGCATGCTGCAGAAAACGGCCATCTCCACCAACATCAAGGAACGGCTGGATTTTTCCTGCGCCCTGTTTAATGCCCGGGGCGAGCTGGTGGCCAATGCGCCGCACGTGCCCGTGCACCTCGGCGCCATGAGCGAGGCGGTCAGGGAACAGATCCGCCGCCGGCAGGGCGACATCTTTCCCGGTGACGTGCTGGTCTCCAACCACCCGGCCGCCGGCGGCAGCCACCTGCCCGACATCACGGTCATGACCCCGGTCTTTCACCACCGGGAAGGCACCAGTCACCCGGAAATAATCTTCTGGGTGGCCAGCCGGGGCCATCATGCCGACATCGGCGGTATCTCGCCCGGCTCCATGCCCCCCAGTTCCCGCCAGCTCAGCGAGGAAGGAGCCGCCATCCTCTCCTTCAAGCTGGTCCGGGACGGCGTCTTCCAGGAAGAGGGCATCAGGAGGTTGCTGCTGGCTGGACCCCATCCCTCCCGGCGGCTGTCCGACAACCTCTCGGACCTCAAGGCCCAGGTCGCCGCCAACCAGAAGGGCATTGACCTGATCCTCGAGATGGTGGATCATTTTGGCCTGGACGTGGTCCAGGCCTACATGGGACATGTGCAGGAGGCCGCCGAAGAGGCGGTACGGGAGAGTCTGCGGGAATTTGCCGGGAACCACGGCCTGGCGCGGCAGGAGAGCGTGGAGGCAGAGGATTTTCTCGACGATGGCTCAAGGATTGCCCTCAGGCTCACCATCGACCGGGACACCGGGAGTGCGGTGCTTGATTTTGGCGGCACGGATCCGCAGATCTGGGGCAACTGCAATGCACCCCGGGCGGTGACCAAGTCGGCCATCCTCTACAGCCTGCGCTGCCTGATAAAAAAAGACCTGCCCCTGAACGACGGCTGCCTGGCACCGGTGGATATCCGCATCCCCAAAGGCTGTCTGCTCGATCCCTCGCCGGACGCCGCGGTGGTGGGCGGCAACGTCCAGACTTCCCAGCGGGTGGTGGATGTGATTCTCAGGGCCTTTGAGATGGCGGCCGCGTCCCAGGGCTGTATGAATAACCTCACATTCGGCAACTCCGAGTTCGGCTACTACGAAACCATCGGCGGCGGGGCCGGGGCCGGACCTGATTGGCATGGCCAGTCCGGGGTCCACACCCATATGACCAACACCCGGATCACGGACCCGGAAATCCTCGAACGCCGCTTCCCGGTTCTGCTGCGCGAGTTCAGTATCCGCCACGGCTCGGGCGGTGAAGGCAGATTCCACGGCGGCGACGGCCTGGTGCGGGAAATCGAGTTCCTGGCCCCGCTGCAGGTCAGTATCCTCTCTGAACGGCGCGTCTTTGCCCCCTACGGCCTTGCCGGCGGCAAACCGGGAAAACGCGGCCGCAACCTCTTCATCCACGCCGACGGGACCACCATCAACCTGGGCGGTAAAAACGAAATCCAGGCCGCCCCCGGCGATCGCATCCGCATCGAAACCCCGGGCGGCGGCGGCTACGGTTTGCCGGAGTAATCCCCCACTCCCCATCGGCGGAAGCCGCGATCGTGCAGATAAGTGGATACTTCGAAGATGGGGCGCCAGTGACGAATTACTCGTGCGTTTGACATTTTTTCAATCTGTCTCGGTGGTTAAAAATTCAGTGAAATTTTCTGGCGTCACTACGGCACACCGAGCTTCCGGATAGGCACGGGTAAAGGTCTTGGGGATTCTCGCCTTTGCCTCTGGGTTCCATTTGAATTCCCAGGCGGTCAGAGACTGCGCTGTTTCTTCAATATAGTCTATTTCCTGCTGCTGGGTTGTCCTCCAGAAGTATCTTTCTGCATCAAGACCCATGTGGGAAAGAGATTTCATCCGTTCACCAGCTATTCCCGGTGAAGGGCATTCTGAGCCATGGTAGGCGCAGATTTATGTTCACCCAAGGGGGACGGTAAAGCTATTTCGCTTTGATCACGCCATCATGCGCCAAGTTGTTAACCAAAAAAGGGATATATCCTGACAATTAAGCATAGTTGCACCCTTACCTTGCCGCTCCTGTTTGCGGCAGGTCGTGCTCTTTGATATAGCCCACCGATTGACGGCGGGTCAGGTCATCACATCGTCAGGTTCGATCACCTCGACGACGTACCCCTTGATGCCAAAAGCAATGCTCCGGTAGAGTGTTTCCATCGAGTCTACAGGAAGTTCCCTGAATCGACTACGGACATTCTCCCAGAGCTGACGTTTGCTTCTGGACTCTTCCCAGGCCTTGCGGAAAAGCCAGCATCCCAGCTGCTGAGCCTGGTCAACCAGAAACGCCAGCACCATCAGAGTGGTGAATACCATTGAAAGATGTTGTGCCCCCAGGCCATAGTTGTGTCCCAGATGATACCCTTGGTTCTTCAAGGTATTGAACGTCTCATTTTCGATACGCCACCGGGCCCGGCCCGCCCGCATGATCTCATAGGCGTTCTCCCTGGTGATCTCCAGGTCGGTCACCCAGGCAAACCGCAGTTCATTGCCCTTGTCGTCAGCTTGCCAGTACTCGAGCAGGTTGACCTTCAGATCCTGGTTGGACTTGTTCAGGGACAGGCCATTGACGTAGCGGAAGACATGATATTTCTTTGGATCCCTGGGATCATCCATGTTGAATTCCGTCACTTTACCCGTCTCGACAGAGGCATCGAACTGCTCGAACAGAAACTGATGGTCACCTGGTTTGACACCAAGAATGAAACGCAGGTTCAAGGCCTTGAGCTCCCGTATATGCGGTGCATTGCTGCTCAGAGCGTCTTCAGTGACGATGACTGGAAGATGAGGGTGTTCGCGACGGAACTCTCGCCAGAAACGCTGGGCAGCAGCCCGCTCACAGTCCTGCTTGCTGGTGCCGTCCTGGTTGCTGATCATTTCGGGACAGAAGGGAATGACTTCCCGTTTGTCAGGATGGACAATGGCTGCTCCATACATCTGCTGGTAGTAGGCATGTTTACCGTTTTCCTGTTTCTTTCTGAGGCAGAAATCATTGCCGACTTTTGTCGAATAGTAGAAACCGGTACCGTCACCGCTGATCAGGTAGTGTCCATCCAGACAGGTCATGGCTTCGAGGTCTTTGCCGCGCTGGAGGATGCGGAATACCGCGGTAAAACCTGATCTGAATTCACGCGGCGAAAGAGGATCGAGGATTTCCCGCATCTGGGTGTCGGAGGCGATGTTTTCGATACCGAATACGGCACGCAGATTTTCGGCCTCGTTGAGACGTCGATTTTCAAAAGCCAGCAACGAGGGATCCTTGAGGGAGAACATGGCGTATGCTGACATGAGAGCATCATCGAGGGAGATGCTCGTTTTGCTGACTTGGCGGTGATCAGGGATCGCCTGAAAACATCGGCGCAATACTCGGATAAAGTTATCAGCATTGCAATGCTTTCGCACCGTTTTGGTCTGATCCGTGATGAGGCTGACAATACGTTCCACGTTGTAGAGTTTGATTTGGTCCATGGCGTTCTCCTATGCAACTAATTGAAATCACATAGAAAAACGCGAACCGCCCTTTCAAGGCCTTGTCAAGAAAAAAATAACCGGGATCTTGTTTTTTATCGTCGTTATTCCAGTAGGTTATGATGACACCGTCGATATTTGCATGTTGGGTCCGATCCTCTGGATTGGATAAAAAGTTTACGAAAAATGTCGTAAGATTTCACGCTATACCTACGTTTCAGGCTTGTCCGGGAATTGCTGTCCGTTCACTGATCAGAAAATTTTCCCACAGCGGTCCCATGTCGGTACGCTGGGAGGGGAGCTGGAAATTATTTATAATGGCATTGCGGATGCCGTTATCATAAAAGTAGAATTTTTTTCCTTTCCTGATCTCGTTGCGCACGTTTCTGGAAAATGCGGGCAGCCGGAAAATGACAAAGGCCTTTTCCAGAAGAGTAATATATTTTTCAACGGTCTGGTGGTTGGCGCCGATCAGGCGGCTGAGTTCATTGAAGGAAACTTCAGAACCAAGCTGCAGGGCCAGAGCCTTGAGCAGTTTTTCAAAAAGAACGGGCTTGGTGACATCCTCCAGAAGCAGCAGATCTTTATACAGGAAGCTGTCACTCAACAGTTGCAGCAGCTCCTGTTCTTCACCGGGATGGGTGATGATTTCCGGATAATAACCGTAGATCAGCCGGTGCTCAATGAGCCTGTTTTCCGTCAGCAGGCCATGGTGGTCAACCATCTCCAGATACGATGGCGCATAAAGCAGATACTGATATTTTCTGCCGGTGAGCGGCTCGTTTATTTTTGCGGAGAGTTCGAAGGATGAGGAGCCGGTGGCAATAACCTGAATGTCGTTGAGCTTGTCGGCAAACAGTTTTAAGGTCAGACCGATATTGCTGATTCGCTGGGCCTCGTCGATGAAAACAATTTTATTTCTGCCGACAATGGCCTGCAGCCTGGCTGAGGTGGTATCGGCAAGCAGTTCCCGGACGTCTGCTTCATCGCCATTGAGTTCAATAACAGGAGCGTCCAACTCAGAGAGGATATTTTCAACAAGCGTGGTCTTGCCGACCTGCCTGGCCCCGAGCACAATGATCACTTTACCCTTGAACAGCCGTCCGGTAATGGTTTCCTGCAGACGTCTTTTTATGATATTTTTATGTTCCATAGTTTATATATTATATTATTTTTTCGCCTGGATCAACATAGTACAGCAATAGGCAACATGGGAGGGGGAAGTGAGCAAGGTACCTGATCACAGGGTACGCACCAGGCCGATATTTCAAGGGAAAAAATGTAACTCGTCTCAGGCAAGCAGCATAGAATCCAGGGCCAGGTCTTCGCCCTGGGCTTCGTAGAACTGACGGACCAGGTCTTCGACGGTGAGGCCGCTTTTCTTTTTTCCACGGACGTCCAGGATTATCCTGCCCTGGTGGAGCATGATGAGGCGGTTGCCGAAGTTGATGGCGTGGTGCATGTTGTGGGTGATCATCATGGTGGTGAGGCCCTGCTCGGCGACGATATCCCTGGTCAGGGTGAGAATCTGGTTGGCGGTCTTGGGGTCCAGGGCGGCGATGTGCTCGTCGAGGAGCAGGACTTCGGGCCGGACCATGGTGGCCATGAGCATGGTCAGGGCCTGACGCTGGCCGCCGGAGAGCAGACCCACCCGGTCGAGCAGCCTCTCTTCCAGGCCCAGGCCCAGCTGCGCCAGCCGGTCACGGAACAGTTGCCGGTCCCTGGCCTTGACGCCGCGGCGTAGACCACGGCGCTTGCCCCGCAGAAGCGCCAGGGCAAGGTTCTGTTCAATGGTGGCCGAAGGGCAGGTCCCCAGCAGGGGATCCTGGAAGACCCGGGAGATGAACCGGGCCCGCCTGTACTCCGGCCACCGGGTCACATCGTGATTGTTGATCAGGATCCGTCCGCTATCGGGAAAGAAGCAGCCAGCAATACAGTTGAGCAGGGTGGATTTCCCGGCCCCGTTGGAGCCGATGACAGTGACGAAATCGCCCTCCTCGATTTGCAGGTTGATGCGGTTCAGGGCAAAAACCTCGTTCACGCTTCCCCTGTGGAAGTACTTGCTGCAGTCTGTAAGGGTAATCACCGCTGTATCCGCTCCCTGCCACTGTGACGAAACTCTGGCTTCATTTGTTCAGGAACCTGTCTTTGAGCTGCGGAGCGATCAGGGCCCCGACTACGAGGATGGCCGTGATCAGGTTCAGGTCACTGGGATTGAAGGAAAAACCACCGATATTGAGCCCCAGGGCCAGGGCAATGGCCATCCGGTAGACAATGGAGCCCAGCAGGGCGGCGATAAAGGCCCTGGCCGTGCTCCTGGTGCCGAAGATGGTCTCGCCGATGATCACCGAGGCCAGGCCGGCGACAATGGTGCCGATCCCCATGCCCACATCGGCTGCACCCTGATTCTGTGCCACCAGGGCCCCGCTGAAAGCCACCAGACCGTTGGACAGCCCCACCCCAAGGATAATGATGGTATGGGTGTTGACCCCAAGGCTGCGGATCATCTGCGGGTTGTCGCCGGTGGCCAGCATGGCCTGGCCAAGCTCGGTGCCGAGAAACCAGATAATCGCGCTAACCACCAGGATGGCAAAGGCGGCAAAGACCACCAGACCCGCGTAATGGGGCGGCACGCCGAGGCCGATAACCGGGTCAAAGACCGTGTTCACTCCTAGCAGGGCCACGTTGGGGCCGGACATGATGCGGATATTGATGGAATAGAGGGCGATCATGGTGAGGATGGAGGCCAGGAGATGGAGGATCTTGAACCTGGTGTTGAGCACCGCGGTCACCATCCCGGCCAGGAAGCCGCCGCCCATGGCGTAGACCAGCGAAAGATAGGGATTGACGCCGCTGGTGATGGCCACCGCTGAGATGGCGGCTCCCAGGGGCAGGCTGCCGTCCACGGTCAGGTCCGGGAAATCAAGAATACGGAAGGTCAGATAGACCCCGATCACCATGATGCCATAGACAAACCCCTGCTCTATGGCCCCGGTGGCCGCGTACAAGGTCATGAGCCGCTCCCCTGGAAAGTTGTGGTACCTGTCGGCTGAACGGTCGGCCGGATCAGTAGATCCTGGCCGCCCTGGTCAGTAGGTCTCTTGGGGGAACGACCCCCATGAGGGTGGCGTATTTCCTGTTGATGTGCAGTTCCAGGTCCTTCTGGAACTCCACCGGGATACCGCCGGGATCGGCTCCTTCGAGAATCCGGTGAGCCATGGCACCGGTCTGGAGCCCATGGCGGTAATAATCAAAGCCCATGGCTGCCACCGCACCCCGGGCCACCGAATCCACATCAGCGGCGAAAATCGGCAGCCGGTTCTGGGTGCCGACCTTGATGACCGACTCCAGGGCCGAGACAATGGTGTTGTCCGTGGGGATAAACACCGCATCCACCTGGCCCACCAGGCTCTTGGCGGCCTGGTACACATCGGCGGTCTTGGAAGCCGTGGCCTCGACCACGGTGATGCCCTGGTCGGAGCAGAGTTTTTTCAGGCTGGCAATGATGGATTTGGAATTGGCCTCACCTGCGTTGTAGAGCACTCCGAGCCGTTTTAGGCCGGGCAGGAACTCCCTGATCATCTCCACGTGTTTTTCCACCGGCAGGAGGTCCGACACCCCGGTGATGTAGCCGCCGGGATGCTGCAGATCCCGCACCAGCCCGGCAGCCACCGGATCGGTCACCGCAGTAAAGAGCAGGGGCCTTTTCATGCTGGCCGGGGCCTTGTTCAAGGCCTGGGCGCAGGCCTGGGCCGAAGGGGTGGCAATGGCCACCAGGAGATCGGCCTTTTCCCCTATCATCTGCTGGGCAATCTGGGTGGCAGTGCCCATGTTGGCCTGGGCGTTATGCACCTTCCACTGCACCTCCACACCATGTTCACTGAAATAATCCTGCATGCCCCTGAGCACGGAATCCAGCGCCGGATGCTCGACAAACTGATTCACCGAGATCCGATATTCCCCTGCCTGGACACCCTGAACCAGGGCGAAAAAACTCAGTGCGACACACAACAACAGCCTTTTCATCGTTCACTCCTCTGTAAAGATACCGGACAGACAAACGGGCATGGTTTCAGGATCTACAGCTACCACACCCCGAAGGCAATGACAATCGTCAACTGCAGGAACAGGAACCCATGAAAAGACAAGAAACTGAGAGATCCCGGCTGACAGGCCGGCCAGACGACAGCTGAAAGGTATTGCAGTGGGCCTGGCCCGGGAAACTCCCTCACGCAAGCTCGGCGAGGATGATTTCGAGCTCGTGGACCGTGAAGGGCTTGACCAGGGCGGCGGCAAAGCCATATTTGCGGCAATCGGCCATCACAGGATCGTTGGAATAGCCACTGGAGACAACGAGCCTGGCCTGTGGATCCAGGGCCAGAATTTCCACCGCGGCTTCCCGGCCTCCCATACCGCCAGGAACGGTGAGATCCATGATCACGATGTCAAAGGGGGTGCCGGCCTCCTGATGCTGGCGGAAAACCTGGACAGCCTCCCGGCCCTCGGTCACGGTCACTGCAGTATAGCCCAGGTCTTCCAGCATGGAGCGGGTCACTTCGCGCACCAGTTCTTCATCGTCCATGACCAGGACGTGCCCTCCACCACGTCCGGTACGGACCTGGTCGCTTGCCACCGGCGCGGTCTCCCGGGCGACTGGAGCTGCGGGCAGATAGATCTTAAACGAGCTCCCGGCACCCCGGCGGGACTCCACGGTGATATGACCGCCGTGCTGGCTGATGATGGAGTGGCAGATGGCCAGTCCCAGCCCGTTCCCCGCCTCCTTGGTGGTGAAGTAGGGCTCGAAAATCCGCTCCATCAGTGCCGGGTCGATGCCGCAGCCGGTATCACTGACCGTGATCCGGACAAAGGGGCCATCGTCGACACCGGGTATGTTCTCGCCGGTGATATCCTCCAGGTTAACGCAGCTTATGGTGACGGTCCCGCCGTCGGGCATGGCATCCCGAGCATTGATGACCATGTTCTGCATGACCTGGCTGATCTGTCCCTGATCAATGTCCACAAGCCAGAGATCATCGGGAATCTGGAAGGTACAGTTCACCTTCTCACCATGGAGCACAAACCCCACCGACTCCCGGATGACATCGGCCAGGGACGAGGTCTTCTTCACCGGGGCACCACCCTTGGCAAAGGTGAGCAGCTGACAGGTAAGCTCCTTGGCCCGCAGAGATGCGGCCTTGGCGTTATGGACCAGCTCCCGGGCCTTGCTGTCCGCATCGACCAGCCGTTCGGTCAGACTGAGATTGCCGATAATGGCCACAAGCAGGTTATTGAAATCATGGGCGATACCACCGGCAAGCACCCCAATGGATTCCAGTTTCTGGATCTTTTGCAGTTCTTTTTCCATCTGCAGTTGCCTGGTGACATCCCGAAAGACCAGCACTACCCCGATGATCGCCCCGTCATGGTCCCGGATCGGCGCACCGCTGTCGGCGATATGGCGTTTCTTTCCATCGCGACCAACCAGGAGACTGTGGTTGGCCAATCCGACGATATTTCCGGTGGTCAGCACCTTGTCCACCGGGTTCTCGCAGGGCACGCCGGTGCGGGCGTTGACCAGCCGAAAGATCTTTTCCAGGGGACGGCCGATCGCCTCGACGCTGCTCCAGCCGGTGAGTTTTTCGGCCATGGAGTTAAAGAGGGTCACCCGCCCGTCGGTGCCGGTGCAGATAACCCCGTCGCCGATGCTATTGAGGGTGATGGCGAGGCGTTCCCGTTCCGCGGCCAGGGCACGCTCCGCCATCTTGCGGGGGGTGATATCCTGGAAGTTCTGGATAATGCCGACGAGTTTTCCCTGGGCATCACGGAACGGGCTGGCGGTAACGAGATAATGACGTAATCCCTTCCCGGGCAGTTCCTTGGCCATCTCATAGGTCACAATCTCCTGCTGCCCGTGCACCACCCGGCGCAAGGTACATTTTTCGGTTTGGCAGTTGGGACCGGGCCGGTTTTCGTAACACTTGACACCGCTTTGTTCATCCCTGAAAGGCCATATCTCCCGGTACGCCTGGTTGGCATGCATGAGGGTGAAATCAAGATGGGTGATGCAGGTGGGCACCGAGCTGTTGAAGATGTTTTCCAGGGTGGCCCTCGATTCAAGCAGCTGTTTTTCAATGTGGCGCCGCTCGGCAATCTCTTCTTCCAGCTTGAAGTTTGTCTGCTCCAGTTCCAGCGTGCGCTCCTCCACCAGCTGTTCCAGCTGATGCTTGTGCTGTTCCAGTTCCTCGTGCACCGTTCGGAACCGGTGGAAATAGATGCCAAAGGCAAAGATCACCACGAAGACAGCGCTGTTGACCGAACCGCTCACCGGGGCGACGGCCCGCCAGATGCCGGGCATGTTGCCCAGCAGCAGAAGTTGTTTGACCAGGTGACCAAAGGAGCGGGAAACAGCGAAAAAGACAATGGCGATGGTCAGCAGATAGATATACTGCCGAAACACATCATCGGGCCGCCGGCTCATCCATTGCCGGGCGGCCCTGAGGCTGGCAAACGCCAGGCCGAGCGTTACCACCGCCCCGGCAATATCGCAGATAACAACCGGCCACCAGGAAAGTATCATGCCTGGGCTCTCCATCTGTTCAGGGCTCTGAATAGAAAGAAAAAGGCCGGGACCAGCAGCAGGTGATCAAAACGACAGAAATACAGGTACCAGTCCAGCGGATTGTCGGCCCTAAAGGCGACAATGTGGCCGTTGGTCAGGACAAAATGGTCCGGGGTTACATACTTAAGTAACCAGTGGCCGATAAAGGTCTGCACATTCCAGAGGATGATCAGCCAGAGAAAAATGCGGAACTCTCGCCAGCCGGGGGTCTGGAGGGTGGAACGATGGACACGGAAGAGCATGTAGACCATGCCGATGGCAAAAAGCAGGTGGCCAAGCTGGTGCGAAAAAATCCCCTCAGGGTCACCATGGGCCTGGACCGCGAAAGCCGGGTTTACCCAGGCCAGCAGCAGACCCATGGTTGCAAGGACGACGGTGATCATGATGAAAATGTTTGCACCAGCTGGTTGAAAAGAATGTTCCGTTGTAACGGACAAGACGAGTCCGGGAGTTATCCACGGTTTTCGGATTTGGCTAAAACAGGTCTCGAAATCACTTTCCGAGAAATGATCCCATTTATTTTTTCCTTGTATCTACTTAAGTTTATTAAAGACAATGTTTGAAGTCAAAACAAAAAAAGAGGAAAGAACCTCCCTTTTCCCAGCTTCTCCAGGCACGTAACTGCTTGAACGAAAAGCTATTTACGGCAATTCCGCGTAAATACATCGATCCTGCAGCGTGGCACCTCGAATATCTGTCGAGACAGGCTGAAAAAAAGATGGATTATGCGGACCTCGTTTTACCACAAAATCGTTGTCAGACAGAATGGTTGACAGAAATGACCATGAGAGCGTCAAACCTCCTCTGGACCGTTGAGGCACCTGTGTGGAGTTCATCGGGACCAAGCAAGAAACAGGGCTATCCTCTTCCAGAGGTCTAAACAGACTGGATGCTCTGACCCTTAAACGGAGCAGCGATGATAGAGAAGGATCTGCCACCTGTGGTGGCACAGTATTTTCACCATGTCCTGTCCGGGAACCGTACGGAGATCGCAAAGGTATCCCTGAGCCAAAGCGGGAAACAGCGCCCGAGTCCGACCTCCGCCAAGTGGATGTCCTTTACCGCCAGGCACCAGATCTGGCCGCTGGAAACCAGATTCCTCTGGGATGGCCGAATTCGCCTGGTCCGTGGCATTCATCTACGTGTTGTCGACAGTTACGGTGGTGGCGTTGGCTCGGGCAGGGTCCAGCTTTTGTCCCTCCTGCCCCTTGCATCCGCCACCGATGTACCGGAATTAAACTCCGGCGCCCTGCACAGATACCTGGCCGAAGCAGTCTGGTATCCCACGGCTCTCCTTCCCCGGGCCAAGGTCCGCTGGCACGAAATCAGCAAAGAAGCCGCCCGGGCCACCCTGACGGAACATGACCTGACCGTTTCCCTGGAGTTCCGATTCAACAGGAATGGTGAGGTGACGGGCATCTACAGTCCGGGACGATACGGCCGGTTCGGGAACAGGTACATCCAGGTACCGTGGGAAGGGCATTTTTCTAACTACCAGATGGTTAATGGCATACGTATCCCGATGCAGGGTGAGGTTGGCTGGTATCACGAAGGAAACCTGGAGCTGGTCTGGAAGGCGAAAATCGTCAGGACAGGGCCTGGGCCACAAATTTCACGGCGTTGACATACATGGGGGCTACATGCCGCGGGTCGACGCCGATACTCTTCAGGGCAGCCAGACATTTTTTGGCATCTTTTTTTTCATAACTGGTAACAACCTCGAGAAAAGGGGCACAGGGACCTTTTCTCTCCGTCAGGGCCAGGACAAGATCCTCTCCCAGGGGTACCCTGCGGACGATATTCTTCATCGGTGTGTCGAGGATGGCGTCAATCAGGGAGAAGAGCCCCAGGAGGAAGAGCTGGCTGGAGGCCACCCGGTGGCGGCTGCTTCTGGTGGCCAGCTGTTCGCAGAACCGGGCCCGGATCAGGGCCAGTCGCACCAGCTCCACCGGTTTGTCCAAGGCCATTTCCGAAACGATGGCCAGACAGACGAAACTGCGCACCCCTTTCTCGCCCAGGTAGACCAGGGCGTGGCGGATGGACTCCACCTCTTTGAGCATGTAATAATAGGCCGAGTTTATATAGCGCAGCAGCTTGTAGGTAAGGGCCACATCCGAGCTGATGATCTCCTCCAGCCGGTCCACCGTGGTCGACGGTCTGTTGATCTCCACCAACAGCTGCAGCAGGCTTATCTTGGTCGAGGCCACCTCTTTTATCCGCAGCCGCTCAGGCTTGCTGAAAAAATAGCCCTGGAAATAGCTGAATCCGAGTTTGACCGCCTTCTCAAACTCCTCGTGGGTTTCGATCTTCTCGGCCAGCAGCTTGACATTGAACCTCGACAGCCGGTACAGGGTCCGCTCGATCTCATCCATGGAGAGTTGACGGAAATCGATCTTGATGATGCTGGCCAGTTCGACCAGGGGGATCAACCGCTTGTCAAAGACAAAGTCGTCCAGGGCCAGGGTGTAGCCGAGCTTAACCAGATTTCTGCACATGGTCAGGATCCTGGGCGAAGGAGGCACATCCTCGAGGATCTCCACCACGATCTTGTTCTTGGGAAAAAAGGGGGCGATGTTCTTCTCCAGAAGCTCCTCGGTGAAGTTGATAAACGAGAGCTTGTTGCCGGTGATCTCCTCGATGCCCTCGGTCAGGAAGGTACTGGTCAAAACGCTGCAGGTGGCCCGGCTGCCGGTGACCTTGTCCAGGGTATCGCCCATGGATTCCCGAAAGAGCAGCTCGTAACCGTAGGTCTTCAGGTGGACATTGAAAATTGGCTGTCGGGCGATATACACATCCATTGCAACTGCCTGCCGGGGTAATGTGGTCAGCGGTCGGTGTCTTCCGGGACGTTGAAAACGTCGCAAAAGACAGACCAAAGGGTAACTCCAGTATACCACAACCCTGCGTATGGTAAAGAAAAGCCCGGCTTTCCCGCCTGATAAACAGACAAAAAAAAGCCCGGCCGGAAAAAATTCTCCGGCCGGGCCTGTTGTGTGTACTGCAAGAGAGGAAAAAACAGCTACATGATGGACTGCACCACGGTGCCGGCAAAGGAAACTATCTTGGCCGGGAAAACACCCATGATGATAATCAGCAGGACCAGGACCACGCCGATGGTCTTGGTGAAGCAGTCCACGGTGACATCGGGACGCTCTTCGGGATCTGCGGTATAGGCGGCCTTGACCACCGACAGGTAGTAGTAGATGGCAATGGCCGTATTGATGGCCGCCAGGATGACCAGCCAGAGATAGCCCTGCTTGAAGGCCCCGGTCAGAAGCATGAACTTGCCCATGAAGCCGATAAAGGGCGGGATCCCGGCCAGGGCAAAGAGGCCAACGGCCAGTATGAAGGCCAGGACCGGTTCGCGCTTGTGCAGACCGTTGAGATCCTCGATGGCAAGGTTCTCACCCTTACTCGATACATTGGCCAGTACCAGAAAGCAGGCCAGGTTCATCAGAACATAGCCGATGATGTAGTAGATGGAAGTGGCGTAGCCGCTCACCTGCATGGTCAGGATACCGAGGAGGACAAATCCGGCATGAGAGATGCCGGAAAAGCCGAGCATCCGCTTGACATCGGTCTGGACCAGGGCGGAAAGGTTACCGTAGAACATGGAGCACAGCGCCAGGGTCATGAGCAGATAGATGATGATCTGCACGTTGCCCTGGGCCATGGTGACAAAGCGGATCAGCATGGCCACCGCACCCAGCTTGGGGATGGTGGCGATGAATCCGGTGGTCTCGTTGGAGGCCCCCTGGTAGATGTCCGGAACCCAGAAATGCATGGGGAACACGGCCAGCTTGTAGAAGAATCCGCCCAGCACCATGAGCACTGCAAAGAGCGCCGCCGGCTGGGAGGCAACCTTCTGCAGGCCGGGAATGATCTCGGCCAGGTAGGTGGAGCCGGTGAGCCCGAAGAGATAGCTCATGCCATAGAGCATGAAGCCGGTGGCCATGACCCCGAAGAGGATATACTTGATGCCGGCCTCCATCTGGATCCGGAGCCCTTTCTGGTCATCACGCATGGGCACGAGCAGGTAGAGGGCAAAGGAGGAAAGCTCCAGGGAGACGAAGATGGAGATCATCTCCACCGAGCTGACCAGGGCCATCAGCCCCAGTACCGAGAGGAACAGGAACATGTAGTATTCCGGCCGCACCTCGATGTTGATGTCCTTGTCGGTCTGGCTGAACACGGTCACCACCAGCAGCGCGAATCCCATGACCAGCTTGAAAAGCTGCGAGAACTGGTCAACCTGGTAGGAATCATAAAAGAGCGATGCCCTGGTTCCGAAACAGACTATGGAGGCCAGAAAGGTGAGAAATCCAAAGAACACGGCGGTGTTCTTGATCTGACCAGCGTTGAGCTGCTTCGTCAGACTGAGCGCAAAGAAGGCCAGTGCTGCCGCAAGGAGCGTAAGTTCTGGTAGGATTGCCATTTGGGTATGTCCTCGGTTAACATCCGTGCAGGTTTGTTTTTGTTACCTGCACTTAGGTAAAAATTTACTACGATCTACCGCAAGATAATATCAGCCACCGACTGGGCCTGCTGCCAGTTGTGCAGTCCATCGAGGAGGTTGACCACCGATGTGTGCATCATATCTATAAAGGGCTGCGGCCCAAGACCGATCCAGAACACAAAGATCAGGAACGGAGTCAGGGTGATAATCTCCCGGAAGCCCAGGTCCTTGAGGTAGGACTGGTCCGGATTGTCGGTGCCGCCCCATATGATCTTCTGCAGCATGCGCAGCATGTAGGCAGCGGCCAGCACAGCGCCGGGAATGGCTGCCAGGGCCAGCCCCTTGTTGAACTCAAAGGCTCCGGCCAGGACCAGGAACTCGCCGATAAAGGAGTTGGTGCCCGGGAAGCCGAAAGAGGACAGGGAAAAGAAGGCCAGGAAGGTCACGAACCAGGGCATGTACTTGCCCACCCCGGTGGCCAGCCGCAGCTCGCGGCTATGGGTGCGCTCGTAGATCATGCCCACGCAGAGGAACAGGGCACCGGTGGTGATACCGTGATTGATCATCTGCAGGATGGCACCTTCAAGCCCCTTGGTGTTGAGGACAAAGATACCAAGGGTGACAAAACCCATGTGGCCGACCGACGAATAGGCGATCAGCTTCTTCATGTCATGCTGAGCCAGGGCCGTGAATCCGCCGTAGATGATACCGGCGATGGAGAGGTAGAGGATATAGGGCGCCAGCAGGAAGGTGGCATCCGGGGTCATGGGCAGACAGAAGCGGAGAAAACCATAGGTTCCCATTTTCAGGAGCACCGAGGCCAGGATGACCGAACCGGCGGTGGGCGCCTCCACATGGGCGGCCGGTAGCCAGGTGTGGAACGGGAACATGGGCACCTTGATGGCAAAGGCGAGAAAAAAGGCCAGGAACACCAGGATCTGGAAGTTCATGGAGTAGTTCTGCCACATCATGTCCGGGATGAAGAAACTGCCGTTCTTCTGGTACAGGGCGATGATGGCCACCAGCATCAGGATGGAGCCGGCCAGGGTGTAGAGAAAAAACTTGATGGAGGCATAGACCTTGCGCGGCCCACCCCAGATGGCGATCAGCAGGTACATGGGGATGAGCATGAACTCCCACAGGATGTAGAAGAGTACGAAATCAAGCGCCATGAACACGCCGAGCATGGAGGTCTCCATGATCAGCAGGCAGATCATGAACGGGGTCACCCGGGTCTTGATGTACTTCCACGAGGCCAGCACGCAAAAGGGCATGATGATGGTGGTCAGCATGACGAGCAGGATGGAGATGCCGTCGACCCCGAGGATGTAATTGATACCCAGCTGCGGGATCCAGGCATGGGCCTCGGCAAACTGGTATTTGGCCGTGGTGGTGTCAAACCCGGTGACCAGCGGAATGGAGAAGATGGCGGTCAGCGAGGTAATGGCCAGGGTCCAGAACCGGGCAAAGGACTCACCGGAAAAAAACAGCATCACCACAGCTCCGGCGAGCGGGAAGAAAATCAGGAAACTGAGCAGGGGAAACCCCTCTTTTATGATCAGTACGTCCATTCCCTTACGTCCTATTTAGTAGAGTTGAAAAAGTGTGTACGTAATCAGCACGATCGCGGCAAAGGTCGCAGCATAGAAGATCGTGTACTGAATCTGTCCGGACTGGAGCACCCGCACCCGTCCGCCGATACCGCGCACGCAGCGGGCAATGCCATCCACCACCCCGTCGATGGCGTGCCAGTCGAACCAGCTCCAGAAACGGGCTGTGGTCATGAGACTGACCAGACCGACAGCGCGGTAGGCCTCCCCCCAGGCGGTGTCAAACCACTGGATCGGATTTTTGGCAACCCAGAGGAAGAGTCCGCCGCCCTTGCGATAGAACCAGTCCATGTCCAGGCAGAGCTTGTCTTCGGGCACCAGGTATTTCCTGAGAGCATAGAATGCCAGGGTGGCAAAGCCGAGCAGCTGTACGGTCTCGGCAAAGTGGTATGCGGTAAACGGCGTGTATTCCACCGGATAGGGCAGCAGGCTGTAAAGGATGCCGGGAAAGGAGCCGACCAGGATGCAGAAGAAGGCGCCAAACGTCATGGCCATCTGCATGTTCCATGGCGGATCCGCTGCCTTTTCGTAGGTTTCCGGGCTGCCGTTTTCTTTGCCGAAGAAGAGGAAATAAGGCAGCTTGAGGCCGTTGTACATGAAGGTGCCGGTGGCGCCGAACATGAGAAGCCAGCCGACCCAGTTCAGGTGTTCCTCAAAGGCCGCGCCCACAATCATGCCCTTGGAGGCATAGGCGGCAAAAAAGGGTGCTGCGGAAATGGACAGGCAGCCGATGACGGTGAAGATCATGGTGGCCGGCATCTTGCGATAGAGACCGCCCAGCTCGGTGAACTTGGTCTTGCCGGTCATGTAGAGGACCGACCCGGTGCCCATGAAGAGCAGCCCCTTGTAGAGGATGTGGGCCACGGCATGGGCCGAAGCGCCGTTGATGGCCATCTCGGTACCGATACCGACCGCGGCAACCATGTAGCCCACCTGGGAGACGATGGACCAGGCGAGCAGCTTGCGGATGTCATTCTCCATCACCGCGTAGATCACACCGTAGAGGGCCATGACCACGCCGAGCAGAACCAGGACATCCATGCCGGCACAGGCCCGGGCCAGGGTGTAGACAGCGGTCTTGGTGGTGAAGGCGCACATGAAAACCGCACCGTTGAACGATGCCTCGGAGTAGGCGTCGGGCAGCCAGGAGTGCAGCGGAACGATGGCGGCGTTCAGTCCCAGGCCGATCATGATCAGCCAGGTATAGAGCTCAGGATGCTTCACATCCATCAGGGTGAAAGCCAGGTCGCCGGTGGCCTGGTAGCGCAACATGATACCGAACAGCAGAATCACCCCGCCGATGGTGTGGATGAGCAGGTAGCGGTAGCCGGTACGCAGGGAATTGGGCCCGCGCCGGAACCATACCAGGAAGACCGAGGCAAAGGCCATCATTTCCCAGAAGAAGAACAGGGTCAGATAATCACCGCAGTAGATCGTCCCCAGCGAGCCGGCCACATAGAACCAGGCCGCCATGTGTTCCTCGGCCTTTTCCACGTGCAGCCCGTACAGGGTGCCGATGATGCACATGAGCGCCATGATGTAGGCAAAGACCGTGGACAATTTGTCCACCCGGCCAAACACCAGCTGCCAGTCCATGAACTGGAAGGTCATGAACTGCCCGGAGAGGGCCGAGTTGGAGACCACGGCACTGAAACTGAGCAGCGGGATCAGCACCAGATACGGCTTGCGCAACGGCCCGCGGACAAGGGGCAGGATAAGCGCGCCGATGATCAGGATGAATGCGGGATGGGTAAAACTCATTGTCGGTTAATCCTCGCAGATTCTTGGTGTTGTAAAAGTCCGGTCCACCCGGGGGTGGCGCAGGAAACTTTCAAGGTCAGGATCCGTTTTTTCACGGTCGGCGGGGAACATCCGCCGGGCCGTGCTCCGCGCCGGAGACTCTAGTCGTCACTGGTGTCGTAATAGTCTGTCCTGGTCATGATCCCGGAACGGCCGTACCAGTGCGCGATGCCGATGATTGCCCCGGCGGCGCAGAAGCCGAACAAGGACCAGAAAAAGGGCACATGCTTTTCCGCCCAGGTGTGTGCATGGCTTTTGTCCACGTAGAGGGAGTAACAAAGAACCAGCCCCAGCACGATATAGCAGCCCAGTTTCAGGGCCTGGGGCCGGGCCCGCAGATAGTCTATCAGCCTAATCATCCTGTCACCGCCTTGACAAATTGCATCATGAAGTTGGGATAGATTCCGATGATCACAGACACGGTAGCCGCGATCAGGATTGGTATCAGCATGGAGAGCGGAGCCTCCCTGATACCCACCGACTCCTCACCTACGGGCCGCTTACCGAAAAAGGCCTTGTAGGTCACCGGCGCGAAATAGCCGACGTTGAGCACCGTGGAGGCGATCAGGATCAGGAGGATACCGATCTGATGGGCCTCCATGGAACCTACCAGCAGGTACCACTTGGTCACGAACCCGGCCACCGGCGGGGCCCCGATCATGGACAGCGAGGCCACGGCAAAGGCGCCGAAGGTAAAGGGCATGCTCCGTCCCAGGCCGCTCATCTCGGAGATGTTCTTCTTGTGGGTGACCACATAGATGGCACCGGCAACAAAGAAGAGGGTGATCTTGGAAAAGGCGTGGTTGACGATGTGGATAAGCCCACCGCTCACCGCGTGCGGGGTGAGCATGGCCACGCCGAGGATGATGTAGGAGAGCTGGCTGACCGTGGAATAGGCCAGCCGCGACTTCAGATTATCCTTGGTCAGGGCGATCACCGAGGCCATGATGATGGTGAAGCCGACAAAATAGGCCGTGGGAATGCCCAGGTTCAACGCGCTCATGGTGTCGACACCGAAGATGTAGAGCATGGTCCGGGTGGTGCAGAACACGCCGACCTTGACCACGGCCACCGCATGGAGCAGGGCCGAGACCGGGGTCGGGGCGACCATGGCGCCGGGCAGCCAGTGGTGCAGCGGCATGATACCGTTCTTGGCAAATCCGAGCAGGCAGAAGATGTAGAGCATGACCACGACCCAGCCCTTGGTATCCACCGGAATGATACCGGTAAAAATATTATGCGGGAAGTCCAGGGTCCCGGTCAGCACATAGATCAGGATCATGGCCGGCAACAGGAAGAGCTTGGCCGTGGTGGTCAGGTAGACAATGTATTTCCGCGCTCCGGCATAGCCTTCCTCATCCTGGTGATGGGCGACCAGCGGATAGGTGCAGACCGAAACGATCTCGTAGAAGAGATAAAGGGTGAACAGGTTGTCAGACAGGGCCACACCGATGGCGCCGAAGATGGCCAGGGCGAAGCAGGCATTGAACCGGGTCTGGGCGTGTTCCTTGAGTCCGCGCATGTAGCCCATGGAATAGAACACGGCAATGATCCACAGCGACGAGGCCACCAGAGCGAAAATCATCGAAAAGGCATCGGCCCTGAGGGTGATCGACAATCCGGGCAGCAGGTGGAAGATCGGGTAGACCAGAGTCTTGCCCGCCCTGATCGACGGAATGAACGACAGTACGATGATAAACAGCAGTACGGCCGAACAGAACGAGGTGAACTCCCGGAGATTGGGATGATTCCTGAGCATCATCACAACCAGGCTGCCGAACAGCGGGATCATCACCGCCAGCAGCAGGTTGGAGTTTACGACAATGTTTGCGGTTGTGGAGACAGCGTCCATAACGATCTATTCCTCTTAGGCTTACCCGTGGAGATCGACCAGATCTTCAGTATCGATGCTCTTGTAGTTCCGGTACACGGCAATCACGATGGCGATGGCGATGGCGGCCTCGGCGGCGGCAATGGCCATGATGAACAGCGTGAATATCTTTCCGATGGACGGATTCGGGGCCAGGAACCGGTTGAAGGCCATGAAGTTCATGGAGGCGGCGGCCAGTATCATCTCCGAGGAGATCAGCATGCCGATGATGGTCCGCCGGGCGACAAAACCGTAGATCCCGAAGCCGAACAGCATGGCGCCAATGACCAGATAGGTGTTGAGACAGTTATACAGATTCAGCATGATCAGTCCCTTCCTCTGCGCGCCACGACCAGGGCGCCGATTATGGCAATGAGAAGTACAATGGAGATCAGTTCAAAGACCATGGAATGGGTGGTCAGCAGCGTGATGCCCATGTGGTGCATGTCACCGGTTCCTTCCCGGGGGAAGACCTGCCAGTCGGTGTTGAGCCCGAGCAGGGTGAAGGCGGCAAAAAAAAGCGCCCCGACCGAGAAGCCAAGCGGTCCGGCCAGGGGCGGGTTCTTGCGGCCGATGGGATCCTTGTACTCCGGCTCGGCCAGCATGATGGCAAAGGCGATGAGAATAGAGACCGCCCCCACGTAAATGAGCATCTGCATCATGGCCACAAACGGGCTGAGCAGAAAGTAGTAGATGCCCGCCACCCCGGTGAAGCAGACCGCCAGGCCGGCCACCGCGCGGATGAGCCGCCTGGCCATGGTGGCGATGAGCGCTCCGGTGATAACCGTGGCAATCAAGAACAGGAAAATCAGGCCGACCATCCCTTCCGCGGTGAAAAGCGACGGGTTAGCAGCCGGCTGACAGATAACAGGTTGCATCAGCTCTTTTCCTCCAGTCGTTTAAGGAGATCGAATACATAATCTTCCTTCCTGGTTCCTGCCAGGTTGTAATCCTTGGAAAAGCGGATGGCGTTGAAGTTGCAGCTCTCGATACAGGAACCGCAGAGGCTGCACTTGGTGAAGTCCAGCTCATACTTGGTGAGAGACTTCTTCTTGGCCCCCTCCTCCTTCTTGCCGGCCACGGTAATGCATCCGGACGGACAGGCGCGCATGCACATGCCGCAGACAATGCAATTGGGTTTACCGTCCTCATTTGCCACCAGCTCGATATGACCGCGGAACCGCTCGGTCATGACCGGCACCTCCCACGGATACTGCTCGGTGACCACCGGCTTGAAAAACTCCCGGGCCGTGATGGAGAGGCCAACTACCAGACTCTTGGCTCCGCCAAAGACATCATTCCAGTATGCGCTCATGGTTAGAACACCTTGATAAATGCTGCAGCTACGAGCAGGTTAACGAGAGAGAACGGAATCAGTATCTTCCACGACAGATTAAGCAGCTTGTAAATCTGGGTCCGGGGATAGGTCCAGCGGATCCAGATGAAGGAAAAAATCAGGACGTAGATCTTGATCAGAAACCACCACACGCCGGGAAACAGGCCAAAGGGACAGTCCCAGCCGCCGAGGAAGAGGATCGTGGTCAGGCAGGCGCCGACAACGATGTTGAGATACTCCCCCATCATGAAGAGGCCAAATCCCATGGAGCCGTACTCGGTCATAAAGCCGGCGATCAACTCGGACTCGGCTTCACCCATGTCGAACGGGGCCCGGTTGGTCTCGGCAATGGAGCAGATGAAGAAGAGGATGAAGGATACCGGCATGAGGATCGACTTGTCGAACCGGAACACGTTCCAGTGCCAGAATCCCCCTGCTGGTCCATGGCGATCTCATGCAGGCTCATGGAACCGGTGATCATGACGATGGTGATCACGGTCACCAGCATGGGAATCTCGTAGGCCACATTCTGTGACACGGCCCGGGCGGCGGAGATGACCGCGTACTTGTTGGCCGAGGCCCAGCCACCGAGCAGGATGGCGAACATGCCGATGGAGGCCAGGGCAAAAATCAGCAGCACCGACAAGTCGATGGCCCGGGCCTGGATGTTGTCGGAAAAGGGAATGGTCACCATGGAGGTGATGGCCGGGATCATGGCCAGGACCGGCGCCACCCTGAAGAGGATGCCGTCCACGCCCTGGGGCACCAGCAGCTGTTTGCTCATCAGCTTTATACCATCGGCCAGTGGCTGCAGGAGGCCGAAGGGACCAACTTCCTTGGGACCGATACGACGCTGGATATGGGCCGCGCCCTTCCGCTCGCACCAGCCCAGGTAGGCCGCGTTGAGACCGGCAAAGGCCATGAATCCTATGAGATAGAGAATCGGGCGCCAGATGCTTGTTTCCATGTTATTCTTACCTCTTCCCCTTAACGGTCGATCTCGGGAATGACCAGGTCCAGGCTGCCCATGAATGCCAGGGCATCAGCCAGCAGCATGCCTTCGGCGACTTCACCGAACAGGCTCAGATTGGAAAACGTCGGCGAACGCAGCTTGAGGCGATAGGCCGACTTGCCTCCGTCACAGACCAGACGGCAGCCGAAGCTGCCCCGGGCAGCCTCCACGCAGGCATAGTAATCACCCGCCGGTGGCTTGAGAATCTTGGGCACCTTGGCCTTCACCGGCCCGTCCGGAAGCTTGTCCAGGGCCTGCTCGATGATGCGCATGGACTGCTCGATCTCGTCCATGCGGACCATGTAGCGGGCCATGGAGTCGCACTCATGGTAGACGGGGATATCGAAATCAAATTCCGGATACACTGAGTAGGGCTCGTTTTTACGCACATCGTACTTGATCCCGGAACCGCGCAGGACCGGGCCGGTGGCCCCGTATTTGCGGCACTGTTCAGGGGAGATGATACCGATACCCTCAAGACGTTTACGGAAAATGATGTTACCGGTGACCAGGTCATGGTACATGCGCTGCATCCGCGAACGCAGCCGCTTGATGAACTCGTAGGTACCCTCGATGAACTGCTCGTCGATGTCGTTATATACGCCGCCGAACCGGAAGTAGCAGTAGGTCAGGCGCGAGCCGGTGATCCGTTCGAGCAGGTCAAGGATCTTTTCACGATCATCGAAGGCATAGAGCAGCGGTGTAAAACCGCCGAGGTCGAGAATAAAGGCGGCCCACCAGAGCAGATGGCTCGATATGCGGTTGAGCTCCACGGTGATGACCCGGATGTACTCGGCCCGTTCCGGCACCTCGATGCCGGCGGCCCGTTCCACCGCCAGGACATAGCCATGGTTGTAGGCCAGGGCGTGCAGGTAATCCATCCGGGCGGTATTGGGCATGAACTGGGCAAAACTGCCAGCTTCGGCCATTTTCTCGTGCATGCGGTGGATATAGCCAAGCACCGGTTCGGCCTTGACGATATACTCACCATCCATGGTCAGCTTGACCCGCAGAACGCCGTGGGTGGCCGGATGCTGGGGCCCGAGATTGAGGACAAAGACCTCGTCAGGTGCGATCTGAATCGGGACAGTCATGGCTTGAAGTCCTTTAAGAGTGGATGAAAATCAGCATCTTCAGGCAACAGAAGCGGCTCGAGACAGGGATGACCGGTAAAGACTATCCCGAAGAAGTCGTGGGTCTCGCGCTCATGCCAGTTGGCCCCTGGAAAGACTTCCGAGATCGTGGCGATCTCCGGGTTCTCCCGGGATATAAAGGTCCGGACCACCACCCGGCACAGTTCACCGCCGGTGTGATTGTAGTCGTAAATGACCTCCATCCGGTTGTCCTTTATCCAGTCTACGCCGGTGACAGCCTCAAGGGAAAAGCCGAGACCATCGAGGATTTCGGCTGCCCTGACCACCAGGTCCGGATCGAGGAGTACATCGAGATGCACTCCCCGATCGCTGTGCTCCAGATCCAGGATGCCACTCTGGCGCGGACCCTCCTCCTCTTTCTCTTGCTTACCAGCCTTTTTTACCTCGGCCTTTTCCTTTGACTCAGCCTCTGCAGACGAGGTCTCTTCCGCGGAGGCCTCACCTTCCCCGGATCCATCCGGAGAAGCGACCTGTTCCACGGCTTCCGTTTCGGTATCAGCCTCCACTGCTTCCTCTGCCAGGGCGGCAGCTTCTGCGGCGGCCCGGGCTTCGGCCTCTGCCGCAGCCAGCTCCGGAAACAGTTCCAGCAGAGCGGTGCGTGTCTCTTGTACTATACTCATGACATTACCCCATCGGGCGGGATGCGCGGCCAGCGGCGCTTGCCGGTTATCTTCTCTTCCAGGGTCATGATACCCTCGAGAAGGGCCTCGGGCCTGGGCGGGCAGCCGGGGATGTAGACATCTACCGGCAAAAAGGTGTCCGCCCCTTCAACCACGTTATAATTTCCCTTGAACTTGAACGGACCGCCGGAAATGGCACAGTTTCCCATGGCGATGACCCACTTGGGTTCAGGCATCTGATCGTACAGGGTAAGAACGCCGGGAAGCATCTTTTTGGTGATGGTGCCGGCCACGATCATGACATCGGACTGCCGGGGTGACGGCCGGAAGACCTCAGCGCCGAAGCGCGAGATGTCGAACCGCGAGCCACCGGTACACATCATTTCGATGGCACAGCAGGCCAGGCCGAAGGTCATCGGCCAGAGCGAATTGGCCCGCCCCAGGGCCAGCAGCTTGTCCAGAGCCGCAAACTGAACTACTGATGACGGTATTTTCTCTGTTCCCACGTAAACACTCCTTTCACCCAGGCATAAACCACAGCAAGCGAGAGGATGCCGACAAAGATCAGCACCTCGACAAAATCACGGATGACGAACTGGGGGCTGTTATAGGCCACAGCCACCGGAAAAAGAAACAGGACATCAACATCAAAGGCCAGAAAAATGAGTGCATACAGATAGTAGATGATACCAAAACGGATCCAGGCGGTTCCGATGGGCACCATACCGCACTCGATGAGCTGGCCGGTCCTGTTGGTTACGTTGCGGGTAGCGGAAGACGGACTGAGGAGCTTGACAATGATGATGGGACCGACGCCGAAAGCCAGCGCCCCGAGGAAGAAGATTGCAACGTAGATGATATTGGTCAGGGTATGTTGATCCATGTTGCCCCTCTGAGAAGTTGTGAATTACAATGCTGCCCGACACCGGGCATCAAACTCGATATGGCACATATAAGTAAGGCTGAACCTGCCTGTCAAGCAAAAAAATGAACCTTCATTCATTGTTGCTTTAACTGCCTTAAACTTCGGCCAGATGAGGATTCCAGCTTGACTCAGGTGTATTACCTGCTATGTTCGTAAAAGAAAATTTGGGATTCAACAACTTCTTGTTCAATTAAATTGATAAGCGGGAGAGTTATGCCTATCACACTGCGCCAACTTGAAATCTTCATTGCCGTTGCGGATACGCAGCAGGTAACCAAAGCTGCAAAAAAGTTATACCTTACCCAGTCGGCGGTCAGCATGGCCCTGGGGGAACTGGAAAACAATCTGGGAGGACCACTGTTTGACCGTCACGGCCGTAGCCTGCTGCTCAACGACCGTGGTCGTTACCTGCTTCCACTCTCCAAGGAGATTCTCTACCAGGTGGGCAACATCGAGGCCATGCTCACCGAAAAAAGGGACACCGTGGCCGGCTCCCTGGAAATTGTCGCCAGTTCGACCATCGGCAACTATGTGCTGCCCTACCTGATCGGCACGTTCATGCGCATGCACCCGGCGGTCCACATCAACATGCTGGTACTCAACACCCGGTATGCGGAGAAACGGATCGCCAGCGGCGAGATGGATCTGGGATTTGTGGAAGGACAAGTCAGCGACGAAATGGTCCGGGCCGTTCCCTGGTTCGAGGATGAGCTGGTGGTCATCGTCAGCCCCACCCATCCCCTGGCCAACGAGAAGGCCTTCAAGGTTCCAGACGACCTGGAACGGACGACCTGGGTCATCCGGGAAGAGGGCTCCGGTACCGCCGCGATATTCAAGAAAAAGCTTGGCCGCTACGCCTCACATCTCAAAATCAAAACCAAGCTGGGTCATACCGAGGCCATCAAGAAGGCGGTGGAATCCGGCGCCGGCGCCGGTTGCCTGTCTTCGCTGACCGTATGTCGTGAAATTGAGCATGGCTGGCTCAAAAGTTTACCGGTGGAGGGAATCGACATGCAGCGTCAGCTGCTGATCATCCACCACCGGGAGAAAATCACAACCCGGCTGATGGATGAATTCCTCAGCTTCTGCGAAGTGATGAGCGAGTGCGGTCTCGGCCGGGCCTGCCTGTCTTCTCCATGGAAACTTCAGGCCCTGCTCACCGAGTACTCCATGGAAAAGGAACAGAATAAAACTGAAGTCTGATTACCACTGAAATTCAGCCACCGATGAATGAAGGTGTCGGGGCTTGCTTGTTGCACGGGTGTCTGTGGCCTGGATGGCCACAGTCAAGCCCCCAGGGACGGGTTTATGGCGTCCCGTGAAACAAGCGAGGCCCGGCACCGGTTTCAATGCTGAAGATTGATGGTAATCACAAACTGAAGAGTAAAAGAGACGTATCGGAACAAAATCGAGTAGGGTGAGGCAAGGTAATTAAGCTTGCCTCATCCCTCTCACAGAACCGTACGTACGGGCCTCGTATACGGCTCCTGTTTATTTTTCCTTCATACTGAAACAGAAATTCCGGCCTGTACAGATGCGAGGTCAAAGAGCCCCATTTCCCCATGCAGGCAGCTGTTGGGAAGGGCATAATGGCTCAGTGGACTTGCTGCATTGGCCCAGGAGTTCATCTTGATACTTTTGAACTCTCCTCTATAGCCCAGCTGTCTCAGTCTGCGGTGTAGCCTGCACGGCTTTTTCCACAGCTTCAACTGAACAGCACGCAGCCGTCTTCTGATCCACCTCATCAGCCGAGAAAACTCACCCTTGCAGTTCGCTATCCGAAAGTAGTTGGCAAAACCCCTCAGCAACCGGTTGAGGTCGGCTATCACCTTCTCAAGGTTCACCGGGGAGTTACGCCGGGTCATCGCCTTGACCTTTGCCTTGAAGGCCCTCACCTTGCCTCGCTGTATTCGGGTCATCACGGAGTGGATACAAACTCCAAGAAATTTAATCCCTTTGAGGCTGTGGCTTATATGGGTCTTTTCCTGGTTGACGGTCAACAGCAGTTCTTCTTCAAGATAACGACTGGCCTGGTTCAGTGCATTTTCGGCTGCGCTCTTTGACTGGCACAGGATCAGGATGTCGTCCGCATAGCGGACGATGCGGTGGCCACGATTCTTCATAAACTGATCGAAGGAATCAAGGTATACGTTGGCAATCAACGGGCTGATAACTCCGCCCTGCGGACTGCCGACCTCGCTGGCCTGCCAACCATCTCCTGTCAGAACACCGCTTTTCAAAAACTTCTCCAGCAGACCAAGAATACTTCCATCGCTGACCCGGCGACGGAACGAGGCAAGGATCAGGTCATGGTTCAACGTGTCGAAGCATTTCGACAGATCCATGTCCACTACCCATTTCCGCTCGTACGTCCGGATGAACATCGTGGCTTTGCTGATTGCCTGGTGACAACTCCGACCAGGACGGTAGCCGTAGCTCGACGGATGGAAATCGCGGTCAAATATTGGTTGAAGTATATCCAGCAGGGCCTGCTGTACCACACGGTCACGGACTGCAGGTATGCCGAGTAGCCGTTTCCCGCCGTTCGGCTTCGGGATCTCCACCCGTCGCACGGCCAGCGGCTGGTAGCTCTTGTCCTGCAGTTCCGTCAGGAGATGATCGATATTGGTCGCAAGTGATCCGGCAAAATCATCGATGGACTGGCCGTCTATACCGGCAGCTCCTTTCGAGGATTTCACCTTGTAGAATGCCTTGACCAGGTTCTCCCGGCTCAGCATTCGATCATATAGGCTGTACCAGACGTCAACCATGCTCCTGTCCTGCGTTTCCCTTCCTCTATTTCCACGTGGAGACTTCGGTTCTTCAATGGGCGCGACCGCTTTCTATCCTCATGGGCAATATACGATCAACACTCCCATCTACTCCGATGAACGGCCAAAATCGGCAGAGGACCTGTCACGGCATACCGCCGATAGCGTGCCCCGTCCCGTCGGACGGCTTGTGTTCAGTCTGCCAGGTGTCCATAGATTCCGGAAAACCTTCAAATAAACTTCATCCCTTCGCAACAGATATGGCTTTTGGCTCATAACTGCCCCCAACGAACCAGGCCGTTGGGTCATCCCGGTTTTATCCTCCACACTGTTACCAGGCTTCACAGGCCGGAATTTCATCACTACTACGGAATCATCTGCCACCTCACACCGCTTCGATCCGCCTTGGATTTCTCCTTGTGCTTCTCTTTTTCCGCTTAATGCGGAAACAGTGCAAGGCTTCCCCGGTTAAGGCGAACTCCCTGTGAGCGACCACATCCTCAATCACGTATCAGGACTGACCAGGTATCGGGCTTCGCGCTATTTAGGACGCTTACCCTCCTGATACGCCGAATCAGGTTCGCTTGCGCTATGTGCCGCTCACTTCCTATCGCTTCCTTCAGACCCTGCCGTTACCAGCAACGCCCTTACGATTCGGATTGTCTTCCCCCTGGTCAGGGTGACGCCTGCTTAACACAGGCTGGGTTTGCCCGCCATGCCGGGCAAACTAAAAAAGGCGGCACCCGCACGGATACCGCCTCTTCAAAAGGAAAGGGAAAGGTTTCTGTCAGCACGAAAGATCAGGCAAGCGCGGCCAGAGCCTTCTTTATACGCTCCATTCCTTCCTTGATTACCTCCATGGAGGTGGCAAAGGAAAAACGGACAAAGGCATCGGCACCAAAGGCGGCACCCGGTACGGAGGCCACCTGGGCCTCGTCGAGGAAATAATCGGCCATGGCCACGGAATCCTCTATTTTCTTTCCCTTGAAGGACTTGCCGTAATAGGCTGAAAAATTCGGAAAGACATAGAAGGCCCCCTTGGGGTTTACGCAACTCACGCCCGGGATCGATTCGAGATCGCTGACAAAGAAGTCGCGCCGGGGCAGAAAGGCCTCGGTCATGGTCCTGGGAAAATCCTGCGGACCGGTCAAGGCGGCCAGGGCGGCATACTGGGCCGGTGCGCACGGATTGGAGGTGGACTGGCTCTGGATCTTGTTCATGGCCTTGATCACATGGGCCGGGCCGGCCGAATAGCCGATACGCCAGCCAGTCATGGCAAAGGATTTGGAGACCCCGTTCAAGATGATGGTCTGTTCCTTGAGCTCGGGAAGGACATCGAGGATATGGGGCAGCGGCTCATCCATGTAGGTCATGGTCTCATAGATGTCATCGCTGACGATGAGCCAGCCCCGTTCCAGGGCCATTTTCCCCACAGCTTCCAGGGCCTTCCTGGAAAATACCGAGCCGGTAGGATTGGAAGGGCTGTTCAAAAAGATGGCCCTGGTCCGGTCCGTGGCCTTTGCCGCCACCACATCGGGATTGAGATCGAAATCCGCCTTCTCATCCAGGTCCACGGTCACCGGAACCCCGCCCGCCAGCTGAACCATGGGTGGATAGGACACCCAGTAGGGGGCCGGAACCAGAACCTCGTCGCCGGGATTGAGCACGGCCTGAAAGATATTATACAGGCCATGTTTCCCTCCGCAGGAAACCTGAATCTCGTCAATGGTGTAGTCCCAGCCATGATCTTCCCTGAACCGGTGGCAGATGGCCTCACGCAGCTCCGGAATACCGGGAACGGCGGTATAGCGGGTATGCCCCTCGTCAATGGCTTTTTTCCCTGCCTCGCAGACATGGGCCGGAGTATCGAAATCAGGCTCTCCCACACTGAAATTAAGGATGTCGGCCCCGGCCGCCTTCAGGGCCTTGGCCTTGGCATTCACCGCCAGGGTGGGCGATGGCGGTATCTGCAGAACACGATCAGCAAGGGCAATAACTTCCTGTGACATTATCTTCTTCCTTCCAGTTAAATGTAGAGATTGCATTACAAAACCGCAGTTCAGATGCTGTAGCGCTTTCAGCTCAATTATTCAACCTAAAACGCACATTCGGCAGGGCCGGGAAGACAAAAATGCCACCCGGACACGGCCTGAAAAAAAAATTCACCCTGCCCGCCTGTACAACTACCTGTCCGACTGGTAAACTCTACCTAGTGTTAAACCGATACCGGTGGCACAAGCCAGCTCAAAACAAGGCAACAGTACAATTCACGGAGAAATCGCAATGTTTCGCAACCTGAATATTCAATGGAAAATCCTTGGCATCGCCCTGTTCGGCCCCCTGATCATTTCCCTTGTCCTGACCTGGCAGCGCATCGATGACATCAGGCAGGGAGCGGTCGAGGCCATCATCTCCAAGAGTGCCGGCATCGTGCTGATGGCAGAGGCCACCCGGGACCGAATGGCCAACAAGCTGCAGCTCGGGATCATCACCCCGCTCGACCAGCTGGACCCGTCGCTGGTGGTGGAGGCGGTGCCGATCATCACCGCCATGCAGGTGGCTGGAGACAAGGCCGAGGAAGCCGGCTACACCTTCCGGGTCCCGACCATGGAACCAAGAAATCCAGCAAACAGTCCCACAGATCTTGAGCGCAAGGTTCTGCAGGAGATCAAGAGCAATAACCTGGAAAAGAAAATCATCATCGAGGACAACCAGGTCCGTTATTTCAAGCCGGTCCGGCTCACTAAGGAATGCCTGTACTGTCATGGTGAGCCCAAAGGCGAGATGGATGCCACCGGCATGGCCAAGGAAGGTTGGAAGGTCGGAGATATCCATGGCGCCTTTGAGATCATCAGTTCCCTGGATGCGGCCAACAGGGCCGTGACCCGCGCCAAGTGGACGGTTTTTATCAGCACTGTCATTATTTTATCAATGATCACCATCATCGTCTGGCTGGTACTCAAAGCCTCCATCATCAAACCCCTTTCCGAGGCCACGGACTTTGTCCGCAAGGTTGCCGACGGAGACATGACAGCCACCATATCAGCCAGAAGCAAGGATGAAATCGGTTCCATGGTCGAGAACCTCAACAAAATGGTCCTCCAGCTCAGAACCGTGGTCCGGGAAATCTCCGGCACTGGCGCCACCCTGCTCGACTCCTCCAGTGAGCTCGGTTCCCTGGCGGACGAATTTGTCTCCGGGGCCGAGAAAACCGCGGAAAAGACCCGAGCCGTGGCCTCGTCCGCCGAAGAGATGAGCGCCAATATGTCCACCGTCGCGGCCGCCACCGAAGAGGCCTCCACCAACATCTCGCTGGTCGCCACCGCCACCGACGAGATGTCCTCGAACATCAACGGCATTGTCAATTCCACAGAAAAGGCCAAGCTGATCACCAAGAGTGCCGTTGACGAGGCAGGCTCGGCCTCGGAGAAGGTCGACGAGCTTGGTCGGGCGGCCATGGAAATCGGCAAGGTCACTGAGACCATCACCGAGATTTCCGAACAGACCAACCTCCTGGCCCTCAACGCCACCATCGAAGCTGCCCGGGCCGGTGAAGCCGGCAAGGGATTTGCCGTGGTCGCCAACGAAATCAAGGAACTGGCCAAACAGACCGCCGAGGCCACCGGTGAGATCAAGGACCGGATCGATTCCATCCAGAACTCCACCGACGCCACGGTCAGCCAGATTCAGCAGATCACCTCGGTGATCAACGAAGTGGACGAAATCGTAGCCACCATTGTCACCGCCGTGGAAGAACAGTCGGTGACCACCAATGAAATTGCCGAGAACATCAGTCAGGCATCCGTAGGTATCCAGGAGGTCACGGAAAACGTGGCCCAGGTCTCGGCGGTCTCCGACGAGGTGGCCCAGGATATCAACGAGGTGAGCCAGGCATCTGTTGCCACTTCCCAGGGCTCGGCCCGGATGAAGGAGTCCGCTGCCAAGCTTACCGGCCTGGCCGAGCAGCTACAGAAAATGATGGCCCGCTTCAAGGTTTGAGCTTTTTGTTCGGCAAGAAGTACAACAGCCTGAAAGAGAAGAAAAAAAATGTAGAGAAGCACCGCTGACTCACAGAAAACTTCAGCGGTTTTAAAAAACAAGGGAGAACTGTTCTCCTCTTTGCAATATCGTGTCTGATTTTCTGATCTGGTGAAAGAGCGGTCGGAAACAGGATCAGCTGTCTAACAAGACTGCGCCCGAAACCCAAACCGGGACGGGATGACGGAACATAACCTTTTCATCCTGTAAAAAGCCAGGGGGCTGATCAAGCCCCTTAACACTCTATGTCCAGGTCCTTGAGCTTCTTCCAGAGGACCTTTCTGCTGATACCAAGTTTGGCTGCAGCTTCAATCTTCTTCCCTTTGGTTTCTTCAAGGGCCTTGAGAATCCTCTGTCTTTCATAGCATTTGACACCTTCATCCAAAGGCATATCTTCTGTTATACAGGGAAGATCCTCGGCTATTCTTCTGAATTCCGAGGGCAGGTGGGTAACATGGATATGGCTGCCGGTAGAGAGAAGAACAGCACGTTCTATTGCGTTTTTCAGCTCCCTCACATTACCCGGATAATCATAGGCAAGAAGACTTTTATATGCATCCGGCGAGATATCCAGGCCCTCTTTACCGTACTTGGCCGAGTAGATCTTGAGGAAATGCTCGGCAAGAGCGGTTATATCCTCGCCCCTTTCCCGCAACGGCGGCAGATGGATGGGAACGACATTGATCCTGTAAAACAGATCCTCCCTGAATGTCCGTTCCTTGATAGCCTTTTTCAAATCCTTGGCTGTGGCAAAAATTGTTCGCACATTCACCTTGGTACTTTTATGGCTACCAAGCCTGGTAATTTCCTGATCCTCAAGCACCCTGAGAAGTTTTGCCTGCAGGCCGAGAGGCATGTCACCTATTTCATCAAAGAAAATAGTTCCACCATCGGCAACTTCAAACTTGCCTTTCTTTTCCTGAACAGCACCGGTAAAAGCGCCTTTTTCATGGCCAAACAGCTCTGATTCAAGCAGATCTTCCGGGATGGCGGCACAGTTTATCTTCAGGTATGGCTTGTCCTTTCTCTGGCTCAAGTTATGAAGGGCACTTGCCACAAGTTCCTTACCGGTACCGCTCTCTCCCTGGATCCGGACAGGAACGTCGGTTGGGGCGACGGTGGCCAACCGATCAAAAACCGCCTTCATTGCCGAGCTCTCACCAATAAAATGATCGGACTGACTCTTTTCCTTGATAGTCTCTTTGAGCCGGTCATTTTCGAGCTGGAGTTCCCGGTAGCTGAAATATCTTTCAATGACAATGAGCA
Source organism: Desulfolithobacter dissulfuricans (assembly GCF_025998535.1). Taxonomy (NCBI): domain Bacteria; kingdom Pseudomonadati; phylum Thermodesulfobacteriota; class Desulfobulbia; order Desulfobulbales; family Desulfobulbaceae; genus Desulfolithobacter; species Desulfolithobacter dissulfuricans. The sequence continues at coordinate 501,435 of NZ_AP024233.1, read as the reverse complement.
GGGCCTCATTGGTGAAGGGCTTGCTCAGATAGTCAAAAGCGCCTTTCTTTATGGCCGACACGGCGGTGTGTATCTCCGGGAAGGCAGTAATGATAATAACGCCTGTCTCTGGACATATTTCCCTGGCTTCGGTCAGGATCTCCATGCCGCTCAGCCCTGGCAGCCTGAGATCTGTTAAGATCAGATCATAGCCATGCTCATTTAATGCCTCGAGTCCCTCATTGCCGTCCTCACATGCAGTTACCTCATAGCCGGCGGCGGTAAGAGCGTGGCTTACCCCAAGCCGCATCGAAAGTTCATCTTCTATCAGCAGAACTCTGCGTTTCATGTCTTTTCAGTCTCCCTGATGGGAAGGCTAATGATAAATCTCGCTCCATTCCCTTTTTCTGATACTACCTCGATACGTCCTCCATGCTGCTCGATAATGGATTTGCAGACGGCAAGACCAAGACCTGTCCCCTTCCCGGGTTCCTTTGTGGTGAAAAAGGGATCAAAGATTCTCGGCAGAACCTCAGGGTCTATCCCGGGCCCTGTGTCGGTTATCGAGACAAGGCACATGCCACCTTCTCTTCTCGAGGCAAAAAAAAGAGTCCCCTCTTCGCCCATGGCATGGACCGCGTTAATTATGATATTGAGAAATACCTGCTCGATCTTATCCGAATCCACTGGAACCAACGGCATGTCGGCGCAAAGTTCCTTGACAACAGTGATGCCCTTTTTGGCCAGGAGGCTGTCCACCAGCCTGAGACTTTCGTCAAGAATCGAACTGATGGATGAGGGGGCGATGGCAATGGGTGTCTTTCTGGCAAAATCAAGAAGTCCCTGGACAGTATTCTGTATTTTGAGAAGTCCTGAGTTGATCACCTCAATGTGCATCTTTCTCGACTTCTCGTCCATATCGGTTTCTGTAAAATTCTTGAAACAGAGAATCACCCCGCCAAGGGGATTATTTATCTCGTGGGCAACCCCTGCGGCCAGATTTCCCACTGTGGCCATTTTTTCTGTCTGACACATGAGATCCATGGTTTTCATCTTTTCCCGGTTTGCCTCACGCAGCCTGCTGATCATCCAGGAAAAACTTGCCTGCAGCCTGCCGATTTCGTCATAGCGCCGACTTGGTTCGGGATACTGGATATCCAGGTTTCCCTTTTCGGTGATCCGGTCCATGGTTTTGGCCAGATTTACAAGAGGTGTCGCAAACGCCTTGCCGGAGAAGCCAATAACAACCAGTGATCCGATGAGCATCAGGGAAACCATGGAAATTATCTCGTTTCTCAGAGCGTTGACCCCTTTGTTCACCTCTTCCAGGGAAAAACCTATCCGGCATACTCCCCAACTCTTGGTACTTATTTTCAAGGGAGTCGCAACATCGACCATGTCGATACCGTCTACAGTCTTTAACCTCTGAACTGTCAGATTCTCTGCCCGCAGAGCCTTCTGCGTCACCGGGTCGGTATATTTTTTCCCATATTCCCTGATATTACTGTGCGAAAGCACCTTACCGTCGGGGTCGAGGACAACCAGATAAATTATACGTTTGTCCTTATGCATCATATCCGACACATAATAATCGAGATAATCTGTCAGCCCCACATTTTCCACAAGGCCCAGTTCCTTATAAACCAGGGCATTGGTGAAAATTACTCCTGAAATCTCTGCAATAATCTTGGCCTGGTGAATCGTGTCCTCGGTATAGAGCTTCTCCTCCCGCTTAATAATCAGATATCCACCGAATCCTGCGAAGATAAAGATACAGAGCGAAGCTATGAGAACAAACTTACCTTGAACGCCCAGGAAAAATCTCATGTTTCACTCCCAGCTGTACTCCTTTTTTTAACATATACGAGACCATTTTCCTGATCGGATCATAGTCAGAATCAGTAACTCTGGAAAAACCGTATCGTATATTGACATCCCACTGATTCATTATGGCTCTATCTTCAGGATTATCGTAATCAAGACCAAGAAGCGAATCTTCCAGGGATCGAATCAGCTCGGGATCCAGATCTGGCCGAACAACAAGCAGAAAGCCCGGCAATGGATCGGTTTGACCAATAAATTTTATTCCCATTCCCTGGTATTTCCTGGCAACGGAGTCAAGGACCACGCCCGCGTCAAAATCCCCTCTGAGCACCTCCCTGGCCACCGAGTCATGGTACCTGAGGTTTTTGTACTCAGAAAAATCTTCGAGGCGTATATTTTCCTTGGTATAGAGGTGATACAGGGGAGCAAGATTTCCGGAAGTGGAATGTTCAGACGCAAAAGCGAAACGTTTCCCCTTGATGTCCTGGATTTCATTTATGGCATTGTTATCCTCTCTGGCAATAAAAATCCCCTGGCAGACCGGTTCGTTATCATCTCTCAGGGTAGCCAGGAGAGGCCTGGCACAGTTAGCCTTACTTGCTTCAAGATATGTCTGGCCGCCAAGCAGGGCTACATCAACGACGCCATCGCACAGAAACCTGATGATACTTACGTAATCCTGGCTGATTTTCAGCTCAAATTTGTAGGGAGTAGTTTTGCTGAGATAATCCACAAATGGCTGGTAATTCCTGTACATAACCAGCGGATGATAAAGCGTGATAACTCCGAGGCGAATGACCTGCAACGCATGTCCCGTGTCTGTGGTACTGGCCTCAGTATCGGAGAAGATGGCAGTGTGGATTACAAGGGTAAACAGAACAATAATGGTGCAATGACGGAGCATGGGGTACATATCCTCTCAGAGAAATGTTGAAGCGGGACGGCACCTGTATCAGATACCCCATCGTTAAAAAAATCTATGCAGGGAGTTTACGCTGGGGCTCTCGGTATAAAAGGCTGCATTTTATTAAACACTAATGGCGGTTCTGTTAAAGACGCAAGGGTTAATTTGCTGGCCCGGAAAAGCAGGAAGAGGCACTGTGCGTTTTAGTTCACGGCAGGAGCACTAACAATCTGGAATATGGTTTCAAATCAGAGTCATGATGCTGCACCTACTTTGGGCGGCCACTTTATCCGCAGTGGTTGCCACTCTGAATCTCGGACGCCTGGCAGGATGTCGCCCCCCCATGACAATCAGGTCTACTTTTTCTTTATCAGCCACTACCGCAATTTCTTTTGCCGGTATCCCTTGCTTGAGCTTAAAGCTATACTTTACATCCTGAGAGGCAGCCTTTCTGGAAAACTCCCGGATAACCTCCCGGGCGGCTGCTTCACGTTCCGAGATAACGTACGAGACAAAACCATCCTTGGTCTCGCTGGGAACCAGTTGGTCAACATGCCCGTAATGACACAAGCTATCATCAAGAACGTGTAAAACCGTTAAATCTGCCCCACAGGCCCTGGATAAATACAGGGCATAATCTTCCGCTTTTCTGACTGATTCGGAACCATCCGTTGCAAGAAGTATGTGCTTAAACATAATCTATCTTCCTTAGCCTCAACACTCTGTCAGAACTGGATATCGATTTCCTGCCAGAGAATCCAGAAAAAAATTTAGAGATTGGTCACCGTTACCTGCCAAGGTTCAACGGTCTACCAGGGACAACATCACCATTTTCCAGATAGAGTGGTCTGCAATACCACAAGATGACAGTACGCTGCCGCTGTGCCTCTTCGGATTTGATGCATTCGAAAACCAGGAGTGTTTCACCCATTTAGAAGATGAAAAAAAGAGTACAGGGACTGGTTCCCGGAAAGTGTTCTAAATGGGTGAAACATCAACTTAACTCTGGTTTACTTGAGCAAGGCTGCGAGAATCACCATGGCCAGCCCTAAAACACATACAGCAAGATCCTGTTTTCTTGATTTTGACAATGCCATCTGTACTACCTCCTTGTTTCGATGATTTTTATATGCGTAAATGAAAAAAGGCTTGTGATTACATCAAGATCATAACCACAGCCAGTGCCAGTGCCGCTTTGGCAGATGCGACAATAAATCCCATGAGGAAACCGGACCATCCGGCAGCTTTCAGGTCGGAAAGCCTGGTGGTCAGCCCGATGCTTGCAAATCCGAGCAGGAATGCCCAGTTCATAAAAACCTTAGCCTGATGGATCTCCGTCTTGGTGAACAGGCCCATGGTATTAAGGCAAACAATGAAAAGGAAACCGAGAACAAAAATGGGGAACTTGTCAACGATCAGCTTGTACTTGTTGATTTTTACAACATCTCCGCCGCTGGCAGCCTCGCGGCTTGCAGCCATGATGGCGAGCATCAGGACGACGAACGGCAGGAAGAGAACCCTGCCTATATTGTAAATACCCGCAACAAGACCAGCCCCTTCACTGTAACCAAAACCGGCAGCCAGTACCTGGGCGGAATTGACGATACCTACACCGGCGAAGGCTCCGTACTGGGCATCGGTAAGATGCAGCAGCTTGCCGATAGGAGGAAAGACGAGCAGAGCCAGGAGACCGAACATGAGAACGACGGCAATGGAATACGCCATGTCCTGGTTCTTGGCCTTTACCGCAGGCGCAATAGCAATAGTAGCTGAAACACCGCAGACGGATAGACCGGAAGCAAGGCAGGCAGCAAGGGGTGTCGGCATTTTCAACCTCTTTCCGATCTGCATCATGATGATTGCCGTACCAAAAAGAAAGATTGCAATATAGAGAAGTGCCGGACCACCGACCTTGACCAATCCTGCCATGGAGTATTTAGCCCCCATGATGACGATACCTGTCTTGGTCAGAATGGTGGAAAACCTCAGGCCAGGTTCAAATATTTTCGGCACTCCCACGGTATTTTTGATCATAATGCCGAACAGAATAGCCAGGATAAAATCCTTTAATTCAAGATAGGTCTTGAAAAGTGGGTACTGCCTGAGGAAAGGCGCTGTAAAATATGCTGCCACAGCTACACCGATTACTAAAATCGCGCCCGGTGCACTGTCCGCGATTTCCCGAATAAGGGATTTCCCTTCAATAGTTCCCGATCCAAGTGGTTTCTCTACCAAAGCTTGCTCTGACATCTTGACCTCCATGTTTTGTCTTTTAGATCTGCCTCTAGTTCCCATCCAGAAAAAGCCGTTCCAAGTCACGCAACCTAGCCTGTCACGAACAATGCAGGTGCTCTATATCGAGAACATAGAGCAACCTGACTAAATATCATCCTATTGATTTTCTGATCTTTTCCGCGTGATACAGCCAAGCTGCTACTCGAAATTTCCCTTAACGAATGGATCTTTTAAACGCTCTTTTTGCCTGTTAACCATCAGACAGAGGCCTCGTTCTGAGGATCTACCTGGCAGGTTTTCTTGTTTGCCGGCTCACCCGCCATATGAAGTGGTGTATCGCAAAAAAAAAGCCAGTCTTGCATGGAGACCGTTAAAAAGAGACTATCACCTGATGACAGCATCACCTATCCAGCCAATATTATGATGTTTCTTGCACAATACGCTCAATCCCTCCCCTAACAAACAAACAAGAAGATAATGATAAGTTGAACTGATGTCTTTTCGGCGTGATGTCCCTGGAACGGAACATCTGTCCCACAGATGTTCCCGGACGGACACTGTCATCCGCGAGACTCAGCACATCGGTTTTCTCTGATTATCGTGACGTGGGATTTCTGAAAAAGGTGCAGGCCCTGGCAGGGTCGGGAGGACAACTATTGGGAAACAGCGGAACTTATACCGCAGGCACTTCTGAGTGAAGCGTTGAGGTTGCCCTGATGGCATGCCTATCCGTCAGGGAGTGAAGAGAGAGGGAGATTTTCCTGGTAGAAAGCTGGATTTACATTTCAGAAGTTTTCTTCTTCTGCATCAGGCTGGCCGGATTTTTCTCCACCAACATCCCCCTGTTTCCAATGCTCGCAAAAGGCCAGAAACTCTTTAAACAGGGGGGTGTGATCCTTACCTCGGTGGACCACAATTAACAGTTCCCGCTGCAACTGAAGAAAGGGGGTCGGCAGTTGAACCAACCAGCCCTGCTCGACTTCTCTGCCAACGGCCAGAGAAGACAGGCAACCGACCCCCAATCCTGCCTCAACGGCCTTCTTGATGGCTTCGGTATGCCCTAATCTCAGCAGAACGTTGAACTTCTTAAGTTGACTGAAAATATTTGACTCAAGGATTTCCTCCGTCCCAGAACCCTCTTCGCGCACAATCCACTTGGCAGACTCAAGATCCTCTCTGGTCAATGTCTTTTTCTGGGACAAGGGGTGGCGGGGGGCGGTGATTACGACCAGTCTGTCATCCAGCCATGGAATGGTTTCGATGTTCCTGTGACTAGTATGGCCCTCGGTAAAACCGATATCACACGCTCCAGAAAGGATCCCGGCTTCTACCTGTTCTGTATTGCCCACCTGCAGGTTCACTACAACCCCAGGATACTTCTCCGCAAAGGCCCCCAACAGATAGGGTAACAGGTAGTTCCCCACAGTAGTACTGGCCGCTACCTTGAGTTCGCCCACGAGTTTCCGCCCTGACTTCGCCATGACCATTTCCGCATTCTTGACAACTCGCAGGGCTTCTGTGGCATAGGGACGCAGAAGGCGACCCCGGTCATTGAGCACCAACCGTCGGCCGAGCCTGTCAAAAAGAGGGGTATTTAACTGGTGTTCCAACTCGGCAATGGCCATACTGGCTGCAGACTGTGACAAAGACAGCTTCTGGCTGGCTCGGGTCATATGTTCCGTTTCTGCAACCGCGAGAAAAATTTCCAGTTGTCTCAGAGTAACACCCATCTTTTTCCTCTCTAATAATTTCAGTGGAGACAACAGCGTCTCCGCCCTCAAACAGGATCACGTGGAAAATGACAGGAGGAAAAAACCATTCTTTTCACATTCCGGTCAGGAATCCATAACCAGCATAGATCTTCCGGGCAGTGTCACCGGTCATAAAATCAATAAATTTTTTGGCTGCGGCGGGATGGCGGCTGGTTTTGTCCACATGGGCTATGAAATACTGACCGATGACATCGTGTTCCGGTGGAATGGGAACATAATCTAATGATTTCCCAAGGTTCTGCTGGTAAATGGCCTCGCTTAACCAGACCGGACCGACATCGGAAAGGTCATCACGCAGTAAATTAATAGTTTCACGATGGTGAATACGGGTCAGGTAGGTTTCGCCGCTTGCCACTTTCTCCTCCATGACCTGTTTCACCAGTTCTGGTCCGCCAGCCTTTTCAAGGGCCTTGACGATCAGTCGGCCCACACCTTCATAAGCCGGATTCGGCATGGCTACCCGCACACCTGGCCGCCCCAGATCCTGCAGTCCCCTGGTATCTGCAGGGTTAGCCGCCGGCACCAGGATAGCCAGGCCGTTTCGGGCATAAGGTTGGTAGCTCTGGATAAACCCTTCCTGGAGCAGGGCCTCCATTTCTTCCCTACCGGCGGTATAAACATCAGGTGGGGTATTGATCAGCAATTCCTCCATCTGCAATGCCCCGAGTTTGATTTGCTCGGCCAGAACGCCTGGGGCAGGGTCTCATAAAAGATATGTCGGATCTCCGGATACAGTCGTCGAAAGGCAGCCAAAAGATCCTCGACAACCATCCACTGGTTCCCATTGAAAAACAGCGTCAAATCCGGATCACATGGGTCACCGTGCAGATCACATACCATGTCCACCGATGCGACGGAGAATTCAACGGCCTTTTTATCATGAGTAATAGTCATAATGGCCTTCCTTATGTGTTTTCATCTAGTTATAGGTTACAATTCAGGGCTTTACATAGGCACATCCTTCAGCCTGCAAACGGATAATCTCCACAATTCCGGCCGGCACTACCTTACAAGAGTCCAGCAACTCCTCATGTTTAATACCCAGGCTGTTGAGTGAATTGTTGCAGACAGAGAACTGAACCCCATCGCCGGAGAGGCTCTCAACACGAGAAGCATACTGCGCAGCGCTCCCACGCCGGAACAATCTGACCGCGACTCCGTTAGCTACCAGATAAACAGCGGCTTCATCGGCAGGGATATTCTTCAGCAGGTTTTCCATATTGTTCAGCGCCATAAGCAGTGTTTCTTCATCGTCCCGGTTAACATGAAAAACAACCTTGGTCTTCATTGCACATTCCTCCATTTCTATTTTGGGGTTTCGCGATCATCAGCCTCGGTCAATCCTTTTTTCTGACAATTACCGACGGTTCCCCATACCAATCTTCAATATTCAGGAAAAGACAACGCTCGATCCGCACTGGCTTCTCCCATCTGCACAAAATCATATACGTACAACTCCCAGTTCAGGAAGCTACTTCCGGGTGGCATTCCACCAGGCAGGGAGCCTGGATCAGGTGACCATGATACCCTCCATGCAGAGTGCGTGCCGCAACAATAGCCCAGAAGACAAATAAGAGGATCACGAAGGTTGCCCCGAAGGCATAGAAAAAGACGATATTTGTCTGCTGCGCCAGGGTAAGGGTTGCTGCAGTATAGACCCCCAACGGGAAGGTAAACGCCCACCAACCCATATTAAAAGGCATGCCTTTACAGAGATAATGTACGGTCACGAGCATCGCCATTGCCAGCCACCAAAGCCCGAAACCCCAGAACATTGTCGCCACAATCAAACCAAAGCCTTCCGCAACCTGTCCCATAATTACGAGATCAGAAGTGGCGAACACACCCTGCTGGACGAGTTTCTGGGATGCAGACCCAAGCAGCAGCAAGCCAAGAGCTGCCGTGCCGATCGGACCAAGACACAGCCAGATAGAAGCCGCCATGTTTTCGCAGGGTAATTTGTGCAGCACCAGCCTCTGAAAAAAGATTATCAGGATGCCAAACGCCAGTGGCACCGATATCGCCCAGAGAACGTAGCTCACTATCCAGACAACAACCGCGGACTGCCCTGTCAGGTAAGGGACCAGAAAACCACCACTTGCCGCAGCAACCTCGGAAGCGACAATCGGCAGGAGCCATACCGTGGTCATGGACGGCATACTGTGTTCCTGGCGGGTGAACATAAAGTAAGGCACCAGAAGAGAACATGTCACAGACATTATGCTGTCTACCCACCACAGGCAGGATGCGATCGGAATAATCGCATCCCCCCAGAGCTGTGTTCCGAAGACAAGGAGACCGTTAATGATGGTGACCAACCCCATGGGAATGCATCCCAGAAACATCGACTGGACCGGATGTTTCAACAGTTTCAAGGTGATGCTTGGAAATATTAGAATACGTCCGATAAACAGGGCTGAAAACAGGGCAAAGAGCCCTATGTTGAGGAGCCACAGCCCCATGGCAAAGCTATGCAGAAAAGTGGAATGATAGGGAAATTTATTCAAGCACAACGCAAGGATACCTGTTCCCATAGTGACGGCGAACCAGTTTGGAGTAAAGTGGCGGACCACATCCAGGGGATGGTTTAGTCTTGAAAATGGTTTCTGCAGCATGATTGTTTTCCTCCTATGTTTCAATGCGTTTTGCCCACATTATATGGAGGATCTGCTAATAAGTAAAATTCATTGTAACAATTTCATTAATTGGTAAAATTGATCAGCGTTACCCTGGAAAGTTTTTTGGTAACTGATCACAGATTGCGCACCAGGCTGATATTCCGTGGGAAAGAATGCAAGTCGTCTCAGGCGCCCCAGATTCGCGATCTCCCTCCGGTCGCTTCGCTGTGCAGTCGTGGCTGACCGCTATAACAGCGAAGCGGTGTCACCCACTATGCGGGCAGACGCGACCGCGCAGATAGTGATGCGGCAACGACCGCATGACGAGCGGAGACTTCGAAGATGGGGCGCCTGAGACGACTTGCGTTTTTTGTGCCCCTGGTGGTCGGTTCAGGTGAAGAGAAAAGCGATGTGGCCGTTAGAGCAGCCGTTTCGGGTCCGCCTGGAGGCGAACCTTGCTGCCAATGGCAAAAGCGGCGCTGATCAGGAAAAGATTTTTGATAATGTACTGGCCCTCAAGGCTGAGACCGAAAGGGAAGCTGGTAAAGCAAATGTCCGGCAGCAGGACCAGGGGCAGGAAGGTGCCGGGGAGTTCCAGCAGCAGAAGCAGCAGGGCGACCCGGAGCAGGGGGCGATAGATGTAGAGTAGAGCGCTGTCAACAATGATCTTCAACGACTATGCCCTGCCGCACGCGGCTACTACATATCAGAGGAGGTCTCATTGCGGACAGCGCCCCCTCGTCGAACCGGACGTGCGGTTTTACCGCATCCGGCTCTCCGATGATCTCTCGCCTCAAGGCATTCACAGGGAGTTGACGGCTCTTTTATGCAGATAGACCAGCCCCTTGGACATAAGCGCCTTGTACAACGACGGTCCATCAAGGTGCCGGCAGTGCCGGTGGCTCCGTGTCCTCATAAAGCGACTGAACCGGGTCTGCACGTACCAATCAATCTTCTTGAACGACACCTTCGGGTATCCGAAGGAAAAGTAGTTGCCCCAGCCAATCAGAAATCGATTGACGTGGTCAATTACTTCTTCTACCGGCTTTTGAATCCTGCGAATCGTCAGAGCATGTATCCTTTCTCGCGCCCGTTTCAAGCTCTTGGCAGAAGGGACAATGTTCAGGTACCGGCCCGCTCCGTACAGACTGCGATCAAAGCGGAACGTAAATCCAAGGAAATCAAAACTACTGCCGGGATCTTTCAAGTTAACTATGGTTGTCTTGTTCCGATTCAGGATCAGGTCGAGTTCCCCCAGCGTCTTGTCAACAAAGGCGTGAATGCGAGGTCCGATGTACCGAGCCATGATAACCCAGTCGTCGGCATATCGTACCAGCCTTGCGTTGGCAAAATTGCGGGGACCTTCCGAGCTGTGAAAGCGTTGGTCGAATTCATGGAGAAAGATGTTGGCCAGCAAAGGCGAGATGACTCCACCCTGTGGCGTACCCTTGCGGGAGCGAGTGATCTTGCGACCGCCCTGCCCATCCTCTTCAACGATATCGCTTTTCAACCACATCCTGATCAGCTTCAAAACGGATCGGTCAGCTATTCGACGCTCCAGGCATTGCATCAGTTTGCCATGGTCAATCGTGTCAAAGTAGCTGCTCAGATCCGCATCCAGGACTTCAGTAAATCCCGCCTTGAGCGCCTGCCGAATCGCGGCGAGAGCATCATGGGCCTTAAGGCCCGGGCGGAATCCGTACGAGCAGTCCTCAAAGTCTGCCTCGAAAATCGGCTCCAGGATCAACAGGACCGCCATCTGTACAACCCGATCCTTGACGGTCGGGATACCCAGCGGACGCATCTTTCCATTCGCCTTTGGGATATAGACCCGTTTTACCGGCATGGGCCGGTAGGTCTTATCCTTCAATTCCTGCTGTATTGTTTGCAGCAGGCCTGCTACACCTTCCGAACTCTCCTTGATGGACGCAAGGCTTACTCCATCCACCCCGGCAGCGCCTCGATTGGCGTAAACCCGGTTCCAGGCACTTTGCAGTACATCCAGGCGATACACCCGGTCGTACAGGGCATAGAATCGAAACTCCGGTTCCTGCTTGGCCTTGTGGCCCAGTTTCTTTCGCAAGAGGGAGACCTTCGGGCTCAGGCCGAACTCCTGCCCTGCCCGTTTATCCGTAGTGGGAGACAAACATGTGTACTCCAAGCGGGACTTCCTCCATTGTCAGAAACACGATCAAAGTCCTGCCCCTTCGCTCCACGGGAGTTACCCCGCTTCAACACTACTATGGGCAGGTCCGACTCCCGGCCGGGACCGCACAGAGGGTTATGCATTCCCCTCCAGCGTTTGGACTCGGGCTATCTGCTGCCCTGCCCGTCCCGCCGGGTCTCCCAGGTTCCCTGGCGCTCCCTTGAGTACATGCCATCTCCAAACACCCCGGGCGGCCCAACGCAACGCTCCTGTTGTCTCATCGCGTCAATGACTGGCTTCCCCATGACCTCGGAGGGTCGCCGCCGCCAAATGTGTAACGAGGCCGAATCGAGTTCACAGATGTTACGGCCTATACTCTATCTGACCTTACGGCCTTTTCCGACCCTGCTTGACGATTCGGGTTACCCCTACACGCCGGGTCGGCGATTTCGCGGTGAACAGGCAATTACCGCGGGTGGCATCGCAGCCACCAGGTTCGCCAGAGCTTCGCCTGGCACACGAGGCCGACACCGATGGCGACCTCCCAGATCCCGAGCACCGGAAATACGAATTCGTGCGGAAGCCAGTAGATCGTTCGTCGAATCAATTCCTCTTCCGGGCTCATACCCAGCGGCTTCAGAGCCCCGAACCAGATGAAAATCAGGCCAAGGGAAAGCCGCATCAACAGCTGACAGTAGCGGTCCATCCAGGCGGCGATGCGCAGATCGATTTCATTTAACCGCTGGTACATGGTCTTTCTCCTCGACGCTGTGATTGATCGAACGGTTAGAGCTTCCACAATGGTCAAATCAACCGTGGATACCTGGACAGTCTGACAGGGCAGGAGGCCAGGCATTGGCAATCCTCACCGACACCAATTTTTTTCTTTTGTCTTGGCGACATCCCTCCTGAATTACAGGAACAACACTTTTTTATTTACCTGGACTACCCTTCATCTCTTCATGCACCACGGCAAGAAGAAAAATATCGCCTTCTCCGACACTGCAGGATGTTATACTTGTTCCGGCCTGCCAGGATCCCACGTTACAATCCTCTTCTCAGTTATCTCCACTCGAAAGCGATTTCCTGTCACCTTCACTTGCCAGGTCTCTTTTTAACAAAATAGAGACAATGACCACGATAGCAATAATCATGAAGAGCGGATGGAGCAGCCACATGAAAAGAGGAATGAGAAAATAATAGCCCCGCATCCCCATAGAGAATCGAATACCGGCCATGAGAAACAGATTGGAGACAACCTCTGTTGAATCTCTGTTCTCAATAGCATCAATTTGATGTTTGGGGAGATTGAGAATGAATCCGAGATAATTTATCTCCCTTATATACCAGGTAAAATTAAAAAAAGAGTAAGAGAGTGTCAAAATGATAAGAAAAATTTTCCACATCTCGACAACAGGGTCTGTGGAACCGAAGATGCCAAGTATAGCAACTGACCTCTGGGGCGTATTCAGATAACCTAGCAGGTGAAATGCGCCCATTATAAGAATGACTGAAGTCGAGGCCAGAAACGATGCAGACATTATTGTGTTTCTGAGGGTCTGAATGACCAGTATATCGTTTTTGCAATACGAATGGGCCACAATCCATGCGTTTCTATAGGCCTGCAGTTTTCCAAGAAACAGCCTTTCACGGTTTTTTCTAAGCATCCGCGCCAGGAACAGACGATAGCTGATAACTGTTGTCCAGAACAGCGTGAATGCCACCCAGTCCAAGAGGTACGGCTTTGCACACCAGCTATTGATTATTTCTTGAAACTGAGGCATTTGAATTCCTGCGTGGTTTTGGGATGATGCCCCGGAACTTCCGGCAATTCACAGCGTTTACCTGAAAACGGTCGTCTGTTCAACGGGATGGGTAGGGAAGGCCAGACAACTGACGCTATAACACTGCGGCGTGAAAAATATTGTTATTTCTTTTGGTTCCAAAAAAAGAACAGCTGTTTTTCATTCTGGAGAAATTTATCCGCCACAGTCGCCAGCGAGAAAAAATAAGAGTTTGTGGTAACTGTTCTCACATCCGCCAGAAACCGACGGGCCCACAGTCCTGGATGGTCACTGAAAAACCTGAGCTGTTCGCCCAGAGAAGACGATCCTGATTCCATGCCCTTTTCGATCAGCCAGGCCATGAAATCAAGTTCAAGGGCAATATGATCCGGCAAAAGATAGGAGTGCTGCCTGTCCACAGCAAGGCCGTGTTGCTCATAGAATTCCTGCACAACCCGGGCACATCTTCCCATGATCGTGTCTTCCAGGTACACGGATTCATAAGGCGACACCGGATCGTCATGGGGATTATTAATAAAGAGCATTGTGTGCTCACAGCATATCTGTTCAAAATCCAGAATCTCAGACAAACCGGACAGAGTTTCCATCTCGGCGGTGAGATCAAGTTCCAGAATGTCAGCTGCTTCTGCCAGAATCCCTGGTAACTCGCGAACAAATTCGTCCCATTCTATATCGCCGGGATAGAGATAGGCAAGACTCAGCATCTTGTAGACAGCATACCTTGCCTGGTGCAGCTTTTCACTATGGGCGAACGGGTCCCGACCGGGAGAATGAATCTCCCGGTCAGAACGGCTTCCCATGTCAGTTGGAAAGTTCATGGCCAATTTCTGCAACCTCTGGCTTACTGTTCAGCCTTTTTGATTTTTTCATACCAGAGGGGATGATGCGACTTAATCTCAGCCGCATCAAGGTCGCCGGAACCGAACATTGCCTTGAACCCTGCCCTGTTGAGCGGATGAATACCAAAATACATGTGCCCCAGAAGGGTAGGAATCAGCAACGCAAAGCCAACATCATGAAGAGTTCTGGCAAGCGTCCACGTTGCCGGCGAAAATGATCCACGAAACCACAGGACATATCCTGAAAAGGCCAGCATGGAAATACAGATGATAAAAACATAGGCAGCGATTTTCTGTCCGGCATTATATTTTCCCTGTCTGGCATGTTTAAAATCAATATAACTGGTTTTAAGACCGGCCAACCCTTCTGCTTCCGGCTCCGGCCATATTTGCCATTTGGTGATCTGCAGAAGCTGGACCACAGCAAAAGGCACGGTAAAGAGAAGAAAAAGCAGGGCTGCCACTCTGTGAATCGTCCTGCATACCTGAATGCCGGAGGTCAAGACGTTTCCGTCAGGGGTAGTAATAAAGTCAGCAATTCCCGTTATGCCCGGAACGCATAAATAATGCGGCTTCCGGGAGAGCGGTTTCGTAAACTTCTGTGTCGTAGCATGGTGTAATCACAACATAATTTTTTCTCAAGAACTTGATTTTTTACTTGACATGGCTGAAAAGATCGGCGGCATTTTTCTTTGTAATATCAATTCGTTACAAGGAGATATGCCATGTCGACACTCAGCAGATTCATTCGCAACTACCGTAACAGCGGAAAAACATTTCGTCGGATAAAAATGCGCTGTCACCTCAATGCCGATACCTTGTATTCCCGCATACGCGAGGATTTTAACCGAGTGGTGGATCATCGGGCCGCCAACAGTTCAATATCTTTGCCCGATGTACTGATGTCCGGTTTTGCCATGTTTTGCCTGAAAGATCCATCGCTGCTTGCTTTTGATGAACGGCGCCGGGAAGAGCCCGACAGCCTGCAGGGAGTATTCGGTGTCAGCCGCATCCCCAGCGACAGCCAGATGCGCACTGTTCTGGATGAGGTTTCCGTCAGGGATCTGCGTCGTCCGTTCAAAAGTATTTTTGCCCAGCTTCAGCGTGGCAAGGTACTGGAGAAGATGACCTGGCTGGGCGGATATTATCTTCTTGCCCTGGACGGCACCGGTATTTACACCTCTGAAAAGATGGGCTCCGACTATTGCCTGAGCAAGAGGAAGCGCAACGGCAAGGTCGAATATTACCAACAGATGTTTGCCGGGGCCTTTGTCCATCCGGACCGTTCGGAAGTGATTCCCACCTGCCCGGAGATGATCGTCAAGCAGGACGGCAGCAGCAAGAACGACTGTGAACGAAATGCGGCCAAGCGTTACCTGACTGATTTCCGGCGCGAGCATCCCCATCTCAAGACCATTGTCATTGAAGATGCCCTGGCGTCCAACGCGCCGCA
Source organism: Desulfolithobacter dissulfuricans (assembly GCF_025998535.1). Taxonomy (NCBI): domain Bacteria; kingdom Pseudomonadati; phylum Thermodesulfobacteriota; class Desulfobulbia; order Desulfobulbales; family Desulfobulbaceae; genus Desulfolithobacter; species Desulfolithobacter dissulfuricans. The sequence goes on along the minus strand of NZ_AP024233.1, from coordinate 485,860 downwards.
TATCCAGGAGTTGCAGAAACATGACCTGCGCTACATCCTCGGGGCCAAGCCCAAGGATCATGAGAATCTGTACCAATCGGTCGACGAGGCGGCTGACAGGGGCGAAATCACCGAGTTGCACATAGCGGATTCCAACAAGACCAATGTGCACCATTGCTTTCGTTTTCTCAACAATGTTCCCCTCAACAAGTCCAGCAAGGATTCTCTGACGGTCAACTTCCTGGAATACTGGGAGACGGACAGTGAAGGTAACGTAAAGAACCGGTTCGGCTGGGTGACGGACATCCCGATCAGCGGGGAAAACGCCTTTGACATCATGCGTGCCGGCCGTGCCCGGTGGCGGATCGAGAATGAGACGTTCAATACCTTGAAAAACCAGGGCTACAACCTGGAGCACAACTATGGACTCGGCAAGAAGCACCTGAGCGCTGTTTTTGCCCATCTGATGCTGCTGGCCTTCTTGGTGGATCAGGTTCAGCAGATGTGTTGTCCGCTGTTCCAGGCGGCCCAGGCAAAATATAGAACGAGACGGTACCTCTGGGAACGAGTTCGCAGCTGCTTTAATGAGAATTTCGTCCCGTCAATGGAGCTGATACTCCACTGTATCGTCAACGGCGTCCGCAAGCCGAAACTGGAGTTCCAATGGGAGTGAGTCGCCGATCGAAAAAATCAGGTTGTCAAAGAACGTATTCTTGCGGACAACATCCGGAAGGATGACTGGAGAAGTACGTCAAAAATTCGGTTTTTTCTCCGGGAAAACCGCCTTCCCTGTCGTTTCATGCCGAAAATCGACAGGAAACTTGGACAACAGGGTCAAAATTTCTCAAATCGTCCTGTTCGCTGGTTGAGCAGGGGGCAAATCGGGAACTGCTGTAATAAAGTCAAAAGGAAAACCAAAGCAATAGGCAATCCAGTGAAAGCTGGAAAACAGAATTGGCAGCCCTGTCAGGATAAAAAAGAACATCAGGATTATGATGGCTTTATGATAGAACATCTGCAATGGGGTAAACGCAGTGTATTTTTTACTCATGACCTCCCTCCTTTTCTCGTGCAGCAAGAACTTCTTTGCGATTTGCCAGCCAGTAGAGGAAATGGGCGCCGGCTCCCAGGGCTACTGCAGCTGAAGCCCCGACGCCAATGGTCTTGCATGTCTGCCGCAGAGCCATGCTGCTGACCACGGGATTTTTCGGCAGGCCATATTTTTCCATCTCCTCGGCCGCAACGATAGTCATCCAGCCGGTTCTGCCGACGTAGTCGTTTATTTTATCGGCGCCGTATACGATATATTCCTTGCCAAACTGCTCACTGTAACGTTTTGCCCGCTTTCGTGCCTCGGCAACCACCTCAGCACGGGGTCCGCTGATCAGGGCATCCCCTATGCAGGAACTGACACATGCGGGTCTGAGACCTGATTCCACCCTGTCGTAACACATGATACATTTATAGGAGGCATTGGTGGTCTGATCATAGACAGGTACGTCAAAGGGGCAGGCTTCCTGGCAGGTGCGACAGCCCACACAGAGATCCTGATGGATAACCACCTGCCCCCCTTTTCTGCGCTCGATGGCATTGGCTGGACAGTTGTTGGCGCAAGGGGTGTTCTCACAATGCATGCAGTGATGCAACTCGGTTATCCGATAACTTTCGGGTATTTCCCATATTCCCTCTGGATGGGATACAGGTAATTAAGCTGTGTTAAAGATTTATTGACTCCATTTTCCACCGATGCTGTTCCGTTTCTCTGCAGACGCAAACGATTTTCCACGCTGCAGCGAACCACACAGGTGAAACAGCGTACACAGGCCTGTGAATCATAACATATTGAATAAGCAGACATTACGCCCTCCTTATCTTGACAACATAATCATGCGCCGCATGGCCGCCCACCAGAGGAGAGTAGTGAAAGGGCGCTGAATGATTAGGATTGAAGCCGGTCTTCGGCGCATTGGTGTAAAACCTGTTCAGTTTTTTAAATGCTCCTGGACCTGCTCCATAATAGCTGAACATGGCATCAGGGTGGACAAGTTCACTGAGAATAACCCTGGCATTCTGTTCCAGTTTATTGTCTGGATTCCAAATGGTTACCATGTCTCCGTCTCGAAGCCCCAGAGATTTCCCCTTGGCCGCGTTAATGAAGACGGCATCCCAGGAGATCGCCTCGCCGACGTTGGCAAGCAGCCGGTTGTCCTTGGTCTGCTGACCGGTAAAGGAGTTGACCGGAGCAAATCCTGTAACCGGAATGAACTCGTCTTTTGCCAGTTCCTTCTTCTCGGTCATCCACTTGGCAGGTTGCCAGACCGGCAGCGGATTTGCCACCACGGCGTTACTGTCGTCAGCCGCCTGCAGTTCATCATATTGCCTGGCCAGAAAGGTACTGAACAGCTCCAGTTTGCGGGTCGGCGTCTTGGCCTTGGGCCTGGGGGTCGGGGCCTGGCCGTTCCAGACACCGAATTCTCTCAGGTAATCGGTAGTAATTTTGGCTTTTTCGCCGGCAGGTACTCCTTTAATCCCCTCGAGCTGTTTTTCCCACAGCAGTTCAATACCGCCCTCCTCAAACGGCTTGAAATGCGTCGCATATTCTTCCGGCGTCAGTATCCGACGGGCCAGTTCCAGGCTGATCCAGTAGGGACTTTTGACATCAAACAGCGGCTCAATGGCTTTCATGTTGATGGTCACCCCGGGCACTTCAAACTTGTACTTGCCGTTAATGGCCTCGTCACGTTCAACAAAGGTGGCATCCGGCAGGATGACATCAGCATACAGGGTTGTCTCGTTGAAAAAAGGCGAGATACAGACCGTGAACTCCAGTTTTTTCAGCGCCTGAACAATTTCCGTCCCACCAGCTGATCCTCCGAGCAGGTTAGAGCCATTGAAGACCATGGCCTTAATGGGATACGGCTTTTCCGTCAGCACTGTTTCCACTGCTTTATGCCGATAATAATGCGTATTGCCGAACCGGAAATTCGGATCATGCCTGGCATAATATTCGCCGATAGACTCTGCCTGGGCCTTGGGCGGATGGATAAGCTTGCCGGGCTTGGTGGAATGATTCCAGATGATGCCGCCTTCCCGGCCGAATGCGCCGATAAGGACATTCATCATGCAGATGACCTGGATCATTTTAAAGGAATTGAAATACCGTTCACTACGGTAGGTCGGATCGATAAAGGCATGGGGCCTGTTCCGGTCCAGCTCTCTGGCAATCTTCCGGATCTCTTTTGCAGGGACGTCACTTTTTCCCTCGGCCCATTCCGGAGTATAATTCTCAAGTTCTCTGGCAATCCTGTCCAGGGCGGTCACTGCCTTGAAGGCCCTGTCCCCAAACGTCACATCATACGTGCCGTTTAAGGCCGGTTTCTCAGCCTCGCTGGCAAAGCGTACTTCTCCGGCAGCTTCGTCATAGACAAGATAATCCAGAATCTTGACTTTCTTTCCTTTCTCGACTTTCTCGATTTCCCTGACTCCGGCAGGCTGGAGGGTCGTGGAGTCCACCAGCATGGGAGCATTGGTATATTTTCTGAGATATTCCGGCTCGTAGGACTTGTTTTTCATCAGCTCATGAAAAAGCCCGAGCAGAAAAGCCAGATCTGATGCCGGTCTTATGGGAAGCCAGTGCACATTGTCCTCTCCCGCCTCGGAAGGTTTGCGGGGATCAATCACTGTCAGCTTGAGTCCGTTACGCTTTCCTTTGGCAAATTTCATGGCCCACGGGTAGCAGACAAGACCGCCGGCCGGATTACGGCCGATAAGCACGCCGTATTTGGCCTTTACAAAGTCAACGCTGATCTTGCTCGGACTGCAGCCCGGCAGACCATGCTTGAAAGGCCCGTAAATCACTCCGGCACCCACCGCCCGGGAATTGGCCCAGCAGGTATCAGCATATCCGGGAAAATTAGGGGTGCCGAACACCTTGAACACTTCATTATCCACTCCAGGGGCACCATGAAAACGGGTAAGAACGGCCACTGCTTCCGGAGTACCCTGCTCCCTGTATTTCTTGAGCCTGTCGGCAACCATATCAAGCGCTTCCGGCCAGGTAGCCCTGCGGAACCTGCCTTCCCCTCTTTCTCCCACCCGGATAAGTGGTGTCTGGATACGATTGGGGTTGTATACCATACCCGCCGCGGCCACAGAGCGTCCGCACACTCCTGGCATGACAGAGTGCGGATTGGCCTCAATCCCCACAAGACGTCCGTCCACCACTCTGGCAAGGCCTGGACATTTCTGGGCGCACATCCGGCAATTGACGGGTACTCGCTTTTCCATGCCATAGTCAGGCAGTTTCTCCGTCCGGGCCTTTGCGGTACCAGGACCTGTCGCCACCAGGGGGCCTGCCAGGGCCAACCCTCCCAGCTTCAGAAAATCTCTTCTGTTTGTTTTTGGCATACTTGAATTCCTCCTTTCGATTATCTTTAAAAAAATATCCGAAACTCCTATCCTGTTGCCTGGTAGGTAAAGCTGCCACTCCATCAAATCGGGCGTAGAATGTTAAAGTGAAAGATGGAAGTGGCATAAACAGACAGGAGGAACGCAATAAGCACGCCATTACTTGTCATCTAATCGGCCTTTCCCTTAAGGGATTACCAATTGGACAAAATTACAGATAGTTAACATAAATCCTCAAACAAGGAATTCTACTGACCAAGGGGAACCATTGCGCTGGCAACGCTAAAAATGTCCCCCCGAGGGAACATTAATGTTCCCAATCGGGGACATTATAATTTTGCGAAAACAAGAAATAACAATTTCCGACTCAAGGTCTCGGTGCGCTATTTTTAAAAAAGGCGAGGAACTTTTGAGAAAAAGAGAAGGACGGGAAAAACACCCTGCACCATGCACTGAAAGCCAACACTCCTGCATCCGCAAAGCAAGAGAGAACACCCAGGACTTCGCACCCCTGGCCTGAAAAACTAGTTATCCCGAGCATACAGGGAGATAGCGCCAAGTTGAGCGTTTTACTTTTCACTGCTTTATCGTAACCAGACCCTCCATGTGGTCCGGACAACAGGCTGTTGAAAAACGTAGCGAGCGAAGACGAGACAAGGAAAAATGAGACGAAAAAGCGCAGTGTACATGGAGTACATGAGCATTTCGGAGTCTCGCAGATAAGCGCAGACTTCGAGCTCGCTTACCCGGAGTCTCCCTTCGGTCGCTTACCTGAACCGAATTTTGACGCAGTATCACCTGGCGCAGTAGTTTTTCAACAGGCTGATAATGCCGAAGCAGGGAGAGATGCGGCCCTGACCGCATGATGAGCTAAACGAGCTGGGGATTCAGGGGTTGGGCAAAACGCCCAATTCAGAAGATAGACAAGGCCAGGCGCCGGGAACTTCCTGCTTCTTAGGAGGAGCTGGTAAGTTGCAATAAAAGGAAGAACAGTACTATTTCTTCAGGCACAATACGTACCAAATTAAGCAGGAAAGATCCCGGCACCCAACTACAGGGGCATGCGCTGATAACAGAACATGCTGATGAACGGTTATATTATGTAAAAGGATAAGCTATGTAGTTTATAGCGTTCGTATAGACTCTCTTTATTCACCAAAAAAACATAACCCCTTGATGTAAAACCTTTTTTTACCGAAGCTCCAGTATTCTGTTCTTGAGTAATTCCAACTGGTAAAGTGCATCCTTGCTTACAGCGAGCGTATCTGAATCACAGTTATAATTCGCATGACCCAGAGAGGAGTGGACCCTCTGCCTGGCCAGCAGCTCACAATAACAATCGACCATCCTGCGTTGCCTGCTTATCGCTTCGTCTACAAGCTCAATAATTTTTTGTCTCATTACTAAGTTCCTCCGTGGACTTTTCGTGAATACTTTTTTTCTTACCCAGGAACCATTTTTCCCGTGGCTCGCCTGGAACAGCATAGACCAGTACGCCACAGAAAATGGTTCCCTGATCATTCATTGATCGATTCTGAACAATTAGTAGCTGGCATTATCTTATAATGCCGAGCATACCCAAGATAACGACTGCACTGGGCAAAAATTGTTCCAGGCGACTGGACGAGCAGTAGCAGAAAAATATCGACTGATAAGCACACTCTCCCGGCTTTAATTGCCTGTCGCCTTTCCGCCCACCGATCGAAACGTTCGAACTGAGCCGCGGAAGACAGCAACGCTGCCCTCTGCCGCTCCAGGGCTTGGATGACGACAGGTCTCACAGCTACTGTACAGCCGCCGTCCGGGCAAAATTACCAAGCGCATTCGCTATTTTCTTTATGACTTCATCGCACCCCTTGATGCCATGGCGATCCGCCAGGTATTCAGGATCGTTATAGAACAACCACACCTGTCCCTTTTCATCTTCCCAGATTAAAGCTTTTTGAGGCAGATCGATACCAACGCTCTGGGCGCATTGCATCAGTGGCGTGCCCACCCTGGGATTGCCGAAGATAATTAATTCGGTTGGACGTAACTTTTTCCCAACCTTTTGAGCTCCCTCTGCATGATTGATTCGTGCAAACACAGTCATTCCTTTCATCTCCAAGGCCTTCTCAAGACGATCCGCTGTACCTTTAACGTCGCGAGAGCTCTTTATACTGATGAGGCCATTACCAGCGACAGCCACCGAAGATAAAAAAAGTAGTGCTATGAGACTCAGCAGTAAGTTACGCATTTTTAATCCTCCGAAAGAGTGTATTGTACATGCCATTGGGCGTAACCACGCTGTATTCAGGCAAACGCCGGTAGCGTTTTCCACCAGTCCTGTACACTGAACCTCGGTAACACCCAACCAAAGCAACAAATATGCCCATTTTTTCAACCAACCACGTCACGGCCACAAAAAACATATTTTTTACGCACAAAATCAGCTAACTATGCCCGAGCATTTCCCACAAAAAGACAACTACAGCCAATACTATACAGCTAAAGCATGGCAACATGTTCCCAAGAGGGAATGCGCAGGGGGAATACATGTTCCCGATTGTTCACATTGACAGCAACATGACATTCATCATGTACTTTTCGCTCACCCAGACTCGATGTCAGTGTGGTGATCAGGCCGAACGGAGAGGCTTAAATTATCATTCCCATGATTGATCATCTATTGCATACTTCGACACAAAAACCGTCAGCGCCCCCAGCGCGCTGAAGTAGGGACTCCTTGCCTTTTCCATGAGCTCCCTCCCATATGATCCTGCCCACTGACCGGGGTACTCCTGGAAAAATTGACTGGCCGTATCGCGGAGGCGCTCCGCCTCCGATTGGCTGCTGGCCTTGTCAGCTGAGTAGAGAAGGTTGGCAAAGAAAACCAGTTCCAACCCGAGATGATCGTTTCTGCCCATCTGCTTAAGATAGAACGGTATATCAAGCGTTTCCGGATAAAACCCGGCAGCCTGATAGAGCTCGCCGATGATCTGACTGAGCCCGTTTGCCATGGAACCGTAACGGTGAGCGTTTTCAAAGGGAGGCGTATATACACCGGACATGGGGACCAGGAACAGGTCAAAAAACTCCTGGCGCAGATCATCCGCCTGCTCGGGATTCACCCTGGTCAACAGTTCGGGCAGATTTTCATCAGGCAGAATGTCGGCCAGAAGCTCCCCCCATTTCCTGCAGGCGGAACAGTTTTCCGTGGACGGCTCTGTCAGGTAAAGCCTTGCGGTAAAATCCGCAAGGCTTGCCCATGCCAGCAACTCTTCAGTTGTTTCTTTCCAGGCAGCAATGGTCATATCCTTTCCACCCTGGCAACTATGGATTGTCTTGCATTTGAACCTATGACCACATCGGCCAGGGTAGAAATACCGCGCCTGGTCGGATCGTCCAGACCAAGAAGGTTATGGGCCACCCCTGCCCCCAATGCCGGATCACCAGGCTGCCTTTTACTGCCGATGGTAACCGAAGCAGCGCCCAGTGCCCAATGTCCAAACCCATGCTCTATGCCGAGCACACCCTGCTGGATACCGTTGCGCACATCTGCTACCCCTTCAACACTGCCGGCAGGCGATGTTACCCGGATACGATCACCGGTTTTGATTTTGAGCCTGTCCGCATCTTCAGGATGCATGATGATGCCATTGCTCGGATGGATCTGGGTGAGCCTGGCCTCGCCAATGGTATGGGATGACTGCAGCTGCGACTTGGTACAGACAACCTGAAACGGCCAGCTTCTGCGGTCATAAACCTTTTCAAAAGGGGTACCGTCTGCCAGAACCGGAGGCTGCCAGGTGGGAACGCCCGAGTAGTATTCCCCACTCAAGCTGTTTCTGGCCCGGCCTGCCTGTTCATTATAAATCTGGACAGGCTTCGAATAACGCCTGGCAAGCCACTGCCCCTCATAGGCCTTGGAGATCGATTGGAACCGGCCTCCCCTGGCCATGGCATAGGCGACTTTTGGCCATTCTTCGGCCTTCAATACCGCCTTGAGGCGAGGCAAATGACGATCCACCCCGGTCAGAGTCAGATCTTCCTGTTCGCTGTCCGGCACTGGCTTACCGGCAAAGGCTACATTGGCAAAAACCCGCAGAAAGAAATCATCCGGTGTGTTTAAAGGATGTATATTGCCCTCTGCGTCCGGTATGGCCCTGTCACCAAAGCCCGGCAGTCCCATGCGCTTGGCCACGGCGATGATAAAACTTTCCATGCAGATCGGGACCTGTTCCGCGGTTTTGGCAACAGGAGGTTCCACAACCGGCCAGCGAAAAGAATTGATTTTTGTCAGATGGGAGGCCCAGGGCCAGGCTGATCCCCATGTCTCATACAACACTGTATCGGGAACAATGTAATCAGCAAAGGCAGTGGTCTCGTTAATGAACGGATCTATGGAGATGATAAGCGGCAGTTTTTTCGGATCTGCCAGCTGTTTTTTTGCCTGGGTATACAACCCGGCCTGACCATAGAGAGGATTGGTGTTCCAGAGCAGAAGCGCCTTGAGCGGATAGGGATACCCGTTCAGCGCAGAAGGGATATACTCCGATTGAATGGCCGCTGAAAACGGATACCAGGGCCCGTCAGCCGGATAGGGCTTACCTGCTGCTTTTTTCCGTTTAAACTCACTTGTTTTTTCATAGGCAAACTTCCGGCTGACCGGCACGCCCTTCGGCTTGACTTTACCTGGAAATTTTTTGAAATTGTACCTGGGCCCTCTGCCGAAATCAGGGTACCTGCCACCACCGGCAGAGGCGCCGCCCTTCCAGTTGAGATTACCAACCAGACCATTGAGCATGGTCACCGCATAGGCTGTATAGAACCCGTTGGTGTGCATGGTGCCGCCATGACAGTCGGCAACGGCCTGCCGGCCATATCTGGTAAACTCGGAAGCCAGCTTGACAATGGTGGACTCGCTGACACCACACTCTTTACTGTACTCGGCCAGGGACATCTTCTCTGCTTCTTCACGCAGCAGCTGCAATGAAGACTTCACCTGGACGTCCTGGCCGCTGATAGAGACCTTGCCCTGATAAAACAGCTCGCCCGCCATTGCCTGGGTATGGGGACGCAGCTCTCCCGTGCCAGCATCAATGACCATGAAGGGATCCTTGTCGTTCTTCCCCACAGGCAGGCCAAGATGGGAACCGCGGAGCATGGCTCCAAACAGCGGATGCCCCTCTTCCACCACCACCAGATGACAACCATTGGACCAGCTCGGCTCACCTGCCTTCTTTGCGGCCGCCGGCCCGGGAACCTCCAGGAATTTTTTATTGTAACGCCGGCTGTCAAATATCCAGCGAATCATCGCCATAACCAGCGCCCCATCCGTCCCTGGTTTAACCGGTATCCACTCTGTCCGGTCACCGGCAGCCTTGGAATCGCTGTTGGTCAACACCGGATCAACCACGACCACCTTCAGGCGTCCTGATGCCCTGCCCTCGGCCACCAGGCGTCCCTGACGCATGAAAGGATTGCCGGCATTGGCCGGTGCCGTACCGATGTTGAGGATGTAACGGGCATTCTTAAAATCCGGCTTCAGATGAGGATATTTTTTCCAGTCTCCCAGAAAAGCGGCATATCCTGCCCGCATGCTGAGGCCGCAGTTGCCCCGGTGACCGGTGAAATTGATACTGCCAAAAGAAGTTTTCCCGAAGCGGGCCAGCAGGGGCAGCCTGCCTTCCTTGAAGCCGCCTACAATGGCAAACTGATTGGCCTTGGGCCCCAGCTCCGGCTGTGCCGGATCAATGGGTGTTTCCAGGTCACGAATGGAGCGCAAGCCCTCCACCTCACCCTCGCCGAATAAATTTCCACCCTCTACCACTTCCTTGACCAGGGTTTCAAAATCTATGGGTTCCCATTTGCCGGAGTTCCGGGGCCCTACCCGCTTCAGCGGCACCAGAACCCGGTGCGGGTCGTCGAGTTTGGCAAGGACCGCGTTACCCCGGCCGCAGGCAGTGGCCCGCCCCTTCAGCCCGGATTCCTGGAAACGGGACAAGGCCTTGAAGCTGTCCTTAATGGAGGTGGTATAGGGCAGGTGTGGATCGGATGCCAGCGCATGGTAAGGGTTCCCTGCCACCCGCAACACCTTGCCCCTCTTTTTATCCACCCGGACACGGACACCGCACAGGCTCACACAACCGACACAGACGGAGTTGGCAACGTATTGATCCGGATTTGGCGTGACTTCACCAGTGACCCGATCAACCCGCCATTCAGGCTGCAATGCATTACCGTAAATTTTATCAGCCGGCTGCTGCCCGTTCCACCAGCCGCTGGCAATACCTTTCAGGGTTCCCTTGTAGCCGAGGCCAAAGAGTCCAAGGGATGTCAGGGCCCCGGCGGCTTTTAAAAAATTTCGCCTTGTATTACTCATGAAACTGCTCCTTTTCTTTCAAGTATCGAATCGGTGTGTGTCTTGTCCTGATTGGCTCGTCCATTTTTCCCGCTGGTCTTTTTCCACGGGAGAAATGAAGTGAACAGAATAAAGAACAAAATCCAGAAGCCCCAGTTACCGATAATGTGCATAACGCCTGTCCGTCCCCAAAAGGACGGGATGTATTCATAAAAACCAGCACCGATCTTCGGGATAAGCTGACCGCCGATAACGGTGTCCCACCGGAAAAGCATGACCCCGAAAATGGCCAGAATAACCGTCAGGATGAACAGCGGCCGGATACGTCGCAGAGCCGGCACGGTCATGACAACCAGGGGGAGAAGAAGGCCAAGGCCGAGCTCCAGCACAACGGCTTCCATGAAATGGTGGCCGAATATAAAGTTCCCCACCTCTTGAAACGACGCGGATGAATAGGAAAGCCCGATGGTATACCAGAGAAGGCGCAGGATTAGGTCGCCAACAATGGACCAGGCCAGAAGGATGCCCAGCCGATCCATGAGGGACCAGTCCACCTTCCCCCGGTCATTGCGAACCATGATCCAGGACAGGAGGATCATGAGAGCCACCCCGCTGACCATGGCCGAGATCAGAAAAATCAGCGGCATGAGCGAGGTATGCCACATGGCCCTGGCCCGTACCACGCCAAGGATGTAGCCGGTGTAGCCGTGTACCGCCAGGGCGGTGGGTATGCCGATGGTTCCGAGAATTTTCCCAATGCGGTGATCACGGGCCTCGGTGTCAGGAGTCACTTCTACGCTTCCCAGGGCCAGCAGCCTATAGAACCCTTTGAGCAGACCGGACGCGGTCTGACTGCGACGGGCAAACCGCGCCCGGAAGACAAAGGCCATCTCCAGGGCAATAAGGAGCGGGTAGGAAGAGAGGAGGAACACGCCCCAACTCATGGGAGAGGTGCCGTGGAAATGGTACAACAGAGAATAAAAACGCCCGGGCTGCCCCAGGTCGGCAATGAGATTGAGCGGTGCTGCGACCAGTACAGTAAAGGCAACTATCAGAGAAAGTCCGGCAATGGATTCATACCGCTTATCACCAAAGACATAGGTCAGGGTCGAAAGAAGAAAAGCGGCTGCACTGATACCGGTAAGGAAAAAATATTGAGGAATGGCAACGCCCCAATGGACCTGGCTGCCCGTTTGAATAAGCTCAACTATTTGATCGTTCATATGGAATCCTCCTGATGTTCGGCTTGCCCTGCCGGGTTAAGTACCTGTCGACCTTCCACCCTGCCGCTGAAGTCCTCATCCAGGCCGATGTAAAAAACGCGAGGTGCGGTTCCCATATCTTTTTTCAATACCTGCGTGGGTACGGTAGCCAGCAGCCTTGAAACAGCAGAGCGCGGATCATTGAGATCTCCGAATGTCCGGGCGCCACTGACACAGGTCTCCACACAGGCAGGCAACAGTCCAGCCTCAATCCTGTGCAGACAGAAGGTGCACTTGTCTGCTGTTTTCGTCAGGGGATTGATAAAACGGGCATCGTACGGGCAGGCCTGTATACAGTAACCACAGCCGATGCACACAGTATTGTCTACAACCACAGCCCCGTCAGATCGTTGTCTGGTTGCCTGGGTGGGACAGACCGTTACACAGGCAGGTTTGGCACAATGATTACAGAGACGAGGAAGTGTATAACGCCGCGGCCTGCCGCCGGATGTCACTTCATAACTCGAGACAATGGTTCGAAAATGTCCCAGCGGTATCTGGTTTTCTGTCGAGCAGGCTACCGTACAGGCCTGACAGCCTATACAGAGCCGCAGGTCAACGACCATGCCCCAGCGAGGACCATCCTTCTGCGCTGATTTCTTGCCCGCAGATGTCGCCCCGGCGGTGCCAGCCGACAGAGCGGTCACGGCAAGTCCGGCCCCGAGAACTTTCATGAAATTTCTTCGTTCATTCCCCATAATACGTACTCCTGGTTTTAAAATTGCATTTTCTTGCCTGCCACTACACTACATCTTTCATGCCAGGAAAAAGCTTATGGCTGTTTCCACTGTAACAGCTTGAGGATAAAAGAAAAAAAACACATTGACGGGGCTGGCAAACCATGTCACCTGTACAAGACGGTGCGAAATGCACCTATCCAACATTGCAATAACAGCAACAAGGGTGCATTTTGCACCATGAGGTATTTCAAATGCGTCTCAGAATCGGCTCAAAAATTCTCTTAACCATGCTGACGGTGGCCGTGCCGTCTCTCCTCCTCTTTTCCATGCTGATGATCAAGTCCAGAGGCGACATCCTGATGGAAAATATTTCAGGCCATCTTAATGAGTTGGCCGCGCTTTCCGTCCAGACGGTCCAGGATCTGATTCATCACTCGCGAAAAAGCCTGTTGACAATCTCCACAAGCCCTGACATCCAATCCTTTTTACAGGTCCTGTCCAGCAGTGGAGAAAAAGGCGAGATAACAAAGGCCCTGCAACGGCTGGAAACGAGCTTTTACGAGTTCCAGCAGCTGGATACCAGCATTCAGGCAATCCGCTTTATTGATGCTTCAGGGTTTGTTCTGGCCAAGGTGCGGGAAGGAAAAATAATCAAGCGGCAGGGACCGGTTGTTCCGGAGAGAGGGATACGGGCCGTCAGCAGCAAGGCAAACCGTGATTTCTTTCGCAACACCATGAAGTTGAACCATGGTGAAATATGGATATCCAACCTGGAGCGTGGCTGGATGGAGGGTGAGGAGTACTGGTGCCCTGCCATGGTTCGATTTGCCACCCCGGTCTTTTTTGCCGATGGCAAAAGAGCAGGGGTGCTTATCATAAATGTCTGGGGCAAGACCCTCGGAACCATGATCAATCGCCTGGTCGCACCTGAACTGGGTTCGGCCTTTATTGTTGAACGAAATTTTACGAATCATGAGCGTCACGGTATCTACCTGTTTCATCAGGATCAATCCTGCGAATTCGGCAATCAGACAGGGAGCCGAATTACGGTCTTTCAGAATTTTCCCGCCTCAATTACCGCAAAATGGATGTCTGAGCCGGAAGGAATCAGCTATCATCCCCAGAACGGCGACATCCTCGTGCATCGTTACTTTTCTCCCTATGATAACGATGAACGGGGATGGATTATTGTTGTAGACGCAAAGCGGGATGTGGTCATGGCCCCGCTTGCCGCCATGAAAACAAAGGTCATACTCTCCGCCCTGGGCATCTTTGCCCTCATGATCACCGCAGCACTTTTTTTTGCCCGCTCCCTGACCCTGCCCATCCGATCGGTTATTGACGGTACACACCGGATCAGTCGAGATCTCAGCACCAGGATTCAGATAACGAGCAGAGATGAAATTGGTCAACTGGCCGAAGAGATAAACCAGATGGCGGCAACCCTTGAAAAGAACCTGCAGGAAAAAAAACGGATAGAAGCACAGATATCTCAGTCTGAGAAACTGGCATCCATTGGCGAGATGGCTGCCGGGCTGGCCCATGAGCTCAATACCCCTCTCGGGAACATCAAGGCGCTGGCGGTTCTGGCCCGGAAAGATCTGAGCGGTGGCAGGATTGATCCCGTTGTGCTGCAAGAGGATCTGGAAGACATCATTAACCAGACAGAAAAATGCAGCCGCATAATCGGGGGCCTGCTCGGTTTTGCGAGAAAGAGAAAAACAGAATTCAGCCTGTATAATATAAATGACTGTATAACCACTGCCATTTCTCTCGTTCAGCTGCGCAGTGAAAAAAAAGAGGTCGCTGTCCTTTTCAAACCAAACGACAGGCTGCCGTATCTCAAAGTTGACGGGCATCAACTGGAACAGGTGTTTGTCAACATTCTGCTCAACGGCATTGATGCCGTTCCCCCAGGGGGTACAATTGAAGTTACAGCCGACTTTGACGGCACGCAGGTTACTATCCGTTTCACCGATACCGGTTGCGGCATTCCCCCGGAAATACTTCCCAAAATTTTCAACCCGTTTTTCACTACAAAAGAGACCGGCAAAGGCACAGGACTCGGGTTATCGCTCAGTTATGGCATCGTAAAAAATCACGGTGGCAGCATTGATGTCCGAAGCCGGAAACAGAAAGGAACCGAATTTATCGTACGACTGCCGGTTGGCAGGACAGGAGACAGCGCATGAAAAACGTAATTGTGGCTGATGATGATCCTACGGCCAGAAAGATTCTTCTCAGGATGCTCCAGCCTGATTATCAGGCCGCGGCATTTGCCGATGGCAGGGATGCCCTGGATTATTTTCTGGAAAACGGAGCAGATATCATCATTACCGACCTCAAGATGCCGCGGCTGGATGGCATGGAACTGCTGCGCAGGGTAATGGAGGTTAATCCCGAAGTTATTGTTTTTGTGGTGACGGGATATGCTGCTGTGGATACCGCAGTCAATGCCATGAAGATGGGCGCCCATGATTATCTGGCCAAGCCCTTCAATCCGGAGGATGTTCTGGTGAGACTGGAAAGAGCTCTAAAGGAAAAAAACCTTGAACGACAGTGTACGTCGTACCGGCAGAAACAGGACCTTGAGGCGCAGCGCAATCCCATCATAACCAATAACAGCAAGATGCAACAAACCATGGACCTGGCGCGCCGGTCTGCCCGCACCGACTCCACTATTCTGATCCAGGGTGAAACCGGGGTTGGCAAGGAACTGATGGTGCGGCAGATACACCGCTGGAGTCCACGCAACGAGCACCCCCTTGTCCCTGTCAACTGCAGTGCTCTGGCTGAAGGAATTATGGAAAGCGAGCTCTTTGGCCACGAGAAAGGCGCATTTACCGGTGCCGACAGCAGAAGAATCGGTTTTTTCGAGATGGCAGACAAGGGCACCATCTTCCTCGACGAGATCGGCACAGCTGACAATCGCTTCCAGGTCAAGCTGTTACGGGTACTGCAGGATCATATCATATACCGGGTGGGCAGCCCGAAGGCAATCAGGATAGACGCGCGTGTTATTGCTGCTACCAATCAGAACCTTGAACAGGAGGCCAGAGAAGGCCGGTTTCGCAGCGACCTCTATTACCGGCTGAGTGTCGTCACCATATCCATTCCCCCATTGCGGGAAAGAATGGACGACGTCCCGCTGCTGGCCGATCATTTCCTGGCAAAATACCGCCATATCAACCCGACCGTCGAGGCTCTTACCCCTGAAAGCTATGACGTATTACTTGGTTACGATTATCCTGGAAATGTCCGCGAACTTGAAAATATCATTGAACGGGCCATGATTATCGAGACCACTGAAATGCTGCGGCCGGAAAGTTTGTTGATTCATCAGACAGGTACAGCAAAAGGGCGCCCGGCAATTAAACGCCCAGGCGCTGCGCCCGATACTTTTGACATGAAGGAGGTTGAAAAAAAACATATCCTCCATGTGCTGGCCGCGTGTGAAGGAAAAAAAATTGAGGCCGCCCGAATGCTTGGCATCAACAAAACAACACTCTGGCGGAAGATGAAAAAATACGGCATTGATAACCTATAATACATCCTGACAAGCTGTATTGCATGCCGCCAGGCAAGTATAATAGTCTCTCAAAAAAACCAAAGAACACCCCAAACTTCATTGCTTCATTAAACTGAAAAGAATCTTCGCAGATTGTCTTCGCCCCCGGATTGATTGGTCACGCAGATTATGCTGTATCGATTGCGGAAACTACTGCACCGCAGGCTATTTTAAAGGAACAGATATCAAGATGCCTGAAAAATAAGGCTTTGGGGACCGGGCGATCATTCCATTTTTCAATGGAAATCGAAGACGCTGGCAAAGCGATTCCGCTGGCATAATCTTTGTGATTCATACGCACACTGTCACTATCTTGGTGATTTTCATACAACTTCTTATTAATATATATTTATCTCCGTCCACCATATTTTATACTGAGTGATCGATGTTTTTCCGGGGCGATAATAATATCTACAAAAACAACGCGTTATATTTACTGACGCCTCTTGTCGTTCTCCTTCTGCTCCTTTCCTGTCCCACCCAGGCTCTCTCCAAGCGGATTAAAGTCGGAGTTTACAGTAACAAACCACTTGTTTTCAAGGATGGAAATGGACGTTTCCAGGGATTTGCCATTGATATTCTCCGCTCTATTGCCAGTCAGGAAGACTGGAAATTGCAGTTCATAGAAGGGACCTGGAAGGAATGTCTTCAGAGACTGAAAAATGGCGAAATTGATATTCAGGTCGCCATTGCTTACTCACCAGAAAGAAAGAAATTATATGACTTTGCTGACGAGACGCTTATCACAAACTGGGGCAGAGTGTATAGCAATACTAACTTTCAAGTTGAATCTATCCTTGACCTATCAGGAAGCACTGTTTCTGTCCTAGATAATGACATATATTATCAATCTCTCAAAGAAATTATTGAAAAATTTGGCCTGAAAGTCAATTTCATAACTCTAAACAGTTATGACGAAGTTTTACAGTTTGTCCAGGATAACAAAGCTGATGCCGGAGTAATTAATCGTATCTATGCCTCACAGAATGCGCATCGTTTTATCGTGGAAAAGACACCGATAATTTTCTCTCCAACAGATGTCAGCTATGCTGCGCCTAAGAACAGAAACAGCGACATACTCCAGGGTATCAGCCAGCACCTGAAAAAGTTGAAAGCAGACAAGAGCTCCATTTACTACCAGTCGCTGGAATATTGGCTCGATGGACAACAAAAACCATTGGCCCCAAGATGGATCAAGACAACCCTGCTCGCACTCGGTCTTCTTTTCTCTTTCGCTGTGGCTTTAACCTTATTTTTACGGCAGCAGATCCGCACCAGAACAGAGGAACTGACAACACGTAATCAACAGTTATCCAAAGTCAAAGAGCAGCTGGAAAAAGAAATATCAGAGCGAAAAAAGAGAGAAGAAGAACTGAAGGAGAGCGAAAAACGCTACTTCAGCCTGTTTGCGAACAATCATTCTGTCATGCTTTTAATAAATCCTGAAAATGGAAATATCGTCGATGCGAATCCTGCGGCCTGCCGTTACTATGGCTACAGCATTAATGAGATTGTTTCACTGAAAATATCTGACATCAACATACTATCGAAAGAGCAGGTTTTTCAGGAGATGAAAAAGGAAAAATTAGAACAACGAAATCACTTTTATTTCAAACATCGTCTTAAAACCGGCGAAATTCGTGACGTAGAAGTATACAGCGGCCCAATAACAATCCATGGAAGCAAATTATTATACTCGATAATTCATGACATCACTGAACGAAAAAAGGCTGAAGCGGCATTACGAAAAAGTGAAGAGGAGTGGAACCGGACTTTTAATTCTTTTGCTGATATTGTAACCCTCATGGACATCGATTTACGTATAATAAAAGCAAATCAGGCCACATGTAATATTCTTGGTCTTCCCTGTGACGAGATTATCGGTAATCACTGCCACAGACTTCTCTATGGCTCGGAGAACCCCTGCACGGATTGTCCGGTTCTGGATGCCAAGGAAAACTTTCAGCCGTACACCAGGGAAATATATCATGAGAACCTGCAAAAAACCTTTATGGTCTCTGCCGCACCAGTGCTCGATGAACAGGGCAATCTGGAATTTATTGCCCATGTTGCCAAAGACATCACCGAGTTGAAACAACTTGAGGAAAAACTCTCCCAGGCACAAAAAATGGAAGCGATTGGCACCCTTGCCGGGGGTATTGCTCATGATTTCAACAATATTCTTTCAGCAATCATAGGCTTTGCTGAACTGGCCAGGCAGAATATCCCAGCAGACTCCAAGGCGGCAAAAGATATTGACCAGGTCATTTCCTCGGGGAAACGGGCAACAGATCTTGTCAAACAGATACTCACATTCAGCCGCAAAACAAGTTCTGACCCGCAACCTCTTAAACCGCACCTGGTAGTCAAGGATACGCTGCATATGTTGCGCTCCACTCTACCGACGACCATAACCATAGAGGAGGATATTGATCAGGAATGCGGCACAATTCTGGCTGACCCGACCAATATACAACAAATCGTTGTCAATCTCTGCACCAACGCTCTCCATGCCATGGAGAATCAAAAGGGGACCTTAAGGGTGAGTCTGCATCGCCGGCAGATAGGTGACGCGGAACTTATCGGGGAAGCAGAAGTGTCTGCCGGTCCTTTTGTTGTTCTAACTGTCAGCGACACAGGCTGCGGCATGGACCAGACACTCCTCGATCGGATTTTCGAGCCCTATTTCACCACCAAAGAAATGGGCAAGGGGACCGGGCTGGGACTGGCTGTCCTCCATGGTATCGTTCAGTCGTACAAAGGATTTGTCAGAGTGGAAAGCACTCCGGGCAAAGGAAGTTCTTTTTCTATCTTTTTACCGGCACTGCAGGAAATTACCAGCGAACCGGAAGATTTGGCTTCCGAAACATCACCCGCTGAAACCAGCCCGCTCATGGGCCATGAACGAATTCTGATTGTTGACGACGAACTCCTGCTTGTCCGCGCAGGCCAGAGAATGCTGGAGTATTATGGTTACAAGGTTACAGCGGTAACAGACAGCAGGGATGCCCTGGAAAAAATCCAGGCAGATCCGGAGCAATTCGACCTGCTCATCAGTGACCAGACCATGCCAGGGCTCACCGGCTTCGAACTGGCGCAGACCGTACTGGAGATAAAACCAGATATGCCGATAATCCTCTGCACTGGCCACAGCGAGGTGGTCTCCAAAGAAAAGGCTCTGGCCATGGGCATCAAAAAATATCTCACCAAGCCGATCATTGGCGATACACTTGTCAAAGCAGTCCGAATGGTACTGGACGAAAACAACCCGCAAACTCACCAGGAATCCGCCCTCCCTGAAGAGAGGGATTAATCCTTCGCATTATTCCCCGGCAATCGTATCAATAATGGGTGGGCAGGAATTTCCGGATTGGCCGTGACCGATAGACGGTATCGACTTCAACCTGACCAGCACGACTGGACCAGGTAAGCGACCGCAGGGAGACTCCGGGTAAGCGACCGCAGGGAGACTCCGGGCTTCAACCCTGTCCAGCCACAACAGATAGCGAAGACTTCTATCCTTGAAAATCACACTGGAATCACAGAAATTTCAGCTGATATTGCAACATATCCTGCAGTTGCCCTGCCTGCGGACGCCGATATACCTGCAGAGACTGCACCGGTTATGGTTCCTTGTATACTGGACAGGGCTTTTTGGGATCATAATTACGGAAGGCCGGATCATCGTAGCTGGTGTGGCACTCCAGGCAGAGGCCCACCCGGAGAATCCGCTTAAACTCGTCCCTGTTGAATGGCCGCAGGCTCGAGCGTGATCCGTGCTGCAGGGGCTCGCCGTCGATGGTGACAAAGGCGTCGAATCCCACTGTCCGGCCGGCCACGGTTTCCACCCCCTGGTCCACGGGGCTGAAATGCCACTGGCCGTCCTCTTTCCATACCGTGCCGGTACCGAGGCCTACGGTCTTGGGGGTGGCATGACAGTCCTTGCAGGTTCGGCCCTCGCGCTGGGTGGTATGGGGATTGATGGCCGCCATGGTGAACCGGTTGAAACCGCCCTCGATTTTCCCCTCTTCATCGATCAGCGTCACCACATCCTGACAGCCGGGGGTGACGACCACGACCTCATCCTCCCACACGCCGAGCATGGGTTGTTCATAGCGGATATAGGAACGCCCCTCTTCCCACCAACCCGGGGCTTCCTCGAGGGTCAGCTTGTCGAGATGGGTTTCCCGGGCATCCCGCTTGGCATGACAGCCGTAACATTGCGGCACCCAGGAGGAATGACAGGCCTCGCAGGTCAGCCGCTTGTGGGGAGGATACTCGCAGGCCTCATTTTTCGGCGGATTAAGCGGGCGTTTTACCCCGTCGTTCTTGCCGATAAGGACAAAACTGTCCCCCTCCTGCCTGATATTGGTCATATCCTTGCCTTTCCGAGTCTTACCCGGTTGCCGGGAATGACATCCCTCACAACTGATCTCCAGCTGCTCTTCATAATGGGCGTAACTGGTGCCATCACCCATGATCTCATCACGGGTATGGCAGTCTATACAGGCCATGCCCTTTTTGTGGTGGACATCCTCGGCAATCTCCAGGTAGAACCGGTCACCGGGCAGCCGCTTTGACGACAGATGCCCCTTTTCATAGGGCGTACCATACCCTTCCACCTCAAATATACCGGGTGGGCAGCCCGAAGACAATCAGGATAGACGCGCGTGTTATCGCAGCGACCAATCAGAATCTCGAACAGGAGGCCAGAGAAGGCCGGTTTCGCAGCGACCTCTATTACCGGCTGAGTGTCGTCACCATATGCATTCCCCCATTGCGGGAAAGAATGGACGACGTCCCGCTGCTGGCCGATCATTTCCTGGCAAAATACCGCCATATCAACCCGACCGTCGAGGCTCTTGCCCCTGAAAGCTATGACGTATTACTTGGTTACGATTATCCTGGAAATGTCCGCGAACTTGAAAATATCATCGAACGGGCCATGATTATCGAGACCACTGAAATGCTGCGGCCGGAAAGTTTATTGATTCATCAGACAGGTTCAGCAAAAGGGAGCCCGGCAATTGAGCGCCCTGTCGCTGCGCCCGATACTTTTGACATGAAGGAGGTTGAAAAAAAACATATCCTCCATGTGCTGGCCGCGTGTGAAGGAAAAAAAATTGAGGCCGCCCGAATGCTTGGCATCAACAAAATAACGCTCTGGCGGAAGATGAAAAAATACGGCCTTGATAACGTATAGCAAGGATTCGAAGTCTCTCTTCGTTCGCTTACCAGACCAGGTTACGAAGAGCCGTACAATCACCGGCACTCAGTCCTGGAGCCCACCGGGTCCCGGTGAATGATGACGTCTGACTGCGGGAAAGCCTCCATGATCGCGTATTCCACCTCATTGGCCACTCTATGATGGGCCTCGGCCAGAGACAGATGCAGCTGAATCACCTTGATCTGGCCGGACTGCCGAGTCCTGAGATCATGCATCCCCAACCCTGATGGATGAGCAAGGACAATATCGCAGATTTCGTTGCGGATCTCTTCCGGCAGTTCCCGGTCCATAAGAACCTGCGTGGCCTCATAACCGATGTGCCAGGCGCTCTTGGAGGATATAGCCTGCAATAGCCAGGGCACAGAGGGGGATCAAGGATGGACCAATTGGTATTGACCAGGCAGAGGACGAGCGGGGTGCTGGCGTTGGTCAGCAGATCGGTCTTGTAATGCAGGAGTATCCATAGACAGGAGAAGAACCTTAACTGCGCCGATAAAGAGAAATTTCCTCAAGCTGGCGGTCATGGAGTTTTCCAAGAAGCAACAGAGCGAAGATGCTGCCAGAGAGAGCGAAGGCCATGTCCGATTGAGTGTCCCAGATATAGCCCTGAGTGCCGAGGAATGATTCCTTAGCTTCCTCGCTGAGAAGCGCTGCCCACCATTCGATCAACTCGTAAAAGGCGGCAAAACCAAGACAGAAACAGACAATGAAAAAATTGCGCCAGGCCGCAGTAGAGAAAACCTTTTTGCGGATCACGACCTCCCGGGCAATGATGGCCGGGATGAAGCCCTGGGCCAGATGGCCCAGCTTGTCGTAATTGTTACGGCTCTGATCAAAGGCCTCCTTGAGCCAGTCAAAGAGCGGTACTTCGGCATAGGTGTAATGGCCTCCCACCATGAGGATGATCGAGTGGACCAGAATGAGAAAATAGCAAAGCGGGGTGAGGCGGAAACTTTTATAGGTGGCAGCCAGAAGCACAGCCCCGATCAGAGCCGGAAAGACCTCCAGGAACCAGATAAGGTAATCCTTCGGCCCGATGCCTGACCAGAAAAGAACGCCACAGAAGCTGATGATCCACAGGGTTCGCCACATAACTGCTGTTTACGTGAAACTGAATTCATGAGCGTCTGGCAGCGGGCCAGATGCGCGAAGGGAGCAAGTCTGATTATCTTGGTCTGACAGCCAGACGCGCCTCGTCACTCTCACCGCTTACGGTTCCTTGTATACCGGACAGGGCTTTTTGGGATCATAATTACGGAAGGCCGGATCATCGTAGCTGGTGTGGCATTCCAGGCAGAGGCCCACCCGGAGAATCCGCTTAAGCTCGTCCCTGTTGAATGGCCGCAGGCTCGAGCGTGATCCGTGCTGCAGGGGCTCGCCGTCGATGGTGACAAAGGCGTCGAATCCCACTGTCCGGCCGGCCACGGTTTCCACCCCCTGGTCCACGGGGCTGAAATGCCACTGGCCGTCCTCTTTCCATACCGTGCCGGTACCGAGGCCGACGGTCTTGGGAGTGGCATGACAGTCCTTGCATGTCCTGCCCTCGCGCTGGGTAGTATGGGGATTGATGGCCGCCATGGTGAACCGGTTGAAACCGCCCTCGATTTTCCCCTCTTCATCGATCAGCGTCACCACATCCTGACAGCCGGGGGTGACGATCACGACCTCATCCTCCCACACGCCGAGCATGGGTTGTTCATATCGGATATAGGAACGCCCCTCTTCCCACCAACCCGGGGTTTCCTCGAGGGTCAGCTTGTCGAGATGGGTTTCCCGGGCATCCCGCTTGGCATGACAGCCGTAACATTGCGGCACCCAGGTGGAATGACAGGCCTCGCAGGTCAGCCGCTTGTGGGGAGGATACTCGCAGGCCTCATTTTTCGGCGGATTAAGCGGGCGTTTTACCCCGTCGTTCTTGCCGATAAGGACAAAACTGTCCCCCTCCTGCCTGATATTGGTCATATCCTTGCCTTTCCGAGTCTTACCCGGTTGCCGGGAATGACATCCCTCACAACTGATCTCCAGCTGCTCTTCATAATGGGCGTAACTGGTGCCATCACCCATGATCTCATCACGGGTATGGCAGTCTATACAGGCCATGCCCTTTTTGTGGTGGACATCCTCGGCAATCTCCAGGTAGAACCGGTCACCGGGCAGCCGCTTTGACGACAGATGCCCCTTTTCATAGGGCGTACCATACCCTTCCGCCTCAAATATACCGGTGTAGGAAATGCCGATGCGACCCGACCGGTTATGGCAGCGGATACAGTTCTCCTCCGGCACCTTCTTGATGATATAGGGATGGGGTTTCTTTTTCTCTGCCCCCTCGGCCCCGGTCGCATCCCGGGCTGCTTCAGGTTCAAAATCGGTCACGGTCAACCGCCTGACCCCTTCGGGCAGGATGTAATGGCAGGCCGAGCAGCCCCCACCCTTCTCGTTAAAGAAAGCCGGCGCACCGGGCAGGTCATTTTTCTGTTTCCAGAGATGGCAGGTGGCGCAGAGCTTGCGAAAATAGTCCAACGCCAGCGAAGTCTCGCCGCTTTCCAGCAGCTGTTCCACCGAAAAATCACCATCCTGGGTCTCGGCCTCGCCCCAGTAGTAGAGCAGTGTGGCCAGGATGCCGCGGTTGGTGGCCATGAGCGAATTTTTCACCTTGTGGATATCGGCCGGATGACACCCCTCGGTACCGCAGGTTTTCTCGACCACCCGCAGATCTCCGGGATTGAGCGCCATCCCCTGGTGGGCCTTTTCCTTGTCAATGGCCATGGGGTCGCCCAGATGGCAGGGGGAACACCCCACCACCATGGCATCATGGGCCGGGTCCAGTTTTTCGTCCTTATGACAGGTCAGGCACATCTCCACGTATCCGGCCGTGGTAACAGCAATCTGCTCCGGTCGTTTTGTCCGGCTCTCGCGTACCACCAGGTACCCGATGAGAACCATGCTCCCGAGAACCAGGAAAAGGACAGCTATACTGTTACGGTTTATAGACACGATCTATCCATGCACAATAAAGTTCACATCCAGCCGATGGGCGAGACAGGACCGGGTCCCTCTCACTCTTCCACAAATCCCTGGACGATGGGATAGCGCCGACCATACCCAAAGGCCTTGGAGGTCACCTTGAGTCCCAGGGGTGCCTGCTTGCGCTTGTACTCGTTTCGCTTGATCCGGCGGATGACATCGCAGACCACCGCCCGGTCAAATCCCCGGGCGACAATACCATCAACACTCAGGTTCTCTTCCAGGTAGGCCTCCAGGATGGGATCGAGGATCTCGTAGGGGGGCAGGTCATCCTGATCACACTGGTCCGGCTTGAGCTCGGCCGTGGGCGGCCGGGTCAGGATATGCTCCGGAATGACCTCCCGGTCCCGGTTGATCCACCGGGCCAGCTCGTAGACCATGACCTTGGGCACATCGGCGAGCACGGCCAGACCGCCGCTCATGTCCCCATACAGGGTACAGTACCCCACCGCCAGCTCGGATTTGTTACCGGTGGACAGGAGCAGGTGGCCAAACTTGTTGGACAGGGCCATGAGCAGGTTGCCCCGGATCCTGGCCTGGATATTCTGCTCGGTCACATCGTCGGCCAGCCCGGCAAAGAGCGGGGCCAGGGTCTCCCGGTAGGCCTCCATGGTCCGGTGGATGGGAAGGAGTTCGAATCCGCAGCCAAGGTTCCCGGCCAGGTTGCGGGCATCATCCACACTGGCCTGCGAGGTATAGGGCGACGGCATGGCCACACAGAGCACGTTGTCCGCCCCCAGGGCCGCACAGCCGATAACCGCGGTCACCGCCGAGTCGATGCCACCCGACAGGCCGAGCACAGCCTGCTTGAAACCGATCTTGTGGAGATAATCCCGGGTCCCCATGACCAGGCCGGCAAAAACCTGATCAATGGTATCCGTCGGGGGCGGGACCGGCGCCCCTTCCTGCCAGTGGTCGGTGTCGATCACCAGCATATCCTCGGCAAACCCCGCCGCGACCCGGCACACCCGTCCCTCCCTGTCCATGGCCAGGGAGTGGCCGTCAAAGAGGAGCGAATCCTGGCCGCCCACCTGGTTGACGTAGAGGAGAGGGAGCCCCTGGGACCGGCAGAGATCGCGAAAAACCCGGGCCCGCTCTTCAAGCTTACCGTGATAATAGGGCGAGGCGGAGATATTGATCAGCACATCGGGCCGGCCTGCAGCCACCAGTTCTGTCACCGGATTGAGCGGATAACGCAGGGGCTCGGACCAGATATCCTCACAGACCGACAGTCCCAGCCGCTGGCCACGGAAGGGAAAGGCCAGCGCCGGTTCACCGGGCTCGAAATACCTGGACTCGTCAAAGACATCATATGTGGGCAGGAGCTGTTTACGGGCCCGGAAAACAACCCGGCCTCCGTCGATCAGCAGGGCCGAGTTATAAAGGGGCTTACCCGGCCCGTGACGAAGTACCGGCACTCCGACCACACAGGCCATTTCGCCGCAAAAACCAAGCAGCTCCTGGAGAGCGCGGTCATGGGCTTCGAGAAAAGTGGAGCGTTCCAGCAGGTCCTGCGGTGGATAGCCACACAGGGTCAGCTCGGGAAAAACGGCAAGATCGCATCCCGCCAGGTGGGCCTTTTCCAGCCACGCCTGGACCTGTCGCAGGTTGCGCTCAAAGGCGCCGATCACCGGATTGGTCTGAACAAGGGCGATTTTCATGAATATTGAGCCTGATCTCAGGACAGCGGCGGCGATCCATCATCGCAACGCCTGCCATCTCTTGATTTCTGGTTCAGGCGGCAGGAGCCGGCAGAAATTTTCCCGCCGGCCACGACCTGCCAGGGCCTGGAGTTGAAAAAGTACTCAGTTCCCGTGTTTTTGAAAAGGAAATAACGGTGCCCGAACACCCGAGGCTGCGGACCCGCCATCCTGTTCTTTTCTTTCACCCATTTGACAAGCGACAGGAGAGTACCTATCTATTAGGTAGATATCACAGTGAAAAAACATACCTTTTCCGTGCATGAACCAGACATATCCGTTGGGGAGCACGGATAACACACCACAAAGTAACCGGCAACTTCAGACAATCTTAACCAAGAGGATGCGCAAACGATGCTACACCAGGTGAGCTACCGAAACATTGACAAACAGGAAAAAAAGAAACTGAAAGAGCTTGTGGCCGAACTGGTGCAGGACCTGGATGAAAAACTGGGCAGCCTGGCCCGGAAAAACCCCTCCCTGCACGGGGCCATCCAGAAACATGGCAGCCAGCAGCTCTACCGGATCGGCCTGAGCCTGCATGTTCCCGGCAAAACCCTGGCCACCCAGGAGGAAGGAGATGAGGCGGAAAACGTTATCCGCAAGGGATTCAAGGAACTGGAACGGTTGGTTGCCAGGCAGAAAAGCCTGATGAAAAACGAGCATCTCTGGAAACGCAAGCAGCGCCGCCGGGAGCTCAAGACAGCACCACTTACGACTGCCGACAACCAGGAGCTGGTCACCCGGCCCCAGTCCTGGTTTGCCACCATCGAGCCCTGTCTCAACGACCTGTACCGGCTGGCCCGGCGTGAGATCACCTATCTCCAGGCTTCCGGTGATCTGCTGCCCTCGGATATCACCCCCGAGGAACTGGTGGACACCGTGGTGGTGCTGAGTTTTGAGAAGCAGAACGAAAAGCCGGAGAGCATGGAGATCAAACCGTGGCTCTACAAGCTGGCCCTGACCCAGCTGGAAGAAGAAATCAGGAAAAGCAGAGACAGCCGGGAAACACTGCACCTGGAAGAGAGGGTCACCACCCACGAAGGTGCGACCTCGGACGACGAGTCCTGGCTCTATGACTTCTATCAGCCGGACGAAGTCCTGTCGCTGGAGGATCTCATCGCCTATCCCGGTGATTTGTCGCCCGAAGAGATCACCACCCTGACCGAGGAACAGAAACACGCCCAGCCGGCGCTTGCCACCATGCCGAGAATCTGGCGCCAGGCCCTGTGGTTCCTCCAGGGTGAGAAGATCGATCCCGAGCAGGTGGCCCTCATCCTGGATACCCCGGTGGCCACCCTGGAGCAGATCAGCCAGCGGGCCGAGACCTTTCTGCGGGGCAGGCTGGCGGACAAAGGGCTGGTCGAGTGGGTCACCACGGAAAAGAGCCTCACCGTGCTCTTCCATGTCCCGGCGGATCAGGAGCTCGACACCGCGTTTCGCAGTGAGCTGAGCGATAAGTTCAACGCCGGCTGAACCAGGGAAAATCGACCGACCCGAACCGGGATCCCGGTCGAGCCCATGGCATCTACCTTCTCACCCGGGCGGGCGGTTCCTGGATCTTCCAGGAGCTACCCGCTCTTTTTTTTGTCCTGCATCTGACCGGTCTGCCCGGTTCCCGTTCCTCTTTTTTTCGCCTTCCGATAGGCCCGTACCGCCCGGTTATGTTCTTTCAGGGTTCTGGAAAACTGGTGGGTACCGTCGTTCCTGGAGACAAAATAGAGCACATCGCCATCAGCCGGATGAAGTACCGCCTCCAGGGCCGCCCGGCCGGGATTACATATCGGCCCGGGCGGCAAGCCGGGTATGACATAGGTGTTGTATGGGGTCTTGCGGCGAAGATCGGCCCGGGTGATGGGGCCACGGACGTTATCGAGTCCGTAGGTAACCGTGGGATCGGCCTGAAGCCGCATGTTGCGCTGCAGCCGGTTGAGAAAGACCCGGGCGATGAGAGGCCGCTCGGTCGGCTCGGCGGTTTCTTTTTCAACAATGGAGGCCAGGGTCACCACCTCATGGCGGGAAAGGGTTCTGCTCTGCGGATCCACCGGGACCGGACTGGCCAGGATATCCTGCCAGACCTCCTGGAAACGGACGACCATGCGGCGAAGGATGGTTGGCGCGTCGTCAATGCCGCGCACCAGGGTGTAGGTGTCGGGAAAAAGATAACCCTCGAGACTGGCTGCATCCAGGCCCAGGGAGGCTATGAATTTCCGGTCCCGGCTCAGGGCCAGAAAATGCTCCCGCTCCACCCAGCCCCGGGCGGCAAGAATATCGGCCACCTGGCGCACGGTCTTGCCCTCGGGAATGGTGATCCGGTGCATGACCTGGGTGCCTTCTTCGAGCAGCTGCAGGATCTCCAGCGGTGTCAGGCCGTAGGGAATGCGGAACTCTCCGGCCTGGAGTTTCCCGGCCGACCCGGTGAGACGGGCGAGCAGAAGGAAACGGAAATCTCCCGGGACCAGTCCCTGGCCTTCAAGCAGGGAGGCTATTTCCCGGACCCCTGCCCCCCTGGGGATATGGACCACGACATCCCCCTCGCCCGGAGCCGGCGTTACCGCATAGCGCCAGAACCAGCCACCGATAATCAGGCAAATCAGCAGCAGCGCACAGGGGATCCAGAAGAGGAGTTTGCTCTGTATCCTTCCGCCCATAAACAATCAACTGTCCGACCCCGGAGAGACCGGTATTATTGGATCAAGCCCACAGGACATGATGAACCGGGGAATTTCCACCAATGCCCCTGCACGTACACGCAAGCGAGGACGGCCACGCTCTTTTCTCTCTTATGGCAAAGGTGTTCATATCTGATCCTGCCCCAGGGACATGGTTTTCTGACCTGAATAAATTTGATTACCGCTGAAACTCAGCCTGAATTAAGGGATAACATCGCTGAGCCCGCGAAAGAGTTACTCGCAGGAGCGTACCTTTGAGCAAGTACGTTTTTTCTACAGGCACAGAGAAGAAGCGATGTTATCCCTCAGATCTGTGACAGCTGAGCTTTGGTGGTAATCACATACACAAAAAAAAGGGTGTATCACCCCCGCCGCTCCCAAAGCGGCAACAAAGGATAACACACCCCTATGGGTTCACGGGCCAGGCCGTGAACCCCGCGGGAGGAATCCGATCAGGCGGCTGCCTGCCTGGATTCTCCCGCTGCCTTGCGCTTGCGGCGCAGTTTCTTGATCTTGCCCAAGGCAATCTCGATGACCTGATCCATATTTTTGACCGGATGGAAGGTAATTTTTTTCCGCAGTTCCTGTGGAATTTCCACCAGGTCCTTCTGGTTCTCCTCGGGAATGATCACATGCTTGATCCCGGCCCGAAGTGCCGCCAGGGCTTTTTCCTTGAGCCCGCCGATGGGCAGAACCCGGCCGCGCAGGGTCACCTCACCGGTCATGGCCAGACCCTTTTTCACGCTCTTGCCGGCAATGGCCGAGTAGAGGGCGGTGGCCATGGTGATGCCGGCGGACGGACCATCCTTGGGGATGGCGCCGGCCGGAACATGGATATGAATGTCGATCTTGTCGAAATATTCCGGTTTGACGCCGAGATCAGCACACCGGCTGCGGCAGTAGGTCAGCGCCGCCTGGGCCGACTCCTTCATCACATCGCCCAAGTGTCCAGTCAGAGTCAGACGGCCCTTGCCCGGGACAATGGAGGTTTCGATGTGGAGCAGCTCGCCGCCCACCTCGGTCCAGGCGAGTCCGACCACCAGGCCCGGCTGGGCCAGGGTATCGAGCTCGGCCTCGGGGAGAAATTTCGGCGGTCCCAGGTACTTGCTGATGGTGTTTTTGGAGATCTTGTAGGGTCCCTTGCCACCTTCGGCCACCCTGCGGGCGATCTTGCGGCAGATCTTGCCCAGCTCCCGCTCCAGGCCACGGACACCCGCCTCGTGGGTGTAATGGCTGATGATCAGCTCCATGGTCTGGTCGTCGAGCCGGATGTAACTGGGCTTGATGCCGTTTTCGATAATCTGCCGCGGCAGCAGGTACTTCTTGGCGATGACCATCTTCTCCTCCAGGGTATACCCGGAAAGCCGGATCACCTCCATGCGGTCCATGAGCGGCCCGGGAATGGTATCGCTCATATTGGCGGTGGTAATAAACATGACCCTGGACAGATCAAAGGGCAGGTTGAGGTAATGATCGGAAAAGGTGGAATTCTGCTCCGGATCGAGCACCTCCAGCAGGGCCGACGAGGGATCGCCCCGGTAATCGGCACCGATCTTGTCGATCTCGTCCATCATGAACACCGGGTTGTTGGTCCCCACGTTCTTGAGTCCCTGCAGAATACGGCCCGGCAGGGCGCCGATGTAGGTCCGGCGATGGCCGCGGATTTCCGCCTCGTCGCGCATGCCGCCAAGGGAGAGCCGGTAAAACTTGCGGTTCATGGCCTTGGCAATGGCCTGGCCAAGCGATGTCTTACCCACACCCGGAGGACCGACGAAGCAGAGGATCGGCCCCTTGGTGGCCTTGTTGAGTTTACGCACCGCCAGGTACTCAAGGATACGCTCCTTGACCTTGTCCAGTCCGTAATGATCCTCATCGAGCACCTTGGCCGCCATCTTGAGGTCCAGCCGGTCCCGGGAGGACTTGCTCCAGGGCAGGTCGAGTATCCAGTCCAGGTAGGTACGGATGATGGTCGCCTCGGAGGCATCGGGATGCATCATCTCCAGCCGCGCAAGCTGCTTCTTCGCCTCTTTCTTGGCATACTTGGGCATCTTCTTTTTCTTGATCTTCTTGCGCAGCTCGTCGATCTCCTGGGAGTAGGCATCCTCGTCGCCCAGTTCCCGCTTGAGGGCCTGGAGCTGTTCGCGCAGGAAGTATTCCCGCTGGGAGCGGGACATCTCTTCCTTGGCATCGGACTGGATCTTGGCCTGGACGGTGGAAACCTCGAGCTCCTTGTGCAGCAGGTCCGCCACCAAGCGCAGCCGCTCAACAGGATCGACAGTTTCAAGAATCTGCTGGGATTCAGCAATTTTGAGCCGCAGATTGGAACCGACCAGATCGGCCAGCCGGCCGGGCTCCTCGATGTTGTTGATGATCATCATCAGATCCGAGGAGAGGATTCCCCGCAGTGACATGATCTTTTCGGTCTGCTCGCGCACGGTGCGCATCAGGGCCTCGATCTCCACCGTGATCTCCTCGACCTCGGGCTCTTCGATCAGGTCGATCTCCACCCGGTAATGGGGCTCCTTCTGCAGGATATCCCGGATACGGGCCTTGGACAGGGCCTGGACCAGCACCTTGAGCCGGCCATCGGGCAGCTTGAGGGTCCGCATGATCATGGAGACCATGCCCACCCTGTAGAGATCCTCCGGATCCGGATCATCCTTGGTCGCATCCTTCTGGGTCACCAGCATGAGCAGCTTGTTGCCGTTCATGGCCTCGTTAACCGCCTCGATGGATCCGGGGCGACCGACAAAGAGAGGGATGATCATGTAGTTGAAGACAACGACATCCCGAACCGCCATCATGGGCAGCTGATCAGGGATTTCGAGATCCTGGGTGTTATCGCCGAAGTCATCCATACTTGCAGATAACGAATCATTAAATTCCATGTAGTTCATATCCTCCTGTAATCAGCTCTCCGGCTGATCGTACTCCAATTTATGTACTCCAGAAACAGCATCCCGGTCGCAGCAGGCCGGACCGGCGCTTCTGGTAACCATAAAAATGTAAACATTACCCCAACCGAAGTCAAGGCAGGGACGCCGGATCTGGCGCAGTTTGCGTTTTTTCTTGAATAAAGGGTGTGACTTTGTCACATTTGTGGAGTTTGTGTACACGCCAGACTCAATCCTGATCAGCTCTGTTCAATACAAAGACGGTGAAAGACCATGCTTGACGCTGCATCTTTTTTTGACCTTACCGATTTTTCCCATAAGGCTCTTTTCCAGAACACGACCCATGTCTGGGACGCGCTCAAAGAGTTGAAAACTTATATAGACGAACATCTCGACGAAGAACTTGGTCATCCCAGCCTGATCAGCGGCATGCCGCTGACCGAGCCGCTTATTTACCTGGACGGTGCGTTACATGCAGCCAAGGACTGTCATATCGTCTATGGTGATGCCACCAAGGGCAAACTGGAAGTCCGGCACGACGGCGTGCTGCTCAAGGGGGCCTCGGTCATCATGGCCGGAGCGGTACTGGTGGGAAACCGGATCAGTATCGGCCGGGGGGTTCTCATTGAATCGGGTGCCCTGATCAAGGAACCGGCCATCATCGGCGATGAAACCGAAATCCGCCAGGGCGCCTACCTGCGGGGCCATTGCCTGATCGGCGACCGATGCGTGGTGGGACACACCACCGAGGTCAAGCACTCGGTGTTCTTAAACGATGCCAAGGCCGGCCATTTTGCCTACCTGGGCGATTCCATCCTCGGCGCAGACGCCAACCTGGGAGCGGGCACCAAGTTCGCCAACCTGCGTTTTCTTCCCGGCACCATCAAGATCCGCACCCCCGAAGGGATCGTGGACACCGGCCTGCGCAAACTGGGCGCCATCCTCGGCGACACGGCCCAGACCGGCTGCAACTCGGTCACCAACCCCGGTACCCTGATCGGCCGGGGCGGCATCCTTATGCCAAATACCACCGCACCTTCCGGGTATCACTCTGATAAAGCAGTGATTCGGCCCCGGGCTTGAGCTGCTTGAGCCGTTCCTGCTCCTGGGCACCGCGCACATAGAGGTTGTAGAAGAGGCCAAAGAGGATACCGACGGTGAAAAAGATCCGCAGTATCCTGTCCCACGGCGGCCTCTGTCCATCGGAAAGATAGCGGATAAACACCACCAGAACCCAGGTGAAACCGATCTCAAAGGGCAGGGTGTTGAGCAGCGAGACAACGGTGCCCTGGATAATCGACCCCGTATCCCGGGACCAGCCCAGGTGAAAAACCACATAGGCCAGAGCCGTCAGCACAAAACTAATCTTTTCGCGAAGCGTATTCATATGCACACACAACCAGTTATAATCTTTCCAGATACCATTCCTTCCCGCGATATGCTCCTTCCCCTTGTACAGGTTTTCGCCCCGGTTGTCTACTGCCAGCCAGTTGAAAGGGAAAAAAACGCTCCCCCGGAAGAGGGAGGAGATCCGCTGGTCCACACCCTGATCGACAGCGATCTGTGCCAGCTTTTTGCCCCGGCCCCGCTGGGACAGGACCGGGAGCGCTTTCTGCACCTGGTCAGGGACCTGCAGACCCGGCGGGACGACTATGCCGGACAGCTGGGCCACCTCGCCCTGGCCGGGATCGGCAGCAGCGGCCGGCCGGACCAGGAGACCAGGACCTCGATCATCGGTTCCCTGCTGGCAGGCAAGGGAATCGAGAGTAAGGAAGAACAGGAACAGGAGATGATTCTGTGGCAGGCCAGGCTTATCCTCAAGCTGGCCGAACTGCTGGATGAGGAGCAGAGGGAACTGCAGGCTGAACTGGACCGGATTTCAAGCCGCGAGCACCAGTTGTTCCAGGAACTCCGCTCGGAAAACGGGGAGCCGTTCTCCCTCACCGGGGCCCTGCTTTCCGCCACCGGCACCACGGACGGCCAGCTGCGGCTGCGGCTCAAGGCCTGGGCAAGGCTCTTTGGCCTGGGCCGGAGCTGGCCCGGATCCTCGCGTATTTTTGTCACCCGCAGCCGCGACGCCCTGGACCTGCTGATTGAAGAGTACCCTAAAGTGGTGGAGGATGGCCGCCCGACCCAGCTTTTTTCCATCGAACTGCCGGCCAACCTGGCGGAGGGTCAGGACCTTCCTGGCTTGCGGCAGCGATTGCAGGAAGAGGGTTCCGAACTGCTGGCGAGGCTGCACGGGGCCATGGAGACAGTCGAGGACGCCGGCTTCCAGGAGGCGGAAGAGAACGGTTGGCAGGAACTGCTGGAGACCGTCTATCCGGCCACGTCCTGCGGCCGCTGTCGGCTTACCATGATCGGTTTTCCGAACACATCCGCGGCCCAATTCTTTCTCCAGACCTTTGGCAGCGACGATGCACTCACCCCGCCCCCGCCTGCTGCCGATCAGGAGCAGCCCGGGACAGTGGTCGGGGTGCTGGAAAGAATCGACCACTGAGCCGCATGGCCGGCAGGGGCTCAGGCCCCCTTATGCTGCTCGGCGAAATCAAGCATACGGCGGATGGGCAGGACCGCCTTTTCCCGTATCTCCGGATCGACATGGATCTCATGTTCCCCGGTTTCCAGAACGTGGAGCAGGCTCTGCAATGAGTTCATCCCCATCCAGGGACACTCGGCACAGGCCTGACAGGTGGCACCCACTCCAAGGGTGGGCGCCTCGATGAGAGTCTTGTCCGGAGCTACCTGCTGCATCTTGTGAAAGATGCCCTTATCCGTGGCAACGATGAACTCGCGGTGCGGCATGGAAGCCACGGCCTTGATCAGGGCAGTGGTGGAGCCGACCACGTCGGCCAGGGCGATGATCTCGGCCGGTGATTCCGGGTGCACCAGCACCGCAGCCTCGGGATGGAGGCGGAGGATTCTCTTCAGGGCCACGGCCTTGAATTCTTCGTGCACCACACAGGTTCCAGGCCAGAGGATCATCTCGGCGCCGGTCTGATCCTGGATATAGCGGCCAAGATGCTTGTCCGGGGCCCAGATGATCTTTTCACCCCGCTCGGCCAGGTGCCGGACGATGGGGAGGGCGATGGCCGAGGTGACCACCCAGTCGGAGCGGGCCTTGACCCGGGCGCTGGTGTTGGCATAGACCACCACGGTGTGATCAGGGTGCTGGTCGCAGAACTCGGCAAAAGACTCCGCCGGGCAGGCCTCGTCCAGGGAGCAGGTGGCCCGGGTATCGGGCATCAGCACCCGTTTTTCCGGATTGAGTATCTTGGCGGTTTCCCCCATGAACCGGACCCCGGCCACTACCAGGGTGCGGGCATCCTGATGGCTGCCGAACCTGGCCATTTCCAGGGAATCCGCCACACAGCCGCCGGTCTCCTCGGCCAGTTCCTGCAGATCGGAGCTGGTGTAATAATGGGCCACCAGTACCGCGTTCTGCCTGCGGAGCTGTTCTTTTATCTTCGCCACCAGGGCCTCTTTTTCCTCCCGCGCAAGTTCCGGCCATACCGGATGCTCCGGCACCTCT
The DNA here is from genome assembly GCF_025998535.1 of Desulfolithobacter dissulfuricans. Classification (NCBI taxonomy): domain Bacteria; kingdom Pseudomonadati; phylum Thermodesulfobacteriota; class Desulfobulbia; order Desulfobulbales; family Desulfobulbaceae; genus Desulfolithobacter; species Desulfolithobacter dissulfuricans. The sequence goes on along the minus strand of NZ_AP024233.1, from coordinate 450,572 downwards.
ATTCGCGGCAACTCGGGGAATTGTACATTGTCAGACAATTTTCTCTCCTTATCCTTATTCTCCAACCAGTCTCTCTCATTCATTCCCCCTGTCCATCCAGGGGGGCGCTGTCCCAGCCTTGAGCCACGGATGCGAGTTAGTACCATGCCTGAACGTTTTTATCCAGTCGGCCGGTCTTTTGACCCGCGGCAGCGGATAAACCTATGGGTGCCTTGAAAAATTAGGATTTTCGTTCAAGATCAAGGAATAACAAAATTAAAAAGCGCAGCATATTAAGCATATGTGAGCATTTTTCATTTCGAAGTCTTCGCTTATCTGCTGTGACGCAGAGATCGGACGAAAATACAATTTTTCAAGGTAGCCCTATGACAATCCGGCCAAGGACAGGCAGGGATTATCCATACAGAAAAATAAGCATAGTACCAGATAATTAGACCAAAAAATAGTACCACCCCGTGCCCCGGTCAAGACAAAACGGGGTGAACCGGTATCCTTACTGCCACTCAACGGCCAAAGGCCATGGCGTACAGGATCATTTCGTCTGTCTCAAGGAATTCCGCCACATCATGATCATAAAAGGCACCGATACCGGAGCAGCCGAAACCAAGCGCTGTGGAAACGAGATAGATCCGCTGGCCCAGTATCCCGGCCTTGAGCATCGTGGGCAGGTAGTTTCCGGCACCACTGTGCCAGAAAACGGTCACCGCCCCATCCGAACCAAGGGATTGTTCCAGGCAGAGATAGCCGGTAAATTCCCTGAAATCTCCACTCCGGCAGCAACCATGCTCGTCATAGATGCCGGGCTGCATTTTCTCGACCCGGTGGACGACCATGGCCGGATGCACCACCACCTGACAATCGGTGGCCAGCGGCCGGCGCACAACCCGGCTGACCTCGGCAAACTCTTCCCGACTGATGGGCTGGCCGGAAAAGGAGCGGATGGAACGGCGGGCAAGAATGGCCCGCCGCAGCCGGTCCGCATCGAACCGGTACACCTCTGCACCGTCTGCCGGTCGGCAGCCCACAGGACGGGCCGAAGCCGCATAGGCCGCCTCGATCACCCCGTTCTTCGTGAAGAACCCGGTCCCATCCTCAAAGGGCAGGCTCATCTCCAGGCCGGCAACCAGATCTTCCTCCCTGCGGCCGGACACAGCCGCAGCCATGACCAGTTCCCGGCGCCCGAAACCGAAACAGCGGCCAAGGGTCTCGCGCTCCAACCGGCAGACCAGCTGAAAGGGTCTTTTCTGGACCGTTGCCGCCGCTTCGATACAGCCGAGCATGTGGCCACTGTCCAGCAGGCAGTAGCGATAGGCCCGATCACCGTATTTCCAGCTTGAACGATAGTAGAGAGCCGTGACCAGAAAAATAAGCCCCATAACCCTCCTGCGGTCAGCCATGACCGCTTCCAGGCCCTGGTCATCGGTGAGGCGGTGCAGCAGCCGGAGCCGTTCCCGAAACGGTTCGAAATGGTACACCCCGTCTTCCAGCCCTTCAACGCCGCGGGCCTGCAGGTAGAGTTCGCAGGGATACAGGGCTCCGGCCGAAGGATTGACCCGCAGGAAATATGAACCGCCGGGATATTTCTTTTCCGCGCTCAGGCCACCACTGAGAAGGAGCAGCTCGTGCAGGCCAGGAACAGTCTTAAGCGCGATTGCCGGAAACCGGGCGGGATAATACTTGAATACAGCGGGCTGGCGGTGCCAGTCCACCCCGCCTCCACTGCGGACGGATTCCCAGGTATGGCTCGACTGCAGATGATAGGGAAACATGGACCCTTACCTCCTGGACCGGCGCTGCGCCTGCCCGCAAAAAATCGAGTAGGGTGAGGCAAGGTAATTAAGCTTGCCTCATCCCTCTCACAGAACCGTACGTACGGGCCTCGTATACGGCTCCTGTTTATTTTCCTTCATACTGAAACAGAAATTCCGGTCTGTACAGATGCGAGGTCAAAGAGCCCCATTTCCCCATGCAGGCAGCTGTTGGGAAGGGCATAATGGCTCAGTGGACTTGCTGCATTGGCCCAGGAGTCCATCTTGATACTTTTGAACTCTCCTCTATAGCCCAGCTGTCTCAGTCTGCGGTGTAGCCTGCGCGGCTTTTTCCACAGCTTCAACTGAACAGCACGCAGCCGTCTTCTGATCCACCTCATCAGCCGAGAAAACTCTCCCTTGCAGTTCGCTATCCGAAAGTAGTTGGCAAAACCCCTCAGCAACCGGTTGAGATCGGCTATCACCTTCTCAAGGTTCACCGGGGAGTTACGCCGGGTCATCGCCTTGACCTTCGCCTTGAAGGCCCTCACCTTGCCTCGCTGTATTCGGGTCATCACGGAGTGGATACAAACTCCGAGAAATTTAATCCCTTTGAGGCTGTGGCTTATATGGGTCTTTTCCTGGTTGACGGTCAACAGCAGTTCTTCTTCAAGATAACGACTGGCCTGGTTCAGTGCATTTTCGGCTGCGCTCTTTGACTGGCACAGGATCAGGATGTCGTCCGCATAGCGGACGATGCGGTGGCCACGATTCTTCATAAACTGATCGAAGGAATCAAGGTATACGTTGGCAATCAACGGGCTGATAACTCCGCCCTGCGGACTGCCGACCTCGCTGGCCTGCCAACCATCTCCTGTCAGAACACCGCTTTTCAAAAACTTCTCCAGCAGACCAAGAATACTTCCATCGCTGACCCGGCGACGGAACGAGGCAAGGATCAGGTCATGGTTCAACGTGTCGAAGCATTTCGACAGATCCATGTCCACTACCCATTTCCGCTCGTACGTCCGGATGAACATCGTGGCTTTGCTGATTGCCCGGTGACAACTCCGACCAGGACGGTAGCCGTAGCTCGACGGATGGAAATCGCGGTCAAATATTGGTTGAAGTATATCCAGCAGGGCCTGCTGTACCACACGGTCACGGACTGCAGGTATGCCGAGTAGCCGTTTCCCCCCGTTCGGCTTCGGGATCTCCACCCGTCGCACGGCCAGCGGCTGGTAGCTCTTGTCCTGCAGTTCCGTCAGGAGATGATCGATATTGGTCGCAAGTGATCCGGCAAAATCATCGATGGACTGGCCGTCTATTCCGGCAGCTCCTTTCGAGGATTTCACCTTGTAAAATGCCTTGACCAGGTTCTCCCGGCTCAGCATTCGATCATATAGGCTGTACCAGACTTCAACCATGCTCCTGTCCTGCGTTTCCCTTCCTCTATTTCCACGTGGAGACTTCGGTTCTTCAATGGGCGCGACCGCTTTCTATCCTCATGGGCAATATACGATCAACACTCCCATCTACTCCGATGAACGGCCAAAATCGGCAGAGGACCTGTCACGGTATACCGCCGATAGCGTGCCCCGTCCCGTCGGACGGCTTGTGTTCAGTCTGCCAGGTGTCCATAGATTCCGGAAAACCTTCAAATAAACTTCATCCCTTCGCAACAGATATGGCTTTTGGCTCATAACTGCCCCCAACGAACCAGGCCGTTGGGTCATCCCGGTTTTATCCTCCACGCTGTTACCAGGCTTCACTGGCCGGGATTTCATCACTACTACGGAATCATCTGCCACCTCACACCGCTTCGATCCGCCTTGGATTTCTCCTTGTGCTTCTCTATTCCGCTCAATGCGGAAACAGTGCAAGGCTTCCCCGGTTAAGGCGGACCCCCTGTGAGCGACCACATCCTCAATCACGTATCAGGACTGACCAGGTATCGGGCTTCGCGCTATTTGGGACGCTTACCCTCCTGATACGCCGAATCAGGTTCGCTTGCGCTATGTGCCGCTCACCTCCTATCGCTTCCTTCAGACCCTGCCGTTACCAGCAACTCCCTTACGACTCGGATTGTCTTCCCCCTGGTCAGGGTGACGCCTGCTTAACACAGGCTGGGTTTGCCCGCCATGCCGGGCAAACCAAAAACCCGCCTCCGGAACAACGGGGCGGGTCTTTTTCCTGGCTGAACCGTCATGGCACCGACCGGTATGCGCGATAACCCCCCTGCCGGGGAGCACATCGCCGGGCATGGCGCAAAGACGACGGGATCTCTTCGTTGCGGCAGCGCGGAACCTTCATACTTTGCGCGCTTCCTCGCACTCTTCACGGTACGGGTTGATGGTCATGACAGGGCAGCAGGCGTTTTTGACCACCTTGTCGGCAATAGAACCAAACAGGATACGTTCCAGCCCCTTGTAGCCATGGGTCCCCATGACGATCAAATCACAGTCCATGCTTTTGGCGTAGTTGAGCAGTTCTTCGGCCACATCACCGGCCAGGACCTTGTGGACGATTTTAGGGACTCCGCGACTCCTGATCATCTCCTCATGATCACGGACAAAGGCCTCCATGCGTTCCTGGGCCGAGTCAAACAGTTCCTTCTCCAGGTTGGGCAGATTCACCGGCGGGACGAAAAAACCGGAATAATCGTCGAAATTCTGTACCACAAACACCAGATGCACTTCAGCCTTGAAGGTACCGGCCACGTAGGCTCCGGCAACAACGATTTTCTCGGCATTGTCAGAAAAATCAATCGGAATCAGGACTCGCTTGATCTCCATCATACTCCACCTCCCCGCAGGATTGTTGACCCGGAGTGCAGCGCCGCGTGGCAGGCTCTTGAAAAACGTAGCGAGCGCAGCAGTTTTTCAACGGCCTGAAAGACTGCACCAGTTCTAAGTTATATTGTGCGACAGGAACAGGTCCTTGGCAAGGGCAAAGCCGCAAAAACAAAGGTTGACCATGTTTTGCAAGGCGAATATATTCCAACTGCTCCAGCTACTGTTGTTACCATGCCGTGGTGGCCCGAGATCTCCGGACCTGCAGAGCTGGCCCGGAGATCTCATCCAGAACCGATTGTACGCCTGGCTGATTTTCGCTTTAAGACTACCTTGAAAAAACAGTGCTGCGCCCTGTCAGTGCCTCCCCGCAGGACATCCTTTGACCCGGCAATGGATGGCAACCTGATTTTCCAGCACATTACGGAGAGATACATGGAATTTGAACCCAAATGGATTGCCTGGGAGATCACCCGGCGATGTAACCTGAAATGTGTCCACTGCCGCTCTTCATCCGAGCTGGAAGTCCAGGAACACCCGGACTTCTCCCTGGAAGAGGCCAAGCGCGTCCTCGATGATATCAACTCCTACGCCAGCCCGGTGGTGGTCCTTTCCGGCGGCGAGCCGCTCCTCAGAAAGGATGTGTTCGACATCGCCACCTACGGCACCGACCTTGGCCTGCGCATGTGCATGGCCACCAACGGCACCCTGGTCAACGATGAGGTCTGCCGCGGAATCAAGGAATCAGGCATCAAGATGGTGTCGCTCAGCCTGGACGGAGCCAGCGCCGCGGTGCACGACAACTTCCGTAACCAGGAAGGGGCCTTTGAGGGCACCATGAACGCCATCCGGCTGTTCAACGAACACAAGATCCCCTTTCTGATCAACTCATCCTTCACCAAGCGCAACAAGGAAGAGGCCCCGAAGATCTATGAACTGGTCAAGAAGCTGGGGGCCACGGCCTGGTACCTGTTCATGATCGTACCCACCGGCCGCGGCGAGGAGATCATGGAAGAGCTGATTCCCGAGTCGGAATACGAGGATATCCTCAACTGGCATTACGACATGGAGAAAGAGGAGCATGACCTGCTGGTCCGGCCCACCTGCGCCCCCAGTATTACCGGATCGTCCTCCAGCGCTCCAAGGAGGAGGGAGACCGGTTCAAACGACGGACCCTGAAATTCTCCACCGGCGGCTCCAAGGGTTGCCTGGCCGGGCAGCTGATCTGCCTGATCGATGTGGACGGCAATGTCCTGCCGTGCAGCTATTTCCCCAAAGCAGCCGGGAACATCAGGAAGCAGTCGTTCAGGGAGATCTGGGAAGATTCCAGCCTGTTCAGGGACCTGCGTGATTTCAAGAGCTACAAGGGCAACTGCGGCCGGTGCGAATACGTCAATGTCTGCGGTGGCTGCCGGGCCCGGGCTTATGCCATGACCGGAGACTACATGGGACCGGAACCGTTCTGCCATTACCAGCCGCAGAAGGGTGCCACGGAGCCGGGCACCGAGTCCTCTTCGTAAGAGGAGGGGCCACCACCGGGAGGCGGTCCGCCGGAGCAGGGGGCTTCCCGCTTTTTTTGAACCCACAACAAGGATGCAATGATGAACGACACTTTCTTACGCGCCTGCCGGGGAGAGAAAACCGACTACACCCCGGTCTGGTTCATGCGCCAGGCAGGGCGCTATCTCCCCGAATATCAGAAGATCAGGAAAAAGGGAACCTTTCTCGACCTGTGCAAGACCCCGGAGCTGGCCGCCGAAGTTACCCTGCAGCCCATCGACATCTTCGGTATGGATGCGGCGATCCTGTTTTCCGACATCCTGATCCCCATGGAGGCCATGAACCTCACCCTGGAATTCCACGAAGGCCGGGGCCCGGTCTTTCCGGACCCGGTCCGGGATCAGCAGGCGGTGGATAACCTGATCGTCCCGGATCCGGACGAGACCATGCCCTTTGTCATGGAGACCATCCGCATCCTGCGCCGGGAACTCAAGGTGCCGCTGATCGGTTTTTCCGGAGCGCCCTTCACCCTGGCCACCTACCTCATCGAGGGCGGATCCTCCAAGGTCTTCCTGGAGACCAAACGGATGATGTTCCAGGCCCCGGAACTCTACGACGCCCTGCTGACCAAGATCACCCGCTGCACCAGCCTCTATCTCCAGGCCCAGGCCCGGGCCGGGGCCCAGGCCCTGCAGATCTTCGATTCCTGGGCCGGTGTACTGGCACCCTGCGACTATGAGCGGTTCGCCCTGCCCTACGTCCAGTCGATCATCCGCGACCTGCGGCAGACAACCGATGTGCCTATCATCTACTTCGCCAACAACGGTTCGACCCTTCTGGGCCATACCACCACGGCCGGAGCCGATGTTCTGGGCCTGGACTGGCGCATCAACATCGGTGATGCGATCCGCAAGGTGGGCGACCACGCGGTCCAGGGCAACCTGGACCCCATTGCCCTGTTTCTGCCCCGGGACGAGCTGCGCCAGCGGGTTCACCGGCTGCTCGACGATGCCCGCGATGCCCGCGGCCATATATTCAACCTGGGCCACGGCATCCTGCCGCAGACCCCGCCCGAGCAGGCGAAAATCGCCGTGGACGCGGTACACGAGTACTCCGGCAAAAAGGCTTGATGGCGGTTCCATCCCTGACCCAGTGCTACCAACTCATGGAACGGTACCGGATGCTGCCCAACATCCGGCGCCATTCCATCGTGGTGGCCAGGGTAGCGGAACTGCTGGTGGACACCCTGCCTCCGAAGCTTGAACTTCCGGACAGGAACCGGGTTGTTGCCGGGGCCCTGCTCCACGACATCGCTAAGACCCCCTGCCTGGACAATGGCTGCGAGCATGCCCTGCTGGGGGCCGTTCTCTGCGAGGAACACGGCTTCCACGAAATCGCCCCCTGCGTGGCCGAACACGTCCTGCTCAAACATCACGAGCCCCAGCGATATGCCCGGGGACATTTCCTGGCCCGGGAAATCGTCTACTACGCCGACAAAAGGGTCCGTCACGACCAGGTCGTCAGCCTGGAAGAACGGCTGGACTACATCATCAAACACTATGGAAATAACGATCCCCTCCGCCACCGACTGATCCGGGAAAATTTCCAGAAATGCATCGACCTGGAGCAACACCTCTTCCAGTGGCTCGATTTTCCCCCTGAGGCCGTTCCTGAAATCATTGCCTGCGGCAAAAGGAACCTGGCGACCTGACACCTAACAGGCTGCTGAAAAACGTAGCGAGCAAAGGTGAGACAATGAAAAATAAGGCGAAAAAGCGCAACGTACATGGAGTACATGAGCATTTCGGAGTCTCGCAGGCTCGCTTGCCTGAGCCGAATTTTGACGCAGTATCACCGTAACTCGTCACAACCACCCCATCTTCGAAGTCTCCGCTACGCTTCGCTTATCTGCGCGGTCGCATCTGCCCGCATAGAGGGCCTATCGGAGTCTCCCTCCGGTCGCTTACCTGCGGTCAGCCACGACTGCACAGCGAAGCGACCGAAGGGAGACCGCGAATCTGGAGCGCCTGAGACAAGTTACATTTTTTCCCTTGAAATATCGGACTGGTGCGTACCCTGTGACCAGATACATATCACCGGGCGCAGTAGTTTTTCAACAGCCTGAAATACCCTGAAGAAACATCTATCTGGAATCATAAGTTATTTTAAACATCGCATTACCAATGCCACCGCAGAGGGAATCAATTCCAGGATTGCAACTCTGCAAAAAACAGCCTGTGGCTTTCGGAACAAAGTCCGCTTGAGGACCGCCATTCTCTTTCACCTTGGTGGCCTCGAGCTGTACCCGGATACCCACTGAAAACCAGAAAGGACCTAATTTTTCCGTCACGGATTCAGGGAAAATATTGTCAGATTTTCAAAGATCATGGTGGCATGATCGCCGTATAGCTTGAATCAGGCCACGTGTACAATGGTTGAACCCCTAAAAAATGGCCTCAGCGGCGTTCATGGGCCACTGGGGTTTGGGGTGTCACTGATTCAGGTCACTGTTAACATGACCAGGTCGATGTAGGTTATCCATACCTGTATAATTACTTGTTAGGTTTTTAATGAGGCAACATTATGAAAGACGGGTTTGAGTTAAGGAAGTCTTCCGGAAAGGGAGAAGGTATTTTCGCCACCAAATTATTTAAGATTGGCGACATAGTAATGGTTGGAGTAATTAAAGAATCACTGAATGGAAATCACTCTCATGCTTCACAGATAGGCGTAAATGAGTATGTACTTCACGCAGGGCTGATAATTAAGGTTAATCATTCCTGTGACCCCAATTGTGGTATTAGTGTAAATAAAACTGGTGCACATGATTTTGTCACAATGAAGGACATCATTGTTAACGAAGAAATAACTTTCGATTATGCCATGAGAAATTATATTGTTGACTATTTTCCGAAGAAATGCATGTGTGGCTCTAAGCGATGTCGCGGTAGAATTACAGGATGGAAAGATTTACCAGACAAAAAAAAGAAAGAGTATGAAGGCTTTGTGGCTCCTTACCTACTTGAGTTGGATGCCAAGCATTCATGCGAGAAAGTGTAGAGTTATTGAATGTAATTGTCGGGTCCCGAGAGATTGTAAACAGATTTTTTAAAGAGCTCTGGATTGCTTTTCCGCCATTGTTTCAGGGCCTGGATCGGCGTTATGTGGCCGAGGTTTTTCTGTGGAATGTGATGATTGTATATCCGGCAGTAATCAGTCAAGGTATCCTTGAGATGTCGGGCAGATCGGAACCTGGTCTGGCCAACGACCTCGGCTATTCTGGCATTGAACCTCTCGACCATGCCGTTGGTCTGCGGGTGTTTTGGCCTGATGAGGCGATGATCTATCTGGTGCTCTGTGCATACCTTGTCAAAAGGATGCTGTCCTGTTGGTTTCCTTTCTCCGTGGGCGCAGAACCGATCCGTGAACTCCTTGCCATTATCCGTCAGGATGGTCCTGACCCGAAAAGGGGCCTTCTCAATCAGGTTTTTCAGAAATCCCTTTGCCGAGGCTGCTGATTTGGATGCTCTGATCTCAATATACACCCATCTGGTAGCCCGGTCTATGGCGGCAAAGAGATATTTCCGCTGGGATTCGCCTGGCATCCTGGGGAGATATTTCACGTCGACATGGACATATCCTGGTTTGTACGACTTAAAGGACTTTACCTTCTTCCGCTCCTTGTCCTCTTTGGGTACCAGGTCCGCCAGCCTGGACACCCCATGTCTCCGCAGGCACCTGTCCAGGGCAGAGCGCGACATACCGGGGTTGATGAATTCCCGAACGACCGCCAGCAGGTCATCCAGGGACAGGAGCAGAGATTTCCTCAGTTCGACGACAATCTCCTCCTCAACAGGACTGAGGGTGGCACGAAGGTTATGCGGCCGATGCGACTTGTCTTCGACAAAGTCGCGCTTTTTCCATTTCCTGGCCGTTGACCTGCTGATACCATATTTTGCAGCCAGGGCTCTTTCCGACAGATTGGACTGCTGGATCTCTCGACGTATGGCAGGAGTAGTCCGTGCGTTTTTATGCAGGGTGACTTTCATGGTAACACAGCTAACAGAAAGACAATCCTTTTGCTTTGTTCATGGTTCCATCTAGTTGCTTCCTCTGGATCTGGCAAGGCCAGGCCCGCTACGCGGGTGCTTCGCAGCCTTGCCAGAGCCAGAGGAAGCAACTCAAGCTGTCCGTGACGAAAGGGATGAAAAATCCCTTTCACAGAACTGGCTCCAGGACACCCTTGAGCAGGTGTCTGGCACGAAATAAAGGGTAACTCCTCCTAGGTATGTAATCAAGCGGGACGCTACATGTTAATTAACCAGCAGTTCCCGGTTTGCCCCCTGCTCAACCAGCGAACAGGACCATTTGAGAAATTTTGACCCTGTTGTCCAAATTTCCTGTCGATTTTTGGCATGAAACGACAGGGAAGGCGGTTTTTCCGAAGAAAAAACCGAATTTTTGACGTACTTCTCCTGTCATCCTTCCGGATGTTGTCCGGAAGGGTACGTTCTTTGACAACCTGATTTTTTCGATCGGCGACTCACTCCCATTGGAACTCCAGTTTCGGCTTGCGGACGCCGTTGACGATACAGTCGAGTATCAGCTCCATTGACGGGACGAAATTCTCATTAAAGCAGCTGCGAATTCGTTCCCAGAGGTACCGTCTCGTTGCATATTTTGCCCGGGCCGCCTTGAACAGCGGACAACACATCTGCTGAACCTGATCTACCAGGAAAAAGGGGACAGATTTATTTAAAAGCAGGTTTTCATTCGGGTCAGAATTACCGGTAACGCGCCGGTCAGCCACTCCCCCGTCCGGGTTCGATGTGGAAACCGAGCTTGCCGGGCCTTTCCCTTCCTCTGGGTTTGGTCCTTCGCTCCGCATGGTGGAGCTACTATGACCGCTGCTGACTCCTGCCTGATCATCCGGCATGTTTCCATGCAGGACGCTGTCCAGAGTTAACTGGACCGCACGCCGGGCAGGCCTGCCCCCGGATAAGGACGTGATCTTTCACTACACAACCGCGGCATTTACCCTATCTCCCAAACCCAGGGCTTCGTCATGTTGTGCTGACTTACCCGGAAACCGGGCCTTGTATGCCATTTCTGTTCATCGGCTCATAGCGTTGTACTCCGGGTTACCGCTCCCTACAGTCGCTTTCGCCTTCGGCTCATGGTCTCCGCTCCGCTCCGGCTCCTTCAGACGAGCCCTCGCGAGATCGTCCTTGCCTTCGACTAGTATTTATGCTCCTGTCTCACGACAGTAACAGGGTTTACATACAGGGGGCTTTCACCCCATAAGATCCATAGTCCACAATTTGAAGAAGGTGCATCGTTATGGGGCAGGCTTTGCGTAATGTACTGATTTGCGGGAGTATCTACTGGAAATAACGATAAAAGAAGCCAAAGCAACATGACAGAGGCTGGTTCATGTAGCGGCAACAGAGAAAAAATGAGTCTTGGCAGTGAATTAATCCAGTCCGGCCCAGTAAAAATCACCAAATAAGAAAAATGTGGTCTGTGAAAAGGGTTTTTCTACAGACTCGTTGGGCTTGATAAAAGGAGATAAACATGAAACCAATCAAGGAAATCGAAAGTTTTGGTGGGACAGACGCAGACAACGACGCGATTCTACTCCGAGCCTTTGAAGACCATGATGCATATGTCGATGTAATGTCGATGCGCCGGCATATGGTCATTGGAAAGAAAGGAAGTGGAAAAACTGCAATATTTAAAAAAATTATAACAACAAGAGAACCATCCTTTTTTTCATACGGGCACACATTTTCTGACTACCCATGGCACCATCATGAGCGGCAAGCCCGTATTGGTATACCGGATTTTGATAAATACACACATAGCTGGAAGTACCTTATATTGTTATCTGTAGCCAAGATAGCTCTAAATCAGCAGTTCCCGATTTGCCCCCTGCTCAACCAGCGAACAGGACGATTTGAGAAATTTTGACCCTGTTGTCCAAGTTTCCTGTCGATTTTCGGCATGAAACGACAGGGAAGGCGGTTTTCCCGGAGAAAAAACCGAATTTTTGACGTACTTCTCCAGTCATCCTTCCGGATGTTGTCCGCAAGAATACGTTCTTTGACAACCTGATTTTTTCGATCGGCGACTCACTCCCATTGGAACTCCAGTTTCGGCTTGCGGACGCCGTTGACGATACAGTGGAGTATCAGCTCCATTGACGGGACGAAATTCTCATTAAAGCAGCTGCGAACTCGTTCCCAGAGGTACCGTCTCGTTCTATATTTTGCCTGGGCCGCCTGGAACAGCGGACAACACATCTGCTGAACCTGATCCACCAAGAAGGCCAGCAGCATCAGATGGGCAAAAACAGCGCTCAGGTGCTTCTTGCCGAGTCCATAGTTGTGCTCCAGGTTGTAGCCCTGGTTTTTCAAGGTATTGAACGTCTCATTCTCGATCCGCCACCGGGCACGGCCGGCACGCATGATGTCAAAGGCGTTTTCCCCGCTGATCGGGATGTCCGTCACCCAGCCGAACCGGTTCTTTACGTTACCTTCACTGTCCGTCTCCCAGTATTCCAGGAAGTTGACCGTCAGAGAATCCTTGCTGGACTTGTTGAGGGGAACATTGTTGAGAAAACGAAAGCAATGGTGCACATTGGTCTTGTTGGAATCCGCTATGTGCAACTCGGTGATTTCGCCCCTGTCAGCCGCCTCGTCGACCGATTGGTACAGATTCTCATGATCCTTGGGCTTGGCCCCGAGGATGTAGCGCAGGTCATGTTTCTGCAACTCCTGGATATGCGGCGCGTTGGACGCCAGGGCATCTTCAATGACAATGGTCTTGAGATGGGGATGCTCGCGCCGGAAATCAGTCAGGTAACGCTTGGCCGCATTTCGTTCACAGTCGTTCTTGCTGCTGCCGTCCTGCTTGACGATCATCTCCGGGCAGGTGGGAATCACTTCCGAACGGTCCGGATGGACAAAGGCCCCGGCAAACATCTGTTGGTAATATTCGACCTTGCCGTTGCGCTTCCTCTTGCTCAGGCAATAGTCGGAGCCCATCTTTTCAGAGGTGTAAATACCGGTGCCGTCCAGGGCAAGAAGATAATATCCGCCCAGCCAGGTCATCTTCTCCAGTACCTTGCCACGCTGAAGCTGGGCAAAAATACTTTTGAACGGACGACGCAGATCCCTGACGGAAACCTCATCCAGAACAGTGCGCATCTGGCTGTCGCTGGGGATGCGGCTGACACCGAATACTCCCTGCAGGCTGTCGGGCTCTTCCCGGCGCCGTTCATCAAAAGCAAGCAGCGATGGATCTTTCAGGCAAAACATGGCAAAACCGGACATCAGTACATCGGGCAAAGATATTGAACTGTTGGCGGCCCGATGATCCACCACTCGGTTAAAATCCTCGCGTATGCGGGAATACAAGGTATCGGCATTGAGGTGACAGCGCATTTTTATCCGACGAAATGTTTTTCCGCTGTTACGGTAGTTGCGAATGAATCTGCTGAGTGTCGACATGGCATATCTCCTTGTAACGAATTGATATTACAAAGAAAAATGCCGCCGATCTTTTCAGCCATGTCAAGTAAAAAATCAAGTTCTTGAGAAAAAATTATGTTGTGATTACACCATGCTACGACACAGAAGTTTACGAAACCGCTCTCCCGGAAGCCGCATTATTTATGCGTTCCGGGCATAACGGGAATTGCTGGCTCTAAATCAAGATAATTCCCTTCCAATTAGCGAGGAAACAATGGAGGATATGCTTAGGTTAGAAGCCTTCGTTGTAGATACTTATGGAAGTCGAGACCCAGATCTGACACAAACCTTCAGCCCAACAAAGGAGTTGAGGTTAAAGCCACACTTCGAGCTAGATTGGAAGATACTTAAGGCAGGAATTTCTCCTGAATCAGTTCCTGTTGAAGAGCTCCCAACAATAATTCCAGAGGTTAATGCTGCTTTCTTGAGAACGATTCTGAGGTGCCTGAATCCAAATCATAAATATTATATTGCATTTGACCAACTCGATCTCGGGTTTAATAAATCCTCTCCGGAATATTCGAGTAGGTTAATTGGACTTCTTCTTGCTAGTCGAGATATAAACCTGGCAGCTCGAGAGGCGGGAATCAACTTGTTTGTTGTCGTTTTTCTTCGTGATGATATATATGACTCTCTTCATTTTGAAGATAAAAACAAAATGACGGAGAACTACGTATCTTTAATTGAATGGGATACTCCAAGAACAAAAAAAACACTAAAAGCTTTGATGAATCGGAGATTTACTGTTCTTCTTGGTGGTGAAGAAAAACAAAACATCAACTGGGGTGATGTATTTAACGAAGAACGAGAGATGCCGGGTCATCAATCAAAATACGATCACATCAGGGATAGGACCTACCTTCGTCCTCGCGATATAATTAAATTTGCAAACTTGGCATTAAAAGAATATAAGCAACGAATAGATTCTGGTGAAGTCGAGCAAGGACATCTATATAAAATAGATAATGTTGATGTTCATAATGCGAGAGTGGAGTATAGCGAGTATCTTGTTAGGGAGATTGATGATGAGGTTCATACCCATCTTCCCGACTATGAAAGACACTTGGATGTGTTAAGGGCTATCGGCAAGTGGCATTTTGATAAGGATGAATATGAGTCTGCGTTCAGTAAGCATTATCCAGAGGCACAAATTTCGTCTAATGAGGCACTAGAGAAGCTGCATCAGTTTTCATTTATTGGTTTCTACCGAGCTGGAGGTCGAGGGTTTGGGGGTCAGAGTATGTTTTCCGTTACCGAGAACCAAGAATTCGCTTTGATAGTACTGCGACGCGTTACCGTGTACATCCAGGGCTCATAGAGGTGATGGGGCTTAAAAGGGTGTAACAAGAGAATATGCGTGGTCCGTTTGCACGATGCCCAACAAGACGCTCGTTCGGACGCAAACTCCGCTGCGCTCCGTTTGCGCCACACAGCTTAATAGTTGATCGCGTGTCAATGGCAAAATAAAACTGTACCAAAAATGGCAATGAAAAGTGTACCACCTCCATCGATGTTTACCTTCTCTTTCGAGGAGGTGAGCGTCATGATTTCAACGGAGGTTTTCATGGACATCATTTCATTGCATCGGCAGGGACTCAGTATGCGAGCCATTGCCAAAAAACTCGGCATTCACCGAAACACGGTCAAAAAACACATCGAGGGCAATACATTGCCCCAATACCGCAAGAAGAAGCGGCAGAAATCCATTCTGGATCCTTACCGCCAGGTAATCGACGATTATCTGGCTGAAGACGACTATCGGGCCACCTGGATTCTCGACCGCATACGGAACATGGGCTATACAGGCTCATACGAAACACTCCGCGATTATGTCCGCAAGGTCAAAGAGCGGCACAGCCGCCTTGCCTATGCCCGCTTCGAGACAGAGCCCGGCCGTCAGGCCCAGGTGGACTGGGGTGACCTCCAGGTCGAAAACCCGGACGGTTCCTTCTCGACCAAATACATGTTCCTGATGATTCTCGGCTACAGCCGGGCCATGTACATCGAGTTCGTCAACCAGTGCACCCTGGAGACCTTCCTGGACTGCCACATCCGTGCCTTTCATTACCTGCAGGGTGTGCCTGCCGAGATCCTTTACGACAACATGAAACAAGTGGTCACCGGCCGGAAACAGGGCAAAGCCGTATTCAACACCGAGTTTCTCCATTTTGCCCGTCACTACAACTTTACCCCCAGGGCCTGTCCCCCCTACAGCCCCTGGGTCAAGGGCAAGGCGGAACGACCCATGGATTATGTCCGCCAGCGATTCTGGCGGGGATATGTCTACACCTCCCTGGAAAAGCTCAACCGCGATGCCGCTCTATGGCTGGACAAGACAGCCAACAGCCGCCGGCACGGTACCCACGGTCAGCGGATATATGAACGCTGGCAGCAGGAGCTTGCAGCGCTCACCTCCTTGCCGCCATCGGACTACGACACCTCGATCAAGATCTATCGCAAGGTCTACAAGGACTGCCAGATCTCCTACAATGGCAACCGGTATCTGGTTCCCTACAAAATGGTCGGCAAAAAGGTCATGCTCAAGATCAAACACCGCAGGATCCTGATCTATGATGACAATGTCCTACTGGCCTCCTATGAGGAGGCCCGGGGCAAAAACGAACTGATCGGCAACCGACTGTTCTATGAACAGCTCAAGCGCGACAGGCAGCTGGTCAAGCGCAAGTACGGCAGACGCAAGGGCAAGGCGACCCGCGGGCTCACCACCTCCAGTCTCTTTCCCCAGGTGGAATACCGGCCCCTTGCCGAGTATGAACGCTATGCTCAGGGAGGTGGATCATGGAACAGTTGACCTCCGAACGACTCCAGGACAATCTCGCCCGTCTGAAGCTCAGCCGGGCAGCCGAGGTGCTTGATACCGTGGTGCAGCAGGCAAAAGAGGAAAAAAGCTCCTATGTCGCTTTCCTTGACCATCTGCTCGAGGAAGAGGTTGCTGCCAAGGAGAAACGCCGCATCCAGACCGCCATGAAAACCGCGGGACTGCCATCGGCCAAGACCATCGAAGAGTATGACTTCTCCTTTCATCCTCAGCTCGATAAGGGGTCGGTCATGGAGCTCTTCGATCTCTCGTTCATCACCAACAAGGAGAATGTTATCTTTCTCGGGCCACCCGGTGTCGGCAAGACTCATCTGGCAATCTCCCTGGCCATCAAGGCCTGTCACCACGGGTTCAAGGTCTACTTCACCACTATGGACACCTTGATCAAAAAACTCAAGGAGGGGGCGACCCGGCAGAAGGCCTACCTCAGCTCGAGCCTGGTGATCGTGGATGAAGTCGGCTACCTACCGGTCTCCACACAGGAGGCATATCTCTTCTTCCAGTTCGTCTCCCACAGGTATGAACGAAACTCCACTATCATCACCTCCAACAAGAGTTTCGGTGACTGGCAGGAGCTCTTCGGTGATCCGGTTATCGCCACCGCAATCCTGGACAGGCTGCTCCACCACTGCCGAGTGATCAACATCAAGGGCCACAGCTACCGGCTCAGGGGCACTCGTTTTCAAAACAGATTTTCAAGGAACAGGAACAGAAAAACCAGGTCAATGATTCACAGGCTATGACGTAAAAGCGAAACTGGTGGTACACTTTTCAATTGCCAGAAATGGTATATTTTTAGATTGCCATTAACAATCGCGACACGAAGTCGCGTTTTTATATGTTATTACCGCTGGTTATCCTGTAAAGATCACCTGGCGTGTCCCCGCCGGTATCCTAGGGAGGCGTGCTACCGTTGCGTCGATGACGGGGTGCGAAGCCCTCCTGACAACGTACCGAAATGGGAGGAAGCCGCTAGGCGGAACCCCTTTTCCGGGCATCCCACCCGGTTAAGGGCTAGGATGGGGCAATATGGCGAGAGTAGGCAAAGATCTTCACGTGTCGTCAATGAGGACAGACCTACGGGGATTATTGGTCGAAGACCCGTTTCCTTGTGTTTACGGGTGTTGGAGAGGTTGCAGGTCGCTAACGTGCCTGCACAGGACCCAATTTCCACCGGCGTTCAAGATCCGCCTAAGTTGTCCGCAAAGGTAAGAGCGTGGAACGTGGTACCCCACCAGGTCCTTCGCCCTTTGGGCAGGCTAACCGCAAGGCAAGCTGTTGGAGGTCTGGGTCGAGATGCCTTAAGAAGCGAATGCCTTGCGGTAATGGCAGGGATACCGGGTGAAACATTCTCGGCTCCGTAAGGAGGCTGACTTCTGGCAGGTGCCTCTTCACGAGAAAACAGAAGGATCAAGCATCAGTAAGGGAAAGCAGTCGACGGCCGTCAGGCTGGTGCGCCCTTCAGCATCGGCTTTGCTGACAGTCTGCAATTATCGTGAAGCAATTATTAATTGCGGGACCCCTCAACAAGGGGAACCTTAGCAGGTGCTTGAGCCGTATGACGGGAAACTGTCACGTGCGGTTCTGAGAGGGGAAAGGAGCCGCAAGGATCCTGACCTACCCGGTGCTTCGGAACACGTTTTTATTGGAATCAGGGAATCTTCATCCCAGTGTATCGGAGCCCGCAATTCGTTTCTCCGGATTACAGCGCAAGAATCGGAGTGTTTTCCCATCTGCCCTCCTCTATAATCAAAGTCAATCAAAGATAAAGACATAGAGGAGGACGGTATGAGTACTGTTAACAGAACGATGGGAGTGATCGAATGGTTGTTGCTCATTACCTTGTCCTTTCTGTGGGGCGGCTCCTTTTTCTTTATCGGTGTGGCCGTGCGCGCTCTGCCGCCCTTCACCATCGTGACCCTGCGGGTCCTGTTCGCGGCCCTGGTGCTCCATGCTATTGTGCGAGCCATGGGGCTGAAAATGCCGTCGGATCGCAAGCCATGGGCCGTTTTCGTGGGCATGGGCATCCTCAATAACGTAATTCCCTTCAGTCTCATTGTTTGGGGGCAGACATGCATCGCCAGCAGCCTGGCCTCCATTCTCAACGCGACCACGCCGCTGTTCACCGTAATTGTGGCGCATTTTCTGACCGATGACGAGAAGATGACCCCATGGCGCCTGATCGGCGTGCTCATCGGTTTCGCCGGGGTGGTGTTGATGATCGGGCCGGACGCGCTGCGCGGGCTCGGCGCCAATGTCATGGCCCAGATCGCAGTGCTTGCCGCCGCCCTTTCGTATGCCTTTGCCGGCGTGTACGGGAGGCGTTTCCGCAGCATGGGCGTTGCGCCTTTGGTGACGGCCACCGGCCAGGTCACGGCCTCGAGTCTCTTGCTGATCCCCCTGGCCCTGGCAGTAGATCGGCCCTGGACGCTGCCGATGCCGTCCCTGGAAGTTTGGGGCGCCCTGATAGGCCTGGCTGTTTTCTCCACAGCCGTCGCGTACATCCTCTATTTCCGCATTCTGGCCATGGCGGGGGCCACCAATGTGCTGCTCGTGACCTTTCTCATTCCGGTCAGCGCTATCCTGCTTGGCACCACGTTTCTTCGTGAACACCTGGCGCTAAAACACTTCGTCGGCATGGGACTGATCGGCCTCGGTCTGGCTGCCATCGATGGGCGACCGCTCCAGTGGCTTGGCCGATCCAGATCCTCTCGAGGCAGTTCCTCAGACCACTGCTAAAGTAAAACAACGGTCATCGGAGGCTTGAATGAAATCCGATACGAAGTTGTGTGTTGATGAGAAAAGCCGCTGGCAGACACTGGTGACACGCGATGCTGCCGCCAGGGTAGCCTTCTATTACGGCGTCAAGACGACGGGGATCGTTTGTCGGGTTGGCTGCCCCTCGCGCCTTCCCAAACGCGAGAATGTGGTATTTTTTGACACCTACGGAGAAGCCCGGCTGGCGGGATACCGTCCCTGCAAGAAATGCCGGCCGGATCTGGAGTCGCCGGATGGGCCGTTGGTGGAGATGGTCGTCCGGGCCTGCCGCCGCATCGACGAGGCGGAAACGCCCCCCGGCCTGGAAGAACTGGCCGCAGAAGCCGGTATGAGCCAGGGGCATTTCCACCGCATCTTCAAGCAAATCGTCGGCGTTACGCCCAAACAGTACGCCGCTGCCCGGCAGACCCAACGATTCCGTGAAGAACTCAAGAGCGGCCGTTCGGTCACCGAGGCCATCTACGAGGCGGGATTTAGTTCCAGCAGTCGCGCCTACCAAACGGCCGGCGAGCGCCTGGGCATGCCGCCCTCCACATTCAGGCGCGGAGGGGCCGGGATGACCATTCGCTACGGGATGGCACCCTGTTCCCTGGGATGGGTGGCCGTTGCAGCCACCGAGCGGGGCGTGTGCCTGATCGAGTTTGGGAACGACCCAAAGTCCCTGTCCGACAAGGCTTGGGAACATTTCCCGAATGCCGACATCGAGGAGGCCGGTCCCGATTTCTCCGACCTGCTGCAAAAGGTGGTGCACCTCACCGAATCGCCGAGACAGCCCTTGGACCTGCCGCTGGACATCCAGGGCACCGCGTTTCAGGAGCGGGTCTGGCAGGCTTTGCGCGATGTCCCGCCTGGAACGACCGTCACCTATGCTGAGATTGCCCGCCGCATTGGTCGACCCAAAGCGGCGCGGGCAGTGGCGCAGGCCTGTGCAGCTAACAAACTGGCCGTGGCTGTCCCATGTCACCGCGTGGTGCGCAGCGATGGGCCATCGGGGGCTACCGCTGGGGCGTGGAGCGAAAGCAAGCGCTGCTCCTCCGCGAAAGCGAAACGGCTGAAGCTATCCCGGGTAGAGAGCGAGAGAGATCATGAAGCCTAACCTCGCGTGCAGTTGTCCCTGTTATTCGACGCGCCGCTGCGCTCACTCGGCTCGCCAGCCGCTGACGTCACGTTATACGCAAAAAAATAACCATGATGGGCATGAACGCGGTGATCGAGGCTGAAAATATTGACACTCGGTCAGCCATCGACGACATTGTCTTTACGGCTTCGGCAGGCATCACGGTGAGCACGACCTGCCACCTCTACGAATACCCCGTCATATCACCTCCGGAACTCGCCACCAGAGACGGGCAGCAGCAATACATACTGGTGAGCATGCCGATCACATTGCTGCCGAAAATGAAATAGGGTTCTCGAGTTCAGGAGCCCATTGAGGCAATACGCCTTATGTTCACAGCCTGACAGGCCGTTGAAAAACGTAGCGAGCGAAGATGAGACAAGGAAAAATGAGGCGAAAAAGCGCAGTGTACATGGAGTACATGAGCATTCCGGAGTCTCGCAGATAAGCGCAGACTTCGAGCTCGCTTACCCGGAGTCTCCCTTCGGTCGCTTACCTGAGCCGAATTTTGACGCAGTATCACCTGGCGCAGTAGTTTTTCAACGGCCTGCTAAACCTGTATGGCCAGAAAGACCGGTGGTGGGGATAGAATCGGCTGCCGGATGATCTCCCTGGGCAGAGTAGATATTTTCAACGGAATGATGGCGCATGGAAATTTCCGGCATTGATCATTTTGTGCTGACTGTTTCAGACATTGATGAAACAGTAGCGTTTTACGAGAAGGTACTCGGCATGGACAGGGTTGTTTTTGGTGCCGGACGCGTAGCACTGAAGTTCGGTAATCAGAAAATTAACCTGCATGAGGTTGGTCATGAGCTTGAGCCAAAGGCGAAATGTCCGGCTCCGGGATCAGCGGATCTGTGCTTTTTAACGCCGTTGGTGTTGAATGAGGCCCTCCGGCAGGTCAAACAGTGTGGAGTAGAAATCATAGAGGGACCGGTTGAGAGAACCGGGGCAAACCGCAAGCTCCTGTCTTTCTATTTCAGAGACCCCAGCGGTAATCTCATCGAGGTCGCAAATGAGGTATAGCCACATAATCGGGTAGCCGGAGATTTTTCTCCCCCAGCCTCACCCTGTGGTGATGCCCTTGCGGACGGTCAGCAGTTCATGCTACGCTATATCATGTAGCAAGGAACATGTACAGGGGGACTTGAACCCCATGGGTTCACGCCCGTGCCGGGTGTACACAAAAAAATCCAACCGCCGCAGTAATCAGCGCGACTGTTTCTGATCGTTATCCATCAGAACCAAAATACAACAACCCTGAAACACATCGCATATATCATGTCTGATTTCGACTGGATCGAATGCTATCCCAACGCGGTGACGGTCTGCGACCGGGAAGGAATCATTATCGCCATGAACCAGGCCTCGCGCCTCAACTTCCGAAAAAGGGGCGGCGCCGAGCTCATTGGCTCGAGCCTCTACGACTGCCATTCCATTGGCTCGGGCGAGATCATCCGCACCCTGATCCGTGAAGAGCGAAGCAACACCTATATAGTCAACAGGAAAAACCGGAGGCGCCTGGTCCACCAGGCGCCGTGGTACCGGGACGGCGTATTCGGCGGCCTGGTTGAAACCATCATCGACCTGCCAGAAGACCTGCAGCCGGCCGGGGCAAGTGAGGAGTGAACATGGAAGTCCTGTTTCTCGGCGTCGGCGAGGCCTGCGACGAACACCATGCCAACACCTCGGTCCTCCTGACCACCGGGGACGGCTGCCGCATCCTGCTTGATTGCGGTTTCACCGCGGCCCACCGGCTGTTTGCGCACTGCAGGAGCGCCGAAGAACCGCACGCGGTGTGGATTTCCCACTTCCACGGCGACCACTTTTTCGGCATCCCCCTGCTGCTGCTGCGACTCTGGGAAACTGGGAGGACTGAACCCCTGACCATCATCAGCCTGCAGGGAGGCCGGGACAAGGTGCTCGCCGCCCTGGAGCTGGCCTATCCCGGATTTGAGGCCAAACTCCAGTTTCCGCTTATTTTCAAGGAACTGGATCCGGGGGCGCGCCTGGAATTTGGGGGCCTCACCTGGCAGGCTGCCCGCTCGATCCATTCCTGCACCAATCTTGGCCTGCTGCTCCAGGATGACCGTCACCGCCTCTTCTACAGCGGTGATGGTCGGCCCACCCCTGAAACAGAACAACTGATGCAGGGTGCGGACCTGGTCATCCACGAAGCATTCAGTTTAAAAGACAGCATTGCCAACCACGGCTCTGTTCTCTCCTGCCTGGATCTGGCCCGGCGGGCCGATATCGGTCATATGGCCCTGGTCCACCTGGAGCGCAATGTCCGCACAGGCGGGGCCGAGGTTATAACCACTCTGCTGAGCGAATATCCCCGTATCTGGCTGCCCACAGAAGACGACCGGATTCTGCTGGGCGACACCCCCGATCTCGTACCTGCAAGATGAAGTCACCCCATCGCCAACCCTTGCTCGATACACCCTTTCCTGCGGACCTTCTCTACGCCCTTTTTCCGGCAATACCTGATCATTTCTTCATTCTGGACCAGGAGTACCGGATCTGCTTTTCCAACTGGAACCGGACAGGACACCTGCCGGAAGAACTCAAGCTGAACTTTCTGAGTTGCAGCAACTAGTTGTTTCTTTGTTGTTTTAAGATGTTGAAGGCGCCGGTGGTTTCAGCATATCAATAGCCACTGACATTACTGCATCAAGGATGTTTGATATAATATTTTCTGGTAACACGCCGATTTTCCGTATTTTATCAAGCGCCAGGCTCAATATTCGCTGGAGCGCCTCCAAGACAGAGAGGTCCTGCAGTTCATCGGAGCAGGCGTAAAACAAACTGCCAAGGGTTCTGGGGTCGTCGTGCAACCGTTGCTCAAAAGCCAGAAACAGATAGCGAAGCATGACAATGGTCGTGTGGCCGATAAGCCCATCATAATCACGCAGTTGCATCTCCCGCTCCAGGTTGAGATAGTGTTTCGCCATCTTGAAGAAGACCTCTATATCCCACCGCTTCCCGTAAATCCGCACAATCTCTTCAGCGGACAACTCCAGATCGGTGGACAGGATGGCCAACCAGCCCCGTTTCTGCCGGTGCCGCACAAACACAATTTTCACCGGCAGCCCATCCCTGGTCTCGACGATTACGCTTGCCAGAATTTTTGCTTTGCCCCGGCGTTTCTTGATCCGCTTGTAAAGTTCCCCGAGACGAATTTCCGTGTGGCAATGCCGGTAAAGGATCGTCGGCATATCTTTGAGCATGCAGATCACCGGTCGATGCCGACTCAACGCCTGAATGACCGACGGAAAAGCAAACCAACTGTCCATGAGGATATGGGACGCATCAATTCCGGCCGCCAGCACCCTTTTTATCATGGGCACCAGAAGTTCCGTCGCCTTGGTCATGGCCTCCTGACGCCGCTTGTAGCCGATGCTTCTCTTGTCCAGCTTTTTGGTGATCCCCTGCAACCTGTTTTGGCTGTTTGCCGACGACAGCATAGAAAAATCCAAGGGCAAAAACGTGGCGCCGTCGCTCCACCCCAGGCTGAGCATCTTGAAGCCGTTCAGAAATCGATTTTCGGTGTGATCATGGACTCTGGCCAGGAGTTCAACAAATTTCGAATGCGACCTGTCATAGGTGCTGTCGTCAATTATGAGCACCTTCTTCCTGTCACAATCGGTAAGCAGATCGCAGAAGTTCACCAGCTTGGCCGCCAGGAGCAGAAGCAGTTTCCGCCAGTTGTAGCGCGGATTTTTCAGCAGCTGGTATGCCGCGTCCTTCTTGAAACCGTGGTTGTTGCCGGCAACGATACTGCGGAAAAAGTTGTTGTTTTCAAACGGCAACACGAAAATGGCCTTGAGCAGCACCAGCGGCGAAGCACCGCGTATCTTGCGGATGCCTGCCCTATTGAGCAGAGTGCCGATGGCAAAGTTATCAAAGAACGAATCGATTCTGTGGTGCAGACGTATTGCTTCTTGCTGTTTCTGCGAATTTGGTATACTCTTCATTTCGGCCCTTTCTTTTTGATTTTATTGAGGATTTTGGAAACTCCAATATATCAAAAAGCAAAGGGCTTTTCACGTTTATTTTAATGATTTCAGTATATTATTCTGTTTTTGTCACAAGTCAGAAAGTTCAGACTCAAGTACTTCGGGGTTGCCTGCCACAAGCTGTTCCATGGCCGCGACACCCCCTGCAGCCGCTGCAGTGCCCGGGAGGCCTTTGCCACCTGTAAACCGGTACATACGGAAGTGAGCCAGCGCAACGACCTGACCAGCATACGGGTCAGCATGCACCCCATACCCGGTCAGCAGGGTCCGCCCCGATACCTCCTGGTCCACGTGGCCGACATTACAGAGGCCAGGAAAACCGATCTCAAACTCCGGCAGCAGGAACGCTTTCTACAAGCCATCCTCGACAATCTCGAGGATCCCGTCTGGATCAGAGACCGGGATTATCGCTACCTGATGGCCAACTCCTCCTTTTCTTCCCTCTTTGGCCTGAAACCGGAGCAGATCATCGGCAGAAAGGCCGAGGCCCTCCATCCCGAATCCTCCTTTACCCAGGTGGACTCCACTGACCGAAAGGCCCTGGAACAGGGAATAGCCGCCCGGCTGGAACAGCCGGTCACCGACATCAACAACACCCACCATCTCTTTGAAATACGCAAGATCCCGGTCCATGATGACCAGGGTCGGATCATCGGTGTTGCCGGTATTGCCAGGGACATCACCGATCGCAAGGAAATGGACCAGAGGTATGAACAACAGGAGAAACAGCTCCAGGAAAACGAGGCACTGCTCAGGGAAATCCTCCAGGCGCAGGAAGAGGACAGGGAGATCCTCGAACAGCAGTTGATCGAAGGGCTGCAGCATGGCGTACTTCCCTACCTGATAAAACTGCAGCAGACCAACCTGGAGCCCATGGCCCGTCTTTTTGTGGAGACCGCCATGTCCAACGTGAAACAGATTCTTTCCTCCCATGGCGCAGAACTCTCCACAGGTCTGCTTCGCCTCACCCCCATGGAGCTGAAAATCGCGGAACTGGTACGGGAAGGTATGCAGACCAAGGAAATAGCCGCCCGCCTTGGCCTCTCGCCGGCCACGGTCAACACCCACCGGCGAAATATCAGAAAACGACTTGGACTCAACAAGAAATCCAC
Source organism: Desulfolithobacter dissulfuricans (assembly GCF_025998535.1). Taxonomy (NCBI): domain Bacteria; kingdom Pseudomonadati; phylum Thermodesulfobacteriota; class Desulfobulbia; order Desulfobulbales; family Desulfobulbaceae; genus Desulfolithobacter; species Desulfolithobacter dissulfuricans. Next base: position 425,132 of record NZ_AP024233.1, on the reverse strand, counting down.
CAACCTGCACAGCTTTCTCAACAGCATCTCCCTCCAGTAGGTATTAAAAACCACCTATTTTATACTTATTTTTTCATCATTGTATTTTTCACCCCATCACCGATAATAGACTGACGAGCGAACGATTTTCATTCCCGTTGTCATCAAAAGATATTTTGATTACCACTGAAATTCAGCCTGAATAAGGGATACCTTCGCCTGAGCGCCATGGAGCTGCACAGCAACAAAAAAACGCCCAGACATTCTCGTTCCTCCGCTCCGCGGTGAACGATCCATCAACCCTGGTACCGCTCCTGCGGTACCCTGATGTACCTGGCAGGAACGGCCCATGGACCGAAGGACGCGCTGAGCGATCAGTCCAGAGATCAGGAGCTCCGACACCGATTTCCGGCATCACCCCGCAGAGCGGGGCATGGCCTGCCGCCACTTAGTCGGCTACACGGTCACCTGCGTGACACCGCGGAGCGGTGATCACGAGTTTTTTTATTTGTTGCTTGCAGAAGTGTCCCTTTGAACAGCTACGTTTTCTCCACAGGTAGAGAGAAGAGGCGATGATATCCCTCATATCGGTGACAGCTGAGTTTCAGTGGTAATCACAAAAGATATTGCATGGAAACTGACACCCTCATCAGTTGTGCCTTTTTTTGCTGACCAAGCGAATCATCCTTCGGAAAAATCCTGTAATACAAGCTGGGATGTATTGCTCCGCAACATATCCCCGCAATATAGCCACCTGAACATCCATAGATGAACAACACCTGATGGAAGCGGGACGGTCCATCTTGCCCTCAGGCCCTTATGCAAGGCACCGGGAGATGGTAAGAGAGGAAGGATCCTTTGTTCCCTCTGTCGGACAGTGCATATCATCAACACATACAAACAATTTTATACCTGCGGTTCAGTGATGAACCCTGGCTTGACCAGATAATGCAGTCCGTTACAGACGGGCGGAAAAACATATCAGAGTACCAGAGTACAGGGGAGACAGTATGAAGATTGCGGCAACACGGTGTACGATCTCACAAAAAATCTTTTTCCTGGCCATGACAATGGTGGCCTTGAGCCTTGTGATCACCGCCATCGCCATCACCAGGTTCAACCATATCGATCGACAGGCAGACCGCCTGGAAGAGATCAATGCCCTGGGCCTGACCATGGCCGACCTCAAAGTGAACCATATGCTCGAGGCGGAACGGCTGCAAAGCATGCTCGCCGATCCCCAGAACCATCTCCAGCAAAACAACTTCCTGGACAAGAGTATCTGTAAACTGGAAAAATGGCTGAAAGGCGGAGAGCGGGCGACTGCCGGGGAACGTTTTCCGCAGCTTATCCCCCTGTTTGGCAGAATCGAGCAGGCCCACAACAGACTGCATGACGCCACCCGGAAAATCAGCCAGCCTGCTGCCAGTTCCGACCAGGACCCGGCAGAACTGAGCACCAGACTCAAGAGGATCTACCGGGAGGAAACCGCCCCAGCCCTGATGGATATACGAAAGGGCCTGCAGGACGCCAGAAGCTTCCTGGACAGGATTGCCAAAGAAGAATCCCTTTCCCAGCAGGCAGCGATAACCAGGTCGAGAAACCTGATCATTACCATGGCCGCCTCGGCCCTGTTCCTTGCCCTTGGCCTCAGCTTCCTGCTCTCCCGAAACATCAGGGTTCCCATACGCCAGGTCTCCGACTTTGCCCGCCAGATGGCGGATGGCAATTTCTCCGGCCAGCTTTCCCTGGCGCGGAAGGATGAGATCGGTGACCTGGCCGCCTCGCTCAACAGGATGAGCCTGGGTATCAGCGCCATCCTCCACGGGGTCAGCTCCGAGGTAACCATCCTTGGTATTTCGTCCAAACAGCTGAACTATATCTCAAAGATTCTCGCCAACGGGGTCAAGGTGACCAGCACCCGGGCGGAGAACGTGGCTATGGCTACTGAAGAGATGTCGAGCAACATGAATTCAGTGGCCGCGGCCAGCGAAGAAGCGTCCACCAATGTCAGTATCGTGGCCAATGCATCGGAGGAGATGCAGCGCTCGGTGGAAGAGATCTACGCCCGAACCGAAGAGGCCCGCTCCATTTCCCAGCAGGCTGTGAACCTGGCCGACGCCTCCTCGGACCGGGTAAATATCCTCGGCAGGGCAGCGGCGGAGATCACCAAGGTAACCGAAGTGATCACGGAGATCTCGGAACAGACCAACCTCCTGGCCCTCAACGCCACCATCGAGGCGGCCCGGGCCGGCGAGGCCGGCAAGGGATTTGCCGTGGTCGCCAACGAGATCAAGGAACTGGCCAAACAGACCGCCGAAGCCACCGGTGAAATCAAGGCAAAGATTGAATCCATCCGCAGTTCCGTCGACGACACGGTGACCGAGATCCGCCAGATCAGCGGGGTCATCAACCAGGTGGACGAGGTCGTCTCAAGCATTACCACAGCGGTGGAAGAACAGACCGAGACCACAAGAGAGATCACCGGCAGTATCATTCACGCGGCCCAGGGGATAGCCGAGGTGAATGAAAACGTGGCCCAGATCTCAACGGTCACCGGTGACGTTGCCCAGGACATCACCGAGGTGAGCACAGTGGCGACGGAGATATCCGGTTCCGGGACAGAGGTCAGGGACTATGCCGGCACCCTGTCTCAGGTAGCCGTCCGGATGAAAAAAGGAGTTGGCCGCTTCCGGCTGGCCAGCGGTCCGGAGGTAGCGGCCCTCAACCCGCCGGTAACCGAGGAGCTGGTCCAGTGGGACAAGCGGATCATGATCGATGTCGAGGAAATCGACAACCAGCACCATAAACTCCTTGACATCATCAACGACTTATATCGTATCATGAAGCGTGGAGAAGGTCCTCAGGCCATGCTCACCGTGGTGGACCAACTGATCCAGTACACCCGAGAACATTTCTCTTTTGAAGAGGAGATGCTCCGCCGCGCCGGTTTTCCGAGCCTGAAAGACCACCAGGCCCTCCATGCTCGATTGATTAAACGGGTTGAAGAATACCAGCAGAAACTACACAGTGGCGAAATGGTCGCCGACGAACTGATGGAATTTCTCAGCGACTGGCTGGTGGTGCATATCAAGGCCGTGGACACGAAGTATGTCCCCTATGTCAAAAACCCCAAACACTGACCGGCGGTCTGCAACAGCGTCACACCCTGAAGTACCGGTTGGGGCCCCCGTCCCGGCACGGGGGCTGGAGATACGAATGAAACACTTTGCAACACTTCTGGTCCTGCTCACTCTTTTTCTCTTTCCCCTGCCGGCTTCCGCCTCTGAACCGCTCCTGGATGCCACCTACATAACCATGGCGGATAATTTCTTTATCCTTTACGACCCGTCCACGGCCATGTCCGAACCCTACCGGAATACCGGCATGACCCGGCTGGAAATGGAAAAGGAGATTATCCGCCGCTCCAACCAGAGCCTGCCCGAACTGAACTGGCAGGCCGGTCTCTACCCGCACTGGAAGAACGGCCTGTGGCTGCATGGTTCGCCCATGGGTTTCAAGCCCTACTACCGGTTGCAGAAATACGACAAGAAGAAATATGGCGCTGCCCTGGAAAAGCTGCCGGTCATTCCCACCGGCCCCCCCATGCTCCAGGTCGGCCTCATGAAGCTCGAGCATCTGCTGGGTCTGCCCGGCCGCACCGAGGTCTTTATCTTTTCCGACGGGCAGCACTCCACCTACCCGGACCTGGAACCGGACCCCCTGACCCAGGCCAGGAAGCTGGCCCGGGAGTTCGACGTCTGCTTTACCATTGTCTCCAGCGCCAGGACCAGGGAGGCGAAACAGCTGCTGGCCGATATCGCCGCGGTCAACTCCTGCTCCCAGGTCATTGACTTTGACACCGTGGCCGTCCACCCGGAACACCTGCTGGGCAAACTCTACATGAAGACCAGTGATGTCCGGTTCAACAATGTCCTGTTTGATTTTGACAGGTATGAGATCAAAAAAGAGTACCAGGGGCTCCTGAACCGGCTGGGCACCTTCCTCAGCGAGCATCCCTCAGCCTACGTGGTCCTCTCGGGATTCACCTGCAACATCGGCTCCGAGGCCTACAACATGCGGCTGTCCGAACGGCGCGCCAAAAGCGTCAGGGACTATCTCAAGAAAAAATTCAATATCGATGACCAGCGCATGCTCCTCTACTGGTACGGCTATGCCAACCCGGTGGCGCCCAACGATACCGAGGCCGGACGAAGGAAAAACCGGAGGGTCACCATTGCCATCAGAAACACAGGCCCGGGAACCGATCCCGGGAACCCCTGACCAGAAACGGTGGTTCAGGAGTTGTTCTCCGGTTCCGGGGCGGTGAGCCGGTGGATTTTTTCCCTGAACCGGCGCCAGAGAGAGCCGGATTTCTGCTTCAGTTTCTGCCAGCTGCTGCGTGAGCCCTCCCGGCCAGCCTCCAGCAGTTCTCCGGACTCTCCCCTGACCTGAGCAAGAACCTTTTCGGATTTCTTTTCAACCTGTTCCATGGTCCGGGAGGATTTTTCCCGGGTCTTCTCCCAGGCCTTCCTGGCCGTCTCGCTGGCGGCCTCCTCCACGGCCTCCACAGCCTCGGTGAGCTCTTTCTGCGCTTTTTCCCAGCGGCCCTGCGCCTCACGGGCCTGCACCCGGAAGGCAGCGCACACCAGAACCAACACCAGAACACCAAACCCGAGCTTACGGGCCCACAACGCTGTATCCATACTCAGAGTCCTCTTCAATCTGTTGACGCCCAGTCATCTTGTCTCCGGCCGCCTTCTCCCTGGCCCGGGAAAAAGCTTTGTAGCGGCTGCCAGACACGCTGGCCACAACCACCGGGCCGGACAAACCATTCGACTTTCAAGATAATATTATCTATAATTCACCTGCAGGAATTTTTCTCAATCTTTTCAAGCAGGGAGAATCCAGGGCCATGCGTCAAGGACGAATTATTCTACTGGTACTGTTCGTAGCCTTTGCCTGGCAGCCACGAACCTCTGTGGCCGAAGTCCTTTCCCCACCCGCCATCTGGAGTGTCGGGGAAGCGGTCAGATTTGCCCTGCAAAACAGCCCGGACTCAAAAATCGCCGCCCTCCGGATCGAGGCCGCCAGGGCGGCCACGATTCAGGCCCGCTCCACCTTTCTGCCCCGCCTGGACCTGAACGGGGAATACAGCCGCACCGACAACCCCATGTACTCCTTTGGCAATATTCTCAACCAGGGGGTGTTCAATAACTCCATCGATTTCAACGATCCCGGGGTGTCCGATGATCTGAAGCTGCAGGCAACCATCAGCTACCGGCTCTACAACGGCGGCCGGGACCAGGCCCTGATCGCCGCGGCCAGGGAGCAGGAATCCGCCGCCGTGGAGCAGCGCCATGCAGTGCTCAGCCAGCTGGCCTTCGAAGTGGTCCGCAGTTTCTATACCATTGTCCAGGCCGAAGAAACCGTCCAGGCACGGCAGTCTGCCATCGAAGCCATCGAGGCCTCACTGGCCGTGGCCCAGGCCCGCTACGATGCCGGTGACCTGCTCAAGGCAGACCTGCTCAACCTGGAAGTCCAGCGTTCCCGGGCCAGAGAAAACCTGATTCAGGCACGGCACGGCCTCAACCTGGCCCGACGCGCATTTCTCAACCTGCTTGGACTCACCGAGGGAACCGTGGTGGTTGATCCCACCCTGGACAAAATGCAGGAAATACCTGAGGATCTGGATCCGGTGAACCGGCCGGAACTCAAGCGTCTGGACGCCATGATACGGGCTGCCCAGGCCAGTGTTCGTCAGGCCCGGGGCGGACGCTATCCCACCGCCGATGCCTTTGGCAGCTGGCAGGCCGAAGAAGGTCTGGAACTGGATGGCTCCGGCACCTCATGGATGGCCGGCGTCAAACTCAATTACACCCTGTTCGACGGCCGCCGGACCGCGGGCCAGATCGCCGAGGCCCGGGCCAAACTGGCCGAAGCCCGGGAACAGCGCCGGAAAATCGCCCTGTACATCAATCTCGAAATCGAACAGGCCCGGCTGGCCCTGCAGCAGGCCGGGGAACGGCTCCAGGTCACGGAAAAAATGGTCGAACAGGCGCTGGAGACCGCCCGTCTCTCCCGGGAACGGTTCAAGGAAGGAGTTATCCTCTCCTCGGACCTCATCAGTGTGGAAAACCGGCTCACCGACGCCCTGGTCCGTTGTTCCCTGGCCCGGACCGAACGCCGTATCGCCATTGCCGATCTGCGCAGAGCCGTGGGCCTCAGCCAGTTCGCCATTCCGGGTACCCAAGAATAATCCTATCCCCAACGGTTGTCCCATGAAACCATCCCTGTTCGTCAAGACGCTTGGCATCAGTTGCTTACTGATCCTGACCGTTTCCACGTCCGCCTGGACGGTGGAAGAAAAAAAACAGACCGCTCCGCCACCACCGGTGGAAGTTACGGCTTCTGAAGTGGAAGTCACCAAACTCGTCGATCAGACCGAGGTGGTCGGTACCGTGGAGGCGGTCCAGCAGGCCCGGATCGCCGCCAAGGTCAGCGGCACCATCAGCGAGATGCCCATTGTTCTCGGCTCCCGGGTGAAAAAAGGCGACCTGCTGGTCAAGATCGCCGCCGAGGAGATCTCGGCCCGGGTTCTCCAGGCCCAGGCCCAGCTCGAACAGGCGCGGCGCAATCTGGAACGGGAAAAGAAACTGCTGGCCAAAAATGCCTCAACCCGGGAAACGGTAAAATCCATGCAGGACATATATGCGGTGGCCCGGGCCGCCTACCGGGAAGCCCGGTCCATGCTCCGCTACACCACCATCACCGCACCATTCACCGGCGTGGTCACCAGGAAGATAGCCAGTGTGGGTGACCTGGCCACCCCGGGCACCCCGCTGCTGCAGCTGGAAAACAGTGACCGTCTCCAGGTGGTGGCGGCCATCCCCGAGGCCCTGGTGCTGGCCATCAAACTCGGTGACACCCTGCCCATCTCCATCCCGGCCCCGAAACTGGAGCTGACCGGGACCGTGGCGGAAATCGCTCCTGCCGCCGACAAGGTCACCCGGACCTCTCCGGTCAAATTCGACATCCCCACCGCCCCCGGCCTGCGCACCGGCCAGTTTGCCCGGGTCCGGTTGCCGGCCGGCGCCACCCGGACCATGTTTGTGCCGGTGTCGGCCGTGGTACCCTTTGGCCAGATGGACAAGGTATTTGTGGTGGAAAACAACATCGCCCGGCTGCGGTTGGTGCGCACCGGTATGCAGAAAGGCAATCAGCTGGAGATTCTGGCCGGCCTGGAACCCGGTGATCTTGTGGTAACCGATAACAACCGCCATCTCGTGGACGGCGCTCCCCTGATACTGCGCAAATGAACCAGGACAGAAACGATACAAACCCGGTCGAGCATCCAGGGTTTGCCGGCCGGCTGGCAGCCGCCTTTGTCAACTCCAAACTGACTCCCATCACCATTGCCGCCTCGCTGCTGCTCGGGCTGCTGGCCATTGTCATGCTGCCGCGGGAGGAAGAACCGCAGATCAAGGTCCCCATGATCGATGTCATGGTGGCCATGCCCGGGGCCTCGGCCAAGGAGGTGGAGGAGCGGGTCTCCATCCCCATGGAGAAGCTGCTCTACGAACTGCCCGGGGTCGAGTACATATATTCCACCTCCATGCCCGGCAAGTCGTTGCTCGTGGCGCGTTTCTACGTCGGTGAAGACCTGGAGAAATCCATTGTCCGGCTCAACCAGAAGCTGGCCACCAATTTCGACCGCATACCGCACGGTGTCTCGCCGCCACTGGTCAAGCCACACACCATCGACGACGTGCCGGTTCTGGCCCTGACCTTTCACAGCACCAAATATGACCACTATACACTGCGCCGACTGGCGGCCCAGGTGGATGATGCCATAAAGAGCATCTTTGCCGTGGCCGAGACCAGGTTGATTGGCGGCACCCGTCGCCAGGTCCGTATTCAGTTCGACCCACTCCTGCTGGCCTCCCGCAACCTCTGCGCCGGTGACCTGATCCCCAAGCTGCAGCAGGCCAACCGCCAGGCCTACTCCGGTGACCTGCAGTCCATGAACAATGAAGTGCTGCTGCAGACCGGGACCTTTCTCTCCTCGGCCAGGGAAATCCGCCGCATCGTAGTCGGTGTCCACGGCGGCAACCCGGTCTACCTGGAAGACGTGGCCAGAGTTCTCGACGGTCCGGAGGAACCGGACAACTATGTCCTGTTCGGCCGTGGCCAGGGCGCACCCGAGGAGGCAGCGGTCACCCTTTCGGTGGCCAAACGGCCGGGATCCAACGCGGTCAGAGTGGTGGACACGATCCTGGAAAAGGTGGAAAGCCTCAAGGGCACCCTCATTCCCGAGGACATCGAGGTCACCGTGACCCGGAACTACGGAGAGACCGCGGCCGAAAAATCCAACGAGCTCCTGCTGCACATGGGCATTGCCGTCTTCGGCGTGGCCCTGCTCATTCTCTTCTTCCTGGGCTGGCGGGAATCCATCATCGTCATGCTGGCCATTCCCTCGACCCTGGCCCTGACCCTGCTGCTCTTCTACCTGTACGGCTACACTCTCAACCGGATTACCCTGTTCGCCCTGATATTCTCCATCGGTATTCTGGTGGATGATGCCATCGTGGTGGTGGAAAATATTGTCCGTCACCTGCGTTTGCCCGCCAATCGTAACCGGCCCCTGATGCAGATTGCCATCGAGGCGGTGATCGAGGTGGGCAACCCGACCATTCTCGCCACCTGGGCGGTCATTGCCGCTATCCTGCCCATGGCCTTTGTCGGCGGGCTCATGGGCCCCTACATGCGGCCCATTCCCATCGGCTCGTCAGCGGCCATGATCTTCTCGCTTCTCATCGCCTTCACGGTCACCCCCTGGGCCGCGGTGCGGATCCTGAAAAAGGACTGCAGCGAGACAGAATGCGCCATTGAACCGGAAGATGACAAGGATCACGCCCCGGATGATTTCTTTACCCGGATGTATCACCGGGTCATGGACCCGCTTCTGGCCCATGCCTGGGCCCGGATCCTGTTCTTCATCATCATTGTAGCCATGCTGCTCGGTGCCTGCTCCATGGTCTATTTCGGCCTGGTCAAGGTGAAGATGCTGCCCTTTGACAACAAGTCCGAATTCCAGGTCATCCTGGACATGCCCGAAGGATCCACCCTGGAACAGACCACCCGGGTGGCCCTGGAGATGGCGTCGGTGATCGGCAGGGAGCCCGAGGTCACCAACTACCAGATCTACGCCGGTACGGCCTCACCATTCAACTTCAACGGCCTGGTGCGCCATTATTTTCTCCGTTCCGGGCCGACCGTGGCCGATATCCAGGTCAACCTGCTGCCCAAGGGGGAACGGGACAAACAGAGCCATGACATCGCCAAACGGATCCGGCCGGCGGTCACTGCCATAGCCCGGAAACATGGAGCCGCCGTGGCCGTGGCCGAAGTACCGCCCGGACCACCGGTTCTCCAGACCCTGGTGGCCGAGATCTATGGGCCCACCGACGGTGACAGGCTCAAACTGGCGGCCAGGGTCAAGGAAATCTTTGAAACCACCGAAGGGGTGGTGGACGTGGACTGGTACCGGGAGAAGGACCGGACCAAGACAGTGATCATCGTTGACGAGGAAAAGGCAGCCCTGAACCATATTTCGGAGGCCGAGATCACCCAGGCCGTCCAGCTGGCCATGGGCTCCATCTCCATCGACCTCTTCCACCAGCCCCGGGACAAGGAAGAGATCAACGTGGTCCTGGAACTGCCCCGGGCCATGCGCACCCGGGTGGAGGGGTTGCTCAACATCCACCTGCGGGCCGGCCAGGGTCCGAATGCGCCGCTGGTACCGCTGCGCGAACTGGTCAAGGTGGAGGAACGACCGGTGGACCAGCCACTCTACCGCAAAAACCTCAAACCGGTGATCTATGTGACCGGTGACGTGGCCGGGGCCGCGGAAAGCCCGGCCTATGCCATCTTTGCCATGAACAGAAAGCTCGCGGCCCTGGACGGCCGGGAATATGGGGCCACCGCCAGGAAAATCGAGATATTCAACCTGCACCAGCCCTTTTCCGAGACCGAACCGGCCATGAAATGGGATGGCGAGTGGCACATCACCCTGGAGGTATTCCGTGACCTGGGGCTGGCCTTCTGCGCGGTTATGATCCTGATCTACATGCTCATGGTGGGCTGGTTCAAGGACTATATCACCCCGCTGGTGGTCATGGCGGCCATTCCCTTTTCCCTGATCGGCATCCTGCCCGCCCACTGGGGATTCGGGGCCTTTTTCACCGCCACCTCCATGATCGGCTTCATGGCCGGAGCCGGGATCGTGGTGCGTAACTCCATCATCCTGGTCGACTTCATCGAACTGCGCCTTGGCCACGGCCTGCCGCTGGCCGAAGCCGTGGTCGAGGCCGGTGCCATCCGTTTCCGGCCCATGCTGCTCACCGCGCTGGCCGTGGTGGTCGGCGCCTCGGTGATTCTGGCCGATCCGATTTTCCAGGGCCTGGCAATCTCACTGATGTTTGGCGAGATCGCCTCACTGCTCATCAGCCGGATGGCGGTACCGGTCCTCTACTTCATGGTCAAGAAACACCAGTTCAAAACCAGCTCGCACAACGGAACCTGAACATCAGGGCAGCTGGCACCCGGCGCGACAATCCGGGTGCCTCAACCAGGAGAAACCATGGACATCATCGAGATCTGGAAACCGGAATACGTTGTCGGGGTTGAGGAGATCGATCAGCAGCACAGGTATCTTTTTGAGCTCTGGGTCCTGCTTGACAACATCAGAAACCAGCCGGAAAGCAGCCTGTCACTCAAGCAGGCGCTCCTCTCTCTTCTTGACTATGTGGAGATCCATTTCTCCACCGAGGAAAAATACCTCCAGCACCATCCCGAACTGGAAGCGCACCGCAGGCTGCACAAGGCCTTTATTGACAAGACCAGGGAATTCTCCGCCCGCTTCGAAGCAGGGACCCTCGATATCGGCCAGGTGGCCGATTACCTGTACAACTGGCTCTGCGAACACATCGTGGGAACCGATATTCCCTACTTCCTTGAACTGAAAAAAACCTCCTGAGTCCATCGCCTATCATCAATCCAGCACCTTCCGGATCGTCCGGGCCAGGTCGTCGCGCAGCAGCGGCTTCATGAGATATTCCCGGATACCATAACGGCGGGCCTTCTCCCGGTCCACCACCTCACTGAAACCGGAACAGAGGATGACCGGTAGCCCGGGACGGATAGCCAGTATTTTCCTGGCCAGGGTCAATCCGGTCATCTCCGGCATCATCATGTCGGTGATAACCAGGTCAAACCCATCTGGATTGCGCTCAAAAAGCGTCAGGGTCTCACTGCTGCTGGAAAACGTCGTTACCTTGTAGCCGAGATTTCTCAGGATACGCCTGGTAATTTCCCCGATGTCCTTTTCGTCGTCGACAAAGAGAATATGCTCGCTGCCGCCGGGGACATCTCTGAAGCCGCCTGCATCAGAGAGGGTGGCTTCTTCCTTCAGCACAGGAAGATAGACATGAAATTCAGCCCCGTGACCCAGCTGGCTCTCCACGGTGATGACGCCGTTATGGTTGGCGACAATACCATGCACCACCGACAGACCAAGCCCGGTGCCCTGGCCCTTTTCCTTGGTGGTGAAAAAGGGATCGAATATCCGGTCCAGGAGCTCGGGTTCCATGCCGCAGCCGGTGTCATGCACCTCCAGGTGCAGATAGGTGCCGCCCGATAATTCCCGGTGAATCCGCTCCGCCGCCTCGTCGGTGAAATCGTCCTGGTGCAGGCCGACACGCAGGATTCCCCCCTCCTGGCCCATGGCATGCCTGGCATTGGTGCAGAGATTCATCATCACCTGATGCATCTGGCTGGGGTCCGCCAGGATCGAACCGCAGTCCAGATCAATATCTTCCTCAAAGAGGATGGTGGCCGGAAAGGATCGGCGCAGGAGTTTGAGTACTTCCTTGAGAATATACTGCATCCGGACCGGCCGCATCTCGTTGCGTCCCTGACGACTGAAGGCGAGAATCTGCCGGACGAGATCCGCGGCCCGCCTGGCGGCCTGGATGATCTTGTCCAGATCGCGGCACAGAGGATTATGCGGTCCGGCTTCGATTTTCATGACCTCGGCATAACCGAGGATCGCAGAGAGAATGTTGTTGAAATCATGGGCAATACCACCGGCCAGGGTTCCAATGGCCTCCATCTTCATGGCCTGACGCAACTGATTCTCAAGCTCTGCTTCGCGGGTCACATCCCGCTTGACAGCCACATAATTGCTGATCCGTCCGGAACTGTTGCGGACCGGTGATATGGTCACCTCCTCTTCAAACAACGACCCGTTCTTGGCCCGGTTGATGATATGGCCATGCCAGACCTCGCCCCGGGTTATGGTGTTCCAGAGTTCAGAGTAAAAGGCAGCGTCGTGTTTGCCGCTCTGCAGGATGCGTGGATTCTGCCCGATAACCTCCTGGCACGAGTAGCCCGTCACCCGTTCAAAGGCAGGATTGGCGTATTGGATGGTTCCGTCAGCATCTGTGATCACCACTGTCTCGGCAGCCTGTTCAATGGCGGCGGACAGTCGCCGTCTGTCCTCCTCTGCCTTCATCTGGTCGGTGATATCCCGGGCCACGTGAACGATGAAGATCATCTCGCCCTGTTGATTCAGGACCGGCGAGGAGGATACGTCGAAGAACCTGTCCGAGCTGTCATAATTCATGATCCTGTTGTGGAACTGACCATCCCGGCGGGTCTCCTCCACCGGACAGCCCTGGCAGGGTGATGTACGGCCGAGGAGAAAGGCATAACAGGTGGTGCCGATGAGATGTTTGGGGTGGGTCCCGCAGAGCTCTCCGGCGGCCCGGTTGGCCCGGACAATACGCATCTTCATGTCCTGGATGGTGATGATGTCGGTGATGGCATCAAAGGTCTTTTCCCAGGCCTCCTTGCCCTGACGAAGGATCTCCTCCACCCTGGTCTGTTCCGTGATATCCCGGCCGGTAACGATCAGGGCCCGGCGGCACCCATCCTCATTGAACAAGGGGATCTTCACCAGGTCGTAGACATGGGAATCACCATCCGGGCTGGAGACGATCCGTTTTTCCCGACAGGTTCTGCCCTCTTCCCACACCCGGTTATCGCTTTCCACACAGCGAAGGAAGTTGTCCCGGTACAGGCTGCTGCAGCGGGCCAGCTCGGCATCGGTCTTGCCCCGGTAGGATACCCCGGCCAGGCCAAAGAGCTCCAGGTTGTGGTTGTTGGCCAGCAACCAGCGGCCTTCTCCATCCTTGAGGCAGATGATATAGGGGATGGTGTTGATAATGGTTTCAAACTGCTCCAGGAGAACGTTCTTTTCCTGGACCGCCCCTGCATCCTGGTCCTCCACCACCCGGCCGTCACCGTCCACAGGAGTGACTATCTCCAGCCTGACCAGCCGCCCATCAGGCCAGGGAATGGCCCTGGTCCGGCACTGGAACCGCTCACCGGTTAATGGATTATGAAGCGTACGGGACACAATGGGTGCAGGCCCGCCCTCTTTGTCAAGCAGTTCCGGGCCCGGACAATGATCACATGGCTGGTCCCGGTCTGGAAAAAGGAGCCGCCAGCACACCCCTTCGACTCCGCCCGACAACCGCTGGCGGCCGCTCCGATTGAGAAACAAAATTTCCCGGGTCGTGATGTCGGTCACGCAAACCATGGCATCAAGAAGATCCATGGCCATGGTGAACCGCTTATCCTCCCCGGGCGAACCGTTCTGTTGCTCCAGCCTGCGCACCTGCTCTTCCAGCCGGGCAATGCGGTCCCGGGCCTTGTCCAGGGCCGCCAGGCATTGCTGGGCGGACATGTCTTCGCTTTTCATCATGAGGTACTGAATCTATTGAATATCTGAACCACCATGGACACCGGCCGTGTCCAGGAAGTTACATTTTTTCAGATGGCTGCTCTCCGGGGACAGAAGCGGGAAGCAGCCCTGTGGCCGGAACATCTCTCCAGCTCCGCTCCTGCCTGCCCGGCCTGTCGAGGCCGATTTTTTTTCATGGATAAGAAAAGCCGTATACCTATTGTATGGAACGGTATGAAAAAAGCAAGAATCGTTGGGACCCAGGAGAAAAAGAGGGGAATCCCGCTTTTCCGGGTACGACGGCATAAAAGAAAAAATGACGCTGTCAATATGGCCCAGGTGGTCTATTATAGGAACCAATCGGTTCCTTCCCGTTCATCATCGCAGGTTCAGGAAACCACGAGCCCGCGTTCTTCATACAATCCCGTGCAGATGCAGACAAAAACAACGCTCAAGAAAAGACGCGCCAGGACAGTCCCCCGGTTCACCGCCACCTGCGGGGCCGGTCTCGAATCATTGCTTGAAGAGGAAATTCAGGAGTTCGGCGGCCAGGATATCACCACCATGCCCGGGGCTGTTTCCTGGCAGGGCAGCCTGGAAACCGGATACCGGGCCTGTCTCTGGTCCCGCTTCGGTTCCCGCATCCTGCTGGAGCTGGCTCGTTTCCCGGCCCCGGATCCCGATACCCTCTACAACGAGGCCGGTAAAATTGACTGGGATGCCCATTTTTCCCCGGATACCAGTTTCGCGGTCTACTGCACCCTGACCGATGCCGAACTGAGCCATTCAAAATATGCCGCCCTCCGGGTCAAGGACGCCATTGTCGATCAGTTCCGCACCCGGGCCGGCAGAAGGCCCGACGTGGATGTCTCTGCCCCGGCCATCCGCTTCAATCTCCATGTGCGGGGAAAAGAGGCCACCCTGTCGCTGGATCTTTCCGGTGACAGCCTCCATCGCCGGGGCTATCGCCAGGCTGCAGGCGAGGCACCGCTCAAGGAGACCCTGGCCGCGGCCATCGTCCACCTGGCCGGCTGGCGCCGCGATACACCACCGGATACCGTGCTTCTCGACCCCATGTGCGGCAGCGGTACCCTGCTCATCGAGGCGGCGCTCATCTACGGAGATTCAGCTCCGGGTCTCATGCGCCACCAGTTTGGTTTCATGGCCTGGAGTGGCCACCGGCCAAAACTGTGGCAGCGTCTCGTGGATGAGGCCCTGGAGAGGGAGGCCCGGGGCATGGAAAAAAAATGGCCGGAGATGATCGGCTACGATGCCGACCCCGCCGTGGTGTCGGCGGCCCGGCAGAATATCGCCATGGCCGGCCTGGAGGACAGGATCCAGGTCAGCCAGCGCCAGCTTGCCCACCTGGAGTCACCCGCGTCCCGCGGCCTGATGGTGACCAACCCGCCCTACGGCGAACGACTGTCCCAGAAAGAGGCCGTGAAATATCTCTATCGCTGCCTGGGGAGAATTTTTCGGGCCCGTTTTCCCGACTGGCAGCTTGGCTTCTTTACCTCCAATCCGGAACTTGCCGATATGACCAGGCTGTCCTGGGACGGGAGGTTCCGGCTCTACAACGGCCCCATAAAATGCCGGCTGCTGGTGGGCGGGACAAAAACAAAAGAGCCCTGGCGCGAAGAGGAAACCACCTGGACCCTACATGAGGTGGACGATCCTGGTCCGGCCCGGGATTTCGCCAACCGGCTGCGAAAAAACTGTCGGGAGCTTTTTCCCTGGGCCAGCCGGGAATCGATAACCTGTCTGCGTATCTACGATGGTGACATGCCGGAATACAACCTGGCGGTGGATCTCTATGAACAGTGGGTCCATGTGCAGGAGTACGCGCCGCCAAAGACCATTGACCCGAAAAAGGCCCGGACCCGACTCAACCAGGCCCTGCAGGTCATCCGTGACATGCTCCAGGTGCCCCACAGCCGGATTTTCATCAAGACCCGCCAGCGCCAGAAAGGCAGGGCCCAGTACCAGAAGAAACAGGGCCCGGGCAAACTGTACGAGGTCCGCGAGGGGAGTTGCCGTTTCCTGGTCAACTTCACCGACTACCTCGACACCGGCCTCTTTCTCGACCACCGGACCACCCGGCGGATGCTTGGTGAACTGGCCCGGGGCAAACGGTTTCTCAACCTGTACGGCTACACCGGCTCGGCCACGGTGCATGCGGCCATGGGCGGCGCCCTGGCGACCACCACGGTGGACATCTCCTCCACCTATCTGGGCCGGGCCCGGGCCAACATGTCACTCAACGGCTTTGGCGGCCCGCAGCACCTCTTCATCCAGTCCGACTGCCTGCAATACCTGCGGGAGACCAGGGAACGCTTCGGGCTGATCTTTGTCGATCCGCCCACCTTTTCCAACTCCCGGCACCGGAAGGAAACCTTCGATGTCCAGCGCGATCACGAACAACTGCTGCGCCTGGCCATGCGCCGGTTATCCAAAAACGGCTTACTTGTTTTTTCCACCAATTTCCGCAAATTCCAGCTTGCCCAGGCCCTGGAGGATGACTTCCGGGTGGAGGAGATCACCGGCGAGACCATTCCCCGGGACTTCCAGCGCCACAAGGGCGGTCTCATCCACCGGTGCTGGCAGCTGCGCCACCAGGATGCTGATCAGGAAAAAGACAGGATTCAACAGTCATCGCAATGAATCAAGGAGCAGGGAGCATGTATCCTACAGCCATGGAAACCGTCCAGATCGTTGATGAAGAAAACCGGGAAATCGCCGCGGTCCCGCGCCACATCATGCGTGAGCAGAATCTCATCCACCGGGCCAGTTATATCCTGGTTTTCAACCGGGAAGGACAGCTCTTTGTCCAGAAACGAACCATGGACAAAGACGTCTATCCCGGCTATTTCGATATCGCCGCCGGCGGCGTGGTCCTGGCCGGCGAGAGCTATGAAGAGGCGGCGAAAAGAGAACTGGCCGAAGAACTGGGGGTGAGCGGCGTAAAGCTCAACGTTCTCTTTGATCAGTATTACGAGGACAGGGACAACCGGGTCTGGGGGCGCATCTTCTCATGTCGCCACGAAGGGCCGTTTGTCCTCCAGAAGGAAGAGGTGGCCTGGGGCCGGTTCATGGACCTGGCCGAGATACTGGCCCTGGGGAACCGGGAGCCGGTGACGCCCGACGGGCTTGAGGTTCTCAAACGGCTGCAGGAGACCCCGGCGCTGCTGTCGAAAATAAAGAAGGGCTGAAATGCGGGATATGATTGAAGAGTACAGTTTCGGACGTGTGCGGATACATGGCGAGGTCCATACTTCGGACATCCTGCTCCAGGGGGACCGGGTGCTCCCCGGCTGGTGGCGCAAAAAGGGCCATGGCTGCAGCCTGGACGACATCCAGGAAGTGCTGGAACCCAGGCCGGAGGTCTTTATCCTGGGCACCGGAAGCTCGGGTCTGCTGCGGCCGGACCCGGACCTGGAAAGGGAACTGGCAGCCCTGGGAATACACCTCGTAGCCGAACCCACCGCCAAGGCCGTCCTGCGATACAATGAGCTGCTCAGGAACCGGAAAACCATTGCCGGGGGACTGCACCTGACCTGCTGACCCATGCCGAGCCCGGACCCGCTGCATATCCGTTTTCAGGGGAATCTCAGAGAACTGCTCCACCCCCGGCTGCGCAACCGATCCTCCGTCGGTCTCCACCTCAGGGAACCGGCCTCTATCAAGGATGTGATTGAATCGCTGCGGGTTCCACATCCCGAGGTCGGAATCATCGAGATCAACGGTGAACCGGTGGATTTTTCCCGGCTTGTGCGGGGCGGCGAAGAGGTCACCGTTCTGCCCCTTCCGGTTCCCTGTCCGGTCCTGGAGCCCACCCTGCTCCGTCCGCACCCGCTGGACCGTATCGCGTTCCTGGTGGACATTAACGCCGGAAAACTCGGCCGGCTGCTGCGCCTGGCCGGGTTCGATACCGTGCTCCCGTCACCGGGTCAGGAAGATGGTGAAATAGCCCGCACTGCCGTGGCCCAGGGCCGAATCCTTCTGAGCCGGGATCGCGACCTGCTCAAACGGAGCATCATTGATTTCGCTCACCTGGTCCGGGCCCAGGACCCCTGGCAGCAGCTTGCCGAAATCCTCACCCTCTACGGCCTGAAGAAGCAGGTCGACCCCTTCAGCCGCTGCCTTAAATGCAACACACCCCTCAAGCCCGTCACCAGGGAACAGGTTCTGGAGCGACTGCAACCCCTGACCAGAAAATATTACAGCCGATTCGCCATCTGCCCGGGGTGCGATAAAATTTACTGGCAGGGATCCCACCACGAAAAAATGCTCACCCGGTTACAGAATATTCTGTGTTGAGGAGCACTCGATTTCTGCAGGAACCTTATCAGAGCCAAATTAAAGGCGAGCCTGCGTAACGATCAGAATGTACATAATTTCTTCTGCTGTGAGCGAGACAATCCTTTTGATCCAGACCTTGAGGACAGCGGGAATACCGGGGAAATCAAGTCTGAAAAACCAGTTGTGATGATTGAAGAGGCCACCTCTTTTTTACGTCCCCCAATCATCCTCCGCGATTCTTCTTCTGGCATCATGCTGGGTACATTCCCGTTGAATGTCTGCTTTCGTCCGCTTCCAGATGTTCAGAGTCGAACACAGTCTATGTGAGATTAAGCCTGGGCTACTACACGGAATACGCTGAGGTCGGCAGGCGGATTGAAGCATTGAACTATCAATTGCAGACGTCCTGAACCTGCACCGTTTTCATGTTGTTTATTCTATTCGTTCCCCTGGTTCGCCAGGTTCAAGGCATTTTTCAATGTCCTTACGATACAGTGTCTCTTTTTCTTCCAGAGCCACAACGAGCCGGTCCAGTTGGTCACGATGTTGTTTAATGATTTCCAAAGCCTGTTTTTCTGATTCAATAATCATATCGTGCACCGCCTTGTCTACGGTCTGGGCGGAATGCTCACTATAGCGACGGGGCTGAGCGATCTCGCGCCCGAGAAAAGGATGCTCTTCGCTTTCGCGCAGATCAACCGGACCCACTTCATGCGACATGCCCCAGCGAGCCACCATGGCTCGTGCGAGGGTGGTGACCGAACGAATATCATCATCCGCACCAGAGCTAACGGATCCAAGCAGTTCTTTTTCTGCACTGCGCCCCCCAGAATCACGGTAATCCGATCGCGTAAATATTCTTCTGGCAAGGTATGACGTTCCTCCACAGATATTTGTTGCGTTCCACCCAGTGCTCGGCCACGGGGAATGATCGACACTTTATACAACGGATCGGCATGAGGTATATAATAGGCGACAATAGTATGACCTGCCTCATGCACGGCCAGTCGATGTCGCTCCTCAGGCTGGATGGCCATGGTGCGCACGGAACCGAGCAACAGCCTGTCACGCGCCTCATCAAAATCCTGCATCAAGACCGTCTCCCGTTTGCAGCGGGCAGCCAGAATCGCCGCCTCGTTGACCAGATTTTTAATATCTGCACCGGAGAAGCCCGGGCTACCAGCCGCGATCTTGTCCAGTTCCACATCATCGGCCAGGGGAACATTACGGGTATGCACCTTGAGCAGAGCGATCCTGTCCTTGCGATCGGGCAGATCCAGAGTGACATGCCGATCGAAACGACCAGGGCGTAACAAGGCAGGGTCCAGCACATCCGGACGGTTGGTAGCGGCCAGTACAATGACATTTTCCCGCCCGGTGAAGCCATCCAGTTCGGCCAGAATCTGGTTCAGGGTCTGTTCACGCTCATCATGGCCACCGCCCAGGCCGGTACCGCGGGTACGCCCCACGCTGTCCAGTTCATCGACAAAGATAATACTGGGGGCATTTTTCTTTGCGGCGGCAAACAGGTTGCGCACCCGGGATGCACCGACACCGACAAAGACTTCAATAAACTCGGAGCCGGATATAAAAAAAAAGGGCACCCCCGCTTCACCCGCCAGCGCCTTGGCCAACAGAGTCTTTCCTGTCCCCGGTGCTCCCATCAACAGGACACCGCGGGGTATTTCGGCCCCCAACTTGCGAAACTGCTCCGGGTGCTTGAGAAATTCTATCAGTTCGGAGATTTCCCGCTTCGCGTTATCCTGCCCGGCTACATCGGCAAAGGTGACTTCGGGTATGCCGGCTTCCTTTACGGGTGATTCGAGGAATTTTTTCAGCTCTCCCGTTCCACCAAGATTTCTGGCTGTGCGTGAATAGATAAAATAGAAAAACAGCATAAGTAACACCCAGGGCAGCAACACCAGCAACACCCTCATTAAGGTGCCCTTGCCACGTTCTTCGGCAATCATTATGTTGACGTTTTGCGACTCCAGCACCGGTATCAGACTTTCATCCCCAAAGCTGGGCAGACGCGTACTGAAATTGCTAGCCACTTCCTGTTGTGGTCCAATCGGCATCGGTATATTAAACACACCCTCAATTACCAACCCCCTGATAATCACTTCCTGAACCTGACCCTTCTGCACAAAGGTTTTGAACTGACTGTAGGCGATCTCATAGCTCGGTTCAGGTGTTCTCAGGCCTATTGACAGCCAGTAATAAGCAAACGCGGCGACCAATCCGATAAGCACATAGCGCATCCAGGCTGGGTAAGGCGTTTTTTGTTCTGTGTTTTTATTCATTCGCTTCTCATTTGCAGTTTACCATGAATATTACGCCTGACTTATAAGCAAGGCCTATGTTTGCAAAGCTCGAGAGTGTAAGTGATAAGATAAGAGATCGCTTATCAGGGCAATAACCCTGATGGGAAGGTTATTAGAAGGTGAGGGGGTGATAAGAAGGTGATAAGAAATCGCTTTTCAGGGCAACGACCCTGGCGGGAAAAAGACACAGTGAGAAGGTCTATCCCGCATTCACTCCCAACATCGCCGCAACCGACGGTCTTAGCGGGCATAGAATCGTACTATCAGAGGACCTGTCCCCCTTTTCCAATCGCCCCGCACAGGCCCCAATTCCCTCGACGATTTAATAAGTCCTACAAAACAGCCAGTTATAAGTCAATAGCTTTTAGGCGTGTCTGGAAATATCGTTGCGGTGCAATCAGTTCCAGAAGAGCAATGATACGAAGAGTAGAGGTGTCTGCAAGTATGGAGAGGCATGTTCAGTCCGGCCGGGCTGTCAATCGCAGGCAATATACGGCTTATTCGGAACCTGGCCTGGTAAGCGAATGCAAAGCGACTTCGGAATTTTTTGATACACTCCCGCCATGTCGGGGTCACTGTCGCAGCTTAACGGTGGAAAACGGACTGCAAAATCAGATCAGCACAGCATAACCTGATCTGCTTCTTAGTCTTTCCACAGCCTGAACAGTTCCTCTATACCCTTTGCCGCCAGCATGGCCATCTGGCCGAAAAGCTCAGGAGCAAAAGGAGTTCCCTCGGCCGTGCTCTGCACTTCAATCCAACGACCATCACCGGCCATGACAAAATTAGCGTCAACCTCGGCTCTACTGTCCTCTGAATAATCCAGATCCAGCAGAACCTCGCCGTCCACCACCCCGACGCTGATGGCCGCCACCGGTAAAACAGCGGGCAGTTCCGGAATCATCTCCCTTTCCACCATCCGCTCCAGGGCCCTGCGCAGGGCCAGGGCCGCCCCGGTGATGGAGGCGCAGCGGGTCCCGCCATCGGCGTTTATCACGTCACAGTCAACCCGCAGGGTATGGGATCCCAGTTCCGCCAGGTCCACCATCATCCGCAGCGAGCGGCCGATCAGCCGCTGGATCTCGTAAGTTCGGCCCGACCGGCCGGTGGCCGCCTCCCGCCGGCCGCGGCTGTGGGTGGCGCAGGGCAGCATCCCGTATTCCGCCGTGATCCATCCCTGACCGGTCCCTTCCAGAAAACCAGGGACCTTTTCCTCCACGGTCACTCCGCACAGCACGTGAGTGCCACCCATCCTGATCAGCACCGAACCATCGGCATGGGGCTGGGCATCATACTCCAGGGAAACCGGCCGCATACCGTCCGCGGCCCGGTTATCTTTTCTGTTCATCGTTTTCTCCTCTATCGGTCAACGCGATTCTACAAATCTTCCTTAAAAGCTGCCTCTTCTTTTTCCCGGGGAGATCCAACCATAGCAAAACAGCGTCGCAAAGAGAAGCCAAACGCCACTCCCGAATCGAAAGAGTTGCGCTCCGGTGCCAAGAACGGGATGTTCCACGAACATGGTTACAGGGCAACAGAGTGAACACGGGGAAAGAGCTGCGGGGCTACCGGCAGGACATCTGGAAAAATCAGCTCAGCGCCACAAGGGACAGTAGAAAAAACACCCCAAAAGAGGCGATGAACGCCTGGGCTTTCGGGGGTGACGTCGTTATTTTTTATCTTTACCACCCGGACGACAGCCCGGCCAGTCAGGCGGCGGCTGACCGGTTGCGGCACTCTCCCATCCCCGAGGGTTCCTTCAGGGCGGTCAAGACTGTGGCCAGCTCGATCATGATGCCAAGTCCTTCCTGGACCTCGGGCCGCCGCATGGCTGCCAGCATGCCAAAGACGCCCCGGACCGGCTCCACCTGCTGAAAATCGATCTCCTGCAGACGGGATCCAACCCGCTGGGTCACGTCCATCATCTGTTCGGCCGCCTGAAACACACCTTTTCGCTGCATACAGTCCAGGCGGGCAATCAGTTCGTTGAAGGCTGGCTGGGACAAGGCGGCGGCATCTTTCTTGAACTCCATCATCGAGCCCAGCATCTTCATCATATCCGCGAGGTTGCCCATGTTGATGACAAACTGTTTGATCAGCTCCTGCAATTTTTCCGGTTCAAAACCATGCAGGGTCTGCTGGAGCCGCTCGACCAGTTCTTTGAACATCTCCTTGGAATAGGGTTCAAAGTCGTTCTTGAACTCCACTATCCTGTTCAGGGTCTTCATGGCCTCGGTGAGATTTTTACTGGAAACAAGCAACTGCCCCATCATATCGCCGATGTCTTCCAGTTCAAACTGCCGGTCCAGGCCGCTGAGCTTGGTGATGGCCTCGGCCACCATCTCGTTTATGAGGGGCTGCAGGTCCTCCTTCAGCTCCACGTAGGGCCGCACAGCCCGCTTGGCTTCCCGGATCTCCTCGGTAAGGATATCGAGCTTTTCCAGGATTTTTTCCTCATTGGTCATACCGCGCCCCCTTACTCCTGAACTTTGCCGGCCAGCGACATCTGGGCCTCAAGCGGCATCTCTTCGCCGGTGACCAGTTTGTTCCAGTAGACCCACTTGAACATCATTTTGCCCCAGTGATTAGCCTTGGACTCACCAAGCAGGGAAAACGGTCCCAGGCCCGGCAGGGGAAACTTTCCGGGCAGGGGCTCGTACTCGTAGTTGAAATCGATGAGAGCGGCCTTGTTGAATCCGGTCTCGATGAAGCAGTTGGCATGGCCGTCAAAATCTTCGCGGATCGGCTCCTCTTCCAGTTCCCGGATGAAATTTTCCACCATGACCTCGGCGGAAAAATGGGCCACCGAGCCGGCTTTGGAGGTCGGCAGGGTGGTGGTGTCCCCCAGAACCCACATATTGTCATGCTGCTCGGCCTTGAGGGTATGGTTGTTGGTCTTGACGTAGCCCACTTCATCCATGGCCACTCCGGATTTGACCAGGAAGCGGGCCCCGACGTTGGGCGGGATGGAGACAAGCAGGTCCCAGTCAATGGTCTCGCCGGCGGCGGATACGATCTGCTGCTTTTCGCAGTCCACCTCGGCCAGGTCGTAACTGGCGGTTACCTGTATGTTCTTTTCTTCGATGAGCCTGGTGAAAAAGGCACTTGCCTTGGGTTTGGTGAAGGCACCCGGCAACGGGGTCACCAGCCGTATCTCGATCTGATCACGGATGCCGCGCTCGGTGAAATACGCGTCGGCCAGATACACGAACTCCAGCGGCGCCACCGGACATTTGAAGGGAAACTCGGCAATATTGAGGACCAGCCTGCCTTCCTTGAACTTCCTCAGCCTGCGGCTGAGATTGACCGCCCCCTCCAGGGTGTAGAAGTCAAAGATCTGGCTCTGCCAGCCATCCATCATGCCGGGCACCTCCTCCGGGGCGATGCTGACCCCGGTACAGATTATGACCTTGTCATAATCATAGCTGCCGGCAATGGTTTCCACGCATTGATTATCCGTGTCCACGGCCACGATTTCATCGACGATGAAATTGATACCTTTGCCGATGAACTCGGTCCGGCTGCGGACCACATCTTCTGCCTTATAAATGCCAAAAGGAATGAACAACAGCCCCGGTTGGTATATATGACGATCATCTTTATCGATAATCGTGATAGACCATTCATCGCGGTCGAGTTTTTTCCGTAACTTGTTGGCCACCATGGTTCCGGCACAACCCGCACCGAGAATAACCAGCTTTTTCACATTCCACCTCCCAAATTCTGTGGATCATTGGATTGACTGCCCGGAGGACAGCCTTGCAGACACCAGGGGTATCCCTGCCATTTAAAGGAGATGTGGTTGTGCGGTCAGCCTGGCCACCTCTGGAGATCCCTTTCCTTTTCATGCACCACACGCTTCAGCCTTCAATGTGGTACAGGGGTATCTGTATTAATGTCACACGGTGGCACCAATATCAACAGAAATATGTAAGCTGACTGAAAAGTGGCCCTTTCCCGGCAAACGAAGGTCCTCCGGGGGAACGCCCAAAAAAAAAGCGGCTGTTCCCGTCAGGAACAACCGCACCAAGAGGATGGAACAGAAGGTAAAAAAGAAGAAAAAACCGGTACTACAGCTGTCGCTTGTCAATCACCCGCCGGGACTTACCTTCGGAACGTTCCAGGGTTTTTTCCTCGACCAGCTTGACGTTGACGCCGATCCCCAGCTCCGAGGCCAGGCGGGCCTTGATGAGATCGACCATTTCCCTTTGTTTCTTCATGGAATCAAAGAAAATGGACTCCACCACCTCGACCAGGACCGTAACCTTGTCGGAGTGGTTTTCCCGCTCAATGACGATCTGATAATGGGGCTCGGTGCCCTCGATCTCAAAAAGGACCTTTTCGATCTGGATCGGGAAGACATTGACTCCCTTGATAATCAGCATATCGTCACTGCGGCCGATGATCCGCTGCATCCGGGTGAACGTCCGCCCGCAGGAGCAGGGTTCGGGCATGAGCCGGGTCAGGTCCCGGGTCCGGTAGCGGATCATGGGAAAGGCCTCCTTGGTCAGGGTGGTGACCACCAGCTCACCCACCTCCCCCGGAGCCACAGGCTCCAGGGTCTCCGGATCGATGACCTCAAGGAGAAAATGGTCCTCGTTGATATGCAACCCGTTACACTCCTGGCACTCGCCGGCCACTCCAGGCCCCATGATCTCGGACAGGCCGTAATTGTCGGTGGCGACGATACCGAGTTTATCCCGGATCTCCTGACGCATGGCCTCGGACCAGGGTTCGGCCCCAAACAGGCCGACCCGCAGGGACAACCCGTTGGGATTGACCCCCATTTCCATCATGGTATCGGCGATGATCAGCGCATAACTCGGGGTGCAGACCAGGGCCGTGGTCCGGAAATCCTGCATGATCTGGATCTGGCGCTTGGTGTTGCCGGCCGAAATGGGGATAACCGAGGCCCCGATCCGTTCGGCCCCGTAATGGAGCCCGAAACCGCCGGTGAACAGACCGTAACCAAAGGCGATCTGGATAACGTCATCCTTGGTGACCCCGGCGCCGGTCAGAATCCTGGCCACCAGGTTGGACCAGTTCTTGAGATCGTTGCGGGTATAGCCCACCACCGTGGCCAGCCCTGTGGTCCCGGAGGAGGAATGGATCCGGACCACGTCGCGGAGAGGGACGGCAAAAAGGCCGTAGGGATAGTTATCGCGCAGGTCCTGCTTGGTGGTGAACGGCAGCCTCCGGAGATCATCCAGGGACTTGATGTCCTCGAAATTGACCTTCAGCTCATCAAATTTTTTACGGTAGAACGGCACATGGGTGCCCACCCGGTACAGTGTCGACTGAAGCCGTTCCAGCTGCAGCTGTTCCAGGCTCTCCCTGTCCATACATTCTTTTTCCGGTTCCCAGTACATGGCAAGTTTGAAGGTAGAAGTTTGAAGGGTGCTTTCAGGGTAACCTTTACTCGATCTTTTCGCGGCCAAGATAGGCCCTCTGCACATCGCGGTTGGCCAGCAGGTCCTCGGCCGGGCCCTGGAGGATAATCTTGCCGGTTTCCAGGACATAGCCCCGGTCGGCAATGGAAAGCGCCGCCCTGGCATTCTGTTCCACGAGCAGCACGGTATTGCCCTCATCCCGCAACCGGACAATCACCCGGAAGATATCCCGGACCACCAGTGGTGCCAGGCCTGTGGACGGCTCGTCCATCATCACCAGCCGCGGCCGGGACATGAGGGCCCGGCCCATGGCCAGCATCTGTTGCTCGCCGCCGGATAGGGTTCCGGCCAGCTGATTACGCCGCTCCCGAAGAACAGGGAAGAGCTCGTACTGATACTCCAGCTCCCTGAGTACCGCCGCCTTACCCTCTTTTTTCTGCAGCACATAACCACCAAGAATCAAATTTTCCTCCACCGTCATGGTGGCAAATACCTGGCGTCCCTCCGGGACCAGCACACAGCCAGCGGCGACGATATCCTGGGAGCTCAGTTTCCAGCAGTCCCAGCTGCGAAACTCTATCTCGCCGGCCATGGGCCGCACGAGGCCGATGATGGTGGATAGCAGGGTAGTCTTGCCGGCCCCGTTGGCACCGATCATGGTGACGATCTCGCCGGCGTCCACATGAAGGGAGATATTTTTCAGGACCCGCAGTTTGCCGTATCCGGCATCGAGGTTTCTGATCTTGAGCATCAGGCACCGACCTCCTCATCCTCGCCCAGGTAGATCTTGATAACCTCGGGGTTCTGCTGAATCGCGGACGGGACATCCTCGGCGATCTTCTGTCCGAAACTGAGGACCACAATTTCATCGGAGATGTCCATGACCAGCGACATGTCGTGTTCCACCAGCAGTACCGTGATACCCATATCCCGAATCCGGGTGATGAGCCGGGCCACCTCAGCGGTCTCGTAGATATTGAGCCCGGCGGCCGGTTCGTCCAGGAGCAGCAGTTTGGGCTCCGTGGCCAGGGCCCGGGCCATTTCCACGGCCCGCTGCTGCCCAAAGGCCAGGCTGGTGGCCTCCATGTCGGCATACTCGGCGATATCGAGCATTTCCAGAAGCTCCATGGATTTTTCCCGGATCTCCCGTTCCTCCCTCCAGGTGGAGGGCAGATGGAACATGCCGGCAAAAAAACCGGCCCTGGAGCGCACATGGCGCCCCACCATCACCGATTCAAGAGCGGTCATACCGTGGAACAGGTTGATATTCTGAAAGGTCCGTGACATGCCGAGCGCCGCGATCCGGTGCGGCTTCATGCCCTGGATCTCGCGGCCCTGAAACAGGATTTGGCCCGAGGTGGGCGTCAGGTTGCCGGCGATCAGGTTGAAGAGGGTAGTCTTGCCGGCCCCGTTGGGACCGATAACCGCCTTGATAACCCCTTCCCTGACCTGGAAGCTGACATCATCCACGGCCCGCAGACCGCCAAACCGTTTACTGACCGACTGCAGTTCAAGCATACCCTAACGCCCCTCCAGATCCGTACTTTTTCTTTTTCCGCGGGCCAGCAGGGCCTTCAGGTTCAGACTCAGAATGCCATCGGGCGCAAAGAGCATGACCAGGATCAAAATGGCCCCGAAAACGGCATCGTCATAGGAACCAAAGATTCCGCGCAGGGAGAGAAAGGTCAGCACCACGCCCATGATCAGGGTGCCCCAGAGGTTGGCCATACCGCCCACCGCCACCAGGGCGACATAGCGCACGGACTTCATCACCGAGGCCTCGGAAGGACCGATACCGCCGTTGTAATGGGTGAGAAAGACCCCGGCCAGGGCCGCGTAGACGGCACTGAGCACAAAGACATTGAGCTTGAAACGGGCCGTGTCGATGCCCATGGCCTCGGCGGCCTCCTCGGAGCCGTGAATGGCCCGCAGGGCCCGGCCAACCCGGGAGTCGATCAGGTTGAGCAGCAGGACAAGGCCGATGATCAGCATGGCCCAGGCAATGTAGTAATTCTCCACCCGATGGTCGAAGCTGCCGGAAACCGTCAGGCCACCCAGGCCGCCGAGGGCAGGCAGGATCGTGAATCCCGGCACCTCGGAGATCCCGTCGGCCTCGCCGAAATACTCGCTGGCCAGGACGATGCGATAGATAATGGTGCCAAAGCCAAGCGTGGCCATGGCCAGGTAATGCCCTTTAAGCTTGAGCACCGGGATACCGAGCACAAAGGCGATGAGCGCCGCCACGCTGACCGCGGCTATACAGGCTGCCCACGGCGACACCACCAGCAGCTGTTCGCCATAGAGATCCTGGCCCGCCATCAGCACGCCGAGCCTGCCAAGCCACTGCACCATGCCTGAATCCTGCATGGCCAGGAGGTTGTGAGTGGTCAGGGCGGCGCCAATGTAGCCGCCGATGGCAAAAAAGCCGGCATGGCCGATGGAAATCTGCCCGGCATAGCCCATGAGTACCGACAACCCGATGATAACCAGCCCGTAATAGGCCGCCATGGTCAACTGGGTCAGATAATACTGGGTCCCTGTGGTCGTGGTCAGGATCTGGACCAGGACAACCAGGATAACAATGCCGGCAATGGGAAGAAACTTGGAACGACGCATCAGAACTCCTTCAACCTCGCGGCTTCACTGGAACCGAAGAGTCCATGGGGCCGGACAAAGAGAATGATCAGCAAAATGGTAATGGAGATCGCGTCCTGAAAGGCCAGCGGGACCACGGAAACCGAATAGGCCTCGATGATCCCGAGGAGAATGCCGGCAGCCACCGCGCCCATGGAATTTCCGAGTCCACCGAGGATGGCCACCGTAAACCCCTTGATGGCAAGCGCTGTCCCGGAATCGTATTGGGTATAGGTTATCGGTGACATGACACAGCCGGCCAGGGCACCGATCCCTGCGCTGAGCATGAAGGAGAAGGTGACCATATTGCGGGTGTTGATGCCACAGAGGATGGCGGCTGTCCGGTTGGCGCTGCAGGCCCGCATCTCGCGGCCAAGTGGCGTGGCCTTGAAAAAGAGACTGAGCCCGGCCACCACCACGCCGCAGACCCCGATCACCCAGAGAACCTGGGGCGAAATCCGGGCCGGGCCGATGGCTATGGTCGTGATCTCATTACCATAGAAATAGGGCAGCGAACGGATGGATTCACCCCATATGTGGAGGGCCACTTCCCGGATCAGGATGGACAGACCGATGGTGATAATGATCATCCGCAGCACCGATGGATTATCGAGCCAGCGGATAAAGACTATCTCGATCAGGGCTCCGACCAGCATGGTGATCACCACGGCCCCGGCAATGGCCACCGGCAGGGGCACCACCTGCAGGAGAGAAATGGAAATCATCCCGCCAAGCATCACGAACTCACCCTGGGCAAAGTTGATGATCCCGGTGGTGTTGTAGATGATATTGAATCCGATCCCGACAATGGCATACATGATGCCATAGGTGATGCCGGCAAAGAGATATTGGAAGAAAAGTTCTGTTGTCATGTGTGATATGGCAAAAAAAAGCGGACAGAAGAGAAAAAGAATACTCTTCTGTCCGCCAGGGGTCGCCTTGTTATTTACCCTCGTAGAGAACGAACTTGCCGTCCTTCACGGTCAACATGACAAAGGAGTCCATGCCCAGACCATTGTGATCCTCGGGAGAAAAGCTGAACACGCCCCCGGTCCCCGGGAAGTTCTTCAGATTTTCGATGGCATCGCGAACCCTGGCCCGGTCCTTGCCGCCCTTTTCGATGGCAGCGGCCAGGATGGTCATGGCATCGTAGGCATGGCCGCCAAAGGTGGAGGCCTCTTCCTTGTACTTGGACTCGTAGTCCTTCTTGTACTTCAGCAGCAGGGCTTTCTGCGGATCGGAATCCGGCAGGGACTCGGCCACCAGCAGCCGACCGGCCGGAAAGATGATGCCTTCGGCCGCCGCTCCGGCAGCCTTGACGTACTTGATGTTGCCAAAGCCATGGCTCTGGAACAGCGGCACATCCCAACCGGCCTGACGCATATTCTTGGCAATGATGGCCTGGGCCGGAACGATGGACCAGTTGACCACGGCCTGGATCTCCTTGTTGGACATCAGCTTGGCAACCAGGGCAGAGAGATCAGTGGCCTTCTTGTCATAGACCTCGGCCGCAACCACCTTGATGCCGAATTCCGGGGCGATCTTGAGAAGCTGGGCCTTGCCCGCCTTGCCAAAACCGGTGTTACCGGCAACCACGGCGATTTTGGAGATCCCCATCTTCTTCATCTCGCCGTAGATCTTCTTGACGGCAAACGAATCCTTCTGGGGTGTCTTGAACACATAGCTGGCCACCGGATTGACGATCACCTCGGCGGCGCCGCAGGAGATGAGCGGAGTCTTGCCCTGCTCGGCGATCATCTTGATCTTCATGGTCTCGCCGGATGTGGAGGGTCCGATGACCGCCAGGACCTTCTCCTCTTCGATGAGCTGCTTGGCAAAGGAGATGGCCTTTTCCGGGCTGGCACCTGAATCCTTGATGATCAGGTCGATCTTGTCGCCATTGATACCGCCCCTGGCATTGATCTCATCGACCACCATCTGCGCGGAACGTGCCTCTGGTGCCCCCAGAAAGGACGCCGGCCCGGTGACTGCAAAAATGGCCCCGACCTTGATTTCCCCGGCAAAGGCAGCCGGCGTGGCCAGCAGACAAAGTGCCATGGATCCCAATACGATTTTTTTCAAGACTCCTTTCATACATCCCCCCTCTATGAAGTTTGAATTGTGAAGGTCAAAACGTGGGCTTTGGACCTTTACAGAGCACAGACCTGTTCTCCTGTGAGAATAGTAAAACCGGCTGCCTGCAGAATTTCAATGGCTTTGTCCATGTCATCAAAACGGAAGATGAGCACAGCGTTCTCGCCGGATTTGTTGACAAAGGCATACATGTATTCCACATTCAGCCCTGCTTTTTCCACTGCTTTCAATACGCTGGCCAGGCCTCCGGCCTGGTCCGGCACCTCCACGGCAATGACGTTGGTCTTGCCCACGGTGAAGCCGTTTTCCTTCAGCGCCTGCTTGGCCTCTTCCACCTTGTCGACAATGAGCCGCAGAATACCGAAATCAGCGGTATCAGCCACGGACAGTGCCCTGATATTGATATTTTTCTCCGCCAGGATAGAGGTGATCTCGGCCAGACGACCCGACTTGTTTTCCAGAAATACCGCAATCTGTTCTACACGCATGACAAACCCTCCAGGGGGTATAAACGTCCCACCCGCTTAAATCTTCCTGTTATCGATGACCCGCTGCGCCTTGCCTTCCGAGCGCTGGATCGTCCGCGGCTCCACCAGTTTGACCGCACAGGTCACCCCGAGCAGGTCTTTTATTTCCACCTGGATCTTCTTGGCCAGGGACTCCAGAACCTTGACCTCGTCGGAAAAGACCTGCTCACTGACCTCGACCAGGACCGACATGGTGTCCAGGTTACCCTCGCGGTTGACCTCGATCTGATAATGGGGCTCCACGCCCTCGATGCCCATGAGCACATGCTCGACCTGGGACGGGAAGACATTGACGCCGCGGATAATGAGCATGTCATCGGTCCGGCCGGTGACCTTTTCCATCCGGATCAGGGTCCGGCCACAGGCACAGGGCTCGGCAATCAGCCGGGAGATGTCCTTGGTCCGGTAGCGGATGATCGGGAAGGCCTCCTTGGTCAAGGTGGTAAAGACCAGTTCCCCGGCCTCGCCATAGGGCAGCGGTTCAAAGGTATCCGGATCGACGATCTCCGGCAGAAAATGGTCTTCGAGGATATGCATGCCCCGATCGGTGTGCAGACACTCCATGGCCACGCCCGGGCCGATGACCTCGGACAGTCCGTAGATATCCACCGCCTTGATGCCGAGTTTGCGCTCCACCTCCTCGCGCATGTTCTCACTCCAAGGCTCGGCGCCATGGATGCCGACCCGGAGTTTGAGTTCCTCGGGCGAGACGCCCACATCGGCCATGGCATCGGCTAGGTTCAGGGCATAGGAGGGCGTGGCCAGGAGGACAGTGGATCCGAAATCCCGCATGATGGTGATCTGCCGCTTGGTATTGCCGCCGGAAACCGGGATAACCGTGGCCCCGAGCCGCTCGATACCGTAATGGGCACCCAGGCCGCCGGTGAACAATCCATATCCATAGGCGTTATGGACCATGTCACCCCGGGTCACCCCGGCCATGGACAGAGCCCGGGCCATGACGTCGGCCCACATGGAAATATCGCCGGCCGTGTAGCCGACCACGGTGGGCTTGCCTGTGGTGCCGGACGAGGCATGTACCCGGACAACCTCCTCCATGGGTACTGTAAACAGGCCAAACGGATAGTTGTCGCGCAGATCATCCTTGGTGGTGAACGGCAGCTTGCGCAGATCGGCCAGGCTCTGTATATCGCCGGGCTTGACCCCGGCCTCATCCATCTTGGCCCGGTAGGGCGCCACCTTGTCATAGACCCGGTGCACCAGCTTCTGCAGCCGCCGCAGCTGAATGGCTTCCAGCCCCTCACGTGGTAATGTTTCGATCTCTTCCCAGTTCATAACTTCCTCTTGTAACCTGTTACTCGGCTCCTGTCACCATCTGTGGTCACGGGTACCACCCCGTCACCGAAGCGGGA
Organism: Desulfolithobacter dissulfuricans; assembly: GCF_025998535.1. NCBI lineage: Bacteria > Pseudomonadati > Thermodesulfobacteriota > Desulfobulbia > Desulfobulbales > Desulfobulbaceae > Desulfolithobacter > Desulfolithobacter dissulfuricans. The sequence continues at coordinate 392,705 of NZ_AP024233.1, read as the reverse complement.
CTGATCCGTCTCCGCTTTCCCGCCGCCCGGCCCGATCAGCCGACCAGTTCCCGTCCGGCCAGAAACGCCTTCTTGTTGACTTCGCGAAATGCTTCCTTGACCTTGCTATCGATCACCTCCAGGAACACCTGGGGTTCCACGGGGAGGAAATGGGACATGGCGCCGACCATGACCACATTGGCGGTCCGCAGTTCCCCGATGTCCCGAGCCACCTCAAAGGCATCCACCGGCACCACATTGATGCCGCGGGAGGTCAGCTCATCGAGAATGTTTTCCGGATAGCTGGCCTTGCCGATGGCCACGGCCGGAGGGAGAATTTTCTGGGTGTTGACCACCACGGCGCTGCCCCTGTGCAGATAGGGCAGATACCTGGCTGCCTCGAGGATCTCGAAAGAGACCAGGATATCGGCCTTGCCCGGTTCGATCAGCGGCGAGTACACCCGCTCACCGTACCGCAGGTGGGCTTCCACCGAACCACCGCGCTGGGCCATGCCGTGCACTTCGCTCTTTTTCACATCAAAGCCGGCCGCCAGCTGGGCATAGGCCGCAATCTCGCTGGCCAGCAGGATTCCCTGACCACCCACACCGCAAAAGAGTATATTACCGCCCTGTTTCATCAGTTTTCCTCCCGGCAGGTGATGGCCTCGAACTTACACAGTGACGCGCACTGACCGCAACCATTGCATTGCACCTCGTTGATCTCGGCATAGCCTTTCTGTTTTTCCCTGTAGCCCCTGGCCCTGGCCTCTTCCGGCGTGAGCGGATGCCAGCTGATGGCCGGACAGCCCAGGCCGACGCAGGCCTGACAGCCCGTACAGTTATCCAGGTTCGTATAGTAGACCGGTTTTTTTCGGGCCCGTTCCTCGGGCAGCAGCACGCATGGAGCGCGACTGATGATGACCGAGGGCTCGGTGGACTCGATCTCCTCTTTGAGCACCTTGCGGGTGGCGTTGATGTCATGGGGATTGACCACTACAACCCGACGCACGCCCACAGCCTCGCAGAGTTTCTCCAGGTCGATGGCATTGGCCGGCTCACCCTTGATATTCCTGCCCGAGGCCGGGTTCTGCTGGTGTCCGGTCATGGCGGTGATCCGGTTATCGAGGATGATCACCGAGGCATAGGATTCGTTGTAGATGGTATTAATCAGGCCGGTGATACCGGAATGCATGAAGGTGGAATCACCAAGGACCGCCACCAGCTTGCCCTCCCCGGCCTTGCCCAGGGCTTTGGCCATGCCGTGGGCGATGGTCACCGAGGCCCCCATGCACACACAGGAGTCCATGGCCGAGAGCGGCGGTAGAAAACCAAGCGTATAGCAGCCGATGTCACCGGAGACAAAGACATCCTTCATCTTTGACAGGCCGTAGAAGATACCCCGATGGGGACAGCCGGCGCACATGTTGGGCGGCCGCATGGGCAGCTCCAGGGGCGCGAACAGCTCGCCCACCGACTCCGGCTCAATGGATTTCCGGACAATAAACGAGTTGAGCTCGCCCTGGGCCGGAATCAGGTCCTTGCCCCGACAGGCAATACCCATGGCCTTGATATGATTTTCCAGGAAGGGATCCAGCTCTTCCACCACAATCAGCTCGTCCACCGAGGCGGCAAATTCGCGGATCATCTTTTCCGGCAGGGGCCAGACCATGCCCAGCTTGAGCACCGCTGCCCCCGGGAAGGCCTCTTTCACATAGTTATACGACGTACCCGCACAAATGAACCCACGGGAACGATCGCCGTCCTCCACCCTGTTTTCCGGCAGGGTCTCGGCCAGTTCCCTGGCCCTGGCCATCCGCTCCTCGACAACCCCGCGGCGCACCCGGGCATTACCCGGCAGCATGACAAACTTGGCCGGCATCCTTTCGATGGACGGTGTGGCAGGTGCCACACGTTCGCCCCTGGGCACCACTCCTTTGACGTGGGCGATCCGGGTGGTTATCCGGAAGAGTACCGGGCAGTCCAGTTCCTCGCTGAACTCATAGGCGCTCAGCATCATGGCCTTGGCCTCGGCCGGATCGGACGGTTCCAGCATGGGCAGTTTGGCGGCAAAGGCGTAATTGCGGTTATCCTGCTCATTCTGGGAAGAATGCATCTGCGGATCATCGGCATTGAGGATGACCAGCCCGCCCCGGCCACCGGTGTAGGAGGCGGTGAAGAGCGGGTCGGCAGCCACATTGAGCCCCACATGCTTCATGGTGGCCAAGGACCGGACCCCGGCGAACGAGGCGCCGATGGCCACTTCCAGACCCACCTTTTCATTGGGTGCCCACTCGCCGTATACACCTTCGTATTTCACCAGGTTCCCCATGACCTCGGTGGAAGGCGTTCCCGGATAGCCCGAAGCGACCTGCACGCCAGCCTCCCAGGCTCCAAGCGCAATGGCTTCGTTTCCGGAAAGCCACAGTTTATCTCTGTCAAATCCCACGATGCATCTCCTTTGTTATTCCAGGCACGCACAGGCTGGCAGTTCCTGCGCCAACAATCCTCTCTGATCCGCCCTGCCGCCGGGACCGGCTCGCTCCGACAGGAACTCCTTGCCGTGCAAGGGCGCCGAAACCGGACCAAAACAACGGCTTCACAGATTGAGGAAATGTAATAAACTTTCCTTGATAGGCAAGACATTTTTGTATTTCCGGGCAGGTTGACTGTCTGCTTTGGGCAACATGCTTTACCGGGAAACAAAACCCCATGCATCATACCCGCTGCTACACAAGAACAGCCTTCCCCTTTTCTCCGCAAAGGTATAATGAAGAACAAAAGCCGTAAAGCGGCAAGCCAAAAAAATCGTATGAGCCAGGACATCAACACCCCGCAAGCTTCCCTTTCATCCTGAACCTGTGACACATTCTCCCTGCTGTGTTACAATCCCGCCAGACCAGTTAACCCCTGACAGGAGACAAACATGCGGACAGCCCTGGTACTCGGTGGCGGCGCAGCTCGCGGCTGGGCCCATATCGGCGTCATAGCCGCTCTCAAAGAAGCGAATATCGCCATTCACCAGGTGGTCGGCACCAGTATCGGCGCCCTGGTAGGTGCCATCTATGCTGCCGGCAGCATAGAGGATTTGCGGTCCAGGGCCCTGGAGATGGACTGGAAACAGGTGATCGCCTACCTGGATATCGTCTTTCCCCGTTCCGGGCTTATCGACGGCTCCAAGATAAACGGTTTTGTCCGGCAGATGCTGAACAACAGGGACAGGATCGAGGATCTGCCCCTGCCTTTCACCGCCGTGGCCACGGACCTGAGCTCGGGTGGCGAGGTTATCCTGGATTCCGGGGATATTCTCCAGGCGGTACGGGCCTCCATCGCCATTCCCGGCATGTTCACCCCGGTGCCGTACAACGAGAGCTACCTGGTTGACGGCGGCCTGGTCAACCCGGTGCCGGTCAGCGCGGCCAGGCTGGCCGGCGCAGATTACGTGATCGCGGTGGACCTGCACCAGGACATCACCTCCCGGACGGTCAAGCCTCCTTCTGACCCCCAGAAGGAGCACCTCCTTGCCGCTTCGACCAGCCGGCTGGTCGAAGCGCTGAACCGACGGCTGGCCATGCTCGGCCTGAACCACAGTCTGCAGATCAGCGGCAACCACAACCAGAAAAAAACCCTGCCAAGCATCTACGAGGTCCTGGTGGCTTCCATCAATATCGTGGAAAAACACATCACCGAAGCCAGGCTGGTGGTGGATCCCCCCAATCTGCTGATCCAGCCCCGGCTCGGTCATATCCGGCTGCTCGATTTCGACCGGGCCGAGGAAGCGATCACCGTTGGCTTCGAGACCACCATGAAGGCCCTGAAAGGGCTGGACCCCAAGGATTACCCTGTAACAACAGAGAATTCCTGATGGAATATTTCGGCGAATTCATGACCGTTGCCCTGGTGCACCTGCTGGCGGTTGCCAGCCCGGGGCCGGACTTTGCCATGGTCCTGCGCCAGAGCCTGGTGGCCGGCCGCCGGGCAGCGCTCTGGACCAGTGTCGGGATCGGAACCGGGATCCTGGTCCATGTGGCCTATGCCCTGCTGGGCCTGGGACTGATCATATCCCGCTCAGTCCAGGTGTTTGGCGTCATCAAGTTGGCCGGAGGAGCCTACCTGCTCTACATCGGCTGGAAATCCCTCCGGGCCAGGCCCGATGCCCCGACCACGGGCCAGGTCGTCTCCGGCCGGACCAGGGAATATACCGCCTGGCAGGCCTTTCGGATCGGGTTCCTGACCAACGTCCTCAACCCCAAGGCCACCCTGTTCTTTCTCTCCCTGTTTTCGGTGATCATCAACCCGGATACACCTCCTGGCATCCAGCTTTTCTACGGCCTGTACATGGCACTGGCCACCGCCACCTGGTTCTGCGGCCTGAGCATGGTTCTGACCCACTCGCGGATACGGAGGGGGGTCGCCCGGTTTGGACACTGGGCGGAAAAAGTTATGGGCACGGTTCTGGTCGCCCTGGGCATCCGGCTGGCGCTGGCCAGTCGCTTCTGAGCATCCGCTTGCAGCCTGCTGGAAAATGCGATATTTTTTTCCCTGTTCCATTTGTAGCAATGGACCGGTAAAAAGTCCGGGCCAATACCGTCCACCGCCAAGGAGCTCTTTATGTCACACTCCCTGAAACCCATCCTGATCTGTACCCTTGTTCTCCTTTTCACCGGCTGCAGCAACGTCTACTACGGGGCCATGGAAAAGGTCGGCGTCCACAAGCGCGACATCCTGGTCGATCGGGTCCAGGCCGCCCGGGACAGCCAGGAAAAGACCAAGGAACAGTTTGCCTCGGCCCTGGAACATTTCAGCAGCGTGGTCAATTTTCAGGGCGGGGCCCTGGAGGAAAAATATTTTGAACTCAAAGATGAACTGGAACGGATAGAAAAACAGGCCAAAGAAGTACGCCACCGTATCGAAGCCGTGGAGAATGTGGCCGAAGCCCTGTTCGACGAATGGGAAGCCGAACTTGATCAATACTCAAGCGCCAGCCTGCGCCAGGCCAGTGAACAACAGCTTCGGCAGACCAGAAGGCAGTACGCCAAACTGATCCGGGCCATGAAAAAGGCCGAGGCCAAGATCGAGCCGGTCCTTCAGCCATTGAGGGATCAGGTCCTCTTCCTCAAGCACAACCTCAACGCCCGGGCCATAGCCTCGCTCCAGACCGAGCTGACCCGGATAGAGACGGATGTGTCCCGGCTGATCCTGGAAATGGAGAGGGCCATGGAGGAGGCGGACAGCTTTATCAAGGCCATGAAATCAGCATAAACCCCGACCCGACCGGCCACTGGTATGCCCCGAATCGGCGTCCTCATCGACAACAACACCCTGGACGACCACCTTGCCCGGGAGCATGGCCTGAGCCTGGTCATCCTCCTGGATTCGGGCGACCGGTGGCTCTGGGACACTGGCCAGAGCGGCATCTTTTTCGACAATGCCCGTGCCATGGGAATCGATCTGGCCCAACTCTCCGGCCTGGCCCTGAGTCATGGACATTACGACCACACTGGTGGGCTGGACAGGCTGTGGCGGGAAACGGATTTCACGGGTCCAATCTACGGACATCCAGCTGTCATGACCGGCCGCTATGCCTGCTCCTGCTGCAGTCCACCGCGCGCCATCGGCCTGAGGACAGTGAACAGACAACGGCTCGCCAGCCAGCTCATCCCGGTCTCAGATACCGCCCGCCTCGGCCCCGGCCTGACCATGGTCACCAATATCACCCGCCAGGCGGGCAACTTCGAACCGATCCAGGGATTCTACCTGGATCCCCTGGGACGCACGACCGATACCATCCCTGACGATACCGCCCTGGTACTGGAAACCGGGTATGGGCCGGTGCTTATCCTGGGGTGCTGTCACAGTGGACTCGAAAACACCTGCGACCACATCGCCGTCAACCTCGGGATCAACCGCTTCCACGCTCTCATCGGCGGCCTGCACCTGAAATCAGCCAAACCCAACCACATCGAGGAAACCCTGCAAACCATCACCCGTTTCGGCTTCTCGGAAGTCTACGCCGGCCACTGCACAGGAACCCATGCCATCTCCAGCCTGTCCGACGCCCTGCCCGGCAAAATCCACCCCATGGGCTCCGGGCTCCTGCTGACCTTCCCGCCATCGGGCCACTCCACGACCTGACAGCTCACAGCGGTTACAAGCCAGACCAGGCCGTCCTCCAGTCTCACGATAGAACCAGGGACAAGGGGGATTCCTCTCACCATTCATTGGTTTAAATGCACCCAAAACCATGACAAACCGACAACCAGGTAGTACAGTCTACTTCTGGTGTACCTCATACTTCAACTTTACAGGAAACTACACATGTATACACACCTAAGGCGTTTAACCCCGTTTTTACTCATCTTTTTCACCCTGGCCTTCATGGAGGCCGGCCTTACCGCCCAGTATGCCGATGCCCGTTCCCGGGGAGGTGGCAGATCTTTCAAGCGGATCGCACCAACAAAAAACATTCCGCCGAGACCATCCAAGCAGATAAACGGCAACAGATCAGGCTTTGGCCGCGGACTGGCCGGTGGATTACTGGGCGGTGCCCTGGGTGGTATGCTGTTTGGATCCATGTTCGGCATGGGTGGCTCCGGCATGGGCATCCTGCCGCTTCTGATCCTTGGCGTTATCGGATATTTCATGTATCGCCGGTTCATGGCCAGGCCAACGGCAAACAGCAGTCCTGGCTACCAGCCCCCGCCGACACAGGGATCTTTCTCAGACATGCATGCCCGTGCAAACACGGGACAACCGGGGAGCTCTGTACCACCGGTTCCGCCTCCGGCCAATCCTGTGGAAACAGGTCTTGCCGAAATCCGGGCCCATGACCCAGGCTTTGATCCGGATCATTTCAAGGAAGTGGCATCCGACGTTTTTTTCAAGGTCCAGGCCGGATGGATGCGTCGCGACCTTGACAGTTACGGCCACCTGCTCGGCAAAGAGCTTGCAAGCGAATATGCCCATCATTTTGCCGAAATGCGGCAGAAAGGCATCATCAACAAGCTGGAATCCATCGCCATCCGCCAGGTGGAGATTGTTGATGCAGGCTGTGTGGACGGTGAGGATTTTGTCACAATCCTCTTCACCGCCAACCTGCTGGACTACACGGTGGATGAAAACACAGGCGAGGTGGTTGAAGGGAGCATGACCGAGCCGGTCAAGTTTGCCGAAAAATGGACCTGGGCCCGCCCTGTGGGCACGGAAAACTGGAAGCTGGAAGGGATCCAAGTGGTCAAATGAAAAGACTTCTGGCTGTTTCATGTGGATTTGATCCGTTATCATCAAATCCACATGAAATGATGGAGAGCGCTGAAAATCGCCTTATTTTTCAGTAATTCTTTCTTGACAGTGGGGATCCATTTCATTATTAATTTTTTTCGTTAAATTATTAGGTTATTACTCCTATTGACAAGATGAGCAAAGTTCTGCTTCAGCGGACTGACTCGGCCGACAAGGCTTCGAACAGTCTGTAACTGATATTTTTCAGGACCGGCTGGCTACAGTTCATACGACATGCTTTCCCTGAACCGCCTCAAATCAAGCCCCTTCTCCCTGCCTCCCGGCCTGACAGCACTTCTTTTTTTCACTGTGTTCTGGCCGGCGATGTGCCTTTCCTCGAATCCCTCCGAGCATCAGCAATTCATGGATCTGCTGTTATCGCTTAACGAACAGTTCGATCGTCAATTTGCCACCGAACAACCCATGACAACCGTGGATGAAATATTCACGGCGCCATGCCTTGGAAACGAAGAGAAACATACTTTCGGGGCCGATATCCTCCGCGAACAGGCCGTTCAAATCAGGAGAAGAACCGGTCTTGAACTCCGGGGATACTATGCGACCGGGGATCTTGCCAATGAGGGCTCGGACCAGGGCGGCTTCGATGACAGTTCGGCAAACCTTGAACTCTCATGGGACGTTCTGAAGAACGGATACCTCCAGTATGGCAAAAAGGCTGATGCACTGGAGTACAGGGCACAGATAGCAGAAATTCAGCAGGATATGCGACAGAACGAGAGGGAGGGAAGATGCCGGAGTTACAATATCAATCAATCTTTTTCAGAGGCACTCACCATTCTGCTGATGATGAAACTGCAACTGCTTGAAAAAGTCTATCCAATAGAACGGCGAGCCTATTTCAGCAATTGGAGTTTTCTTGACGACTATTTTGTTTCGGAAGAGAATCTTGTTCTGACCAGGCAGGAACTTACCTACCTGAATCAGGATTACACTCCCAAAAAAGCCACTACAAATCTTTATTCGCCACCCTTGCTTGACGTGGATTTGTCGGGCATGATCAAGGCCATTTTATCCGACAACCGACCGGAGATGCTCACAAACCTGGAAAAGGAACGGCTCAAGGCCGAAGATGATGCCGACATACCTGATTCACTGAGCCTCTTCGTTCGTCGGAATTTCGATATCAACAACAGCACTACGTCAGGGGATGACCTTGTCACGGGCCTGAGATTTCGCATACCTCTCTACGACAGGCAGACCGACGAGCTGAGACTCAGGCTGTTGCAGGCTGAGCGGAACAAATCCCTATTGCTCTGGAAACGGATTGCCAAAACCAGAGCTGCCCATGCCAGCCTGAGAGAACAGCTGCGCCGGACTGTCCGGGCACATTATCGTCAGGCACAGGCCCGGGAAAGGTTCAGAAGAACCTTACTGGAGTTGCAAATGGGTGCCGACACGCTTATGCCGGTGGCCATAACGAGAATGCTCACACTGCTGGATGCCAAAATCGAGTTATTGCGCGCCAAGGAGGAGCTGTACAGAAGGGTTAACGAGATGTTTCTTGCGTCCGCTCTGCCCTATCGCTCTGACCTGGTCCAAAAAGTCAGTCTGACGCCCGGCCTGAACAGGGCGCGCCTGGGAGATCGCAGTATTTACATCTGGTCTGCTGGCTTTAGTGCCATAAGCAATGAAAATCTGATTAATTTTCTCAAGGCAAAACAGATTGACAGAGTCCTGCTTTCTGCCAGCACAAAAAGCTCTTTTGGCAAGATAACGGATTTCCTGACAATGGCAGAGAAAAATAATATCCGGGTGGAAATGCTCACCGGTCAACCTGACTGGATCTTTCCGGAAAATCAGGAAACTGCTCTCGCACGTGCCGTAACCCTCGCCGAACGGACAGGCATTGTCCATCTTGATGTAGAACCCCATACCCTGCCTGGTTTTCGCCAGAAAAAGAAGGAATATCTCGAATGGTATATCGAGTTCCTCGAAAAAATCAAACAGGGCCTTCTGGACCGCAGGCTAAGCGTGGACGTGCCCCTCCATTTCCCTGCAGAAACGTACCATTTGCTTGATTCAATTGCAGACAGAGTGTATGTGATGGCCTATGGCACGACAGATCCGGACGTGCTAACCCGACGGCTGCAGACTGTTTTGGATAACATAGCATCAAGCAAGCTGGTGATTGTTTTACGGGCGTCTGATTTCAGGGATGAATGGGCCCTTGAAAAGATGATAGACAAGCTCGTCTTGTCCACAGGAATAACACAGTACGGAATTCACCAGTTCAGAACGTTTTTTCAAAAGACAACTGTAGACCATGAAACTCCGCACCCGGAAAAGCTATTTCAATAATCTTCCGGAAGGAAAACCTCCGACCCGCATACTGCCACGAATTACCCAGTTCATATATTTCCTGGCACTTTTTTCCATTGTCGCTGGCGTGTTATACCTGATGGCCATGCGAATAGTGTTTTTTACAGGCCGGGGACAGGTTGAACACCAGAAAACCGTACTGAGCAGTGTCAAGGGAGGAGAAATTGTTCAACTTGCGAAAACCGAAGGTGACCTTGTTGTTCAAGGAGAAGTACTGGCGCAAATAGCCCGGCCAGGTAAATGCGAAGACAGCCCTGACCTGAGAATAGAAAAATTAATCTATGACATCAAAAGGATGCGGGCAAAACTGGCCATTCTTCAAGAGCAGCTGAAATCAACAGGCCAGAGAGCGGATACCGAAATCCTGTACCGTGCCCTGGAGATTGGCTCCGCCTCATCCCGTCGCAAAATGGAAAAGCAGACTGCCAAGGAGGAAAAACTTCGGGAGAAGGTACAACTTCTTAAAGCGGAAATCACCGTCCGCCAGGAAGAACTTGTCACCTTACAGCAACTGCTATCCAAGCCTCCAGACCCTTCCTGCCGCTATGAAACGATTATCGCACCATTTGACGGCATGGTCTATCTGGTCAAGGCAAAGGAACATGAATATATACGCAGCGGAATGCCACTTTTTGTCCTTATTGCAGACAAGGCTCCTGTATATATTGATGCATACACAAAAGAAAAATATCTGCAATACATTACTCCCGGCAGCCAGATGACCATTATTTTTCCTGACCGTTATCAGAGTATCGGTCGGGTGGACGAGATTAGCTCATCGGCACAGGCCGTAGCAAAGCGGCAACGCAAGGACTACATTCCCATATCAACCATGATCCGGATCAAACTCGTACCTCTTGATCCGGAAGAAGAGAAAATCTGGCAGAAATACGATCGGATTGTTCTCAAGGTCAGAGGGAGAAAGCTATGAGAACTGCGGTTTTCATCCCATCGTCCAACATGCCACGTCCACCCGTGGACATTCCTGTGGCAGATATTGACAGCCTGTCGTCAGTTGACGATGAGAAGGTTGCCTTTTTCCTGATTGACTGCTCCGATCCGCATGCCGCCTACCGGCAGCTCTGCCGGATACGTCGTATGGTCGACCCTGCATTGTACTTGCGACCGGTACTTTTTTTACCGGGCCCGGAGTCGGTGCCAAAAAACATTCTCCAGTCTGCGGACGGGGCCATTCAGGCGATGGGGCATTCCCTGCATGAACAGCTCGAAAGCTGGACAGCCAGGCTCGAGGGGATAAACAAAAAAATCCACCAGTACACCGGCCAACCTAATCAAAATGATACCAATATCGCTTTCAAGATATTGCGCTTTATCGCCTCCCGCAACCTGACAGCGGAACCGATTCCATCCGTGCAGGCATTGAGCGGATACATCTTTCCGGCCCTGCAGCCTCTTTTCCCAAAACCTGACAACGGAATCTTCGAAACTCTGGAGTACCTTGAAACACAACGACTGCTTTCAGGCACATTCACCGGTTCCGCCTACTCATGTACCCATTGCGGTTGCGCTTTCCTGAATTTTTTCGAAACCTGTCCTGATTGTGGATCCAGCGACCTTGTCACAGATGAGCTGATTCACCATTTCAAGTGCGCCTATGTGGGGGGACTGTCCGAATACCGGCAAGGTAATGAACTGATCTGCCCCAAATGTGACAAAACCCTGAATCACATAGGGGTTGATTATGACAAAACCTCTATTGTCTACCACTGCAACCAGTGCGGCAATGTTTTTCAGGAAGCCGGGGTTATGACTTCCTGTTATAATTGCCATCGGGAAACGGAGCCGGAGAATCAGGTGCAACGCTCCATCAAATCCTACACAATCACAGCCATTGGAGAAAATGCCGCCAGTTACGGCATGGACTCTCTGTTTCAAAACATTCTTGAAAGTAAAGTTCATGCCCTTGCGTTCAGCGCGTTCAAGGAATTCTTCCGTATCGAGCAGGCGCGAATACAAAGATACGGTGTAACAGTCAGTTCGCTGGCAGCACTTCGGTTAGGCGGAATCGAGGAACTGTACACCAGGCTGGGGAAACGCACCCGGGAAATTTTCGATGAGATCAGTGAAGCATTCAAGGCCAACCTCCGCAGTTCTGATCTCTTTACCATGCGCAACGAAACACTGTTCCTGATTATCCTGACTGAAACGACTCCAGAGGACGGTGAGCGAGCTCTCAAGAGAATCAAGGAACGCATAGGCAGCCTGCTCAAGACCAACCTCGATATCACATTTGACGCAGATTTCGCCATCTGGCAGATCACGCCTGACCTTGATCCGGACTCCTGCCTGGAGAAAGTACTTAGCCATTATGCTGCTTGACTCCCTTGGCGAGTTTGTCGCTGATTTGACCCTCATGAAAATGCTGGCCTATTTCTGGCCTTTCTTTTTAGTCGACATGACAAGATACCTGTTTCTGGATTTTGTCGTCCTGCTCGTCTACATCCCCAAACGGCGACTCAGAAAAATCAGATATAAATTAGCCCGCAGGAAGTTGTATCGCGAACGCCCGCTAGTCTCTGTGATCGTTCCCGGTAAAAACGAGGGTAAGCATATTCCGGCACTGGCCGAATCTCTTGCCAATCAGACTTACAAAAACATAGAAACAGTCATTGTCGACGACGGCTCTGATGACAACACTCCCGTCATATGTCGCAAGCTGGAGCGAGAAGGCAAAATAGATCTTTTTCTCCGCAATGAAATCCGTGGAGGCAAGGCCTCGGCGGCCAACACGGCCCTGAGGTATGCCAGGGGAAAATATATTATACATCTGGATGCCGACTCCCACCTGAAACATAATGCCATAGAAACCATTCTGCTGCCCTTTTACATGGACACACATGTCGGTGCTGTAGGCGGAGATGTCCGGGTCGCAAACACGGATGTCAGCTTTGCGACCCGCTTGCAGGCTATAGAGTACTTAAAGTCAATTACCACGGGGCGCACCGTCTCCTCGGAACTTGGCATCCTGCGAATCATCGCCGGAGCCCATGGCGCCTTTCGCCGCGATATTCTACAACGGATTTACGGCTGGGATGTCGGCCCCGGTCTGGACGGAGACATCACACTCAAGATACGTAAACTCGGATACAAGGTTGTACATGAACCTTATGCAATCTGTTATACCAATTGTCCGGATACTTTTACCAAACTCGCCAGGCAACGTTTCCGTTGGGACCGTTCTCTCATCCGTTTTCGAGTGAGAAGGCACAGGGATATTCTGCTGCCATCCAAGAGTTTCAACATAAAAAATTTCCTGGCTTCGGCAGACAACATCGTTTTCAATCTTCTTCTTGACATCAAGTGGTGGATATATATTGCCCAGGTATTCATAATCGGCCGGAGCCAGGTTGAAATTTTTTTTATCATTAATATGTTTCTTTACAGCCTGGCAAATTTTCTGGAATTTTTTGTCGCGGTTGCCTTGCTTGGAAAAACAATACGCAGACGAGAAAAACGGCTCATCGCCTTTATTCCACTTATGCCGCTGTACACCGGTCTCTTCCTGAGAACAGTCAGAACTTATGCCTACATCATGGAACTCTTCCACCGAGTGTCCTATATGGATAAATGGAACCCTTGGAAGGTTTCCAAAATTGTCAAGAACGAACCGTTGAATCGATAACAGTATTCTGCTGCACCTCCCCTGGCATGCAGTCCGACGTATAATTGACCGACAGCACATACCCTGGTCACCCCTCAGCCCCATCGCCTCGCCACCCTCAGGTTCAGCCAATCGGCTCTCGGCGGTCAAGGCAGACGGCTGAAGCAGCCAGCCGAAGAACCAGGCCGTGACAGCCGAGAAAAATGTGGCTCTTTAACACTTACGCTTTCGTCATCTGGGAAAAGCGAGAGTTTCCTTGAGAGCGTTGCGGATTGTTTTTTTGTTTTTTGGTCTATTTTGTGCAAGCAATAAAGACAAAGAAAAAAGTTGAGAAGACCAGGTAATCACTTAGTGAGGGGAAACAACGTCGTGAAAAATCATATCATGTTCATATTTCTTGGTGCTGCGCTGCTCTATACATCAACGGCTGCTGCGGTTTCCATCACCTATGAGGAGGGAACCATCTGGTACATAGATAGTGTCGTCTGTGCAGGTACATACGGTGATGACATGGAAGGAATGGAGGTCAGCGTCACCTTCAGTGATGGCACGATGGAAACCGCAGTGTGGCAAAGTCTTGGTTCCGGTTCAGGCGGGGCCTTTGGGAACAACTGGAGCCTGCAAGTGGAAAACGGATCCACTTATCCGAATTCGTCCCATTTTTCTCCGTGGGCTTTTGAGAGTGACACGGCTATTACCAGCCTGACGCTGGATGCCGGCAGCGGCGACTTTGTCTTTGATGGCACCAGAACCTATGCTTCAAATCCGATACTCTATCCCAGCACTCCCAACTCAGGAAGTGGCTGGCCCTTCGAGTTTGCCGATCTTCTTTCTGAATCTCTTTTTGATTCCAGCACACTTGCCACGTATTCCAACGCAGTGGCGCTTGTCGGGACAGCTCCCGTGGATGACCTCTACCGTACCCTTACCATCGAGCCCAATCTTTCAAGCTGGACAGGACCCATGTCCTTCACGTTCTCGGCCGATACAGATACCGTCAATCCCGCTCCAGTTCCGGAACCAGCTTCGATGATACTCATGGGGACAGGCCTGGCTGGCCTGACAGCCCTGAGACGGAGAAGCAAGAAAAAAACGGGCCGGAAAACAGAACTCCTAGACATATAGTCCGTGTTTGCGGAATAATGTTCCGTAATTCCGGTTTTCTGAACTTTGATTTTGATTTTCAGTGGTGCTTCCCCGGCCTGCATCTTACTGAAAGTACCTACTTGTTACGGCCCTCTTTATACGCCTGTTCTTTACAGCGCAAGCACATCTCGAATTTCCTGCAAAAAGAACAGGGAGCGCAAAACATACCCATCACGACTCTGGCCAAAATCGGGCCAGACGGCTGAAAAAATGCAAGGAAACAACTGCCAGGACAACCAGTTGCTAGACAGTGGCGAGGAATAACTGCTGAAACGAGAAGGAGATTCCCTTAACCCAATGATGGAGACAGCCCGTCACGACTCCACGCGCACCGAACCGATCCGAGGTATCAATAACATTATCACTGCATAGTAGACCAACTCTGACACCTGAGAGAGCGTCTTGAGCTCGTTGCAGAACCGGATAAAGTTTCGTGCCGAGGCGCGACTTTGACCAACAAGTCAGCCTCACATGTCAGGGAACCATCTGGTACTGGAACAGAACCTGAACCTCAGGTAGGGCGGGATCCTGTATACCGACCTGTTGGAGAATGGATAACTGGTCGAAAAAGACAGAAGGCGTTTCCATCCGGGGATTACTCCAGTCCTGCCACCACTGGATACTATGCCAGCAAAACGAATGGAACGAAAAGCTTTTCCCATCGTCTGCACTTTCCATCACCACCAGATAGCTTCCCACATTAAAAATAGTATACAGACGACCGTCGACATGCCTGCTGATCTGCAGGTACGCGGTGCGAAAACTATTTCCGAAAATCGGTACTGAAGACCACTCGCCGGTTGTACCGTTATAACGAAAATATCGGATACTTCTGTCCACGGCCCAGACCAGATAGACATTGCCCGATCCGTTGGTTACCGCACTGAAATGACTGCCAAAGGGATCGTGGTCGTCCGTTGTCCCAAAACTGATAATCGTATCAGACCATGAGCCGGTTGCAGGGTCATTTCCTTCGAGAAGCGACCATTTCATCATGTTTTGCAGCCGCCCCAGCCAAAACCGCACATCAGTATAGATTAAACCGATTTTTTCGCCGGAAACAATCATCCTCGCGGACTTGGCACCCAGGGAATTTTCGCTTCCCCAGGAAAAACCGCTGTCGTACCATACATCCAGAGGATCATCGCTGTAGGCCATGTGAATGGTTACAACGAAGTCGACAACGGTGTAAGCGACATAGACCCTGCCATTCGAGTCCACAGCCAGCGTCGGAGCCCGTGCGCGCTCTCCACCGCCTGTTACCACCCGGGTTTGAACCGGCGCCCATGTCCCGGCCTGGTTATCATAGGTCGTTTCGGCGTAAATGATGGCTCCATACAGATCCCTGTAGACGATATGAAGCCTGTTATTTTCAAGCAATATATCTCCCGAGGATGCCTGGTCGGTATCGCGCAGCGAAAAAGAGACGCGCCATTGCGTTGCTTCCCTGGGAGCGCTCATCAACACCAGGCTTTCCGGGGCGCAATCACTTCCCGTGTTGACCAGAAGATGCCGGATACCATCGGCCGTAACTTGAAGATGTTCTTGCTGCCGAAGGGAAATCATACCTTCGGCTGTGCTTGTGATATTTGTGAATGTTCCAGAGAGTATCTGCAGCGAGAGGACAGTATCTGCTGAACCCAGAAGCAGGTAAGTTAGTACAGCAACGACTGCAAATGCTCTCATATCAGACCTCACTCATCAGAAACTTGAATACGCCTTCCGGGGATTTTTTCGGCTGTTCCACGGAAATTTGTAAAAACTCTGAGGATGTTCAGGTTGGGGAGTATTGTCTATCCTGATCGGGGGATAGAGGGTGCCATCGATCCATCTACCCATAGGGTAGGTATTCCCATCTCCTGCCAGCACTTTCCTCGCCTCTTCACGGCGCCTGAATGTATAATCCGCCAGAAATGCAAGAGGTCTGAACACCGCCCATGATTTCAGAGCAAGAAAGGGATTTTTCCCTGGCGTTACATGATCTGCCACAATCATGCATCCATTGTGTGACTGCGAGGGAACAATGAGAAACTTTTTATTTTGACCAGGCAGAGCAATATTTCTAAAGAGATCGATGGCCATCCGGTGATCGTTAACCTTGTCCTGATCATATACCTGTACCATCAAGAAGGTATCCTGGGGAAAATTCTGCAGCTGACTCTGGGAAATATTGTAAGTGTACCATGGTGCCATAATGAACATGAAGCGACCTTGCGCCCCCCAGCCTTGTTCGACAAATCCTTTATACGCCATCGCAGGGGTCGCTCCGCCACCGAAAGAATGGCCGACAAATGCAACGCGACTTAAATCCATTAAATTGCCATATCTTTCCACCGCCGCCAGAAAACCGTTCCACAAAGTCTCGTAACGTTCGTTAACATCAGCTCTCAAGGTCTTGTATGGCACATAGACAAGCACATAACCATTACTGACAACATTCCTTATCAGGTCCGGATAGGCTGTTTCCCAGTTTGTCGCCCCATAGGCATGTGAAAAGAATATGGTCGGCGCCTTACCACCGTATCCCTCGGGATAAAACACATTGATCGGTTTTCTGCGCCACATGGGGTTTCTCATCCTGAGGACACCCATCCGATAGGGACCTTCAGCACCATATCCAGATGTTACCGGTTTTATGTTTTGTGCACAGACAGCGATATTGGCCTTGTCGTAATCCCGACTCTCACGTCCTCCAAACCGTTTATTTCTTGCACTCGCGCAACTGCCAAGCAGCATGAATACCAGAAAAATACTCAGGATAATGCCAAGTTTTGTCTTGAGAGTGTAAAGAGCCATGATCTCCCCTATGATTACAATATTGTACCTCAACAAAAGATACACTACATCTATAACAAACAACCTCTGAATATAAACGATTTGTTCTTGTTTAGCCAAAGAAAATGAATTCTCTCCATTGCAGATGAATCAGCTGATATCCAGAACAGGTACGTTAAGCAGGCTGAGGGAATGGATGAACATAGCAACGTTTCCCCATTCACTGCGTGGAATCAGACAGCATGGAATATCCAGGCACGAATCTTCAGACTCAACTGGTGCCCTTTGGATTCTCCACGCCTGCTACCTGCCTCTCTTGCGCAGATAATACCGGACCAAAGACCGGACATTGTCGAAACCAGCGGCAAAGCAAGGCGCACATATTGCATGCATTCAGGTGGTTCTCATGTATGGCGAGGCTAATCCGGAGCAGATGTCCCTCCATGCCGCTCCAGTTGTGACACAACCGACTTCGGCAGCCGGCCGGAAGCCGATATACGCGGAGCGGAAATTCCGGTAATCGTAATTACAGCACACGCCGGTCTGTGGCGATATTTTACAAAACCATTCAGGACGGGTAGAATTTGACTTGTCGGCAACAGATGCTCTGAAAAGGCAACAGCTACCGGTCACGAATGCCCCTGAAAATGTGACAGGTGATGTTTTGCTGCAAAAAATCATAAATAGATTACGGGTTGATGAACAAAATACTTGAAATTGAGACCGCAATTGATCAAAGTCGACACGCTACAGCCTGGTCAAGGAAAGAGATACGGCCTGAAGAGTTCCCGTCATGCTTCCTCATGTTGCTCTTAACAAACTGACACAAGTTGAGATTATGGCCATAGCTCATGACAACCCGGTGCCGGCTCGATTGCCAAGACTTGCGAACAGGCGCGATTTGTACCTGCTGAAAATTGTCGATTTCGGCCCCCGCGTACCTGTTCCCATTAAAGTCGCCGGGGACATTACACAACCATGATACTTGCGCAGCTCATTGGCAGACTTAAATGGAATTGCCACAGGAACACTTCGAGTTCAGTTGGACACCCCTGATATCTGCCCCAGGACCGATATCCATGTTTCAATATTTTTTATTTTTCTTTTCACCAAAGTTCCATCAGAACTTACGGGTGAAAATACCCAAGGATTTTCGCATGATCCCTCTACAGGACAGATTTCAGTATACGATCTTCACGCCACAGCTTCCTGCGACATTTTCAGCTCTGTTCCAGGTGATAGATGTTTTCCGCACCACCGTCCATAGAATCTCGCGCCAGCCGCCTTCTCTCTTTTCAGGACTCATCATTCAAGGATAGCGCCTGTTTTCCACGGGACAGACAAATCGGGCAGGAGCAAAAAATCATCTCTTCCACCGACTCGTCTCCGAAGGATCGGAAACCGGTTCGTACCTGGAAATCAGATATTCACAGGATAAACAATGAAGGACAGCAAGTTCACCAAATTTGTCTTTACCCCCGCCGGTCTCTGTGACGGTACCCTGGCAGTGGCCGCCTGCCGAGCCGGAGGCATCGGCATTCTCAACGCCGAACTTCTCCACAGCACGGACACGGCCGGGACCATTGCCCGCCAGCTTGACTTCATCTCCGCAAAGACATCGGCCGAGTTCGGACTGAAACTTGACACCGCCGAAGCCGACCTGCTTGACCTGGCCCGGGAATACACGAGCCGTGGCCTGCGGTGGCTGATCGTGGATTCCGAGACTCTCCCGCCGGCGGACAAAATCAAAAAACTGCGCGATGATGGTATCAAGGTCCTGGTAGAAACCAGAAACTGCCATTGGCCCGACAGGCCGGCAGATCTTGCCATAGATGCTCTTGTTCTCAAGGGTAACGAGGCAGGAGGCTTTGTGGGTGAAAATTCAACCTTCATCCTCCTGCAGCAATGGCTCAGGAAGAGCGATGTGCCTGTTTTAATCCGGGGTGGACTGACCCCCTCGGTCGCCGCCGCGGCCGCTGCCCTTGGTGCTGCCGGTGGGGTCTTCGACAGTCAGATCCTGCTCATGGAGGAATCTCCCCTTGCCTTGCAGTTGAAACCTCTGCTGCAGGGCCTTTCCGGGAACGAGACGGTGGCCGTGGGCGACAACGAAACCGGCCGTTTCTTCCGCCTGCTGCGCAGACCGGGCGCCGGCGGAGCAGTCCTCGCATTCATCGACCAGGCTGCGGGCAGGCCGCTGCCGGAACTTGCCGAACTGGTCCGCAGCCGTTCAGACTGGTTCCAGCCCTCCTCTGGACTTTTTCCTGTGGGTCAGGACATCTGTTTCGCCGGACCATGGCGCGAAAGATACGGCGTATTGTCGGCCCTCTTCAGGGAGGTGGACAAGGCGGTGGCCACCAGTCTTGACATAGCGGTCGCCAAAAAGCCGCTGGACGAAAACTCTCCCCTGGCCCGATCTCTCAACACACCGCTTCCCGTTGTTCAAGGGCCGATGGCCAGGGTCTCGGACCGGGCCGAATTCGCCGCGGCTGTATCCAGGGGTGGCGGTCTGCCTGTCCTGGGACTGGCCCTCATGCGCGGTAAACCGCTGGAGACCCTTCTTTCGGAGACAGCCACGCTGCTTGGCGAGGCGTCCTGGGGTGTCGGCCTGCTGGGATTCGCAGAAAAAGAGCTGCTGGACGAACAACTTACCCTGATCAGTAAATACCGTCCAGGATACGCTGTTGTCGCCGGCGGACGCCCCGAACAGTCTGTCCGTCTTGAACAGGAGGGGATACATGCCTTCCTGCATATCCCGGCGCCGGAGCTTCTGGCTCTTTTCCTCCGGGAGGGCTGTCGCCGTTTCATATTCGAAGGACGTGAATGCGGCGGTCACATCGGACCGGTCAACAGCCTGGTCCTGTGGAGTTCCATGATTGAACGTCTCCAGCGGGAGATGACGGAACAGAAAATTCTTCCGGAGAGCGTCGAGATACTTTTTGCCGGGGGCATCCACGACGCACTCTCGTCGGCAATGGTTCAGGTGATGGCAGCGCCACTTGTCGACAGGGGCGTGAAAATCGGCATTCTGATGGGAAGCGCCTACCTCTTCACCAAAGAGATTGTCTCCTCCAGGGCACTGGTCAAAACATTTCAGGACCAGGTGATAGAGTGCAATCAGACGGTAAGCCTGGAAACAGGTCCGGGTCATGCCAGCAGGTGCGCTGCAACTGGGTTTGCAAGGTACTTTTTCCAGAAGCAGCGTCAGCTTCAGAGGGAAAAAAAATCCCCGGAGGAAATCCGGCGCATACTGGACGACCTGGTCCTGGGCCGGCTGAGAATCGCCTCCAAAGGTTGCGGAAGACTGGACGAATCGGATTCTCTTTGTAAACTTGATGAAACGAGGCAAAAGGAAGAAGGAATGTACATGGTCGGCCAGGTCGCGATCCTGCGTGACCGTCCAACCGACATTGCCACCCTTCACCGGGAAGTGACACAGGAGGCGATCAGACTCCTCGAAGGTCGGCTGCCAAAACCAGCCCCCTTGAAAACCAGGGCAAGCAGCCCCCTTGACATCGCCATAATTGGCCTCGGCTGCCTGCTACCCGGGGCAACGACCACCAGAAAATACTGGGAAAACATCCTGACAGGACAAACCGCCATTGACGAAATACCGGCCCATCGGTGGGACTGGCGTCTGTATTATGACAACGACAGAAACGCAAAAGACAAAATTTATTCACGCTGGGGAGGTTTCCTGGAGGATCTTCCCTTTGATCCCTCCCGCTACGGCATGCCGCCCAATTCCATCAACCATGTGGATCCCATGCAGCTTATGGCCCTGGAAATCGCCAGGCAGACCCTGGAAGATGCGGGATATCCGGGGAAACCGTTCTGCAGGGAAAGAACATCCGTAATCATAGGGGCCAGCGGTGGCGCCGGCGATGTGGGTATGCAGTATGGTCTCAGGTCTGAATTACCCAGGTTTCATGGAAAACTTCCCGAAGACATTGCCCGGCGGCTGCCCGAATGGACCGAGGATACCTTTGCCGGCCTGCTGCTGAACGTGATTGCCGGCAGGATTGCCAACCGTCTCGACCTGCATGGGGTCAATTTCACCACAGATGCCGCCTGCGCCTCCTCTCTGGCTGCAATCTATCAGGGAGCCATGGAACTTCTGACCGGACGCAGCGACATGGTCCTGGCCGGCGGGGTCGATACAGTCCAGGGACCTTTTGGCTACATGTGCTTCAGCAAGACTCAGGCCCTGTCTCCGCGGGGCAGATGCGAGACCTTTGACGAGTTCGCCGATGGTATCGTCATCTCGGAAGGCATTGCCATGGTGGCACTGAAACGGCTGGAGGATGCGGAGCGCGACGGAGACAGGATTTACGCGGTCATCAAGGGCGTCGGTGGCGGCAGTGACGGACGGGCCAAAGGACTGACCGCTCCTCTGCCGGCCGGACAGCTGAGAGCGATGAAACGTGCCTACGAACACCTGGACTTCGGGCCTGAATCGGTCGAGCTGTTTGAAGCACACGGCACGGGTACAGCAATCGGTGATCTGGCCGAACTGGAGAGCACGACCACTCTCCTGAAACAACACGGGGCCGGACCTGCGCAGGCAGCCATTGGCTCGGTCAAAACCTTGATCGGCCACACAAAAGCGGCGGCCGGTATTTCTGGCCTGCTCAAAGTTGTTCTGGCCCTTCACCATCGCGTCCTGCCCCCACACAGCGGCGTCAGCCGGCCGCAGGAGATATTTCTCCGCAACGACGCCCCACTGTACCTGCCCGACAAACCCCGACCCTGGCTCCGATCAGCCGGTCATCCCCGCCGGGGAGCAGTCAGTGCCTTTGGTTTTGGCGGGACAAATTTTCACGTTGTGCTTGAAGAGTACTCGGAGGAATACCGGCCCTGGCTCTTCCAGTCTGTCCGGGACAACTGGCCCTGTGAACTGCTGATCTTCAGCGCTGGTGACCGACAAGAGCTTCTGACGCAGATCAACAACGTAAAGGATGCTGCCGCCATCTCCCGGGTGGAACTGCGGGATCTGGCCGCCAGCCTTGCGGCCCGCCGGGCTCCTGATGGGGAAGTGATGGCGATCATCGCCACCGATCCTTCCGACCTGGGACCCAAACTCGCCCAGGCATCGGAATATCTCGGCGGCCGGCGGGACGATCCTGGCCCGGGAATTTATCACAGCGGTCTCATGACCAGGGGAGGAAAACTCGCGGTCCTGTTCCCCGGTCAGGGGGCTCAGTATCCCGATATGCTGCGGGAACTTGCCCTCCACTTTCCCCTGGTCGCCGACACGCTGGCAAAGGCCGACACCGTGACCAGGGACGATTTCGCAAACCGGTTTGCTCCCGGCAACCTTCTGAGTCATTTCATCTTTCCAAGGGGGTGTTACGATGAAGCCTCCCAAAAAGATGCTGCCCGGAAAATCACCTCCACCGACATTGCCCAGCCAGCTCTCGGGGCAGTGGAATCATCCCTGTGGCTCCTGATGGGAGAATTTGGCCTGACTGCCGACATGGCGGGCGGTCACAGTTACGGTGAATTCGTGGCCCTGTTCGCCGCCGGCATAATCGATTTTGAAACACTCATGCATATTTCCGTCAGTCGAGGCCGACTCATTGCCGACATCGGGAGAAAAAACAGGGAGACCGGAACCATGGCCGCCGTCATGGCCCCACGGGAACAGGTGGAGGAAATCCTGGCCAGTGTCGGGGAGGTGGTGGTCGCCAACCACAATGCTCCGTTGCAAAGCGTGATTTCCGGCCCGACCGCAAAGGTGAAGAAGGCGGTGGAACAATTCAGCGATGCCGGGATCCGAAGCGTCATGATTCCGGTCTCGGCCGCCTTCCACTCGCCGTTGATCGAAGGAGTAACCGGCGAATTTTCCGCTGTGATCGACCGGACGGACTGGACGGCAGGCACCATGCCCGTTTATTCCAACACCACGGGCAGGCCACATGCGGATGATGTGAAAACCATCAAGGCCACAATGACAAGGCATCTGGCCAGCCCGCTGGAATTTGTCACGGAAATAAAGAGTATGTATGCAGACGGAGCCAGGACATTTCTGGAACTGGGACCGAAATCAATTCTAGGCGGATTGACTGAAAAGATCCTGGAGGATGCGCCATGCAACATCATCTCATCCGAGGACAAGGGAACCGGTCTTCCCGGTTTTCTGCACATGCTTGGCAGGCTGATATGTGCCGGTCACCAGGTCGACCTGACCCCGCTTTTCAAAGGTAGAGACTGCCTGATCGGAGATCCCCTGGACGTGTCTTCTCTTTCCAGACACCGTCCTCTGCCGGATCATGTGTGGCTGCTCAACGGCAGCGGTGCGAGACGGATCAATGAGCCTGTCCGCCAGATTGGCGTGACGGTTGAGGACCTGGTTTCTCTTGAGGAATCAAACAAAGAACAACTTCTGCCCAAAAAGGAGACTCCAGATATGGATAAACACCACGGCGACTCCGCAGACCACGCGGAGTTGATGGAAAATTATCTCGACATGATGCGCCAGTTCCTTGAGACACAGGAACGGGTCATGTCGATGTATCTGCAGGGAGGAGGAAGCGCCACGCCGGTTCGGCGCCGCTCCCATACCCTCCGCGTGCCCCGGCGTCCATCCCCCCCTTCAGCCGCCTCGGCTGCCGGGTCTCCGCAGGCCCGGACCGGCCCGGAACCCGCTGCCCAAAGCCAGCCCCCCAGGGAGGACATGGCTGGCAAACCGGCCCCGGCGTCCACCGATGATAACCTCCAGCCCGGAAGCAGCCGGGAAAGCGGTGATGACAGGCAGCCCACCCCTGCCCAGACCGGAATGATGGACCGGGACAAGCTCACGGCCACCCTGCTGAAAATCGTCGAAGAGAAAACCGGATACCCGCAAGATATGATAGGACTGGAACAGAACCTGGAAGCGGATCTGGGAATTGATTCCATCAAGCGGGTTGAAATTGTGGGAGAACTGCTCAAGGTTCTGCCCGAGGATCGGGTCCGGTCAATGGGCGAGGAAGAACGCTCACAACTGAACACCCAGTCGACCCTGAAGGGTATGGTTGATATCCTGCTGACAGAGGGGGAGGATTCGCGCCCTTTTGATCAGACCGGGGCGGAGCAGGAGGTCCTGGCCGCAGACCTTCCGTCCCGGTATATCATCGAACCTGTGGCCGAGCCCCTGGATGGGAAAGCGGCAACCCATCTGACGACCGGTTTTTTTATAATCACCGAGGATGACATGGGGCTCGCCGGCGAGTTGGAGGGCTTGCTGTCCGCTAAGGGCTGCAAGCCGATCCTGCTCCCGCGCCAGGTCCTGGAGGACGAACAGAGCCTTGAACAGTGGTGTGCCGCCCTGACAGTACCCGCCGGAGAGCTTGCCGGTATAATCCATGCGGTGCCGGTTTCGGCGCCGTGGCTACCCACGGAGGCGAAATCCGACCAGTGGCGGGCAGAACTTTTCACCAGCGAAAAATCATTTTTCCTGCTGGTGCATCGGACTTTGTCACTCCTGCACGACAATGCCCATATCGTCGCAGTCAGCGGTCTTGGCGGTTCCTTCTGCCGCCTCGCGGTGCCGCACGAGGGACTTTCCCTGCAGGGGGGCGCTGTCGGCCTTATCAAGTCCCTTCTGGAGGAGAAGCCGAATTTCCGACTCAAGGCGATTGATCTGGATCCTGACCTGGAACCTTCCCGAATGGCGGAACTGGTACTGGCAGAGACCGAACTCGTAGGAGGACGGCAGGAGGTCGGCTATCCCCGGGGCGAACGGACAATTTTCAAAACAGTCCCGGCCGCCATCCCGGAACATGAGGGTGGCATGCCGGCAAACATGGTGGTGTTCGCCACAGGCGGGGCAAAAGGTATCACCGCGGAAACTTTGAGAGTCCTGGCGCAGCCGGGCAACACACTGGTGTTAGCCGGACGCTCCGGGTTGCCGGAGGAGGAACCGGCAGAACTGAAAAAACTTGTATCCCTGGCCGACATCCAACGCTATTTCATAGAACAGGTCCGGACAGGCAGGCTTGATCTCAAACCAGCCGAAATCAGGCGCCGGGCCATGAAAATTTTATCGGACAGAGAACTGCTCGCCAACATGGAGGATTTCCGCTCAAAGGGAGCGGAAGTAATCTACTGCCAGCTGGATATCACCGACGAAAATGGTGTCAAAACACTTTTTGAAAACCTGTACGAAAAATACGGCGCCATCCACGGCATCGTCCACGGTGCCGGTGTAATAGAAGACAAATTGCTGGAAGATAAAACTGCGGAGAGCTGGTCCCGGGTGGTTGAGACAAAAGTAATCGGACTGATGCTGCTGCAGAAATATATCCGCCCGGAGTCATTGAAATTTTTTACCGTTTTCAGTTCAGTGGCCGGCAGATACGGAAACTCCGGCCAGACAGACTATGCCACGGCCAACGAACTGATGAACAGGATATGTTGCCAGCTGCGGAGGATATGGCCGCAGCAGGTCACCATCAAAGCTCTCTGTTGGGGCCCCTGGGGACCGACCAGGTACGGCTCCGGGATGGTAACCCCTGAGACTGAAAAAAAATTCCTGGAAAAGGGAGTGGTACTGGTCCAGAGTGACCAGGGACGAAAACTTTTCGCGGACGAGGTTCTGGTATCCTATGACCCTGCGGTGGAAATCATCTGCGGGCAGGGGAAATGGGAAGAACATGAAGCTGAAAAAGGAAAAATTTTTCCGAAAAATCATCCCACACCCTTTTTCAGTCCAACAGAAACTTTTCCGCCTTCAGACCAGCGAAAGATAAAGACTCATATCCTGCTTGGACGAAGGCACCGATATCTTGACGAACACAGGATAGACAATATTCCAGTCCTGCCGGCTGCCGCTGCGGCCGAAATAATCGCCGAAGGGACCTCTTTGCTTTACCCTGAACAAAAGGTTGTTGCATTGCATGACCTCCGGGTTCTGAATGGAATCAAAATCACCGCTCAGGACCAGGAGATAGTGCTTGAACTCGACCCTGGCGAAAGAGACGGGGATAACGTTACCGTAACGGCCGCTCTCACCTCGCAGGGGGACAATGGCAGGCAGGTCATCCACTACCGATGTACGGTACGGTTCGCCCGGGAACTGCCTGCAATGCCGGACACCACCCACACGACAGACGACTACCGGGAAAAAAGCCTGTCGGTTGCAAAGGCATACGACGAATGGCTCTTTCATGGACCCGTGTTCCAGGTCATCGAGACCATCCATGGAATGTCGTCTGAAGGTGCGCTGGCCGAACTGCGCCCCAGCGAGCCCGGAGAATGGCTCTCAGGCATCCCGGAGCGGGACAACCGGTGGATCCTTGATCCTGCAGTGCTCGACGCCGCACCGCAGATGGGCCTGCTGTGGGCGAGAATGTTCCGGGGCGAATCAGCCCTGCCGGTGCGGTTTGGCCGCATCACAAGGTATGTTGACAGGCTGCCGCCAAAACTGTCCATGGAGTTTCGCCGGAGAGAGACTCCGGAGCCCAGCATGATATCGGCCGATGTGCTTTTCACCGACAGCGAAGGAAGGGTGGTCCTGAAGATAGAGGATCTCAACTGCGTATCAAGCAAAGAGTTAAACCGTCTGGGAGGCACTGCCCGTGTCACGAGACAGTAACAGAACAAACGGGGCGGTGGCCATCATCGGCATGGCCTGTATCTTTCCCCAGGCTCCGGACCTCAAGTCCTTCTGGAACAATATCCTCAGGGCTGTCAATGCAGTGGATGATCCGGTCCCGGGATGGGAAGCACAGCGTTATATTGAAAGCGGCCGGATACACACAGCCAGGGGCGGATATCTCAAGGATCTGTACCGTTTTGACCCACGGCCATCCGGAATCATGCCCAGATCCCTGGATGGCGGGGAGCCGGACCAGTTTCTCGCCCTGCGGGTTGCCTGGGAAGCCCTGGCCGATGCCGGATACCTCGGGGACGAGCACGATCATTCCCAGACAGGCATTATTCTTGGTCACAGCACCTATCTGCACCGGGGCCAGGTCAACATGGTCCAGCACCATATCGTCCTGGACCAGACCCTGGAACTGCTTGAAGCATTCTATCCCGATCTCACCCCGGCTCAGAAGGAGAAGATACGGAAAACCCTGGAGGCCAGGCTGCCACAGTCCAACACGGATATCTATCCCGGACTGGTCCCCAATGTGATGACCGGCAGGATAGCCAACAGGCTCAACCTCAAGGGACCCAATTACCTGATTGACGCCGCCTGTTCCTCTTCTCTGCTGGCGCTCAATGCCGCCATCGAAGAGCTTCGGAGCAACCGGAGCCGACTGATGCTTGCCGGCGGAGTAAATGCCTCCCTGCCGGCCGAAGTGGCGATTATCTTCACAGAGCTTGGCGCCCTGAGCCGAAAAGGAAGGGTATGCCCCTTTGCGGCCGATGCCGATGGCACCCTGCTGGGAGAGGGTCTGGGCATTGTCGCGCTGAAAAAGCTCGAAGACGCCCTGGAGGACGGAGACAGAATCTATGCCCTCATCCGGGATATCGGGCAATCCAGTGACGGCCGGGGACAGGGACTGCTGGCTCCGAGTGTCGAGGGCGAAACCCTGGCCATCGAGAGAGCCTACAGTTCGTGCCGGGTCGATCCAGAGACCGTGCGTCTCATCGAGGCCCATGGCACAGGCATTCCCCTGGGGGACAGGACAGAAATCAAAGCACTGGGCAACGTGTTCGGACAACGTCGCGGGCAACTGGCGCACATCGCCCTTGGCTCTGTCAAGTCGATGATCAGTCACTGCATACCGGCAGCAGGCATAGCCGGAGTCATCAAGACGGCCCTGGCCCTGCACCACCGTATTCTGCCGCCGACGATATGCGACAGGGTCAACCCTGAACTCAACATCGAGACCACTCCCTTTTACATCAATACCTCGGTCCGCCCCTGGATATCCAAACCGGAACTCGTCCGCCGGGCCGCTGTCAACGCGTTTGGCTTTGGCGGCATAAACACCCATGCCGTCATGGAAGAAGCCCCTGCCGTCGCCCGGAGACCGGACACGCTTTCCCGGTGGCCCTGGGAGCTTTTTGTATTTTCAGCCCCGGACAGGGATACGCTCTCCGGCAAACTGCAAGACCTTCTGGAACAGCTCGACACAGACACGGGGCAAGAGATCGATTCCATCGCCGCAACCCTGGCTCTCGAGGATGAAGCACAATCATACCGCCTTGGACTTGTGGCTTCCGACAGGCAGGACCTCAGTCGGAAAATCCAAAGTGCGCTGAAAAACCTTGCCGACAGAAGAACAGAGGAAAGCTGGACCCTGCGCAACTCCATATCGTTTGGCTCCAGACCTCTGAACGGCAAACTGGCTTTCATGTTTCCCGGAGAAGGTTCCCAGTACCTCGAAATGCTTGCTGATCTTGCCATTCACTTTGATGAGGTGCGGGAATGGTTTGACTGCTGGAGCGGGATTTACGACGATGGTGACATGTCGCGTACCGACATTCTGTTTCCACCGCCAGGTGAATCGGGCGAAAAAATGCGCGCCGAACTCGAAGAGCGGCTTCATTCCATGGACACTGGTTCCGAAGCAGTGTTCATCGGCAGCCAGGCACTCTTCACCCTCCTTGAACACCTGGGCGTCAAGGCCGACATGATGGTTGGCCACAGTACCGGGGAATCCTCGGCGCTTGTGGCCTCGGGTGCGATCAAGGCCAGCAGTAAATCCACGCTCGCCAACCTCATAAAGGAACTCAACCTTGTATACCAGGAAGTTCAGGCGGCCGGCGATGTTCCCACCGGGGCCCTGCTTGCAGTTGGCGCCCTGTCCAGGGAAACCGTCCTCCAGTGTCTTGAAAAAGCGCCAGGGGACCCGGTTATCGCGATGGATAACTGCGCCAGCCAAGTGATACTCTTCGGAGACCGGGACACCATTGCCGCTGTCCAGGAGGATCTTGTCCGGCAAGGAGGAATATGCATCCTGCTGCCCTTTGACAGGGGGTATCACACTCCCCGTTTTGCGGCTGTTTCCAAGGCGTTCAGGAAATATTACGACCAGGTGCAACTTGGCGCTCCGAAAATTCCCCTTTACTCCTGTGCCACCGCGGACCTGTTTCCCGACGACCCTGCGGCGGCAAGGGAACTGGCCGCAAGCCAGTGGTCCACGACGGTGCGCTTCACGGAAACTGTCCGTAGAATGTATGATGCCGGTGCCAGATGCTTCATCGAGGTGGGACCCTCCGCGAACCTCAGCGCCTTTGTCAACGATATCCTGAAAGGGAAAGACGCGGTTGCCCTGCCCCTCAACATCAGAAAGAAAAACAGCCTCCAGCAGTTTCTCACCGTCCTGGCTTTCCTCTTTGCCAACAGGGTGGACATGGACCTCGGGAACCTGTTCCGGTCCCGGTCAACGGCCCGGAATCCTGACAAGGAACAGGACTCTGCCAGGGGCATGGTGCTGGACAACACCATGCCGGTGATCCACCTGGATCAACATGATGTTTCGATCCTGCGCAGTACTGTTTTCGCTGCGCAACCTCGCGGAGATTCAGGCGACAACGGGATACCGGTCCCAGGTACAGCGTTCTGCGCCGGACCTGCCGCGACTGCGGCCGGCACACCTTCCCTTCCGGGTTCTGCCGGAGATTGGGGAGCACGCCCCCAATGGACGAGGGGTATGTCGAATTCCATGAAGGACAATCCATTGACGACGAGGTATCCGCTCCCTTTCTTGACTTCATAGAAGAACTTGACAGCAACCTCTGCGTTGCGCGGACAGTACTCGATGTTTTTGCAGACCATTTTCTGCAGGATCATATCCTGTCCGGCAAAAGCTCTCTCCAGGAAAACATGGTTGGCCTCTCGTGCGTCCCCCTGATGGTCAGCCTTGAAATCATGGCCGAGGCCTGCGCACTTGCCGCCGGAGACGTCAATGTCCAGACGATAGAAAACATCAAATCTTTTGACTGGATTGCCCTTGATTCCGATGAAATTACCCTCGAGGTCCGAGCGGAACGGCTCAAGGACATGCCGGAAAAATTCAGTGCGGTTATTCTGCACAACGGCAAACCGGCGGTTTCAGCTCTTTACTCGTTTCAGGTCGACAGACTGCTGAAACCATTACCGATTCTCACCGGAACCCGGGAATACCGATGGCAACCGGACGAACTGTACACCACCGGCATGTTTCACGGGCCAACCTTTCAAAGTATACGCAGGATTACCGGCTGGGCCGAGACCGGAATCGAGGCCAAACTGGGAGAACTGTCCCTGACCGGCTTTTTTGAACCTGAAAAAATACCCGAGCTGATCCTCAACCCTGTGCTGCTGGACGCCACCGGGCAACTTGCCGCCTACTGGACAGCTCACCGCGAGGGCCCGGCATTCAACTCTTTCCCCTCGACCATAGACCGGATTGAGCTCTACGGAAAACAACCCACCACCCTGGACAATCTCACCCTTACCGGCAGGAGATCGCCAGGTTCCCGGGACGGTGATCATCTCTGGAACTTCGAATGTCTTGATAACAACGGAAACGCCCTCTTCCGGATGTCGGGCCTGTCCAACATTTTCTTCCCTGTTCCGCAGAGATTTTATGAAGTGCGCAAGGATCCGTTACAGGGTAGACTGGGCCGCCTCTTTACCGACCAACAGGATGATATTGTCCTGTGGCGACTGGATTATTTACCGGAAAAATTCTGCGCCCAGTCCGGGCGGATTTTTCTTCGCGTTCTCGCCAGAGCCCTGTTGAGTTGGGAAGAGTACGACAGCTGGCTCGAAATGACGTCAAAACCTTTACGCAGACAGATGGAATGGCTCTTTGGGCGCATCTGTATCAAGGAAGGGATCATTCACTGGCTTCGGACTCACATGGACCTGACGATCTTTCCGGCAGACCTCGTTGTGCTGCATGACGAACATGGGGCTCCCTACGTGGAAACGGTCGTGGATCAGGGTATTGCCCTGCCCGAAATATCTCTTTCCCATGACCGGAAGATGGCCCTGGCCGCCATCGTTCCTCCCGGCCGGACCATAGGGGTAGACTTTGAACATCTCGACAGGCCTTTTGATCTGGAACTGGTATCGGCAACCCTGAGAGAGTCGGAGCAGCTGATGCTGGAAGGGCTTGAAGGAGAGCCTCTGCGCGAAAAGATGTTTTTTATCTGGTGTGCCAGAGAGGCTGCTTCGAAATATTTCAAGTGCGGCCTGCAAGGTAACCCCAGACAGTACCGGGTTGTCTTCGACAACCAGTGGCGGCAGGCGGTGGTCCACCTCGGCGACCGACAGGTGCCCGTGAACATACTGAAAAAAGGATCCTGCATCGCAGCGTATGCCATTGCCCCTCCCTCTCCCTGATGGAAGGGACCTTCAACCAAAGGTTTCATATGGGAACGGCCTGCAAAAAAACTACCACATAAAAGATTTACCGCATACAATATATTTATCAGGAAGGAATCTCAGAAATGTCATCTACCAACAGAGAAAACGTCGAAAAATCACTGATTGAAATAATCGAGGATCTTGTTCAGGACTGGGGACTTGACCTGGCCGATGGAATATCGGGCCGGACGTCCCTGGTCGAAGACCTTGATTTCGCATCGGTCGATATTATCCAGCTGTGTGTCGCTATTGAACAGTTCTACGGCAAAAAAATAGGCTTTCAGTCCCTGCTGATGGAAGACGGAAGTTATGTATCTGACCTGACGGTCAGCCAGATCGCCGATTATGTGGCACAGAGGGTATAAAGGAGCTACCATGGGAACAAAAACACTGCTGATCGGTCTTGACGGCGCCACTTTCACCATTCTGGACTCTCTGACCGCCCAGCATGGAGAAGAGGAAGTAACCATGCCTTTTCTGGCATCCCTGTACAGAAAAGGATCCCGAGGTATCCTCCGGTCCACGCCCAATCCCCTCACCCCGCCTGCCTGGGTATCCCTGATGACAGGGTACTCTCCGGGACATCATGGCATCTACGATTTCATCCGCTCCGAAGAAGCTGACAACGATATTTTTTTCACGCTCTACGATGCGAGAGACTGCAGGGTCGAAACCATCTGGTCCCTGGCCAGCAGGGCCGGCCAACGTATTGTGGCCCTGAATTTTCCCTTTACGGCCCCGCCTCCCGACGACATCAACGGGGTAATGATTCCCGGATTTATTCCGTGGCGCCACCTCAGAAACAACACAACCCCCAAAGATCTTTACGACCGGCTGCGCCAGGACCTGCCTGATTTCAATCCCCGGGAACTGGCATGGGATTTCGAACTTGAAAAAAAGGCGGTCACCGAACTTTCCGCCACAGAGAGAGAAGACTGGATACGCTACCATCTTCCCCGGGAACGCCTCTGGTTCTCCATTGCGAAATATCTGATGGAAACAGAGCAACCAGATCTCATGGCAGTAATGTTCGATGGTGTTGACAAGATACAGCACCAGGCCTGGCATTTTCTCGATCCAACAGTGCAGGAGACAGACAGGGATGAATATTATCACCGCATGCGATCCCTCTGCCTGGAATACTTCCGGAACCTCGACGGATACATCCAGGAGCTCGTGACCGCGGCCGGCCCGGATGCGCAGGTATTTCTGGTCTCGGATCACGGTTTCACGACAACCTACGAGGTCGTGCGCATCAACACCTATCTGCATGAGAAGGGATACCTTAAGTGGAAAGAAATGCCCGACACCGAAGCTGCGAAAAGGCGCGAGGAGAGCATGTTCGCCAACCTGGACTGGTCAGGAACCACCGCCTACTGCAGCACACCCTCCAGCAACGGCATTACGATCCGGGTCGCCCGGAACCCCGGAGATCCGGGAGTGCCGGAACAGGAATATGAACGCTTCAGGGAACAACTCATCGAGGATCTCCGGGAATTGCGCGATCCGGCCACCGGCGAACGGATCATCACCGGGATCCATAAACGCGAGGAGGTATTTTCCGGCCCGGCCATGGCCGACGCCCCGGACCTCCTGCTGGTCCTGAGGGATTTCGGTTTTGTATCCATAAAAAATAAAAAACCGGTGGTGCAGCCGCGGGAAGAAGTTGCCGGCACCCATCATCCAGAAGGGATCCTCATTGCCTGCGGCAGAGGAATCAGGGAAAATGAAACTGTAGCTCCATGCGATATTGTCGATGCCGGCGCGTTACTGTTGTACAGCCTCGGCCTGAAGGTACCGCGGAACATGGAAGGGCGGGTGCCTGAAAATTTGTTCACCGACTCCCAACTGCAGGACCATCCCGTATGCCTCGGGGATCCGACCGTGCTGGAGAAAAAGGAAACAGGAGCGGACAAGATGTCCGAAGACGAGAAAGAACGGCTTTTGGAACAGCTCAAAATGCTGGGCTACATGGAGTGAGAACAGATGCCCTCAGCGGAAATAAATGGAATAAAGCTCAATTACATGCGAATTGAGTGCACAGCCAACGAGGCGGCCGAGGAACTGGTTCTGATACATGGACTGGCCACCAGCCTGGCTTTCTGGTGCCCTCACTACGTGGAGGAATTCAGGGCCAGCTTCCATGTCACCCTGTACGATCTGAGGGGACATGGAAGGTCCTCTGTACCACAAGGGGGCTACACACCCGACAGTATGGCCAGGGACCTGGCAGGGCTACTGGAATTTCTCGGTATCGAGAAAGCGCATTTTCTCGCCCACAGCTACGGCGGGGCTGTTGCCTTGTGCCACGCCTGCCGCCGGCCCGACTCTGTTGCCAGCCTGGTCCTTGCCGACACCCATCTCTGGGAAGGCAGAAAGAATGCGAATCGGTTCCCCTGGAAACAGGGCCGTGATATCGCGACCTTGCTGAACAGATTCAACATCCCCATTGACAGCGAGGATCCTTTTTTCGGCTATCATCTACTGACGGTGATCGCCAGGATGAAAGCCGGCCAGGCCAGTTTTGCTCCTGAAATCAAGCAGGCCCTTGGGCCTCTTATCTGCCGCTTCGACAGACGAACCGCTTTGAAATGGCTCCAGCTTGTTGCAACAGAAGCGGCGGAAAAAGAAATAATGGCGCCCGACGGGCTTTGCGCAGACAGATTGTCCCGGCTGGAACTTCCCCTAATGGCCATGTACGGAGAACATTCCCAGGCGTTGCCCACGATGCATTTTCTCAAGGATGTCTGGCCGCAGGCGGATTTCCATATTTTCCGCAACGCAGGCCACTTCTTTCCCCTGTCCCGCCAGGATGAAGTGGTTGAAACCTGTCATCTTTTCTGGAGCAAATCGCAGTCCCCTCCCCTTGCGCCCCTGCGCCAGCACCTCGTATATTGAACCCAGCGCCTCAAAAGAACAATTCCATGACCAACACAGGTTTCGGCAGTGACTGACTACCATCGGCTCGGCATTCATCCCGGCCTGCGACAACAGGATTTCCGTCTTATCGCCTATGGTGGGTTCGGCGACGGTCTCAACGCCTACGCCCACTCCATGGCCTGGTTCAACGGGCACCTGTACGTGGCGACGACCAGGGGAAACTTTCCCCTCATGAAGGCGCGGCTGCCCATCGCCCTGGACCCTTGGCCGGTGGAATGCCCGGAAAAACCCTTCGACCTTGACCTGCGGGCTGAAATCTGGCGCTATGATCCCGGTACCGATACCTGGGAGAGAGTTTTCAAATCACCGGTCATCACCGGCAGCCACGGCAAACCCATCCCCAGGGAACTGGGCTACAGGGGAATGGTGGTCAACGAAGAGGAAAATCCACCGGCCCTCTACGTGGCCACCTGGTCACCGGCAAAGGGCCGGGGCCCGGTACTCCTGCGGACTGAAGATGGACGGAATTTCGACATAAGCTGCGAACCCGGCCTGATCGGCCTGCCGGTAACCACCATCAGAACCCTGGCCACCTTCAAGGGTCGACTCTACACGACTCCGGCAGGCGCCCGAGGAGGCAACCCCAATACCTCGTCCCATTCCATTGTGTACGAAAGCCGGAACCCGGCCGCCGGGCAATGGGAACCGGTGAGCGATTTCGGCTTCGGAGATATCGGCAACAAGACTGTTTTTGAAATGGTAGGCTTTGGCGACTATCTCTATGTCGGCACCTTCAACCTGGAAGGCTATCAGGTCTGGCGAACCGACGCCGAGGGTGAACCGCCTTACCGCTGGGAACGGATCATCGAAAAAGGGGCCTACCGCGGCAAACATAACCAATGCGTTCTGAGCATGTATCCCTTCAAGGGGGCCCTTTATGTCGGCAGCGCCATTCAGGGCGGAGGAATCGACAGGCAGAACAATATCGGTCCGGCCCCTCCCGAGCTCATCCGGATTCATCCCGACGGCTCCTGGGACCTGATCGTCGGTGAGGAAAGGGACACACCGGATGGCCACAAATATCCTCTCTCCGGATACCTGTCGGGATTTGACAACTTTTTCAACGGATACTTCTGGAAAATGTGCGCCTATGATGACTGGCTATACCTGTCCACCTTTGACTGGAGTATCATGATACCCTATGCCAGAAGGGAAAGCTGGCCGCAGAGTTTTGTCAATATTGTTAATGAACTGGGCGAAAGATTCATTATCGACAATCATGCCGGGTTCGATCTTTTTCGTTCTTTTGACGGGGAGAACTGGATCCCGGTAACAACCAATGGCATGGGCAACCCCTACAATATCGGTTTACGGACCATGGTGGCCTCTCCTGCGGGATTGTTTCTCGGAACGGCAAATCCATTCGGTCCCAAGGTCATGCCCCTGGGGGGGCATAAATACGTTCGCAATCCCCGGGGGGATGCGAAATCTTTCTTGGGGCCAGAAAAATATCAACCGATGAAAACTAGACAAGGAAACGAACAACGTGGGTGAAGAAGCGAAAAAAGTTGCTGTTCCCGCACTGCTGAAAAAGCACCTGCAGGCCTTCCGGGTCGATGACGGGCAGCAACAGACCTATATCATACGGGACAAGAACACACGGCAGTCTCACTATTTTGAACCCTGGCAGTTTTTCGTCCTCGAGGTGCTGGTCGGCTGCGAGGACTTCAAAAAACTTTCCTCTGTATTCGAAGACCGATTCGGCCGACCACTCACCATCGACGAGGCCGAAAAACTCTTCGATGAAATCGAAGAAAAAAAGCTTTTCAGGATACAGGCCTTTTCTCATCCTATCCTTGAGGAGTTAAAGACGAGAAAGGGGAGCCAGGCTTCCGCCGCGAGTACCGGAAAAACGGTTTCCGACGAGGAATTGCCGGCCGGAATCAAGGATGTCGCCGGCATGGACGATACTGTCGCCTTCCGGGGATTCAAGATTTTCGATCCCGGTCCGTTGCTCAAGATACTGGCACCGATTGTCGCACCTCTACGGTACTCTATCTATCTGCTGCCGACCCTTTTTCTTGTGTCGCTCTATATCGCGACGAAATACTTTGTCCTGATCGAACACGATATCGGCTTTGTACTCGATAATATCACCTTTCTGGAGCACATCCTCCTGGGCATGATCACAGTGAACCTCGCTGTGACGGTTACAACCGCATTCGTGGCCCATTCCTTTCGCGCCACTGTACATGCCGTCTGCCTTGTTTTTTATTTCTTCTTCCTGCCCCGGTTCATGCTCCGGATCGGCCATGTTCAGCAGCTCAGCAGGCGTGAACGGATATGGCTGCATGCCACTCCCCTCGTGGTCCGGATCGCCCTCTTCAGCCTCGGCATCCTGCTGTGGTACATCACCAGGGGACAGGGGACCGGGCAATCATTGTTCGGGCTTTCCCTGGCCACGATCAGTGGTGTATCTTTCCTCATTACCGCCAACCCTCTTATAAAGAGCAGCGGCTACTATCTGTTATCGGCCTTTGCCAACGAACCGTATCTCAAGGAAAAGGCGTACAAAACCCTGCTGAACAAACTGCATGGACGGGTTTACACCTCGGCGGACAACACCATTCTCAGCGCCTATGCCCTGCTGTCCATACTCTGCCTGCTGACGGTGATTACCGTCGGCGTGTACTTTGTCGGTCACATCCTCAAGATACAGATAGGACCAGCCGGAATAATCGTAACAGCCGTTCTCTTTTTGTTTGTCTGTTACAGAATATGGCGACAGCTCAAGAAAATAACCGAACAGTACGAACGCACCGTTCAATTTGAACGATGGCGAAAGCGCCTTGCTCCTGACAACAGTGACAGTATCGTCCCCGGTCGCCAGAGAAATATCACCAGGTCGGTGGTCTGGACTTCAATCGTCTTCATAACCGCTCTACTGCTGATGGTGCCCTGCAGGTACAATCCGGGCGGAAACTTCGTCATCATCCCCGGCAAACAGCAGGAGATCACCTCGAACTATCCCGGCATCATCAAGGAAGTGTATTTCAACGGCGGAGAGACGGTTACCGCCGACACGCCCATCGCGGTTCTTGACTCCTCTGAATTCGAGTACCAGCGAAACCTGTATGCCTACAAGGTGAAGGAACAGGCGGCAATCATCGAGAACATGAAAGCCAAGCCCCGTCCGGAAGAACACCTCCTGGCTCTGAGAAGTCTTGAGGTCGAAAAGACCAAGGTCAGATTCAGCGAGGCAAAATTACAGCGGGCAAGAGAACTGTTCCAGAAAGAGGCTATTTCCCTGGAAGAGCTTGCCGATATAGAAAAACAGTATAATGTTGACAAGATGCAGGAAG
The DNA here is from genome assembly GCF_025998535.1 of Desulfolithobacter dissulfuricans. Classification (NCBI taxonomy): domain Bacteria; kingdom Pseudomonadati; phylum Thermodesulfobacteriota; class Desulfobulbia; order Desulfobulbales; family Desulfobulbaceae; genus Desulfolithobacter; species Desulfolithobacter dissulfuricans. Next base: position 355,030 of record NZ_AP024233.1, on the reverse strand, counting down.
AAGAGCGCACCGCCAATCTGGCCCTGACCGATGCCGGTGTTGCTCCCGAAGAACTTGAGGCAGCCACTGCCAAGCTGCAGCGGTTCAAGGAAATGCGCGACTACTACCAGAGATTGATCGACCAGGCTGTCCTGCGCATGCCATTTACCGGCACACTGACCACCCTGCACCTGAAGCAGAAAATCGGCAGTTTTCTTGAGAAAGGAGAGCCTTTTGCTCTGGCCGAAAATACCGAGAGCGTGACTGCCCAGATCAATATCCCCGAGGTTGACATAGATTTCGTCCAAACCGGTGCAGAGGCCGAGCTCCGTCCTTTGGCCTATGAAAATATGGAATTTCATGGCACAGTTACAAACATTGGGCCCGACGTCACAGAAGAGCAGTTCGGAAAATTCATAAGCGTTATGGTTAGGTTGGAAAATCACGACGGCGCCATAAAATCGGGCATGACAGGCTACGCCAAGATACAGAGCTCTGAACTTCCCCTGTGGAACATCCTGTCCATGGGGCTGAGGAGATTTGCGAGAATAGAAGTGTGGTCCTGGCTGCCATAGGCAATTACCCGTTCCGGTCGGCCATGGAGACGGCCGAGAGCGTTACCATTACATTTTCCCTGGATAGTATCATGGCAAACAATATTGTATTTATCATCATGGACAGTTGTCGCTACGACACTTTCACGATGGCGGACACACCCAATATCGACCGCCTCGGAGCTGTTGAAAAGCGGTACAGCTATGCCTCCTGGACAGCGCCATCCCACTACGCCTTTACCATGGGGATGATGCCGCATACCAGCCCGGTTGGCGTCTTCGCCTCCACAGTGTACAAGGAAGAATTCGTTCTATGGACAGACAGAACAGGGCTGCCCGATATTTCCTTTAAAGACTTTCTACCGGAAATTTCCCTGCCGCTGGTCCTGAGGAAACTGGGCTACAGAACCGTTGCCCGTGTTTCACTGCCCGTGTTGAATAAATTCACCTTGATCAGCCGCGACTTTGACGATTACAAGCTCATGGAGAACCACAATGATTTCTCCGGCATGATCGACGAAATGGAGTTCAACCCGGACCAGCCGCACTACTATTTCCTCAATCTCGGGGAGACGCATTATCCGTACATGCTCAATGACGACCAACTGCCTCATATCTCCGGCGTCCACGGGGTCTTCAAATCCCTGGACAACAGGGACCGGCAACAGGGTTCCCGTGAAAAATTCTTTGATCCGGAACAGATGCAAATGCTGCACAGGCAGCAGGTCAAATGCGTCGAGTATCTGGACGGGCAGATCGGGAGGCTCATGGATAAGGCACCCGGGAATACCTGGTTTATCGTCACCTCGGACCATGGTGAGCTCTTTGGCGAGGACGGCTATTTCGGCCACGGTCCGGTGATGCACGAAAAGTGTTTCGAGGTTCCGTTTGTGGAAGGTCTGAAATAAACTGCAGCATATGGCACCTCCACTTTTTCTGCTGGCCCCGCCACGATCCTACACTTCGGTTATCAACGCCATGATAGGTCAGCATCCGCAGACTTTCGGTCTGCCGGAACTCAACCTTTTCAATGTTGAACACCTCAAGGATCTGTGGCGTCGCAAGCCCACAGACAATGTAACGCAACCAAAGCGCAGAAACGGCCTTCTGCGGGCCGTGGCCGAAATATATGGTGGCGAGCAGACCGCCGCCACAGTACACATGGCGAATCACTGGGCTGCCGCCCGCCAGGAACGTAGCTCCGGAGAAGTCTACAGGGAACTGGCCGATAAGCTCGATCCGCTCATCATTGTCGAGAAAAGTCCACTGTATTCCCTCTCGCTTCGCTACCTGCAGAGGATACTGGAAACATTTCCCGATGCTCGTTTCATCCATCTGCTCCGCCATCCCGTCGCCCAGTGCAAATCGGTGATGAAACTCAACGACGGCATCTTCGCCCTCTGGGTCAACGCGCTGGAATTCCGGGGAGACAGGGCCATCATCGAACCGCAGATCGCGTGGTACAATATCAACATCACCATTATGAATTTTCTGGACATGGTGCCTGAAAGGAACAAGATGCGCCTGCAGGGAGAAAAACTGATGGAACAGCCGGTCCGGTATCTCCGCCAGATCTGTCAATGGCTGGAAATTCGTGACGACGACGCGGCCATCGACGAGATGATGCATCCGGAGCGATCGCCGTTTGCCTGTTTCGGGCCTATAAATGCCCTGTACGGAAATGATCCCAACTTTCTCCGAGGCCCCAGCTTCCGCCAGCACAAGCCGAAACCGCCACCCCTGGAAGGTCCGCTTCCCTGGAGAGACGACGGCGGACAACTTTACCCGGAAGTCGCGGAACTGGCCCGCTCCTTCGGCTACTGCTAGCAGATAGCGGTCCGCGATCCGTACAGTAACATTCCTTCATGAACCAACACAGGGAACCCAGAGGAAAATTTTCCTGACATGACCAACGACAAGCAACCGGAGCACCAGCTGAAAGCAGGCACCAGAAAACCCATCGGTCTGCTCGACACCGACCCGGAAAGCACCACCAGTACACCGGACGATCTGCCCGAGTCCCTCAAAGCCCTCAGGCAAGCAACGATAACCCGCTTTCGTTCTGCCCAGGTCAGAAGCTTTATCGAAGAGCAGATCGAATATGTCAATCTCAACCGCCAGGTGGCGGAGGCGATCCAGTTTTTCTTCGACGAGAAAGGCCGACTCCCGGCCAATGCGCCGATTCACGAAATCATCGCTGAACGAAAAAAAATTGAATCGTCTATCCGCTGGTTCGAAGCCATCTGCAAGGAACTGACCAACGAACTTGCCCAGATAAAGGAGATAGAGGATGCGTTTCTCGATTATCTCAGTTCGCAGGAAGAGTAAAATGGCGTGCGCAGACCACCTTGCGATGAAAAATATAATCAAAATTCGGAGAACAGTACCATGTCGTATTTTTTCAGGACCGTCATGTTGATCTCGGCTCTTCTCATCACGAGTACAACCGGTTGTGCCGCCACTGTCAGCTCCGGGAACGGCGGTGTGGCGGAAAAAAAATCCCTGCAAATGCTTGTCGACGGTGAAACCCGAAGTTTCATCGTCTACAAACCCTCATCTGCGACAACGTCCCAGGCACCGCCTCTCATGATCGTTCTCCATGGAGGGCTTGGCAATGCCGCCGCCATGGAACGGACCAGCGGTATGGACAACGTGGCTGACAAAGAGGGATTTATCGTTGTCTATCCAAATGGCACCGGCCCCAGATATGCCATGCGGAGACAGGTTAAAAACCGGAGAACCTGGAATGCCGGGTCGTGTTGTGGTCCCGCAGTCCGTTTCAATGTGGATGACGTCGCCTTTATCTCCAATCTCATAGACAAAATGCAGCGCGAGTATGGTATCGATCCCCGGCGGGTCTATGTGGCCGGCTTTTCCAACGGTGCCATGCTGGCATACCGACTGGCCTGCGAAATTCCGGAGAAAATTACCGCCATTATCGCTGTATCAGGTACGCTGGCAGTTGACAGTTGCAGTGACAAGGCCAACCAGGTTGCTGTACTCCACATCCACGGAGAAATGGATGACAATGTTCCCTATAAAGGGGGTATGGGTCACAACAGCAGGGCAGGAGTGCGTCATCGTTCGGTCGAGGAAACCGTCAGGATGATGACGGCAACCAGGGACTGCGCCCCACCCAAAGTGGAAATCCTCCACGGTGTGATCAAGCATACTACTTATACCTGCACCAGTGGCGCCCCCTTTGAGCTTATCACTATCAAGAACGGCAAGCATGTCTGGCCGGGCGGCCATGGGCGGCGCAATACCCCGGAAGACGGCCGTTATATTTCCGCCAGCGAGGCTGCATGGAATTTTGCAAAAAAATTCACCAAATAATTAATATGTTACGCAAGTATCCACTGTCCCTGCCAGGCAGCCTCTCGACCATCCCCTGCCATCAGCCGATCGGCATGCAAGGTACCGTGGTGGCGGTCATCATCTTTCTGGTGACCTGTTGTCTGCAGGGATGCGCCGTAACTGAAGACTTCAAGCCGCCGGTCGTTTCCTCACCGGACGGATGGCGGACAACTTTGCCTACAAATCTCGAAGCTTCTGAAAAAAAATGGTGGGAACAGTTCCAGGATCCTGTGCTCAATGATCTGATAACCGCTGCGCTCAGGAACAATCACTACCTGAAAATCGCTGTTGCCCGGGTCGACGAGATGCAGGGACGGCTGCGTTCGACAACCGCGCTCAAGTATCCCCAGCTCGGATACGATGCCCGGGCTTCAAGACAGCAGAAAAGCGGGAATGGAGACCTGACAGTTATAGGAGGGGACAGGATTTCGTCGAACTATCTCCTGCAACTTCCGGTCAGCTGGGAGCTCGATCTATGGGGCCGTATCGCCCGGTCCACGGAGGAGGCAAGGGCGCAGCTACTTTCGGCGGCAGAAAACCGCAAGGCTGTGGTGATGAGTCTGACCACCGATGTAGCATTGAACTATATTAACCTGTTGACCCTGGTTAAAAAACTCGAGGTTTCACGCGATACCCTCAAGTCCAGGAAAGAATTACTTGATGTTTACCTGATCAAGAAGGAAAAAGGACAGATATCCAACCTTGAGCTGGCGCAGGTTCTTTCCTCGTACGAAGAAATCAAAGTGCTGATTCCTGAAATAGAATACCAGATTTCTATTCAGGAAAACTACCTCAGCCTGTTGTGCGGATTCAATCCAGGCCGGATTCCAAGGGGTCGCTCGCTGGAATCCCTCGGCACGCCGGATGTCCCGGCCGGCCTGCCCTCGGATCTTCTTTCGCGGCGCCCTGATATTCGGCAGAAAGAACAGGATCTTGTCGCGGCGAACGCCCGCATCGGCATCGCCAGGACAAAATACTTTCCCTCGATCTCGCTGACCGGTTTACTGGGCTATGTGAGCAAGGAACTTTCCGAACTGCTTACCGGTTCTTCCAACGTATGGAGCATTGGTTCGGACATTGCCGGCTCTCTTTTTACAGGAGGAAAAATCAGCGGCGAGCTTCAGCAGGCGCACGCCGTTTACCGTCAGGTGCTCAACGACTACATGTGGACCGTGCAGACGGCCTTCAGGGAAGTCAACGATTCACTGATCTATCTTCAGAAACAGAAGGAACAGTATACCGAGCTGCAACGATACATAGCGGTTCTGAAGGACTATGAAAACTTCTCACGGATCCGCTACGAGACAGGATATCTGCGATACCTTACCGTGCTGGATGCCCAGAGACGCCTTTACTCGGCCGAAATCAAACATGTACAGACAGCAAGCAACATTTACGCCGCTCTCATAAAGCTTTACAAAGCCATGGGTGGAGGATGGGTAGGCCTGGCGGACGAGATGGTAGAAAAATAATCCAGTCTAAAATCGCAGACCGATAGATCCAGGGAAAAAATCCCTGACGGTCATCCATGCGGGCAGACGATAGCGACGGCAAGCTGATAAGCTGATCCCTCGGGAGTGTTGAGGGGTTCGGTGACAAACAAGTCTCAGAGTCGCCAGATACGCCTTGACTTTCTGCTTGCGGCATGAACCAGGAAGGAAGGACCGACCTGGTTCATGCCGCGAAAAATCCCTGTCCAGCAAGGACAGGTCACCACCGGTCCTATTCCCGGAAAAACCTTATTCCGACAATCACCCCGGCATGATCCGACGGCCACAGGCCTTCATCGGTCATGTTGAAAATCCTGTTGCCGACCACCTTGGCCCTTACCTTTTTCACATCTTTGCCCCTGGGCAGGACAAAAATATGATCGATCCGCTCGTAGAGCCGAGCCCATGGATCATCCAGCGTTTCATTGAAACAGCATGTATAACCATCAGCTTTCCTTTCTCTCAGGATCCAGGTGTCCAGATAACCTGCATCTACAGCCTGGGTATATGGCACGTCCGATCCCGGGTCACTCCCGGGAAAACTGTTGAAATCTCCGGCCAGGATGACGGTTTTGTCTTCCGCGGCCAAGATACTCAGAAGTTCCTGCATCTGGTCGGCCTGGATCCGAGAAAAAATGTCACCCGGCAGCCCCCCTACTTCCAGGTGCGTATTTACGAAACGATAGGTCTGTCCCCTGACGGTCGCATCCACTGCCACAAAACCACGAACAAATTCAATCCAGAGGCTGTCATCCACAGGTACCCTGATTTTACTGGTATAATTGTAGACAAAGGGATTGGCGACATCCACGTCACCGCGGACCAGAATAACATCATGATCCGTGAGACGGACATCATCGAATGTCGGCGCGCCGGCGGAATCAAAACCTGTCAACATCGGCAGTTCCACGTCGGCATTGGTAACAACCGCGGCGACCCGGTAATCCAGATTCCGGGCAGCCAAGGCGCGGGTAAGAATATCAAGGTAATCCCAGACCGTTTCCTCGGCATTAGGCGCTGTGAAACCTTGCACGAAATCACCGGGCGCCTGGCGACGAATGGTGGTCACTTCCTGCAGACCGATCAGGTCCGGCCTGTAACGCTGAATCTCATCGGCGACAGCCTCGGCCCGCTGCACAAAATCAGTGTACTGCATTATACTGTATATTTCCGCCACAGCTTCCGGAATTGCCAAAGGATCTGGATCAGCAAGCGCAGGGACAATTCTGAAGATGTCAGCCCCAAGGTAAAGATTTCGGGTCATGACCCTGACACTGTCACTTAACCTCGGCTCCAGCGACCAGGCTGAAGAAAAAGATGTAAACACCAGGAACATGACAAGAAAAATTATCGGCAACGAGAAAGCATGCACTTCTCTCACCCGCCTCACCATTCGACTAAATCTCTCAGACCCAATCATTCTTTCCGTTTTCATAACGAATTACCCTCCGAAGCGTGCAAGTGGCAGAAAAAATGTGAATTGTTGACAAGCCCGGTAGTTTGCCAGACCTGCCTGACGGGATTACCCTGGACGGCACACGATGTTAAGCAGTTGGGGCCGCTGCTATTATCTGGCGAGAACCATTAGATACATCCATAATTGTCTTTAGATATAGTTTTATTTTCGCTTCGGAGGATGTCAATAAAAATCAGCAATTCCCCGAGGACACGGATTCCCTTGGTTGTGCTAACCGAAAATTGACCACCCCGAGCACAATTAGCAAGATAATCAGAAAAATCAGAACCAGTTAATGTGAGAGGCAACACTCGGAAAGTCTCATTTTCGCTGAACCAATACAGGAATAGCTGTGAAGATGGTTTCACATCGACAGTTTCGACAAAAACGTCGACAAAAAACCATGCTTGTCGATTTTTTTTGCTATTACCAGGGTAAATAGTGTTTTTCACCGTTATCGGCAGCGCCTCCTCACAAGTTTGGCAAAACAATACGATATCCACAATAAACACCGCAAATTACAGCACATTTTGCTTATAACTGTTCATCACATCAAAAGGAGCCTATCGAAAAAACGATTTATTCTTGTTTCTCTTTGCCCATGGCCTGTTTTTTGCTTATCATTGCTGACCGAAAGATCAAACCAATATTGCAACGTATTCATTTGTAAAAAATTAAGTAGTATCAATACCAGACTTCTTCTACCGGAGGAAAATTCATGCATCTTGTGGAGTGCAGCAACATCACCAAGATCTATCAGTCCGGGGAGGTAAGCGTAAAGGCCATACAGGACGTATCCTTTACCGTCGACGAATCCTCTTTTGTCGCCTTTGTCGGCCCTTCCGGCAGCGGAAAATCCACCCTGCTCAACATGATAGGCTGTCTTGATCCGCCCACCAGCGGCACACTGAAGGTGGCTGGACAGAATATCTCGGATATGGGCAGAAGCAGGGCCGCCGCTTTCAGGGGAGAAAACATCGGCTTTGTTTTCCAGGACTTCAACCTTATTCCGGTACTTTCGGTGTTTGAAAACATCGAATATCCCCTGATCATGGTCCAGAACTGGCCAAAGGCCAGGCGGGAAAAACAGGTCAACGAGCTGCTTGAAGCCGTAGGTGTCGCCGACCAGGCAAACAAGTTTCCCCGCCAGATTTCCGGCGGCCAGAAGCAGCGGGTGGCCATTGCCAGGGCCCTGGTCACCAATGCGCCTCTTGTGCTGGCCGATGAGCCCACGGCCAACCTGGACCGGAAATCAGCCGAGCGCATCATTGACCTGATGAAAAAGATGCGCGACGAGTTCGGCACCACCTTTATCTTTTCCACCCACGACCCGCGGGTGGTCAAAAATGCAGAAATAATTTTTACACTGGAAGATGGATGCCTGATAAGCCAGGAAGACAGCAAAAGAGGTAACCATGTATAATATAATAAAAATTGCCGCAAGAAACCTTTGGCGCTATAAACGGCGCACCCTGCTGACCTCCATCCTCATAACCCTTGGCGTGGTTTCAGTCCTGCTCTTTGTCTCGGTGTCGGGCTCGTTTAAAAACATGATGGTCGGCCAAATCACCGACTCCATGATCGGCCATATCCAGATCCACAAAAAAGGATATCTCTCTTCCATGGACAGCCTGCCGCTGGACCGGAACCTGAACGAAAAGCAGGTTAAAAAAATCAGCAAACTACTTAAAAACAATCCGGAAATTGAGGCATTTTCTCCACGCATCCGCTTTGGAGCCATGTTTTCCAACTTCAGTGAGACCACCAATATCAGGCTCGCTGCTGTCAATCCGGAAATGGAGATGAATACCGTGCCCCTGCTGGCTGCCCGGATCATCAAGGGAAAAAAGGACGGCCTTATCGGCCGGGGCGAGATACTGATCCCCGAGTTGATCGCAAAAGGCATGAAGGTGAAGATCGGCGACTCCATCGTGCTGGTGGCTAACAACAAGGACGGCTCGGTCAACGGACAGACATTCACTGTGCGCGGGGTTCTGGAGGGCATTTCCGGCCCGGGTGGTCGTGACGGTGTCATGCATATCCAGGATGCGCGCGAGTTGCTGCGTATAGACTCCAAAGAAGCCAGCGAGGTGGCCATCCGCCTGAAAAACATGGATATGCTGCATCCTGTCTACAACCAGCTGCAACAGGAACTCGGTTCCATCAAAAACAAAAAGGGCAAGCCTGTTTTTGAAATTCACACCTGGGAAAAGCTCTCTCCCTTTTTCAATATTGCCCGCATGATCGACCTGCTGACCCTGTTTATCAAGATCATGCTGGTTGCCATTGTTCTGGTATCGATTATGAATGTGATGATCATGGCCGTGTATGAACGGATCAACGAGATCGGCACCATTGCCGCCATCGGCACCAGACCGGCCAGGATTCTGGCGCTTTTTGTGACCGAAGGGCTGCTGCTCGGCATTCTCGGCACTATCATCGGTATCGGCCTGAGCCTGGGCGGAATAGCCTGGATGAATGCCGTCGGCCTCAGTTTTGATTTCGGACGGCAAAAGGGTCTGCTGCTCTCTCCGACCATCGGAGCGACTGATATTCTCGCCATCGCCGGGATCGTCGTGGCCATAGCTGTTCTCGGCAGCCTGCAGCCTGCCATCAAGGCGGCACGCATGGATCCAATCAAGGCCCTGCGCCATGTATAAGGTTTATTGTTTCTCAGGTTGAAGAATGCACAACCCTACGAACAGGAGACAGAGATGAAAAACACAGTGTTGTACCTGATGATCGGTTGTCTGCTGGCCGCACTGCCTGGGCAGGCTTTGGCTGTTGACGGCAACGCCCTGCTCCGCCAGGTGGATGCCAATCTTCAGCCTGAATCCTATGAAATGTACAGAAAGCTGATCAATATAGAACCAGACGGCAGAAAAAAAGAATTTGTATTCTACACCGCTAAAAAGGGCAAAGACAGGATGGTGGCCCTGTTTCTCTCACCGGCCAGTGAAAAAGGACGGGTTTCCCTGCGGATTGGCGACAACATGTGGCTCTACATCCCCAATGTGGGCAAGCCGATCCGGATAACCAGCCTGCAGTCAGTGGTGGGTGGCGTGTTCAACAATTCCGACATTCTGCGGTTGGATTTTCACGTGGAGTATGATGTTGCCGCGGTGATTGACCAGGGGGATACATGGTCCCTGGAACTGCAGGCCAAGACCCGGGCCGTTGCCTATGACCGGCTGAAAATGACGGTTGACAAGAAAACCGTGCAGCCGCTTGATATCCAGTGCTTCGCCAGTTCGGGAATGCTCATCAAGACCCTGCATTACAGTGACATAAAGGATTTAGGCGACGGTGTCGTCCGCCCGGCGAAGCTGATAACCGACAGCCCTCTGCACAAAGGATACCGTTCGGTGATGATCTTTGCCAAAATAAAAAAACGGGAATTTGACGACGAAGTCTTCAGCCTGGAATTCATGCCCCGAGTTGATGAACTTCGCTGATACCCGGGGGCAGAGCTGATACCATCAAGACGAGATAAAGAGTATACGATGATCCGGAACATGCCCGCCATTGCCCTGGGATTCTGCATGGTCCTTCTCGCGGCCGGGATTTCCCGGGCAGCCGAAGACGACCTGGACGGTTTTGACTTTGATCCGGATGCCTTTGAAAAAAAATCTCTGCAATGGGGAGGCTATGTTGAGGGAAAATTCGAGCAGTTTTCCTACAACGAGGACAGTGCCCTCTATTTTCTCAATGTCCGGAACACGGAGCGTTCGACCCTGGACAGGACGACCGGAACCCTTCAGCTCGTCGGCAGTTACAGTATTAAAAAAAGCAGTTTCAACTGGCTGCTCAAGGCATCGGCCAGCCAGGACCAGGATCAGTATGATGACTGGGCGAATATTTACGAGGCCTATCTGCGGCTGCGCCCGACAGACACGGTAACTGTGGAGGCGGGAAAGCAGTCCTACAAATGGGGAACCGGTTATGCCTGGAACCCGGTGGGTTTTCTCAACCAGCGTAAGGACCCCAATGATCCAGATGAAGACATGGAAGGTTTTGTCAGCCTGGAAACATCCTGGGTCCGCAGTGTTGGCTCCACCCTGGAATCCATGGCCGCCTCGGTCAGTATCCTGCCGGTATGGGACGGGGTGAATGATGATTTCGGTCGGAAGGACAATATCAACCTGGCTGCCAAACTCTATTTCCTGGTGAAAAACACCGATATTGATTTTCTGTATTTCACCGGCGACAGTCGATCCTCTCGGTATGGTATCGACTTTGCCTCAAACCTTGCCACCAACTTTGCCATTCATGGAGAATTTTCCTGGATTCCCCATGCTGACCGGGTCGTCCTGGAACAAAACGGGGAACTGCGAGTGGAAGAATCTTCTTCTGCCAGCTTCCTGCTGGGGATGCGCTACCTTTCCGAGCAGAACATCACTACGATTCTGGAGTATTACCACAACGGTTCGGGATATTCCGAAGAAGAGATGAGCCGCTACTATCACTTGGTCAATGAGGCACAGGGAGAAAGTGATCCCACGGTGGCAACCCTGCTGCTTGAAAAGGCACAGACCGTCAGCCAAAACGGTTACGGAGCCTTTCAGAACCGAAAAAACTACGGCTATGCCAGGATTACCTGGAAGGAGCCGTACGATATTGTCTATTTCACCCCCGGGATCACCGGCATCATCAACCTTGACGACAACTCCTGGACCCTGACTCCGGAACTGCTCTACACCGGGTTTACCAACTGGGAGCTGCGGCTCAGGTATTCACTGCTCAATGGTGCTGATAACAGTGAATATGGTGAAAAGACAAATACTGATAAAATTGAACTGCGCATCAGGTACTTTTTCTGATCACGGGACCCGACCACAGGCGGCCAGTTCCAGTTCGAGAGAGAAAGTATAGACGGTCAGAACACGGGCTTATCTGACAGGGAGCGGGGAACCTCTTTTAAACCTCGACTTTTTCTTCGAGAGCCTCAATTTTTTCCTGAGCTTCTTCCCATTTTCCATACCAGCGTTCCAGACGCCGTTCCAGTGCGTTGTACTCCCTGCTGGTCTCGCTCCAGCGCTGTGAATCGGAGTAGAGTTCAGGATCGGCCATAAGCTGTTCCAGTTCGGCCTTGCGCTCTTCCAGTTTTTCGATTTCCTGTTCCGCGGTTTTGACCTGCTTTTTCAACGGCCCGAGTTTACGATTCATCTCCTGACGGAGCTGGGCCCGCTGGCGGCGCAGGGCTTTTTTATCGGCCACAGCGGTCCCTTTTCCTTCCGAGTCCGCGTTTCGGTCCCTGGACTGAGGCGAATGTTGTTTTTCCTCCTCTTTTTTGCGCCGTGCCAGGTAATCGTCGATATTGCCCTGGTACAGGGTTGCCCTGCCGTCACGGATCTCCAGCACTTTGTTGACAAACGAATTGGTGAAGTAGCGGTTGTGGGAGACCACGATAATGGTGCCCTCGTACTGGGCCATGGCCTCCTGCAGCACTTCCTGGGAGGAGATATCGAGGTGGTTGGTGGGCTCGTCCAGGAGCATGAGGTTGGCCGGCCGCACCAGCATTTTGGCCAGGGCAACCCGGCTCTTTTCCCCCCCGGACAGGACCTTGACCTTTTTTTCCACCTCGTCGCCGGAAAACAGGAAGGCTCCAAGCAGGGAGCGGACCTGGGTAATGGTCATCTCCTCGGCCCCGTGGTAGACCGTATCGAGCACGCTCAGCTCGCCCGGCAGTTCCTGGGCCTGGTGCTGACCGAAATAGGAGAGAATCACGTTGTGCCCCATGCGGATGGTACCCTCGGCATCCTCCACCCCGGCGAGAATTTTGAGAAGCGTGGTTTTGCCGGCCCCGTTGACGCCCACCACGGCCAGCTTGTCGCCCCGCTGGAGATGGAGATCCAGCCCATCGAGAACCACCCGATCACCAAAGGTCTTGCGAACACCCTTCAGGGTCAGAACATCACGGCCCGAAGGGGCGGCCGGCGGGAAGGAGAAGCGGATGGAACGGTCTGTTTCCGACAGCTCGATCCGTTCCATCTTCTCCAACTGCTTGATCCGGCTCTGGACCTGGCGGGCCTTGGTGGCCTTGGAGCGAAACCGCTCGATGAACCGCTCGGTCTGCCTGATCTTGGCCTGCTGGTTTTCATAGGCGGCCCGTTCCAGCTCGAGCCGCTGCTGCTTTTCCACCAGATAGTGGGAGTAGTTGCCCTTGTAGACCGTAAGCCGGCCGAGACTCAGTTCCCATGTGATCGAGGTGACCCGGTCGAGGAAGGATCGGTCATGGGAGATGATCACCATGGCGCCGTCGTACTGGAGCAGGAACTCCTCGAGCCAGGTGAGGGACTCGATGTCCAGATGGTTGGTGGGCTCGTCCAGGAGCAGAAGGGATGGCTTGCGCAACAGGAGCTTGGCCAGGAGCAACCGCATGATCCAGCCACCGGAAAAGCTGGCCACCTCTTTGTCAAGATCTGCGGCCGAGAACCCGAGCCCGAAGAGAATGCGCTCTATCTGCGGGCGGATGCGAAAGACGTCCCGCCCTTCGAGATGCTGCTGCAGTTCTCCCTGGCGGGCCAGCAGCCTGTCCACCTCAGGATCATCCGGGGGAAGCGTTGCCAATTGCTCACCGATCTGTTCCATCTCCTGCTGGAAGGCCAGGACGTCGGCAAAGGCGGTCTCGGCCTCCTCGTACAGGCTGCGGCTGGTGAGTTCGATGGTGATTTCCTGGGGCAGGTAGGCCACCGTGAACCAGGAGGCCCGGCTGACAATACCGGGATCGGTTTCCATCTCGCCGGCCATGATTTTCAGCAGGGTGGATTTACCTGCCCCGTTCACGCCGGCAAGCCCTATGCGCTCGCCGTCATGGACCTGGACCGACACATCCCGAAACAGGTGCTTGCGACCGTACTGGAGATTAAGATTGTTGATACTGAGCATGGATGACTGTGATTTCTTTTCAGTGACTGTGAATGAATAATGCCCAAACAGGTCCGGCCATGCTGTTTGTCAGGAAACAGGAACCAGGCTGAGGGTCATGCGGGGCTGGGCCGGATCAGGATGCAGGGTGAACCGGTCGAGCAGACCGAGATGGGCCAGGCGACGCAGGTTGGCGGATCTGAAACCTCGGAATATGGACTGGTCCCTGCTGTTTATCCGCAAAAGATATCTTTTGCCCGGAGCCGCACCGGCGAGCAGTTTTCTCGCCTTCTGCAGCATGATCCGGCTCTGGACCAGTTCGCCGAACGCCGGATGGTAGGGTCCAGCTACCAGGGCCTCTTCCAGTTCCGGTCCGGCCTGGAGGCCCATCCGTACCACTGAAATGGTCGCGGCGTCAAACCGTTTTTTCATCCAGGCCGCCAGCAGTACCGCGTATTCCAGGCTCAGGGGGCGGTACTGCCCCTGCTCGTACCTGTACGCCAGCTCGCTGCCGGCAAGGACCAGCAGGGGATAGATGCGGACAAAATCCGGTGCCAGGGCTATGACCGCATCCACGGTTGCCCGCAGGGTTTGACGGCTCTCGCCGGGCAACCCCAACATGAGCTGGGCCCCGACCTGCAACCCGACCCGGCGCAGTAACGGTATGGCCTGGCGGGTATGGCGGGCCAGGTGGCCGCGCCGGCAGCAGCTAAGCACGCTGTCGTCCATGGACTGCACCCCGAGTTCCACCACCCCGACCCGGTACCTGCAAAGCAAATCCGTGACCCGGGTATCGATATAGTCCGGCCGGGTGGAAAGCCGGATGGAGTGGACCAGGTTCCGCTCAAGCCAGGGCTGCACCGCGCCCAGCAGCTCCTCCTGCCGCTCCAGGGGCAGGCCGGTGAAACTGCCGCCGAAAAAAGCCACCTGGACCGTCGCCGGGTTGCCGCGGCCATAGCCGAGCCAGTCCTCGATGGTCCGGTGGACATCACCGGCCGTCACCTTACGACGCTGACCGCTGATCCGGTGCTGGTTGCAGAACACACAGCAATGAGGGCATCCCTCGTGGGGAATGAAAACCGGGATGACCAGCTGGCGGGACACGAATAGTATGCCTCTGGAATCAGCCTGCCGCCTGATTATCGGCAGCCGGAGCGGGGGACTCTTCGGTAAAGGAGTTCAGCGCCGCCCGGGCCGCCTGCTGCTCTGCCTCCTTCTTGCTCGACGCCCTGCCGGTGCCGAGTACCTCGTCCCGGAACCGGACCGAGACCGTGAAGATACGCGCATGGGCCGGGCCTTCCTCATCCTCCAGGACGTACTGGGGCCCTTCGTTGTATTTTTCCTGCAGCTTTTCCTGGAGGCTCGACTTGGCATCAGCCAGCATCAACCGATCCCGTCCCTCGTCAATAAGCGGCCCGAACGTCCGCTGAACGAACTCCAGGGCCGCGCCGTAGCCGCCATCAAGAAACAGCGCCCCCACCACGGCCTCGAAGGCACAGGAGAGGATGGACGGTTTTTCCCGACCGCGGGAGGCGTCTTCACCCTTGCCCAGCAGCAGATATTTGCCCAGATTAATCTTGCGGGCCATTTCTGCCAGCCCGGACTCATTGACCAGGGCGGAACGGATCCGGGTCAACTTGCCCTCCCGCATCTCTGGAAATCGCTTGAACAGGATGTATCCCACCGTCAGATCCAGCACCGCGTCGCCCAGAAATTCCTGGGTCTCATTATGCAATCCGGAACCGAGCCGCTCAAAGGCAAAGGAGCTGTGGATGAGCGATAACTGCAACAGGCTGATATCCTTGAACTGATAACCGATAACCGACTCCAGTTCGCGAAGCTGTTCCTCGTTATCCTGAACCAGTGTTTCCAGGGTGGCAGCCATTTTCGTTATTTCCCCTTGTCAAAATCAAAATCTATGTTATAAAGTGCCGTCACAGAAGAGGCGACGTAGCCAAGTGGTAAGGCAGTGGTCTGCAAAACCATTATTCACCGGTTCGAATCCGGTCGTCGCCTCCAGCGAAACTGCAGGGTTTACAGGATTTCATGATATCCTGTAAACCCTTTTTTTATGTGATTACCATCAATATTCAGCATTGAAACCGGTGTCGGACCTCGCTTGTTGCACGGGACGCCATAAACCCGTCTCTGGGGGCTTGACTGTGGCCATCCAGGCCACAGACACCCGTGAAACAAGCAAGCCCCGACACCTTCATCCATCGAAGGCTGCATTTCAGTAGTCATCACATTTTTCTGGTCCGCAGGAGGACTCCGCCACTGGAACCATGGTCGTCTACCGCATCCACCACCATCATGACCCCACCCGGCCGGAACCGATGGTTCCGGGCTGGACAGGTCCAGCCCGTCATGGCGGATGGAGTAGAACACGGCCACTCATCGTGGCCCGGGTCCATAACGATGTCATCGGCTACCTGCGGCTGAGCTGCAGGCAACCCTCGGGGATCTGGACCATCCGGGGCCTCGCGGTCCACCAGTCCTGCCAGGGCCGGGGTATCGGTGGCCGGCTGCTGCGCCTGGCGATCCGCTATACCGGGGAACATTGCCGGGGCAGGCAGCTGCTCTCCTTTGTCCGGCCGGACAACAACATCTCCATGCACCTGCACCTGGGTCTTGGCTTCACCCCGGTTTCCTGGCCACCCTCCGGGCCTGGCCACGGCAGGTCGCGACCGCCCGCAGCCGCCTCCGAACGGCTGCACACCTGCCTTGCCCTCACCCTGCCGGCAGCCTACAGCAGGTACTCCTCCTCCACGTAATGTTTGGCCCCACTTCGGCCCAGCACGCTGGAATAGAGCAGAAACCGGTCCACGGTGAAGGTGCGGCTGGCGAGCAGCGCATGCTGGCCGAGAAAACAGGTCACCCTGGAAAGCGGCGTGTTTTTGAGCCTGGCCAGGGTGATGTGGGGAGAAAATTTTCGTCCCTCCGGGGACAGACCACAGCCGACCAGGGTGGTTTCGATCCGCTTGTGCAGCAGGATCAGTTCCTCGCTTGGTTCGATTCCGGCCCAGATCACCCGTGGCCTTTTACGCGGCGGAAAGAAGCCAACTCCCTTGATTCTCAGGGAAAAAAAATCAGAGCGCACCCCGGCCAGGGCTTCGCGGATATCGGCAAAGACCCCACCGTCCACATCGCCGATGAAACGCAGGGTCAGGTGCAGCTGTTCGGGGGGACCCAGCGGGCACCGGGCAGGCCGCAGGAGATACTGCCCAGCCCGGTGGTGACGTCGGCGGGCAGGTCAATGGCTACAAAGAGACGGGGCATTGTGCGTTTTTTGTGCCTTACGCCTGAATTCCTGTCATAAAGAACAAGAAAATTATCAGGCGTCTTCAACTTATTTGGTTGCGGGCAACACCCGCTTTGATTCAGATCCAGTCCAGGCCGATATCGCAGGCAGGGGCCGAATGTGTGAGCGCTCCCACCGAGATCAGGTCCACCCCGGTGCTGGCGATATCCCGCACGGTTTCCAGAGTAACGCCTCCCGAGGCCTCCACCAGGGCGGCCCCGTTCACCAGGGAGACGGCCTCGCGCATGGTTTCAAGATCCATGTTATCGAGCATGATCACATCCACCCGGCAGTCCAGGCATTCGCGGACCTGGTCCAGGGTATCGGTTTCCACCTCGATGCGAATGGTATGGGGAACATTGCTCCGCACCCGCTTCACCGCCTCGATGATGGAACCGCAGGCGGCGATGTGGTTGTCCTTGATCAGCACCCCGTCGGCAAGCGAATAGCGGTGATTGACCCCACCGCCGGTTCGTACCGCGTATTTTTCCAGCATCCGTAAACCCGGGGTGGTTTTGCGGGTGTCGGTGATTTTGGCCCCGGTGCCGGTCACCCGGTCGACAAACTGGCGGGTCAGAGTGGCGATCCCGCAAAGACGCTGCACCAGGTTGAGCGCCACCCGCTCACCACGCAGCAGGGCTCGGACCGGGCCATTCACCGTCATCAGGACATCGCCTTTTCCATATGCCTGACCGTCTCTGGCTATCTGGCCAAAGGTCAGGGTGCCTGTGCCCAAAAGACACAGGACCCGGGCCGCCACCTTTTCCATGCCGCAGGCCACCATGTCCTGGCGGGCAATAAAGGTGGCCAGGCCGGTGGCCGTGTTGTCAAAGATCGCATCGGTAGTGATATCACCGTGTTCCAGATCTTCTTCTATAAAACGGCGCAGCTGCCGGTCAAGCAGGAAGGTATCCATACCGTTGTCCTCCTTTATGGGATGAAAGGCAATCGAGGGATCGGTTGCAGAAGAGGACCGCCCGCCCCCGAACCCGCTCAGAGCAGCTTTTCCAGCCGGGTCCGGTTGGCCTGGTTTTTCTCCAGCCGGGCCTGGAGTTCGGCCTGTTTCTCCCGTTCTTTCTCGACCACGGCCTCGGGGGCATTGGCAAGAAATTTTTCATTGCCAAGCTTGCCCTCCACCCGTTTGAGCTCCTTTTCAAGCCTGGTCCGTTCCCGGGCCAGCTTGTCCAGCTCTGCCTCCACGTCGATAAGTCCCTTGAGCGGCACAAAGAGCTCCACATCCTGGACCAGGGCATGGCCGGCGTCATCGGGGATCACCGCCTCGGGCGTGACATGAAGTTTTTCCGCCCTGGTCATGGCCTCGATGGAAGGCGAAAAGGTCTCGATCAGCCGACGCTTCTCCGGGTCAGGACAGATGGCCGTGGCCTCTATTTTGGCGGTGGGATGCAGTTCGGCCTCGCTGCGGATGGTGCGGATTCCGGAAATCACGTCCATGAGCAGCCCCATCTCCTGTTCAGCGTCCGCGTCCTCCCACTCCGGCCGGACCTCGGGAAAGGGTTCGAGCATGATGGTGGAACGCTCACCGGGCAGCACCGACCAGATCTCCTCGGTGACAAAGGGCGCAATGGGATGGAGGAGCTTGAGAATATTCTCCAGCACCGTCAGCAGTACGCCCCGGGCCTGCTCCTGGTAGGTGGCATCTTCGCCGTAGAGTTCAGGTTTGATCCATTCCACGTACCAGTCGCAGAACTCGTGCCAGGTGAACTGATAGATGGCCGAGGCGATCTCGTTAAAGTTGTAGCCATCCAGGTCCCGGCGCACGTCGCCGATGGTTTTATCCAGCCGGCTCAGGATCCAGCGGTGCTGCAGGGGCAGTGACTGCGGATCATCGACAACCCGGGTGATTGACGGATCACAGTCCTTGATGTGCATCTGGGCGAAGCGGGCCGCATTCCACAGCTTGTTGATGAAATGGCGGTAGCCCTCGATCCGGTCCTCGTCCATGCGGATCTCCCTGCCCTGGGCCGCAAAAGCGGTCAGGGTGAAACGGAAGGCATCGGTGCCGTACTTCTCGATCATCACCAGCGGATCGATCACGTTGCCGGTGGACTTGGACATCTTTTTGCCGTGCTTGTCCCGAACCAGGGCGTGCAGGTACACATCGCGGAAGGGTACCTCACCCATGAAATGGATTCCCATCATCATCATCCGGGCGACCCAGAAAAAGAGAATGTCAAAACTGGTGATCAGAACCGAGGTGGGATAGAACATCTGCAGTTCCCTGGTATTTTCCGGCCAGCCCAGGGTGGAAAAAGGCCACAGGGCCGAGGAGAACCAGGTGTCGAGCACATCGGTCTCCTGTTCGAGCCGGGTGGAACCGCACCTGGGGCAGGTGTCCGGATCCTCGGAGGCCACGATCACCTCGCCGCAGTCCTGGCAGGTCCAGGCCGGAATCCGGTGTCCCCACCAGATCTGGCGCGAGATGCACCAGTCGCGGATGTTGTCCATCCAGGAGTAGAACGTGTTGTACCAGGTGTTGGGGAAGATGCGTATTTTCCCTTCCCGGACCGCCTCAACGGCCTTGTCGGCCAGGGGCCGCACCGAGACGAACCACTGTTTGGAGGTGATGGGCTCGACCACGGTGGAACAGCGATAACACTTGCCCACTGCGTGCTGGTAGTCCTCGATTTTCTCCAGGAAGCCCTGTTCCTTCAGGTCTTCGACAATCTTCCTGCGGCATTCGAACCGGTCCAGACCGGCGTACCTGCCGGCGGCCTCGTTCATCACCCCGTGATCGTCCATGACCTTGAGGATCTCCAGGTTATGGCGCAGGCCGATCTCATAGTCATCCCGGTCATGGGCCGGGGTAACCTTGAGGGCGCCGGTACCGAATTCCCGCTGGACGTGGCGGTCAAAAACCACGGGAATGGTACGGTCAGTAAGCGGCAGACTGATACCCACATCCTTGAGGTGCTGGTAGCGCTCGTCCTCGGGATGGACGGCCACGCCGGTATCCCCGAGCATGGTTTCCGGCCGGGTGGTGGCCACCACCACATGTCCGGAACCATCGGCAAAGGGGTACCGGATATGATAGAGTTTGCCGTCTGTGGGGTCGTGCTCCACCTCATCATCGGCCAGGGCCGTATGGCAGCGCGGGCACCAGTTGACGATGTAATCGCCCTTGTAGATCAGTCCCTCGTTGTAGAGCCGGACAAAGACCTCGCGCACCGCCTTTGACAGGCCTTCGTCCATGGTGAACCGTTCCCGGTCCCAGTCGCAGGACGAGCCTATCCGCTTGAGCTGGTTGATGATTGTGCCGCCCTTTTCCTCGCGCCATTGCCATACCCGCTCGATGAACTTGTCCCGACCAAGATCATGGCGCGTCTTCCCCTCGGTGGCCAGCTGCCGCTCGACCACATTCTGGGTGGCGATACCGGCGTGATCGGTGCCCGGAACCCAGAGGGTATTGTCGCCCTTCATCCGGTGGTAGCGGACCAGGATATCCTGCAGGGTATTGTTGAGCGCATGGCCGATATGGAGCACTCCGGTGACATTAGGCGGCGGAATGACAATGGAAAAGGAGGGTTTGCCCTCCTCCATGGTGGCGGCAAAGGTTTTATGTTCCTGCCAGTAGGCATACCAGCGGGCCTCCACCTCATTGAACTCGTAGGCCTTGGGTAGATCGTATTTTTTCGACATATCAATAAATAAAAACAAAAAACAGGTTACATGAAAAAAGAGTCAGGAGCTGCAGTTCAGCAGGTCCGACAAATATACAGGCGACACGTCCGCCCGGACACCATCCATCACTAAAACAGTACTAGAGCACACTCCACGGCTGGGGCATGAAAATGTGAGTATAGAGATCCAGGGCGTACCGGTCGGTCATGCCGGCGATGAAATCGCAGACCAGCCGGTGCCGCTTCCGCTCATCCTCAACCCCTTTCAGGACCGGGCGCTCGGCAAAGGGGATGCCGGAGCAGTTGGGAAACTCGTGTTCCATGAAGAAACTGTAGAGTTCCTTGATGATCTTCTGCGCCTTCTCGAACTCTGCATGGACCAGGTGGTTCCGGTACACATGGTCATAAAGAAAGGTCCGCAGTTCGGTGATGGTTTCCTGCATCATCGAACTCAGGTGCAGCCGGCCATCATCGTGGCGCAGGGTCTCGCTTATCAAGTCCCGAACCATGGCATCGATCCGGCGGGACGGGTTATCACCGATCACCTGACGCAGATGACGGGGCAGATCCGTTTCCCTGATCATCTCGGCCCGCAGAGCATCGTCCATGTCATGATTGAGATAGGCGATGATGTCAGCCACCCGGACCGCCTGTCCCTCAAGGGTTGCGGGCAGTTCAGAGGAATCCTCGGGCAGAATATCACGATATCCCTTGGAATGCTTGATGATCCCGTTGCGTACTTCCCAGGTCAGGTTGAGCCCTGTACCATGATTTTCCAGGAAATCCACCACCCGCAGACTCTGGATATAATGCCGGAAGCCGCCGGGATGGAGCTGGTTGAGGCTGAACTCACCGGCATGGCCAAAGGGCGTGTGGCCGAGATCGTGCCCAAGGGCAATGGCCTCGGTCAGGTACTCGTTGAGCCGCAGACAGACCGCAATGGTCCGGGCTATCTGGGAGACCTCCAGCACATGGGTGAGCCGGGTCCGGTAGTGATCTCCGGCCGGGGCCAGGAAGACCTGGGTTTTGTGTTTGAGCCGGCGAAAGGTCTTGGAATGAATAATCCGGTCCCGATCACGCTGGAAAACCGTTCGCAGATCACAATGATCCGGTTCGTCCCGCAGCCGGCCCCGGGACTTGCAGCTCAGACAGGCGTACGGCGACAGAATGCGCCGCTCCTGTTCTTCCAGTGCCTTACGAATACTCGTTCCCATGAAACCGGATCAACCCCTTGAATACCTTACGACCTTATCTGTCCCCGCAACCAGTACTTGTCTGTCTTCGACACACTCTTAGCAGCACCACCACCTTCAGACAAGGATTTTCTTACTCTGCCTCCATCACAACCTCCCTGGGGAGTTCCGGCGTATCCTGCCCAAGACAACCGGCCAGAAAAACAGCAAGATGGGTCACGGCAACCGGTTTACCGCGCCGAATCATGCCCTGCTGCCACTGCATGAGGCAGCCGGAGCAGGTGGTCACCACCAGCTCCGGGCCCTGGGCCAGGGCGCTCTCTGCCGCTCTGGTAAAGATACGGTCCGACAGGTCGGGACAGCCGAGATGAAAAAGCCCTCCCTGGCCGCAGCAGGGCCCCGGGCGCTCCGGATTGAGCAGGTACGCCCCTGCCACAGTTTTGATCAGCTTTCTCGGCATTTCCCGTCCAGGAGCGGAAAATCGGAGATGGCAGGGATCGTGATAGAAAACGGGTACCCCGTTTCGGGCAACAAACGAGACCCTCTGCCGGTGAGCGAGGAAAAATTCTGAAAACTCACACACCCGGCGGCTGAATTCGCGGGCCCGCTCTTGCCAGGAGGAATCATCCGGGAAGAGTTCCGGATATCGCTTCAGATGCGCCGAGCAGGAAGCGCATGAGGTCAGGATCGGGCCGGAAGAATCACCAAAGGCCTGGATGTTTTGCCGGGCCAGCTCCCGGGCCTGGTCGCGTTTTCCGGCCGACCAGGCGGCCAGTCCGCAGCATGCCTGGACCCCGGGTGCCACGGCGGACATGCCCGTGGCAGCCCGGCACAGTTTCTGTGTCGCCCCGGCCACCGAGGGCTGCAGGTAGCGGGCCAGGCAGCCGGTGAAATACTGGATCCCGGGGTCCGTATCCGCAGCGCCCTGTCCTTCCAGATGCGGTTCCGGCATGCCGGAACCAGATACTTCCTCGAGGATACTCAGCCTTATCCGCAGTCCGCTGGTGGCGGGCAGGGCCTGCAGCCGTTTAAGACTGATACCCGCCCGGACCAACCCCTGCAGAAGCGCAGGATGGTCCAGAGTCATCCGGGCCAGCTCCTTGACCACTCCATGGGGACCGTAAAACCGGGGAAACCGGCTCCGGGCCAGACTGACCACCTCGGTCACTTCGAGGTTACGGGGGCAGACCGACTCACAGGCGCCGCAGAGCAGACAGCGGGAAAAGATCTCCTGAAAACGTGGCGAGGCAGCACCGGCAAGCTCGGTTCCCAGGAGATGGAGCCGGCCGCGCGCAGTCAGCGACTCCCGACCACTGACCCGGTAGACCGGGCAGACCACTGAGCAGGATCCGCATTTGGCACAGTCCCGCACCGCCTTGTCGAGGGTGTCCCGCTGTTCCACCCCTGGTGCATCCACTACGATGGCTGCCAGAGCAGGTAGGATTTGATGAATGGATCCAGCCGGCCGTCGAGGACCGCATCCACGTTGCCCTCCTCATGATCGGTGCGATGATCCTTGATCATCCGGTAGGGCTGGAGCACATAGGAACGGATCTGGCTGCCCCAGGCGATCTCCTTCTTGTCGCCGTGGAGGTTCTCCTGCTCCTTTGCCTGTTCCTCTTTTTCCTTCTCGTAGAGGCGGGCCATGAGCATCTTCATGGCCATGTCCTTGTTCCGGTGCTGGGAGCGCTCGTTCTGGCACTGGACCACGATACCGGTGGGCAGATGGGTGATGCGGATGGCCGAGTCGGTCTTGTTGACATGCTGGCCACCGGCGCCGCTGGCCCGGTAGGTATCGATGCGCAGATCCTTTTCATTGATGTCGATTTCGATGGTATCATCGAGCTCGGGCAGGACCATGACCGAGGCAAAGGAGGTATGTCTGCGACCAGAGGTGTCAAAGGGTGAAATTCGCACCAGTCGATGGATGCCCACTTCGGAACGCAGATAGCCAAAGGCATACTTGCCCTTGATGAGGATGGTGACCGACTTGGTCCCGGCCTCGTCACCGGGCAGGTGGTCGAGGACGTCGGTCTTGAAGCCCTTGTCCTCGGCCCAGCGCAGGTACATGCGCATGAGCATGTCGACCCAGTCCTGGGCCTCGGTACCCCCGGCGCCGGCATGGATGGTGAGGATGGCGTTGTTCATGTCATGCTCGCCGGAGAACATGCACTGGACTTCGACCACGTCGACCCGCTGGCGCAGTTCGTCCAGGCTCGAGACCACCTCGTCGTAGGTCTCGGCGTCCCGCTCCTCCACGGCCATGTCAAGCAGCATGTCCGCCTCTTCCAGGTCCTCGAAGTTCTTTTCCCAGACCGCGATGATGTCCTGGAGCTGGCCAAGCTCTTTCTGGACCTTCTTGGCCCGGGCCTGGTCATTCCAGAACTCCGGATCCATGGTCTCCTTTTCCAGCCTGGCCGCCTCCTCTTTCTTGCCGGCTAAGTCAAAGATGCTCCTTCAGGGCCAGCATCCGGCCCTTGAGATCCTGAAGTTTCTGTTTCGCTTCCGAGGCGTCGATCAGTTGAGCCATAACTTTTTTCCTTTTGCATTCGTTGGTATGTTCAAGCTGCCCGGCTGCAGCGCAATTTCTACAGAACCAGAACCTTATATTTTACCAGAACAGAACCAAACTCTCAAGCCATGTTATCCCAGGCCGGCGGGCCGCTCCACCCGTCACCTCCCGGGAAAGACCGGCCTAGCGGCGGCGCCAGAAAATGAGCAGAGTGGGGATCATGGCCAGACAGACGGCCCCGAACCGATAACCGGAACGGGTGAAAAGGGTCTGCTCCCTGTACATGGGCACATTCCCGGTCAGAGCGGCGGCCTCGAAAAGCCCGGTCCGCGCGAGGACGTTGCCCAGGGGGTCGACAAACCCGGAAATGCCGGTATTGGCGGCCCGCACCAGGGAACGGCGGTTCTCGACAGCACGGAAGATGGCCATGGCAAAGGTCTGATGCGGGGCGCTGGACCGGCCGTACCAGGCGTCATTGGTCAGATTGACGAGAATGTTGGCCCCGCGCAGGACCTCCTGGCGGGCCAGCTCGGGAAAGATGGACTCGAAGCAGATCAGCACCCCGATCTTCATGTCGCCCACCGCCAGCGGCTCCAGGGAGGTACCTGGCGAGAAATCACCCACACTCTCCACCACCGGCTCGAGAAAGGGGAGAAACTTTTTCAGGGGAACATATTCCCCGAACGGTACCAGATGCTGCTTGTCGTAGCGGCCGGTAACGATACCCGAGGGCGAGATCAGCAGGGCAGAGTTGAAGAAGGTAATCCTGTCCCTGCCGGCCGGGCCCTGTCCGGCCAACCGCCGGTAGGTGGGCGCCCCGGTCAGCAGCCAGGCATTTTCCCGGCGGGTGAAATCGTAGAGCCTGGCGGCCAGAGGATCATCCTGGGGATAAAACGGCAACGCGGTCTCGGGCCAGGCCACCAGCTCCGAGGTGTGCTCGTCCAGGGCCTGGCGGGAAAGACGCTCATAGGCGGCCACCGTGGAGGCCTTGAAGGCCGGGGTCCACTTCCTGTCCTGGCTGATATTCCCCTGGACCACGGTGATCCGGGCCTGGAGGGTCCGCTGGACCAGCGGGGCCAGCATCCGGTAGCGCAGCAGGGAATACCCGGCCACAAAGACAAAAAAACAGCACAAGCCCATCATCACCCGCTGCTCGCGGCGCCGGTTCCACTCCACCCCGGGCCTCTGCCGGTGCACGAAATAGAAAATCAGGCTGTTGGCCAGCATGAGCCAGAAGCCCACCAGGTAATGCCCGCCCAGGTCCGCGGCCTGGATCAACCCCGGCTGCCCGGCCAGGCCATAACCGATATCCATCCAGGGAAAACCGGAAAAGAGCAGGCCCCGGCCATACTCGAGCCCGGTCCAGAGCAGCGGCGCCATCCACACCATGGTGGACAGGGGACGTTCCCGGTAGAAATGCCGGCCGGCGAAAAAGCTGAGAAGCAGACAGAACAGGCCCCAGTAGAGGGCCATGTACAGGGCCAGGACCAGAAGCACGGGAACAGCCACCCAAAGGGGCAGGCCTCCATAACGACCAAGGACAATGACAATCCAGTAGAGCAGTACCAGGTGATAGACCAGCCCGCCGACCAGGCCGAAAAAGGCCGCACGCCGGGGCGTCTGATGAAGCGAGATACCCAGCAGGGGAATAAAGGCGACAAAAAGCAGCATCCAGGCTCCGGCTCCGCCGGGCATGGCCAGGGAGAGAAGTGCAGCGGTTGCCAGAGCAGAGCCCGTCAACCGCACAGGACTGGATGATGGTACCATTTAGTTACTACCGTTTACCCTTTGAACGAACCAGCATGGCTGGACCACATATTTTCACGGTGGCCTCAAGCAAATGATTGGCAAATGATTGAGGTCGAACTTATACATTCAAGCGACAGCGGGATCGCTACCCTTCCCGCCGGATCCGGACGCTCTTGATCCTCCGCTTGTCAGCGGCCAGAACCTTGAAGATCAGTGGCCCGATCCGGATTTCGGCACCGGCCTGGGGAACCCGGCTGAGCTGATGGATGACCAGACCACCCACCGATTCATAGGGCCCCTCGGGCAGTTTGATCCCGAAGTGGCTTTCCACCTCTTCGATATCGATCTTGGCATCCACCACGATGGTCCGCTCATCCACCACCAGGAGTTCCCGTTCCTCCTGGTCGTGCTCATCATCGATCTCGCCGACTATCTCCTCGATGACATCTTCCAGAGTGACCAGGCCACGCACCCCGCCGAATTCGTCAGTGACAATGGCCATGTGGGTCTTTTTGGCCTGAAAGTCCCGCAGCAGCTCGGTTATCGGCTTGGATTCCGGAATGAAGGTGGGGGGATTGAGATAGGGCTGCAGGGAGACGGAACCCTCATCCTGGCGGGAGCAGATCCGCAGCAGGTCCCGGGCATGGAGAATACCGATGATGTTGTCCTGGTTGCCCCGGTAGATGGGAATCCTGGTAAAACCCTCCTCGGTGACCAGGCGGATAAGCTCGGGCAGGGGCGTGCTCTCCTCGGCGCAGACCATTTCCACCGATGGAGTCATGATCTCCGAGGCCACGGTTTCCCGGAAATCGAAAATCGAGTTGATGAGCCGCTCTTCCTGGGAGCTGATCAGTCCCTGTTCTTCGCCCTCCTCCAGCAGTTCCTGGATTTCCTGCTCCAGCTCCTTAGTGGTGTCGGGCGGTCGGTTGAAGCGAAGCAGGCCCCGCAACCGGGCCAGGAAACGCTTGTCTGGACCAGTTTTCTGGTCGGTTTCTTTTGTTTTCATCAAGGATACAGTTAGTTCGACATGGGGTCCGACTGCGCGGCAAAGGAGATGGAAGGCCCCGGCAGGGGACTGCAGACAGACCGTGTTGTTTACCGGGTCCTGGCTTTTAAGATAACCCTAATCCCTTTCCCCTGTTCAAAGTCAAGAAAAAAACGATCCGCCGCCTCCCGCGGCCCGGTCTGATCGCGGCGAAATGAAATTCACCTGATTCAGAGCTTTGCAAGTTGTGACAGGTAGGGTATTGTATAGGGTTCAAGCTGACACAGTCTGCAACTTGCAACTACTCCCATACATTTTCAGGCAACCGGCCCACCCATGGGCAAGGTTCCGGGATATTTTCGCACTCATAACACTCACAGCAAAGAGGATTTCGCGTGCAGGGCAAAATTCTGATCGCCAACCGCGGAGAAATAGCCATACGGATCATGGAGGCCTGCGAGGACCTGGGTCTCGAGTATGTGGTCGTCTATACCGATGCAGACCGGGATTCCGAGCATGTCCAGCGGAACCGGCTCTCCGGTCCCAGGCAGAATGCCTGGCGGGTGACCAGCTACACCGATCCCAACGACATCCTGGCCGTGGCCGACCACACCCTGTGCACGGCCATTCATCCCGGCTACGGGTTCTTTTCCGAAGACTACCGGTTCGCCCGCCGGGTAACCATCCGCGACCGGCCCCTGATCTTTATCGGTCCGAGCTGGGAGGTCATCAAGGACCTGGGCGACAAGATCAACACCAAGAGGGTGGCCAACAAGCTCGGTATCCCCACCATTCCCGGCACCGACAGCCCCATATACAACGAAATGGAGGCCGAAGAGATCGCCCAGCATCTCTTTGACGTCCAGGAGGAACAGGGCATCGCCAGGCCGGCGGTCCTGATCAAGGCTGCGGCCGGCGGTGGTGGCATGGGCATCGAGGAGGTCAACCGGATCGAACAGTTCCGCCGGGTCTACCGCCAGGTGCAGAACTATGCCAAGCGCCAGTTCGGGGACGGCGGGGTGCTCATCGAGCAGCGGCTGCTTGATTTCAACCATCTCGAGGTCCAGCTGGTCTGCTCCCGTCATAACGAGCGGGTCCACTTCAGCTCCCGCAACTGCACCATCCAGTCCACGGGCCGGCAGAAACGGATCGAGGCCGCCCCCGGCTTTGACAACTCCTGCTTTGACTATGAATTCGATGCCGACGAGCTGCTCGATCGGATCGTCAACTATTCCCTCAAGCTGGCCGACCACGTCAAATACGATAATGTGGGCACCTGGGAATGGATTGTCAGCCGCACAGGTCAGCCATACCTGCTGGAGGTCAACACCCGCATCCAGGTGGAAAACGATGTCTCGGCCAGGATCAGTTATCTAAACGGCAAACACCCAAATCTGATCCGTGAACAGATCCGGCTGGCTCTTGGCGAGCCCATGGGATATAGCCAGGAAGATATCGAGTTCCGCGGCGCCAGCATCGAGCTGCGGATCGTGGCTGAAAACACCCAGCGCGATTTTGCGCCCTGGATCGGCACCATCACCCGTTTCGACCTGCCCTCCTATGAATGGTCGGCGGTCTACACCCACGTACCCTCGGACCGGCCCTATCCCATTCCCAGCGAATACGACCCCAACCTGGCCCTGGCCCTGGTCTGGGGAGATTCCATGGAAGAGGCCAAGGAGCGGGCCCGGGAGTTTATCGACAACACGGTCATCGAAGGAGAGGACAGCTCCGGCGGCTCCATCATCACCAATCTGCGCTATCTCCGGGAAAATCTTGATCGACTGCTGACATTTTAACAACCGGCGGCCGATCTGCGGCGCGCGCGGTTTTTTTTGTATCCTTGTCTCTCTTGCGGGCCGGTGGCGAAAGCTGCCGGCCGACTACTCATATATCCATGAATGATCTGTTAAAAAAACTCCAGGACATCGAGCAGCGCATCAGCTGCCTGATCCATATCAAGGACACGGACAACTGGGGCAACCTCTCGGTCTTCCGTGACGAATGCGAGCAGCTGAAGAATTCGTTCTACGACATGGACGAAGACGCCCTCGGTGCGGCCCTGATCCGGCTCGAAGAGGCGGTGGTCTTCCTCGAGGAGCGGTGTGAGGCCGAGCTTACCCCCATGGAACGGGTCCGTATCGTCCGCAGCCCGCTCAGGTTTTCGCTCAAGGACATCCTGGAAAATGTCTACGAGGAATACACCGAGCTCGGCGGCGAGGGCGAGGCCAACATTGATCCGGCCATGGTGGTCGCCAAGGCGTATATCGTCCGCCGGATCAAGAAAAAGCCTTACACCTCACCGGTCATGGTCATCGGCCAGGAAGTGGGCCATGCGGAGGAATTCCGTAACGGCGGCTCATGCAAGCCCTGGGGCAACGAGAAGGCCCTGCGCTATATGAAGGTCGCCGAGACCGAAGGCATACCGATCCATTTCTATATCTTCACCCCGGGGTCCTACCCGGTGGAGGAGTATCCCGGCGCTGCCCAGCAGATCGCCCGCAACCTGTACGCCATGACCAAGCTCCGGGTGCCGATGATCTCGGTTATCTCCGAGGGCGGATCCGGCGGGGCCGAGGCCATTGGCCTGTCCGATTTCCGTCTGATGTTTTCCCACGGATACTATTCGGTTATCTCCCCGAAGGGGCGGCGGCCATCGAGGGCAAGGTGCGGGAAGGCCAGAAGGTGCCGGCGGAGCTTATCGAAAACTGCGCCCGGCAGCTCCACATCACGGCCGAGGAAAACCTCAAGCTCGGCACCATCGACCGGATCATCCAGGAACCACCCCTGGGCGCCAGGAGCGATGATTTCAACTTTTTTGCCATGGTGCGCTCGGAGATCATCCGGGCCACCGACGAGGTGGTGCTCAAAACCAAGAGCCTGCGTGGTTTCCGGGCCTATGAGGTGAAACGCAAAAAGGCGGAAAACCCGGAGGAAGCCCCGCAGATCGATATCCCGTGGAACCTGAACGATGCAGAAATCAAGCGGTTGCTGACCCTGCGTTCGAAAAAGTACCGGGAGATGGCCATGCACGGCTTCGGCGGCCAGACATTGCCGGCGGAAAACGTTTTCCGCTCGGTCACAACATTGACCGAGAAACTCTACTACACCTTCCGCTACGATATTCTCAAAACCCAGCAGAAACAGATGCAGAAGGCCATCAAGGAGGTCTCCGGTGAAGGATCGGCCTTTCTCAAGCGGATCACTTCACCTTTTACCTCGGCCTACGACATGATCCGCCGCAAGGAGGAGCGAAAGAAGGCTCCCCGGCCCTCGCCCCAGGTACTGACGCCGTCCATCAGCAGCTACCAGGATCCGCTGGAACTGACCGATACCTACACCAGCCCCCTGGCCAACGAGGACCGGACGGTGACCTGTCCCAATGCGGAAAAGTACGGCTGCAAGGATCTCTGGGTTCCCGATCTCTACGGTGAATTCTGCGGGGTCTGCGAGACCTGTGGCCACCATTTCCCCCTGGAGTACCAGTGGTATCTGAAAAATATCTTTGATCCCGAATCGATCCGGGTTTTCAACAACGATATCTATTCAAAAAATCCGCTGGGCTACAAGGGGTTTGACGAACGGCTCCAGATGTCGCGCAGCAAGACCGGCCTGGGCTGTGCCAACCTGACCTTCCATGCCCGGATCATGGATATCAACCTGGTGGTCACCATGTTGTTTTCCGATTTCCGTAACGGCACGGTGGGATCGGCCGAGGGAGAAAAATTCGTCCAGGCCTGCGAGATCGCCCGGCGCAAGAAACGGCCACTGCTGGCCTATGTGCACACCACCGGCGGCATCCGGATCCAGGAAGGGACGCTCGGGGTTATCCAGATGCCCAAGTGCACCATGGCGGTCCGGGAATACATTGATTCCGGCGGACTCTACATTGTCGTCTATGACAACAACTCCTATGCCGGGCCGGTGGCCTCGTTCCTGGGCTGCTCGCCCTACCAGTTTGCCATCCGCTCCTGCCGGATCGGCTTTGCCGGACCGCGGGTGATCCGGGAGACCACGGGTCGCGACATCCCGCCGGATTATCATAAGGCACGCAACGCCTTGAAACGGGGGCACATCCAGGGCATCTGGGACCGGCGCGATTTCCGGCGCAACCTGTACAAGGCCCTGCTCACCATGGGCAGCCCGAGCCTCTACTACCGGTAAGATGACAAAAAACAGGTCCAGGGCAACCGCTTCTCCTTGACGGCCTGCATATCTTGTGCTAAGTAGAGACCGTTTTGATGCCCAGAAAACATCAGGACTTGCAGGGCCGTTAGCTCAGCTGGCAGAGCAGTGGACTCTTAATCCATTGGTCCGGGGTTCGAATCCCTGACGGCCCACCAGAAAACAGCAAAGGACCTGGTCATTAGGCCAGGTCCTTTTTTTGTTCCCAAATTGAGGTTGTTACATCTTGTCGCTGCGGCTCAGAATTTCCTGAAAATCCACAAGAGCAGGCTGAGGATAATGCTGACCACGATGGAGGTGGTCACCGGGAAGTAGAAACGAAAGTTTTCCCGGCTGATAATGATATCGCCGGGCAGCCTGCCAAGGGGCAGATTTTTAAGCCAGGGCCAGAGCAGCCCGGCCGCCACCAGCAGCACGCCAAGAAGAATCAACGTCCTTGCCATCCTTTCCCCCTGTCTGTTTTCTGTGCCAGAAGCATTGTCCTTCCTCTGTCCCCGGGACGCGGCACACGGAATACCGGGTGGTCCCTGTCCCCCATATCTGTCCCGGCCGTTCCAGGTCCGGGGCGGCGGGTCATCCCGGACTCTCCACCCTGGTGTTCTGCCCGGCTCCGCGATCCCTTTCTCCGGGTTCATTCTGACTGAGCAGCACCCCACCGAAGACCAGCAGGCAGGCCACGATCTGCCAGGGGCTCAAACGCTCGTCCAGTATCAGGAACCCCATAATTATAGTAAACACCGGAATGAGATTGATAAAGGCTGCCGCCTGATTTGCCGGCACCTTGCTGATACCGTAATTGTACAGCCCGTACGCCCCCACGGTCACGGCGATCCCCAGGTAGACCACAGCCCCCAGCCCGGAAATGGTGATGGTCCGGGGCAGCTCGGTGGCGGGCAGAAAGATCAGCGGCAGGAAGAAGACCGTACCGATAAATGCCTGGACCGCGGTTAAAAAGAAGGGCGGCAGATCGCGGCTTAAATATTTCATCAAAATGATGTATCCTGTGGCACTGATCATGGCGAGAAACTCGAGGAAATTACCCAGGGCCGGCCGTGGTGCCTCCTGATCAAAGCCGGCGGCGCAGCTGAGCCAGATGGCGCCGGCCGCGGCCAGGACAAAGCCCAGCACGGTCCGCAACCCGATACGCTCACCCAGGAAAAACCCGGCCGCCATGGCCACCATCAGGGGCAGCATGGTGGTGATCATGGCCGCCTGCGAGGCACTGGTATTCTGCAGGGCAGCCGCTTCGAGAAGAAAATAGAGACACGGCTCGAAAAATCCCATGGCCAGCAGTGGCACGAGGTGTTCTTTTCCAAGCGGAATCCTGCGAAAGGATGGTATAAACGGAGCAAAACAGAGTGCAGCCACTGCCATGCGGCCAAAGACAACCACCATGGGTGAGAGCTCACGGAAGGCAAGCTTCATGGCCACGAACGAGCTTCCCCACAGCAGCATGGCCGTGAGCAGTGCCAGGGTGGGAAGCAGACGGCCCCTGGATATTCTGGACGACAAGAGATAATGCATCATCGGCACACCATATACCCACAAATTTCAAGAGCAATCATTTTTTTGCCGATCGCTCTGCTGCTCCTTGCTCTTTCCTGCCCGGATCTTCGTGCCGGCCGCACGAAATCCGATGATGTCAGCTGGAGGCGCACGGTGGAACTGTACCAGATGGTGCCCTGCCTGACCGAAGATCAACTGGATTTCGGCCGGGAGGTCATCCGGGGCCTGAGCTACAACAGCCAGCGTGCCTTCCGCCGCGTCTGCCTGCTGCCCGGGATCGATTTTGAGCGGAGCCGGCGGGCCTGGGCCGAACTGCTGCGGCTCCGCCTATCCTATGAACAGACCCTCTCTTTTGAACGATGGACCTTGCTTCGGGGAGTGGACGCGGATCTGGCCATCCAGGCCCTGGAAAAAATCAAAACCCTCAGCTACGAGGCCGGCCGCGCCTTTCGGGCCTACCTGCAACTGCCCGGCATCACTCCGCGCCACGCCCTGCAAACCATTTCACTCCTGACCAGCATGGATGACGCCAACAACCGGGCGGTCCGGGCTTTTTTCACCATCCAGGACATCGATGCCGACCTGGCCCTGGACGGACTCATGGTTCTGGCCCTGCTCAAGGATAAACAGGGCTGGGCCTGCGAGTCTTTTGCTTCCATCCGGAACATGAACACAGAGACCATGCTCGATGCCCTGCCCCTGCTCAGACAACTGCGCCAGGACGATGCCTGGAATGCCCACAAGCTCTTCCTCCAGCCCGACATGGACAGGATCAGCGGCTGGAACTGGCTGGTGCGTTACTTTGCCAATCCTCCCGAAATACAGGAGATCCAGTACTATAAACTCTCCAGGGAAGACAAAAGAGCCCTCCTGCAGGCCTTTTATGACGGCGGCGAGGAGATTATCTGGAAGATCAATAATCTGCACTCGATAACCGACCGGTTCGGTTTCGAAATTTCCTCGGCCAGGCTGTGGCGCTGGTCCGACCGGGCCCTGCGCAAACAGTTTGAACAGCTTTCCCGGGAGGTGGTCTACGAATATGGCAGGGAGTTCTACCCGGCATTTAACGCTGACAAAAAAGGGGCCATGATCACCGCCCTGCGCCGGGCCACCGCGGCCGAGCGGAGGGCCACGGCCCGCAACCTGACCTCGCCGGACATCTACGCCCTCCTGGCCCAGGGCAGCGAGCTTTACGATTCGTCGTTCCGGGACATCCTGGTCCCGGTGCTGAAGAAAAGGATCAGGGCAAAATACGACGACAACCTGCTGGCCTTTCTCCAGGATACTGATCCGGACAACATGCTGGTCTCCAGTTTCATTGTCAGCCTGGCCCAGAAGGGCAAACTGACAACCTTTTTTCCGGAGAACGAACCGGAGCAGGAACAGATTCTCGACCTGGTGGCCAGATCCGCCTTCAAGGATGAAGATTCGATCATTATCTTTTCCGCCACCTTCATGCACCTGCTTGAAGTGCTCAAGCCGCCGGCCCGCAGCTACCTGATCGGACGGATGGTGGAGGAAGCCGACCGGGGCAGCGCCGTGTTCTCCCGCCTGATCAGCGTCATCCTCCAGTACTACCTGCAGGAATACCCTGATCTCCTGGGACCGGAGGACAAGTCACGGATTATCCGGATGACCGTACGGCTCGGAGCCGTGGATCTCGGCCGCTACCTGGCCACACCGTTTGCCGAGTGGAAGGCGGATGGCCGGCTGGCCTCCATCTCGGTGTTTCATCCAGACGATGACGGCCGCCGCTCTTTTCTGTCCAACGGCCGCATCCTGCTCAAGAATGGCTATCAGCTCGCCCTCTCCGACCAGTACACCCTGACCCCGCTGTCCAGTGACCGGCGGCAAAAAATCCAGTCCCTGATCAAGATGGCCGGCAGGGATTATACCACCCCTCTTCGACGGCTGTACCAGGCCATGCGCCGAACTCACTTCGCCCTGGAGTTCAGGAAAAATATCAACGGAATCGAGATACGCCACGCAGTTTACATATACAAAAACCAGAAGGACCAGGAAAAACTGCTGACCCGGTTTCTCCGCAGCGGTGACGAGATGTTTGCCCAGCGCGGCCACAGCTACTGGCGTTCGGAACAGATCACCGATCCACTCACCGAGCTCCTCCGGGAACGGATCATTACCAGTGGGGACCTGACCGCCAAACAGCGGTTCCTCAGCCTTGGTTCCTGCGGCGGCGTCAAGGCCTACACCAAGTTAACCCGGATGTTCCTGGGCCATGTGGACCTGCTGGCCACCATCGGCACCGGCATGGCGGTGATCAATGACCCCTACAACAAAAATTTTTTCGAAGTGATCGCCCGAAACCCTTCGGAGATCACCTGGAAAGACGTGGCTGTCCAATCGGCCCATATCTTCGGCAGAGGTCTGGGCCGCGACTATCTGCAACCGGGCTCCCTGCCGGCCATTCTCCACAAACTGCTGGAAGAGGAAAAAAAGGACGGTTTAACCAGGGCATCCGGGGGCATAGCAGCGGAAATGGTGGAAGAGGAAGCCAGCCTGTGAAGATACGGTTACCAGTGGTCACGAACCGCTCCCCGAACCCCCGGAAAACCGGGGCCAACACCTGGGACACTCTATCATGGCGCTGATCAGCCGGGAAAAACTGACCACCCTGATCAAGGAAATCAAACAGGGTGACATTTCGCCGGTCTATCTGGTGTTTGGCGACAGGTATCTCTGCCGGCAGGCTGCCGATACCCTGTGCCAGGTCCTGCTGGCCGACGGCGGTACCATCCACCCCGTTGACGGCGAACAGGAGGATCCGGCCGCCACCCTTTTGAACCTGCGCAGCTTCAGCCTCCTGCCCGGCCGGCAGATCTACCGGGTCAGCGATACCAGGCTGTTTCATTCAAAGAAAGTGGCTGATGCCTTGTGGAAAAAGGTACTCCGGGCCCGGGAAAACAACAAGGAGGACCTGGCTGCCCGCCATCTGCGGGCCATGCTCGTTGCCGCAGGCCTGGATCCCTCTGACCTGGAGCTGGACCTGGCCGGGTTGCCGGCCACCCGGTGGCAGCAGGCCTTTGGTTTTCCAAAGCCGGCAGCTCCGCTGGACTGGCTTGAACCTTTGCGCGAAAAA
The DNA here is from genome assembly GCF_025998535.1 of Desulfolithobacter dissulfuricans. Classification (NCBI taxonomy): domain Bacteria; kingdom Pseudomonadati; phylum Thermodesulfobacteriota; class Desulfobulbia; order Desulfobulbales; family Desulfobulbaceae; genus Desulfolithobacter; species Desulfolithobacter dissulfuricans. The sequence continues at coordinate 319,158 of NZ_AP024233.1, read as the reverse complement.
GCAGCCTCCCTGCCTTCACCGACTTCCGGTGGCGACCCGGTGGACATGTTTGAAAAAATCCTCCAGGAAGGTCTTCCGAAAAACAACATCCTCCTCCTGCTGGCCGAGGAAGTCGACAGGCGCAAAAAACTGTTCAGACTGCTGCAGGACCGGTTTGCAGTGATCGACTGCAGCGTGGAGAGCGGCAGCTCGTCCAGGGCGCAGAAGGCCCAGAAATCGGTTCTCCAGGAGCTGGTCAAAAAAACCCTGGGCGAATTTGGCAAGACCATGCCGGCCCCGGTCACGGACCGGCTCATCGAACGGGTTGGTTTTCATCCGGTGGCCGTGGTCATGGAAAGTGAAAAACTGGCCCTCTATGTGGGCGATCGGCAGAGGATCACCCATGAGGATCTGGACGCGGTGGTTGGTCGAACCAGGCAGGAGGCGCTCTTTGAGCTCACCGACGCGGTGGGGAAAAAAAATCTCGACAGGGCCCTGCTTGTTGCCGGTCGTATCCAGGAAAACGGTATTCATCCCCTGGCCATCATCGCCACCCTGCGCAACTATGCCCGCACCCTGCTGCTGTTCAGGTCGCTGCAGCTGCAGGAGCGCTATGACTACCGGCCGACCATGAGCGCCGATCAGTTCAAAAGCCAGTGTCTGCCCCTGCTCAAGGAAAACGGTTCCTGGGCAACGGAACTCAAAGGGCACCCTTATGCCCTGTTCATGCAGTTCCGCACCGCGGCCTCGTTTTCCCCGGCCACCCTGTGCTGCTGGCCCCGCCTGATCCTGGATGCTGAACTGCGCCTCAAAGGCTCCCCGGTCTCGGCCCGGACGGTGATCGTACACCTGCTCCTGTCCATGCTCTCCAGGGAAGCATAAACCGGCCTTGCCAAAAAATTGACGGAGTATTACAATTATAGAGGATAGATTCAAGTCAATGATCTTGACTTATCTACTGCAACCCAACTGAAATCATGAGCAAAAACAAAACCAGGGGTCAGGAAGAAACCCTGACCAGAAACCAGGAAGAACTCCAGGAACCCCCGCTGTACAAGGTGCTCCTGCACAATGACGACTACACCACAATGGACTTTGTGGTCATGATCCTCCAGTCCGTGTTCGGCAAGGACACGGCCGAGGCAACCCGTATCATGCTCAACGTACATCACCAGGGTGTGGGAGTTGCCGGAATCTATACCCGGGAAATCGGGGAAACCAAGATCGCCGTTGTTCACCAGATGGCGCGAAAAAATCAATTTCCACTGAAATGCTCGCTGGAAAAGGCGGGCTGAAAGGTGCATTGAAAAAAAACCACTGCAGGAGTTCACGAGTGGTGCAGATTCACGCAAGCGACCGACCGCAGGTAAGCGACCGAAGGGAGACCCCGACAGCCGACCTGTGCGGACGGGAGCGATCGCGCGAAGATGTGGTGCCCGTGGGCTCTTGAGGAGATACCAGATATGTTGAGTAGAGAACTTGAACTGGCCCTCATCAAGGCCATAAAAGAAGCGAAACTGCACAGGCACGAGTACGTGACCGTCGAGCACATGCTCTACGGCCTGCTCCACGACGACCTGGCCCGCCACATTATTGACAGCTGCGGCGGCAGCTACACCAATCTCAAGGAGCGGCTCGAACGGTTTTTCTCCGGCGGGCTGCCCACCCTCAAGGATGAAAACAGTGAACCGTCCCAGACGGTTGCCTTCAACCGGGTTCTCCAGCGGGCGGTGAACCACGTCCAGAGCTGCGGCAAGAAACAGGTGGACACCGGCGATGTCCTGGTTTCCATCTTTGCCGAGCCCGACTCCCATGCGGTCTATTTTCTCGGCAGCGAGGGGATCGGTCGGCTGGAAGTGGTGGAGTATATCTCCCACGGGCTGCCCGAGTCGCTGCAGAGCGAACCCTTCCGCCAGCCGCAGCCTGCGCCGCGCAAGGGCAAGCAGAGCGAGGTCAAGACCGATGACGCCCTGGAAAAATACACTGTCAATTTTGCCCGGCGGGCGGCCGAGGGAAGTATCGACCCCCTGATCGGCCGGGACCGTGAGCTTGAACGGATGATGCAGGTCCTCTGCCGGCGGCGGAAAAACAATCCCCTGCTGGTGGGCGAGCCCGGTGTGGGCAAGACCGCCATGGCCGAAGGACTGGCCCTGCGTATCCATGAAGATAAAATCGCCCGGCAGCAGGAAAAGCCGGATCCGAAAAAACTGGTGCCGGACCTGCTCCGCGATACCGAAATCTACATGCTCGACATGGGCACCCTTGTGGCTGGCACCAAGTACCGGGGCGATTTCGAGAAACGGCTCAAGGCCGTGGTAGCTGCGATCGAGAAAAAGGACAATGCCATCCTCTTTATCGACGAGATGCACACCATTGTCGGGGCCGGGGCCACCAGCGGCGGCTCCATGGATGCCTCTAACCTGCTCAAGCCCGCCCTGCAGGCCGGGACCATCCGCTGCATCGGGTCGACCACCTACGAAGAGTATAAAAATCACATTGAAAAAGACCGCGCCCTCTCCAGACGATTCCAGAAAATCGACATCGAAGAACCTTCGGTGGCTGATACCTGTAATATCCTCAAGGGGCTGCAGTCACGCTACGAAGAACACCACCATGTCCGCTACTCCAGACCTGCGGTTCTGGCCACCGTGGAACTGGCCAACCGCTATATCAACGACCGCTTCCTGCCCGACAAGGCCATCGACGTAATGGATGAGGTGGGGGCGGCCTTCCGGCTGGCCGGCAAGCTGGGCAAGACGGTGTCGGTACGGGACGTGGAAAAGGTCGTCTCCAAGATGGCCCGCGTTCCCGTCAATTCCAGGAGCACCAGCGACGTGGCGGCCCTCAGGGAACTGGACAGCCAGCTCAAATCGGTCATCTTTGGCCAGCAGGATGCCATCGACGCCGTGGTCCGGGCGGTGAAGCGCTCCCGGGCCGGACTGGGAAATCCCCAGTCGCCCACGGGCTCGTTCCTGTTCGCCGGCCCCACAGGTGTGGGCAAAACCGAGGTGGCGCGTCAGCTTGCCGCGGCCCTGTCGGTGCATTTCGAACGGTTCGATATGTCCGAGTACATGGAAAAACACGCGGTGGCCCGCCTCATCGGCGCCCCTCCCGGCTATATCGGTTTTGACCAGGGAGGTCTGCTCACCGACGCCATCCGCAAGCACCCGTATACGGTCCTCCTGCTGGACGAAATCGAAAAGGCACATCCCGATGTCTTCTCCATCCTGCTCCAGGTGATGGATCACTCCACCCTGACCGACAATGCCGGCCGACAGGCGGATTTCCGGAATGTGATCCTGATCATGACCACCAATGCCGGTGCCCGGGAGATGAGCGAGCGCAGCATCGGTTTTCTCGGCGACAACCGTGGTAAGGAGCAGAAAGCGCTCAAAAACCTGTTCTCGCCGGAATTCCGTAACCGGCTGGATGCTATCATCACCTTCCGGGCCCTGGAGCCGGAAACCGTGGAGAAGGTGGTGGACAAGATGGTCGGCGAACTCCAGGCCCAGCTGGCCGAGAAGAAGGTCCGCATCAGCCTGACTCCGGCAGCCCGGCGGTGGCTGGCCAGCGAAGGCTATGATCCGGCCTATGGAGCCCGGCCCCTGCGGCGGCTGATCATGAAGGAAATCGGTGATCCACTCACCGAGGAAATTCTCTTCGGACGACTGAGCAAGGGCGGTACTGTCCGGGTCAGCCGCAAGGGTGGCAAGACCATCTTCACCTATGACTCCTGATTGACCATCATGTTGCCTGTCCGGCATAATCAGGAGAGCCGCGTCGCAGAAGCAATGGGGGGACTTTCAATAACAGAGGTCCCCCGTTGTGGTGCCTGAGCGAATTTCTTTTTCCCTTCCCCTTCCCAGTACAATTTTTTTTACTTTTTTCGCCCGTCATGTTGACATCCATCGGTCGATGCGATAGAAATGCATATACACGTATTTCGTATTTCTATACGGTAACCGGGTTCTGGCTGCATCGTATGACTCCTGTTTGTTAAAAAATTTGTATCTGCCGAACACAGGGTTTCATTTCCAGATTGCCACAACACCCCGTCCTTACAGGTTGAAGCTGGGGTATTTCCCCTTGGGATAACTAAAAGTAGGAGGAAGAAGAATGGTAAAGAAATTTTCCATGCTGGCACTGGCCGGGTTGATTGCCTTGCCGGCGGTCGCCTCTGCCAGTGCAGGCAAAGCGCCCTCGGATCTTGAGGCCAAGATTGAGGAGCTCTCCCGCCAGCTTGATGCGCTCAAAGCGCAGATGGCCAAGCAGAGTGAAGTCATCACCGAGTACGGTGACAGGGTCGACGACATGGACGAGATGCTCGAGGAGAAGGGCGAGTCCTGGGACCTGGCCGCCCGGTTCAAGTTCTACGGCGATTTCCGCGCCCGGATGGATTATTACCAGGCTGACACCGTGTTTTCTGCCGGAACACCTCTTCAGTTTCCTACCGGTTTTTCTGCTCTTGCTGCAGGAACATCTGGAGGTGATCTCAAAAACGACACAATATTCACCAACCGGTTCCGGCTGAACATGCGGGTCAAGGCCACCGAGAATGTCGAGTTCAAGGGCCGGCTGGCCATGTACAAGGCCTGGGGCATGGAATCTACCCCAGAGGGCATAGGCGACATGTACAACAACGGCACTGCCATGCCTATCTTCGACGGCAACACCACCCGTACTCCCGATGACAACGCCCTGCGGGTGGACCGGGCCTTTGTCAACTGGAACAACATCGGCGGCATGCCCATCTGGTTCTCCATCGGCCGCCGCCCCACCACCGACGGACCGCCGGCCCAGGTCCGCATGGGCACTGACCAGCGGATGGCCACCCCCATTGCCTACATGGACTATCCCTTTGACGGTATTTCCCTGGGATATGCCTATGCCTGGGGCAACGAGGCCCTGGGAACCGGCCGGATCCGCTTCTGTTATGGCCGCGGCTTTGAAAATGGCCTCCTCGACGAAGCTCCTGGAAGTTATCATATCGACGATACCGATTTCGCCGGCCTGAGCTGGGACGTGTTCAAGAAGGGTCACCGGTTCATGAACATCCAGTCCTTCAAGGTCTTCAACCTGTTCAACTATCCTGACTTCCTGGACCTGTACAGCGAAGACAACCTTATTGCACCGCAGTACGGCCCCCAGGACACGCTGGGCAACATGTACCACACCACAGCCATCTACATGGACAAGGTCAACAACTTCAGCTACTTCATCGCCGGTGGCTGGAGCCGTACCGAACCGGATTCCAGCGGTATGTTCAACGAGTATGACATGAGCCTGGCTGCCATACTGGGCAACGGCGGGGTACCTCCTGTAATCGCCAATACCGACTCCGAGAACGGCTATTCCATCTATGTCGGCGTCCGGTATGACATCGACGACCTCGGTCTGAAGATCGGTGCCGAGTATAACTACGGCTCCCGCTACTGGGTCGCCTTCACTCCGGGCAACGATGATCTGTACAACTCCAAGCTGGCCACCCGCGGTAACGCCTACGAGATCTACATGATCTACGACCTGCCCACCGGCGAGGCCATTTCCAAGTATGCCAAGACCTTTGTCCGTCTGGGCTGGCAGTACTATGACTACAATTACTCCGGCATCAACGACTGGAACCTGAAGCCGTACGACCTGGATGATGCCAACGATCTGGCTATGTTGCAGAGTTTGGGCATGAATCCCATCGAGAACGCCAATCAGATCTACCTGAGCTTTGATGTCTATTTCTAGACAGATGTCCTGATCTGACAGTTGCACCATATCGAGTAGGGTGAGGCAAGGTAATTAAGCTTGCCTCATCCCTCTCACAGAACCGTACGTACGGGCCTCGTATACGGCTCCTGTTTATTTTTCCTTCATACTGAAACAGAAATTCCGGTCTGTACAGATGCGAGGTCAAAGAGCCCCATTTCCCCATGCAGGCAGCTGTTGGGAAGGGCATAATGGCTCAGCGGACTTGCTGCATTGGCCCAGGAGTTCATCTTGATTCTTTTGAACTCTCCTCTATAGCCCAGCTGTCTCAGTCTGCGGTGTAGCCTGCACGGCTTTTTCCACAGCTTCAACTGAACAGCACGCAGCCGTCTTCTGATCCACCTCATCAGCCGAGAAAACTCACCCTTGCAGTTCGCTATTCGAAAGTAGTTGGCAAAACCCCTCAGCAACCGGTTGAGATCGGCTATCACCTTCTCAAGGTTCACCGGGGAGTTACGCCGGGTCATCGCCTTGACCTTCGCCTTGAAGGCCCTCACCTTGCCTCGCTGTATTCGGGTCATCACGGAGTGGATACGAACTCCGAGAAATTTAATCCCTTTGAGGCTGTGGCTTATATGGGTCTTTTCCTGGTTGACGGTCAACAGCAGTTCTTCTTCAAGATAACGACTGGCCTGGTTCAGTGCATTTTCGGCTGCGCTCTTTGACTGGCACAGGATCAGGATGTCGTCCGCATAGCGGACGATGCGGTGGCCACGATTCTTCATAAACTGATCGAAGGAATCAAGGTATACGTTGGCAATCAACGGGCTGATAACTCCGCCCTGCGGACTGCCGACCTCGCTGGCCTGCCAACCATCTCCTGTCAGAACTCCGCTTTTCAAAAACTTCTCCAGCAGACCAAGAATACTTCCATCACTGACCCGGCGACGGAACGAGGCAAGGATCAGGTCATGGTTCAACGTGTCGAAGCATTTCGACAGATCCATGTCCACTACCCATTTCCGCTCGTACGTCCGGATGAACATCGTGGCTTTGCTGATTGCCTGGTGACAACTCCGACCAGGACGGTAGCCGTAGCTCGACGGATGGAAATCGCGGTCAAATATTGGTTGAAGTATATCCAGCAGGGCCTGCTGTACCACACGGTCACGGACTGCAGGTATGCCGAGTAGCCGTTTCCCGCCGTTCGGCTTCGGGATCTCCACCCGTCGCACGGCCAGCGGTTGGTAGCTCTTGTCCTGCAGTTCCGTCAGGAGATGATCGATATTGGTCACAAATGAGCCGGCAAAATCATCGATGGACTGGCCGTCTATACCGGCAGCTCCTTTCGAGGATTTCACCTTGTAGAATGCCTTGACCAGGTTCTCCCGGCTCAGCATTCGATCATATAGGCTGTACCAGACTTCAACCATGCTCCTGTCCTGCGTTTCCCTTCCTCTATTTCCACGTGGAGACTTCGGTTCTTCAATGGGCGCGACCGCTTTCTATCCTCATGGGCAATATACGATCAACACTCCCATCTACTCCGATGAACGGTCAAAATCGGCAGAGGACCTGTCACGGTATACCGCCGATAGCGTACCCCGTCCCGTCGGACGGCTTGTGTTCAGTCTGCCAGGTGTCCATAGATTCCAGAAAACCTTCAAATAAACTTCATCCCTTCGCAACAGATATGGCTTTTGGCTCATAACTGCCCCCAACGAACCAGGCCGTTGGGTCATCCCGGTTTTATCCTCCACACTGTTACCAGGCTTCACAGGCCGGAATTTCATCACTACTACGGAATCATCTGCCACCTCACACCGCTTCGATCCGCCTTGGATTTCTCCTTGTGCTTCTCTATTCCGCTCAATGCGGAAACAGTGCAAGGCTTCCCCGGTTAAGGCGGACCCCCTGTGAGCGACCACATCCTCAATCACGTATCAGGACTGACCAGGTATCGGGCTTCGCGCTATTTAGGACGCTTACCCTCCTGATACGCCGAATCAGGTTCGCTTGCGCTATGTGCCGCTCACCTCCTATCGCTTCCTTCAGACCCTGCCGTTACCAGCAACGCCCTTACGATTCGGATTGTCTTCCCCCTGGTCAGGGTGACGCCTGCGTAACGCAGGCTGGGTTTGCCCGCCATGCCGGGCAAATCGAGTAGGGTGAGGCAAGTTAATTACGCTTGCCTCATCCCTCTCACAGAACCGTACGTACGGGTCTCGTATACGGCTCCTGTTTATTTTCCTTCATATTGAAACAGAGATTCCAGTAGATACAGCACCAAGATCAAAGAGACCCAAGCCCCGGTGTAAATATCCGTTGGGCAGGGCATAATGGCTCAAAGGACTTGCCGCATTGGCCCAGGAGTTCATTTTGATCGCATCAAACTTCCCCCTGTATCCAAGCTGCCTCAGCCTGCGGTGAAGCCGATTGGGCTTCTTCCACAATTTCAGCTGGATGGCTCGCAGTCTTCTCCGAATCCATCTCATCAGCCTTGAAAATTCTCCTGTGCAGTTCGCTATCCGGAAGTAGTTGGCAAATCCCCTCAAGAGCGGATTGAGATCTGCAATCACTTTCTCAAGATTCACCGGGGAATTACGCCGGGTCATTGCCTTGACCTTTGCCTTGAAAGACTTAATCTTGCCTCGCTGGATTTGCGTATACTGAGAGCATACGGATACTCCCAGAAAGTTTACGCCCCGACTGCTGTGGCAGATATGGGTCTTTTCACGGTTGACAGTCAGCAGCAATTCTCCTTCAAGATAGTGCCGTGCCTGCTCAAGAGCATTCTCGGCCGCTTTCTTTGATTGGCACAGAATCAGGATATCGTCCGCATAGCGGACTATTCGGTGGCCACGATTCTTCATGAATTGATCAAAAGAATCGAGATACACATTGGCTATCAGAGGGCTGATCACGCCGCCCTGTGGACTGCCGATCTCGCTAGCCGTAAATCCCGAATCCGTCATTACACCGCTCTTCAGAAACTTCTCCAGGAGACCGAGGATACTCCCGTCCCTGATCCGGCGACGAAAGGCGCTGAGGATGAGATCATGGTCCAAGGTGTCAAAGCATTTGGACAGATCCATATCAACTACCCACTTTCGATCGTAGTCACGGATAAACATCGTCGCCTTGGATATCGCCTGATGACAACTGCGGCCTGGGCGATAGCCATAGCTCGACGGGTGGAAATCCCGATCGAATATCGGCAGGAGAATGTCGAGCAGTGCCTGCTGCACTACACGGTCACGGACTGCTGGAATACCGAGCAACCGAACTCCTCCGGTTGGCTTGGGTATCTCTACCCGGCGCACGGCCAGTGGCTGGTAACTCTTTTCCCACAGTTCCTTCAGGAGACAGTCGATGTTGGCTTCGGCTGATGCGGCAAAGTCCTTGATGGACTGGCCGTCTATTCCGGCAGCTCCCTTCGCAGACCTCACCTTCCCAAACGCCTTGTGCAGAGCGTCCCTGCTCAGCATCCGGTCATACAGACTGTACCAAACGTCAACCATGCTCCTGTCCTGCGTCCCCATCCCTCCACTTCTGCCTGGAATCCCCGGGTCTTCACCCAAATGAGAGCGCCTTCTATCCCAATGGGCAATGTACGCTCAACTGTTCAGGTTACTCCGATGAACGGCCAAAATCAGCAGACGGCCTCTCACAGCATACCGCCGAAAATGTGCCCCGCCCCGTCGGGCAGCTTGTGTTCTGACTCCAGACCTCCATGATCTTCAGGGAACCTTCAAATAAACTTCATCCCTTCGCAACTGATACCGCTTTTGGCAAATACCAGCCCCTGTCAAACAACGCTGACAGGTCATCCCGGTTTTATCCTCCACGCTGTTACCAGGCTTCTCCGGCCGGGATTTCATCACTACTACGGAATCATCTGCCACCTCCCACCGCTTCGGTAGGCCTTGGATCTCTCCTTGAACCTTCCTTAACTCTCGTACTGCAAGTACGCTAGGAGGCTTCCCCGGTTAAGGCGAACTCCCGGTGAGCAATCCCATCCTCAATCACGCCAAAGGTCTGACCAGGTATCGGGCTTCACGCTATTGTGCACGCTTACCCACCTATGACGCCGAATCAGGTTCACTTACGCTATGTACCGCTCACTTCCTATCGCTTCCTTCAGACCCTGCCGTTGCCAGCAACGCCCTTGCGATTCGGATTGTCTTCCCCCTGGTCGGGGTGACGCCTGCGTTCCGCAGGCTGGGTTTGCCCGCCATGCCGGGCAAACACTAAAAAGGGGAAAGCCTGGTGGCTTTCCCCTTTTTTGTATTCCCGGCCAGGCAACCGGGCAGCCTGCACTGCTGACGCAGGCATCCATCCGTGCCACCTGTATCTTAGATTTCTTATTTCTTCCATGCCACACCATCGCCTGACACCGCTTTCAAGCCCTGTGCTGACAGTACCCCATGCCATGTTGAACCGGCATGGCGGAGTCAGCAAAAAGCCCTACGATTCCCTCAATCTCGGCCTGTATGTCGGCGACCGGAACGAAGATGTGGCCAGGAACCGGCGGAGTGTGAAACACCTGCTGGGTCTCACCCATCTTGTTTCCGCCCGCCAGGTCCACGGTACCGGGATCAAGGTGGTGGAAGATATCAGTGCTGATGTGGAAATCGATAACTGCGACGCCCTGGTTACGAGTCAGCCCGGGGTCGGTCTTCTGATCCAGCAGGCCGACTGCCAGGCCGTCCTGCTCCATGACCCGATCAGGCATGTGGTGGCGGCGATCCACTGCGGCTGGCGTGGAAGCGTGGCCAACATCATCGCCCGAACCATCACCAGTATGCAGCTCCATTTCGGCGTGGAACCACCAAACCTGCGGGGTGTGATCAGCCCGTCGCTTGGTCCCTGCTGCGCGGAGTTTGTCAACTTTCGCAGCGAGCTTCCCCCTGGCCTGCACAGGTACCAGTGGAAAAGAAATTATTTTGATTTCTGGAAAATCAGCCGCGATCAACTGCAGCAGGCGGGAGTTCCGGACAGACAGATCGACATAACAGGTATCTGCACCTGCTGCAGCCTGGACTTTTTCTCCTATCGACGGGCGGTGAAGGAGGGGAATGGTGTTACCGGCCGCAACGGGTCGGTCATTGGCCTGCCCATGTCGGGCTGAACGGAAACATGAGTGGCAGCAGGAGGGTTCGCCCGGCCTTACCGCAGTTCCAGGTCACAGACCAGTGGCACGTGATCGGAATAGGTAACCAGTGGAGCCTGGAATCCGCTTACCTTGAACTCTTCACTGTGGAGGATGAAATCCAGTTGCCTCTTGGGTGCTTTGCTGGGATGCGAAGGGGTTCCCAGACCATTGGCACTGGTAAGGCCGGTGGCAGCCAAAAAAAGTTCCAGTTCCTGATCGCCCCAGAGGACATTGAAATCGCCGGCCACGATAACCGGTCCCTGCACCTCGCGAACAAGACGATAGAGATTCTGCAACTGCGCCTGCCGGACACGGTAGGTAAGGGACAGGTGAACCAGAAACACGGTTGCCGGTTCGATTTGCGCCTCGATCACAAGCCGCTTGACGCCCTTGTCAAAATAATGAAAACGATGGGAGCTGATGGGAAGGCGGGTGAGCAGGGCATTGGCCTGCTTGCTGAGAACCGGCACCCTGGTGGCCACGGAATCTTCACCATATTTGTTCTGAACCACATGGAAATGGCCGAGCTGACGGGCAATGACCTCGGCCTGGCAAAGTTTTTCCGAGCGGAAGGAGCCGCAGTCAACCTCGATCAAACCGATAATATCGGGATCCACCTCCCTGATAAAGGAGATGATTTTCTCCAGATTTTCGCCAGAGCGTTTGAAATATCCGGCATAGGGGACCGGCAGATGAAACCGCGCTCCGATCCCTGTACAATAACGGATGTTGTACAGTAAAAAACGAAACGTCGACCCGGCAGCTTCTCCCTTCACACTTTCCACGTCAGTGTTCAATTATCCCCGGCGCAAGCCGAACACACCATGTTTTCTACTGGAGAAGGCGGGATTGATTCCCTTGCGGGCCCGCGGCCGTTCCCGTTCACCGTCGCCCCGGTGTTCCACGGTGACCGGTCGGATTTCCTCGGTCTCCACGAAGAGGTTCTCATCGGCAGGACGTCCCTGCGTGGCTTCGAGATAGAGAGCGTAGAACCTGGAGCAATCGCCGAAATAGCTCTTGCGCCGCAGCCACTTGGGCCAGGAAGAACCGTTATGGTGCTGACTGAAGGTGGAGATGTTGACCAGGAGAGTGGTGATCGCTTCCTTGATCATGCGCTTCATATTGAGCTGCTGTCCAAAGAGCTGATCAATGTCGCTGCGGATCTGGCGGGAGAGCTGGTGGTACACCGGTCCGCGAATTTTCTGCCTGGTCAGCTCATAGCGATGGCAGGCCCAGGGCGCCAGCAGAAGGGCAAAGAGCATGAAATCAGGCACCACTATCTTGCCGCCCCGGATATCCTGGCCATACAGCCGATCCAGCACACCGAGCATGGCCAGCAATTCATCTTTCACTTCCCTGTTGCCTGCAATATCTTCATAACATGGCAGCAGAGTGGAAAGCAGGCCGCATTTGATGGCAATCTCGGCCCAGGGCCGGCTGGCTCCGGAACGAAGGTCTTTGAGCAGTTCATCGCGCAGCCGGGACGGAGGACAGAGCAGCAGTTTTTCCCGGTTGGAAACGATCGCCTTCCAGGTCACCGGCTCGATTTCAAAATTACTCCGGGCCGCGTGACGAACCGCCCGCATAATCCGGACCGGATCCCGGGTCACCCGCCGTTCCGGCTCACCGACAATGCGGACAACGCCCTCGTCCAGGTCGCGAACACCACCGACATAATCGATAATGGTCCGATTCTCTATCTCGTAAAACAGGGAGTTGATGGTCAGATCCCGGCGGAAGGCGTCTTCCTCGAGGGTGCCATAGGTGTTGTTGCTGGGCAGGACCTGCTCCTGACCATTGATGTCGTATTCACTGAGTGAACGAAGGGTGGAGACCTCGATGATCTTGCCGCCACGGAAGAACACCTGCACCAGGCGAAACCGGCGGCCGATGGTCCGGCTGTTACGGAACAGCTTGCGCAGCTGACCCGGACGGGCATCGGTGGAGATATCGAAATCCCGCGGTTTTTTGCCAAGATACAGATCACGCACCCCGCCTCCGACCAGGTACCCCGAAAAACCGGCATCCCGCAGGCGATAGAGCACCTTGAGAGCTTCCTTATCGATATCCTTTTTGCGGATAGGGTGGTCAGACTCTGGAATGACCGTGGGGGTCATATTTGGTGAAAAGGCCGGCAGCTCCCGGCCATCTGATGCAGTAACCATGTAGTGTAGAGAGGTGTTCCACAGACAACGAAACACGTTTATATGAAAGCAGGTCTCTGGATCCAGCCCGGACAGCCAGGCGTTCCCGTCTCACGCCCCAGTATCTCCAGTTGACTGCATATTCGGTTTGTCCCGCCCTGCGGCCGGATAAGCGAACTGCTGCTTTCATGCGTTGTTAAGATTTATTTTTCCTTCGCGGTAGACTGATTCGGCCTGACGGACAAACATGTCAAATATTTCCCGGACCGAGAGAATCTCGTTCATCTTCCAGGTGTTGGCGCCGGAAAAAACCAGCCCGTTTTCCACATCACCCTTGTATGATTTTGTCAGCCGCTCATTGATGCAGTACCGGAAACTGCATTTTTTAAGACACTTGAATTTACACTCCCTGGCCTTCACGTCCTCGCCCTGTTCCATCTTCTGGATAAAGGGCGTTTTGATGGCCCGGCCGGGCATACCCACCGGCGATTTCACCAGGACTATATCTTCCTTTCTGGCCCTGAGAAAGGTTTCCTTGAAGGCCTGGGAGACCGAACACTCCTTGGAAAGGACAAAACGGGAGGCGATCTGGATGCCGTCGGCCCCGAACTTCTCCATCATCTCGGCCATCTCAAAGCCATTGGTTATGCCGCCGGCGGCAATGAGTGGCACCTTGCTCACCACCTTGCGGATGGACGGAAACAACTCCCGCAGCGGCTTGTCGGTACCAAGATGGCCGCCGGCCTCGGTCGCTTCAACGACAATGGCCGCCGCGCCCAGTTTTTCCGCCAGTTTGGCAAAGGCCGGAGAGGAGACGATGGAGACAATGGGCACGTTGTATTTTTTGCCGATCTTGAAGATGTCCCGGGAAAAACCGGCGCCGGTGATGATGATATCCACTCCGGCTTCGATGGACCCCATGACGAGCTCGTAAAAATCCTTCATCGCGTACATAATATTGACCGCGATGACGCCGTCGGTCGCTTTTTTCGCCTTGCGGATGTCTTCCTGCAACTCCTCCACGGGGATACCGGAGCCGCCGATGGTGCCGACGCCGCCACATTCGGCAACCGGAATGGCCAGGGCGGAATCGGATACCCGGATGGACATGCCGCCCTGGATAATTGGTATTCGTGCTGTAAACCGACCTATTTTAAGTTCTGGCAGTTTCATCTGGTACTCTTTTCATTGGAAAGTATTACACCTGAATCGGGTGCGGCAGCTTAAAAAGAACCCCGGTATAATCATGGATTTTTTTATGTTGCCGATGGGTGAAACGCCCATTTCAGGTTACGGTACAAGAGATAATGCCCTTCCTGGCATGGCTTTGTCAAGTCACATGCCATAGGGAAAAAGACAAATCTTCTGAAACCAAATATTTTACCACAAATAGACGACATCTGCTTGACTTTTCGCTATCTGTTCGAGTAAAATTTTGATTTTTTTATTCCGCACCCGCACAAAAATGAAACCTGAAGATGTTTCAAGCTACGGACGAGCTGCGTCGCCGTCCGGAACACGTACCATCACAAGGAGATTTTCTTGAAGATCAAGGCCATAAACGGCTTCAAAGACATACTGCCCGATGAGGTGCACCGCTGGCAGCGCATCGAGGCATGTGCCCGCGATATCTTCCAGCGCTTCGGGCTCCGGGAAATCCGGTTGCCCATCCTGGAAAAAACCGAGCTCTTTGCCCGCTCCATCGGTGAGACCACTGATATTGTCGAAAAGGAGATGTACACCTTTCCCGACAAGGGCATCACCATGCGACCGGAGGCCACCGCGTCTCTGCTCCGGGCCTTCATCGAACACAGCCTGCACCTGCAGCGGCCCGTGCAGCGGCTCTTCACCATCGGCCCCATGTTTCGCCATGAAAGGCCGCAGAAGGGACGGCTCCGCCAGTTCCACCAAATCGATGCCGAAATCATCGGCGCCCAGGAACCGCAGGTGGATGCCGAGCTCATGGCCATGGGCCAGATGCTGCTCACCGAACTTGGACTCACGGCCAGCCTGGAAATCAATTCGCTGGGCTGTCCGGATTGCCGACCCGATTTTCGCGAGAAACTGGTCCGCTACCTGGAAGAAAAAGAAGAGGGACTCTGCGAGGACTGCCGGCGGCGGCGGACCACCAACCCCCTGCGGGTGCTGGACTGCAAGAAGGCAACGTGCCGGGCCCTGGTCCAGAATGCACCGTCGATCCTCGATTCGCTCTGTGCACCGTGCAGGGAGCATTTCCAGGCCGTGCAGAAGAACCTTGATCTCCTGGGAGTCACCTACAAGCTGAACCGGTTCATGGTCCGCGGGCTCGACTATTACACCCGCACCACCTTTGAGTTCATCGCCTCCGGACTGGGGGCGCAGTCGGCGGTGGGCGCCGGCGGCCGCTACGACGGCCTCATCCACCAGCTCGGCGGCCCCGGACTGCCAGGGATCGGCTTTGCCATGGGCATGGAACGGCTGGTGCTGCTCATGGAGTCCACGGATAGTGAGCAGCAGGCCCTGGACCGCGAGATAGACATCTTTGCGGCCGCCCTGGGCCAGGAGGCCATGGAATTTGCCACCCCGCTGATCCACGCCCTGCGCAAGCTCTCTGTCCGGGCGGCCATGGACTACAGCGGCCGCAGCCTCAAGGCCCAGATGAAACAGGCCGGCCGCCTGAACGCCGCCTATACCCTGATCATCGGCGAACAGGAACTGGCAGAGAAAAAAGCTATCCTGCGCAACATGGATACCCAGGAGCAGACCTCCTTTTCTCTGGAAGGCGACACGAAAGAGCTGGCCGGGATACTGGCCAAGACATGCATGGAAACAGCAAGATCGGAAAGTTAAAAAACTTCCGGAATCAGAACCTGTCACAGGACCATCACTTTTAACTTTTCACTCACATCAGCGGCTGGAGAATACTAATGGATACACTGGGAGCGCTTTCGCGTACACATAACTGCAATGAGCTTGGCCCGGACAACCTGGATCAGGAAGTCGTCCTCATGGGCTGGGTTCTGCGGCGCCGGGATCATGGCGGCGTTATCTTTATCGACCTGCGGGACCGGTGGGGCATCACCCAGGTGGTTTTCAACCCGGAGGTCAATGCGGAAGTCCACGCCAAGGCGCACCGGTTACGCAGTGAATGGGTCCTGGCTGTCCGGGGCAGGGTCGAGCGACGCCCGGCGGACATGGAAAATCCCAAGCTCAAAACCGGCGCCATCGAGGTCCTGGTCTCGGAGCTGCATATCCTGAACACCAGCGAAACGCCGCCTTTCCCGCTGGACGAGGAAGTCGAGGTTTCTGATAACCTCCGGCTCCAGTACCGTTACCTGGACCTTCGGCGGCCGGAAATGGCCCGCAACCTGATCATGCGCCACAAAGCGGTCCAGGCCGCCCGCAACTACCTCTCGGAAAACGATTTTCTTGAGATCGAAACCCCCATGCTTACCCGCTCCACCCCGGAAGGAGCCCGGGACTACCTGGTGCCGAGCCGGGTCAACCCCGGCCGGTTCTACGCCCTGCCCCAGTCGCCCCAGCTCTTCAAACAGATGCTGATGGTCGCCGGTATGGACCGCTACTTCCAGGTGGTCAAGTGCTTCCGGGATGAAGACCTGCGCGCCGACCGGCAGCCGGAGTTCACCCAGATCGACATGGAGCTCAGCTTCGTGACCGAGGAAGACATCATCGGTATCACCGAGGGGATGATCGCCGAAATTTTCAAAGCCGCCCGAGGCATCGAACTGAGGCCGCCGTTTGCGCGCATGACCTATGACGAAGCAATGGAGCGTTTCGGCACCGATCGACCCGACACCAGGTTCGGGTTCGAGCTGATCGACCTGACCGAGAAACTGCGCGGCTGCGGTTTCAAGGTCTTTGGCCAGGTCATCGAGAAAGGGGGAGTGGTCAAGGCCATCAACGCCAAGGGCTGCGCCACCTTTTCCCGCAAGGATCTGGACGACCTGACCGAGTTCGCCGGCCGGTTCGGCGCCAAAGGCATGGCCTGGATCAAGATCAAGGAAGACGAATGGCAGTCACCCATCACCAAATTCTTTTCAGAAGAGGAAATTGCCACCATGCGTGAGGCCCTGGATGCCGAGCCTGGCGACCTGATCCTCTTCGGAGCCGACAGCCGCGGGGTGGTCAACCAGGTCCTGGCCGAGCTTCGCCTTGAACTGGCCCGACGCCTCGAACTGATCGACGGGGAGAGCTTTGACTTCCTGTGGATCACCGATTTTCCGCTGGTGGAATATGACCATGGGGAAAAGCGGCACACCGCAGTGCATCATCCTTTCACCGCGCCCCGGGAAGACCACCTGGACCTGCTGGAGAGCGAGCCGGGCAAGGTCAAGAGCCGAGCTTACGACCTGGTTCTCAATGGCAATGAGATCGGTGGCGGCTCCATCCGTATCCATCGCAAGGACATCCAGGAACGCGTCTTCCAGGTCCTGGGCATCGACCAGCAGGAGGCGGAGGAAAAATTCGGCTTCCTTCTCCGGGCCCTGGAACTCGGTGCTCCGCCCCATGGCGGCATCGCCTTTGGAGTTGACCGGCTGCTGATGATCCTGACCGGCTCTGACTCCATCCGCGACGTCATCGCCTTTCCCAAGACCCAGAAAGCCACCTGTCCGCTCACCGAGGCCCCGGCCCCGGTGGCCCGCAAGCAGCTCACCGAACTGCACCTGCGACCGGACTGGAAGGAGTAAAGCGGTTCCCGGGCAGTGGGCCGGGTCGGAACCGGTTCACCTGGAGCTTCAGATCACCAGGTTGAAGAGATACCCCACCAGCAGGATACCACTGCCCACCACTCCGACAAAGACAGCGATCAACTGAGGCTTCAATACCTTGCGCAGGATAACCATCTCGGGAAAGGAAAGGGCCACCACGCTCATCATGAAGGCCAGCACCGTACCGAGCGCGGCTCCCTTGCCCAGCAAGGCCTGAATCACCGGCACCACACCGGCCGCACTGGCATACATGGGAATACCGATCAGCACCGCGGCCGGCACCGACCACCAGGCGTCTTCGCCCATGATCCGCGCCATCATGCCTTCCGGCACATAGCCATGGATGGCGGCTCCCACAGCAATCCCGCCGACCACATAAGGCCAGATACGACCGACGATATCCCGAACCGCCTCCCAGCCATGGACGATCCGTGCACTCCAGCTCATGGGCCCGGTTGCTTCCTGGCCACCACCGGCGAGAATAGTACGGACCCAGTCCTCGATGAAATGTTCCAGGTGCAGCCGGCCGATGATCCAGCCGGCGACAATGGCGATTGCCAGCCCGGTCACCATGTACAACAGAGCTATCTTCCAGCCCAGCAGGCCAAAAAGCAGAACCAGGGCTATCTCGTTGATCAGCGGCGCCGCTATCAGAAAAGACAGGGTCACGCCCAGGGGTATGCCGGCGGTGACAAAACCGATAAACAGGGGCGGAGCCGAACAGGAACAAAACGGCGTCACCACTCCCAGCATGGCGGCAAAGATATTACCTACAAACTCCTTCCGGCCCTGGAGCAGCTTCCTGGCCCGCTCGGGGGTAAAGAAGGAACGGATAATTCCCACCGCAAAAACCACAATGGTCAAAAGCATGAGCACTTTGGGAGTGTCATAGAGGAAAAAGGACAGGGCCTCACCGAGATGACTTCCCCGCTCAAGCCCCAGGAGAGAGTAGGTCAGATACTCGGAGAAGGGACCAAGCTGACGGTAGAGCCCGTACCAGAGGACAAGACCGGCTGCGGCCAGTACCATCTGTAGTGGACCAAGACGAAAGGATGGTTTCTGCTTTTGGGGTTGGGTTTCACTATCCTGGGCACAGGGACAGGTTGCCATTTTGAGCGGTTCCATTGGATTCACCTCGTTGTGTCCGTACATGTCCGGCTGACCGGCGGGACGTTTTGCTTCATAGCCTGAATATCCGGATCATCGCCAAGCCACTGACGGACAGACTCAAGCATCCGGGCGGCGTAAACGGACTGTGTGCCATCGGCCAGTCGATAGATGACCCACTGCCCATCCTTGCGCTTCTCCACCAAGCCGGCATCTTCAAGGAGCTTGAGATGCTTGGAGGTGGTGGACTGGGAGAGCCCGAGCAGCGGCTGGATCTCGCAGACACAGAGCTCGCCCCCCTCCAACATCTTCAATACCTTGAGCCGATTGGGATCCGACAGGGCCTTCATGACCCGTACACATTCTTTCATAGCAAATCTCCGCACCCAGAGGACCCACCCCCGGGTGGCGATTTTACTTTTGTTTAATATATCGCTACATTCACGAATATGAATATAACGATATTCTCCATCCGTCAAGCCCTGAATTTTTTTCTGTCCGGACGATCAGGGCAGGCCCACACCCGAACCGTGGCGCTGACGCGTGCAGAGCCATTACCCCGGCCGCAGGAGCCCAGGACGAGCCGATTTCAGCAGCACCACATCGGCAATAGCACACTGGTCGGAAAAGCGGTGCCACTGGCGCAGACCATGGCATCGACATCTCCAGGGTGCATTGAAAAATGAGAACTTTCGTTCGAGAACAGGTAAACGAGCCTGCGAGACTCCGAGGAGCGGCAAAATTAAAAAACTCAGCATATTAAACATATGCGAGCATTTTTCATTGAGCCGGCGACGCAGTTATCGGGCGAAAAAGCAATTTTTCAAAGTGCCCTGCAAACAGGTGCCAAAGGAGACGGGATACAGACCTGATCAACGCTTGGCAGAGGTGATCAATCCTGATCCACCACCTCATACCCTGCCCTGGCGATGGCCTCCCTGACCTCATCCAGGGCGACCTCCCCTTCCCAGGTGGCCTCACCCTTTTCCAGATCAATACGGACCCGGCTCACCCCGTCCAGGGCTTCCAGGGCTTTTGCCGCCGAGGCGGCACAATGCTGACATTTCATTCCCCTGATTGTAATGGTCGGCATAATGGACTCCTTGTGTAATTTTCAGTAGCACCCATGCAGGCTCCCACGGCCTGCACAACGAAACATGAAAGCTGATGTCCCCCTAAAAAATCAAACCTCACTCCCCAGAGGAACCAGGACATCGGGACACACCGCCGTGGCCAGGTTCCGACCAGGCTCCCCGTGACAGAGGACCACCAGGTCCACGCAGCCAAGGGATGCGATCAGCCGGCCCTGACGGGACAGCTCCGGGCCACCCGGCCCCAGTCCGACCACGAGCAGATCACCCTGACAACGGGCCTGTTCCAGGGTGGCCACCAGTTCAGGCGTCAACTCCGCAAACCGGCCCTGGGCCAGAACGATACGGCTGCCCTGAGCACGGATGGGACCAAGGCGGTCTTCAATGGTCACCGGACTCACCAGCTTGTCCGTGTCCCGGTGCAGCCAGGGCCGTTCTCCCACACTGCAGAACCGGGACCGGAGGGTATCGATCCGCCCCTGGTCCAGATCCCGAACCATAGCTGCCTCTCGCCCTCCGGACTCGGCCAATACCTCACCATCCGGGGCGATGACCATGGAATGGCCTGCCAGCTCCTGGAGTCCGACCTGACCGCAGCCGTTGGCAGCGACGACGAAGACCTGGTTTTCCACCGCCCGGGACCGCAGCAGGATCCGCCAGTGATCAAGGCGCACCTTTGGCCACTCGGCCGAGACCACAAGCAAATTGGCCCCGGCAAACACCTGCTCCCTGGCAAGCTCCGGGAAACGCAGGTCGTAACAGACCAGCCCTCCCACCAGGGAACCGCCGATCCGCACCGGTGCCGGCCGCGAACCGGGAACGAGGTATCGATCCTCTTCCCATAACCGAAACAGATGCATTTTCCGCCAGGTGCCGACCACCCCGTCACCACTGACAAAAAAAAGCGTATTGTAGCGCTGATCCGTCTCCTGATCCCGCTCGAGCAGCGACCCGGCAAAGACACAGTCGAGCTCGGCGGCGAGCGCGGTCAAGCCTTCGAGGAGCACCGGGGTCTCCCGGACCAGCTCCGGGAAGCGGCGATAAACAAAACCGTATCCCCATAACTCCGGCAGGACCAGCAGACTCCCGGCCACTGAAGGACAATCCCGGCAGAGATCACGGACCCGTTCCAGATTGGCGCCCGGCTCACCCGGTACGATCCGGAACTGGATAAAACCGGCCCGGGAAATCCGCGGAGTCATGCAGGGCTCTCTTCCAAGGCCCCGCGGGCCAGTTCAGCCACCGTGGTCTCCCGGAGTCGACCGTCCTCGTACACCCGGACCGGTTCCGGATCCCGGGCAAGCTCCCGCAGCCGATCGGTGGCCAGGTCAGCCCGACCCAGCAGCCCCAGGGCCCGGGCCGCCAGACCGCGCACTGCAGCGTCCGGGGATTCCAGGTAATGGACCAGGTCATGGTCGGCCCCCCGCTCAAGGAGCATATCCGGCCTGGTCCCGGCCAGTCGGCCGATCCCCCAGAGCAGCCCCCGCTGCAGGGTCTCATGTTCGAGATAGTTGCCATCCTGGGCAATCTCCTCGCCGTCTTCGCGCATGTAGGAGATCAGCATGTGGATGTACTCCCGGGCAAGCCCGGGATGACGACTCATGACCTCGGCCATGGCCTCGGGCGCACCCCAGCCGATGCCGCCGGATTCGTCGTTGAGACTCCAGAGAAACCGGCGCATGATGATCCGCGCCTCTTCCATGTCCTTGTCGGCCAACCGGGCCACCATCTCGCCCATGGCGGTGATACCGTACCAGCGCAGCGGCTCTTCAGGACGGTATATCGCGGAAAACAGGGCATTGATCACATCCTTTGGCTCCATTTTGCGCAGGGACGAAAGCGCTGTTTCCAGGTCCGGCCCGGCCAGCAGGTCAAGCACCTGTTTTTTTATCTTGCGTGTACTCATCGTTCACCCGGGCTCAAAAAGA
Organism: Desulfolithobacter dissulfuricans; assembly: GCF_025998535.1. NCBI lineage: Bacteria > Pseudomonadati > Thermodesulfobacteriota > Desulfobulbia > Desulfobulbales > Desulfobulbaceae > Desulfolithobacter > Desulfolithobacter dissulfuricans. The sequence goes on along the minus strand of NZ_AP024233.1, from coordinate 297,348 downwards.
GATTCAGCCTTCACTCTGCTGCAGAGTAAAGACCCGTTTCCCCAGCTCGGCGTCGAGGAAAAACAGACCCGAGGGGTTATCCCTGGTCAGCTTGAGCTTGTCGACGATCTCGCCCACAGTGGCCTCTTCTTCCACCTGTTCGGTAACAAACCACTGCAGAAAGATCCGGGTGGCATGGTCCCTTTCCTTCTCGGCCAGATCTACCAGATCATTGATCAACCCGGTAACCAGCTGTTCATGCTGAAGAATATGCTCAAAGGCGGCCAGGGGCGACTCCCAGGTGGAGACCGGCTTCTTGATGGTGTCCAGAACAACCCGCCCGCCGCGTTCACCGACAAAATCATAGAACTTCATGGCATGGGTCAGCTCTTCCTGCACCTGGCCCCGCATCCAGGTGGCGAAACCGGCAAGGCTGATGGACTGGAAATAGGATTCCATGGACAGGTAGAGATAAGCCGAATACATTTCGGCATTGATCTGTTCGTTGAGGGCCTTCTGTATTTTCTTCTTCAGCATTGATCACTCTCCATCATGCGTTGGCCGGGCCTGCAACCACTGCCCCGGACCGATTTCTTCATGGCACACGGGCATGAACCACTGCCCGTCAAATGTGGTGGACAGGCTTACTATAATCATTTACCGACCGATTTCCACCTCCTTCCTGAAAACAGCCCGCCTGCGGATCACCCACCGATCATCCAGGATCTCTGCAGACAAAAAATCTTGTATTTTACCAGTAAACCTGCTTTGCTAGTGTCGGTCCAGAAATAAGGATTTTCGTTCGAGATCAAGGAATGTGAAAAAAATAAGCGCAGGCATATATATAATATTCCGAGCATTATTTTTTGAGCATGACGCAGAGATCGGGCAAAAATACCATTTCTGGACAGACACTTGCTACAGACAGTCTTTTTCCCTTTCAGTCAGGCGGTTCTCCCTTTTCAGAGACATTAAAGTATCTGATTACCACTGAAATTCAGCCTTCGATGGATGAAGGTGTCGGGGCTTGCTTGTTGCACGGGTGTCTGTGGCCTGGATGGCCACAGTCAAGCCCCCGGGGACGGGTTTATGGCGTCCCGTGAAAAAAGCGAGGCCCGACACCGGTTTCAATGCTGAAGATTGATGGTAATCACATTAAAGTAAAGGCCAAGAGCACCCTCCGGGTGGTTGCCGAACTGTTCCATATGGTTCAAACGCCTTATTATGGCCCAAGATGCACGGTGATGCCCCATGGCAAAAACAATCCTCGTAACCGGAGCGACCTCAGGTTTCGGCCGCGCCTGCGCCGAAAAATTTGCCCGTAATGGCTGGCAGCTGATCATCAGCGGCCGCCGCACCGAAAGGCTAGAAGAACTGCGCCAGGCCTTTCCCGAAACGCCCATGCATATTGCAGTGCTCGACGTGCGCGACAGGACCGCGGTGGAGAGCATGGTCGCATCCCTGCCGACACGGTTTGCGGATATTGATGTCCTACTCAACAACGCCGGCCTGGCCCTGGGCCTTCATCCGGCCCATGAGGCCGATCTGGAAGACTGGGAGACCATGGTCGACACCAACATCAAAGGCCTTTTCTACCTGACCCGGTCCCTGCTGCCAGCCATGGTGGAGCGTGGCCGGGGACATATCATCAACATGGGTTCCGTGGCCGGCACCTGGCCCTATCCCGGCGGCAACGTCTACGGGGCCACCAAGGCCTTTGTCAAACAGTTCTCCAACAACCTGCGGGCTGACCTGCTCGGCAAGGGAATCCGGGTCACCAACATCGAGCCCGGCCTGGCCGAGACCGAATTCTCTGTTGTCCGGTTCCATGGCGACCGGCAAAAAGCGGACCAGGTGTACCAGGGCACCCGGCCCCTTACCGGCGAGGACATTGCCGACATTGTCTGGTGGGCGGTCAACACGCCACCCCACGTCAACATCAACTCCGTGGAGGTCATGCCCACCTGCCAGAGCTGGGCCCCCTTTGCCATCCACCGAAACCAGGAAAAAGGGTAAAAGATCATGCGCCGCGTAGTTATCACTGGAATGGGGATCGTCTCTCCCCTTGGCGACACAGTGGCCCAGGTACTGGACTCGCTTCGACAGGGAAAGTCAGGGGTCACCTTTCAGCCGGCCTACGAGGAACTGGGCCTGCGCTCAAGGATCGGCGCCTTTACCCGGATCAATATCAAGGAACATATCGACAAGAAAACCCTGCGCTTCATGGGCGATGCCGCAGCCTATGCCTATATCGCCATGCAGCAGGCCATCGAGGACGCCGGACTCCCACCGGAACTGGTGAGCAACCCCGCCACCGGGCTCATCATCGGTTCCGGCGGCACCTCGGCGGAAAACGTGGTTGCCACCGCCGACACCATCCGCCAGCGGGGCATCCGGAGACTCAGCCCCTTCATGGTCCCCAGGACCATGAGCTCCACGGTTTCGGCCGGACTCACGGCCCCGTTCAAGATCAAGGGACTGTGTTATTCCATCTCCTCGGCCTGCGCCACCGGGGCCCACTGCATCGGCGCGGCCATGGAGCAGATCATGCTCGGCCGCCAGGACATCATGTTTGCCGGCGGGGCCGATGAGGAACACTGGACCCAGACGTGCATGTTCGATGCCATGGGGGCCCTGTCCAGCCGATTCAACGACTGCCCGGAAAAGGCTTCACGGCCCTACGATGTCGACCGGGACGGTTTCGTGGTCGCCAACGGGGCCGGACTGGTGGTACTGGAAGAGTTGGAACATGCCAGAAAACGGGGGGCAAAAATCTACGGCGAAATCGTCGGCTACGGGGCCACGGCCGACGGGTACGAGATGGTGGCGCCTTCCGGGGAAGGAGCGGTGCGCTGCATCCGCCAGGCCCTGAAGACTGTGCCCGGGCCCATCGACTATATCAATGCCCACGGCACCTCAACCCCCATCGGTGACCTGGTGGAACTGCGGGCCATCCGGGAGGTATTTGGCGACAACAGCCCGCCCATCAGCTCGACCAAGTCACTGTCCGGCCATTCGCTCGGCGCGGCCGGGGTACACGAGGCCATATACTGCCTGCTCATGCTCGAACACGGCTTCATCGCCGCCTCAGCCAATATCGAGAACATGGACCCGGAAGCCGAAAACATGCACATCGTCACCCAGCTGCGGGAAACATCGCTGGAGATTGTGATGTCCAACAGCTACGGTTTCGGCGGCACCAACGCCTGCCTGGTCTTCAAAAAAACCGTCGCCTGATCCGCACCGGGCGCACGGTTCTTTTTTACCCGCCCACCTCCTATCGGCCTGCCTGCTGCCCGTTCCGTTCCCGCTGCTCGTCGATACGCCGCATGCCTTCCATGATCAACCCCATGAAGCCGCCCAGCACCGGCAGCTGCTTCTGCTCCTCGGCAAGACCAGAGGTGTAGCTGAACCGGCCCCGGTTCTTGCCCAGGAGGGCAAAAAGCGCCTCCTTACCGGTCTGGTTCCGGTAGCGGGCGTGGACCAGTTCGCCCTCGTTGAAGAGCACCACCGCCTCGCCGTCTTCCAGCAGCATCTCCACCCTGCCTGTCTTCTGACTTGAGTTGATCAGCTGAAAGAGATCCACAGCCGCGATCTCGGCCAGATCGCCGGTCATGCCCGAGACGATTTTACCGGCTCGCATGGTGTTGGCCTGGGCCCGATCCACCAGCATCCTGTAAAAAAAGACCTGCAGGACAGGAAATTTATTGAGAACGTGTTTGAAATCCTTACTGGACAGAGTGGCCAGCTTGGTGTGCTCCCTGGAGTGGACCGAGGTGGTGACCGGTTCACCGGAGAGCAGGGACATCTCGCCAAAGATCTCGCCGGCGCCCAGTTCGGAAAGTACCAGGTTGTCCTTACCCACGACCACCACCTTGCCCGAGAGAACGATATAGAGATGGGTTCCCGGCTCGCCTTCCTGGAGAATGACCTTGCCGGGCGGAAATTCCCGCAGCTTGAGCAGGGCGGCCAGATCGGTGAGATCATCGTCGTTCAGGGGCTCGAAGATATCCAGGCAGCGAAGCAGATCGAAAAATTCCTCCAGATGACGCATGCGCTGGCGCTGCTCGGCCGCGGCCAGCAGCTTCATCTGCAGGGTGGCGAACTCCTTTTCCTTCTTATACTCGAACCGGATCAGTCCCGAACAACCACCGCAGTCGAACTTGGACCGCTGAACCCCCTGGCCGGGACTGAAATGTTCGAACGCCCGTTTCTCCGCCGTGGCTTTTATGATCTCCTGGACCAGGATCAGGCACACCGGCTTGGCCTCGGGTACCCTCAGGCCGTTGTCCTCCACCTTGAGCTCCTCGCCCACGTTGTAGATGGGACATCCCTGCTCCTCGGTGACCACAAAGATAGCGTTTCGAAAATCCATACAGGAGTCCGGCAGAATTATGAGCCCGGGAAAGATGAAGCCGCTCCCCGGGACAGCGGGCCTGCACCATGGAAGGGCAACATCAGGATCGGCCGAAGAGAAGATAGATGATCACCCCGAGAATGGTGGCCCCGCCGAACAGAACAGGGAGCACCTTGGTGATCTGCAGCTCATCACCCACCACCAGGGTCTGCATGTAGTCGGTGCCCGACACCCACCAGACCCCGATGATCAGGGCGATAATGATGATATCCCGGAAGGCCTGCCTGTACAGCTCATAGCCCATGATCAGGACGAACGGCACCAGGAACCATGGATTGGTGAACAACGCCCTGGCATCCACGTCCTGTATCTGCTCCGGAATACCGGTGGCCTGGACCAGATCGGCTATCCAGGAAAAAAATCCTGCGGCCAGGTCACTTACCCGATCCGCAATTGCTCCCGCATCCACCATTTTTCTGCTCCTTTTCCAGGTTGTGCTGGGACCGGTTGAAGACCTGGATGGCGCAGTAGGAACCACACATGGAGCAGGTGGGCCCCTTGTCGCTCAAGCCCTCTTCCCTGAACCGCGCCGCCTTCTCCGGATCCACCGACAGCTCGATCTGCCCCTTCCAGTCCAGGGCATTCCGGCGCCGGGCCATTTCGTTGTCCAGTTCCATGGCCCCGGGAACCCCCTTGACGATATCCGCCGCATGGGCCGCGATCTTGGAGGCGATCACCCCTTCGTGCACATCCTGGATATCGGGCAGCTTCAGATGCTCGGCCGGGGTGACGTAACAGAGATAGTCGGCCCCGGCGGCCGCGGCAATGGCCCCGCCGATAGCGCCGGTAATATGATCATACCCCGGAGCGATATCGGTGACCAGCGGTCCGAGAACATAGAACGGCGCCCCGTGACAGATCTTCTTCTGCAGCAGGACATTGGCCGACACCTGATCCAGCGGCATGTGACCCGGACCCTCGATGATCACCTGAACTCCGGCCTCCCAGGCCCGCTGGGTCAGCTCGCCCAGATGAATGAGCTCCTGGATCTGGTTGCGGTCGGTGGCATCGGCCAGACAGCCGGGACGGATACCGTCACCCAGGCTGAGCGTCACCTCGTGTTCCTTCAAGATGGCCAGCAGATCATCGAAATGCTCATAAAAGGGGTTTTCCTTCTTGTGGTGGCTCATCCACTCCAGCAGGAACGAACCACCCCGGCTCACCACGCCCATGATCCGTTTTTCCTGCAGCAGACGCTGCTGGAGGTTACGGGTGATGCCGCAGTGAATGGTCATGAAATCGACCCCGTCCATGGCCTGCTTCTCAATGGTCTTGAACATGTGGTCGACCGTGACCTCGACGATCTCCTTGTTCTGCTGCTCCACGGTCTCGGCCACGGCCTGGTAGATAGGCACCGTTCCCAGCGGCACCGGGCAGTTCTCCAGAATACCGCGCCGGACGGCATCGAGATCCCCGCCCATGGAGAGATCCATGACCGTATCAGTTCCGGCCTTGACCGAAACCCGCAGCTTCTCAAGCTCTGCATCCAGGCTGGCGATATCCCTGGAAGACCCGATGTTGGCATTGACCTTGGTGGACGTACCCTTGCCAATGGCCATGATCTTTTCAAAATTGTGATGCCGGTTTTTCGGAATGGCAATGGTTCCTTCGGCAACCCCTGCCATCAGGGTTTCCACATCCATATTCTCGTTGGCAGCACAGGTAACAAAAAGGTCGGTTTTCTTACCGGTCAGGGCATCTTCACGAATACTCATCATTCATTCTCCAGACGGATTGCAGCTGGGAAGCTGTTGGTTACAGGTTGTAAAACACCCTTGAAAAGACATACTCCAAGGGTTCCTGAAGGCTGTAAAAGGCTGTGATATCAAGGACAGGGACAGGCATGGATGCAGCAGCCGGACCGGTGGCAACGTGCACTTCACCGAAAGGGGCACATGCTGGCCTTCTCCCTTTCCACCGGCCCCTGAACGCGGGAAGGAGGCCAGTATATCGTAATTCAGGTCGAAGATACCAGCGGAAACAAAGAGCTGTCAATGGTAAACCTGGAGCCACACCGTGGATTAAAGAACCACTTATTCCCGCCCCCCTCTCTTTCAGCCGGTATATTTTACAAATTTGTGCCTATCAATTTAATTGCAGCACAAAAATGTAAAATATACCCCTGTGCTCAAAACCCGGGCACCCCTTCGGGCCACATTTTTTATCCATACAAATTCAAGTAGTTATATTGAGTTTTTCCAGGAAATCATCGCATGGCACGTTCCTTGATACAAGAAGGCCAGAGAGCAGGTTCTGGTTATACACCTTCTACAAATACAGAAAAAGGAGAAACACCATGAAGAAGATTGAGGCAATCATCAAGCCGTTCAAGCTCGATGACCTGAAGGAGGCGCTGCACGAGCTTGGTGTTCAGGGCATGACCGTGGTTGAAGTCAAAGGCTTTGGTCGACAGAAGGGTCACACGGAGATCTATCGTGGGGCCGAGTACGTGGTGGACTTCATTCCCAAGGTCAAGGTGGAAGTTACGGTAACCTCGGACCTGGTGGACAAAGTTGTGGACACCATCACCAATGCTGTCCGGACCGGTAAGATCGGTGATGGCAAGATTTTTGTCCTGCCGGTGGAAAAGGTTGTACGCATCCGCACCGGCGAGACCAACGAGGATGCACTGTAGAAAAAAACACCGGCCTGGCCGGATGAGAAAATCCATTTCAGGGAGACATACCAATGAAAAACAAAATGATTCCACTTCTGCTGCTACTGGCACTTTTTGCCGTCACCGCCCCGGCGTTCGGGGCCGAGGAAACAGTCCAGGTCACCGTTGAAACCAATGCGGCCGCGGTCGAAGCGGTGCAGACCAACCTCAACTTTGTCTGGACTCTTATCGCCGCCGCCCTGGTCTTTTTCATGCAGGCCGGCTTTGCCATGGTAGAATCGGGTTTCACCCGAGCCAAGAGCGCAGTGAATATCATGATGAAGAATCTGCTCGACTTCTCCATGGGATCCCTTGCGTTCTGGGCCGTGGGCTTTGGCCTCATGTTCGGCGCCACCAAGACCGGCTGGTTCGGCACCACTGACTTCTTCCTCTCCGGCTGGACCGGACCGGACGGAGATCCCTGGGTTCTGGCCTTCTGGATGTTCCAGTGTGTATTTGCCGCCACGGCAGCCACCATTGTCTCCGGTGCGGTTGCCGAACGGACCAAATTCACCGGCTACCTGATCTACTCCTTCGTAGTCTGTGCCTTTATCTACCCGATCTTCGGCTCCTGGGCCTGGGGTTCGCTGCTGAACGGAAACGGCTGGCTGGAGGGCAAGGGTTTCATCGACTTTGCCGGTTCCACCGTGGTCCATTCCATTGGTGGCTGGTGCGCCCTGGCCGGTGCCATCGTCCTTGGTCCGCGGAAAGGCAAATATGGTCCCAAGGGTGAGATTCGCGCCATCCCGGGTCACAACATCCCCCTGGCCGCCATCGGTGTCTTCATCCTCTGGCTTGGCTGGTTCGGCTTCAACCCCGGCTCCACCACAACCGGCGACACCTCCATCGCCATGATCTTTGTCAATACCAACCTGGCCGCAGCCGCCGGTGTTGTCGCCGCCATGATGATCTCCTGGATCATGTTCAAGAAACCTGACGTGGGCATGAGCTTAAACGGCGCCCTGGCCGGCCTGGTAGGTATTACCGCCGGATGTGCCAACGTCAGCCCGACCAGCTCCATCATCATCGGCCTGATCGCCGGCGTCATCGTGGTCCTCTCGGTCGTGACCCTGGACCGGCTCCACATCGACGATCCGGTCGGCGCAGTATCTGTCCACGGAGTCTGCGGCGCCTGGGGCACCCTGGCCGCCGGACTCTTCAACATGGAGGGTGTAACCACTGCCATCATCACCACCCAGCTGATCGGCATCGTCGCCGCCTTTGTCTGGGCCTTTGGCACCGCTTTCATCCTCTTCAAGACCATTGACAAGACCATTGGCCTGCGGATTTCCGAAGAAGACGAACTGCTTGGTGTGGACATCGTCGAACACGGCGCCCACGCATACAACGACTTCCAGACCATCAACTGATCCCCGGCCACACCAGACGATACCGGCCCTGTCCGCAGGGCCGGTTCCCCCTCCCCCGTGGCTGCTTCTGTACTCCCCCTTTGTTGCTCCTCCACACAGAAGCAGCCATTTTTCTGATGGAGAAAGATCATGGCCCTTTGTTTCCTCGTTCTGCAGCATGTTCCCTGGGAGCCCCCGGGACTTCTGCTCCTGCAGGGTGCCAGACAGCTCGGCATCGAACTGCAGGTCGTCAGAATGTGGGAGCAGGCCCCGCCGGACCCGGCCGACTTTGACGCCCTCATTCTGCTCAGCGGTCCGGATAACGGAACCTGGGAGCAAGACTACCCCTTTCTCGGCCTGGAACGACGGTATCTTATGGCCTGGCTGTCACTGGACAGACCCTGTCTTGGCTTTGGCCTTGGCCACCAGCTCATGGCCCAGGCGGTAGGAGCGACCATCGGCCCCAACTTTCTGCCCGGCATCGGTTTTGTGGAAGGGCACCTGACCCACGACGGGCGTAACCATCCGCTGTTCGCGACCATTGATACCCCGCTTGCTCTTTTCAAGTTCCACAGCCAGTCGGTACAGTCACCGGTATCACCCAACATGCTTCTGCTGGCCACCTCGAGCCAGTGCGTGGTAGAGGCGTTCTGCGTCAAGGGCCGGCCCCATATCATCGGCCTGCAGTTTGACAATCATGCCGCCCATCCCTGTGATATCGAACACCGGCTGCAGCACCGGGACCAGATGCGTCTCCCTTTACCTTCCCGGGCAAACAGGATAGAATCCCTGCTTGACGAAGCCATGCGCTGCCAGCGCACCCTGGCGGACGATTTTTTCCGGATCTTGCAGAATTTTTCCGGGCTGGTCACCCGCTGGTACCAGACAACCTGACCTGTGTTACCATGAGTATACTGAACCGCAAATCCATATTCACCGCCATGCTCCAGGACGGGCCCTTCGCCATCACGGCGGAGCCACCCCTGCACCATCCCTTTTCCAGGGAAACCAAGGCCTGGGTCCGGGAACTGTGCCGCGATCAGCTGCTCAAGACAAAGTACTGGGCGGTACGCAACCAGATTTTCGACTTCCTGGGGATCAACTCCTTTGACGAAATTCTTACCCTGATCCACAACCGCAGCCTGCGTGTCCGCAACGGGGCCCGGGCCCAGAAACTGCTGGGCAACATGTTCGGCATCGACGGCAGTTCCGGTGAAATCAACCGCTACCTGCGCGACTACGCCCGCACGGCCGACGACGTCATCAATTCCCTGCGGGCCAAGGTCCTGGCACCTTACAGCTCGCACATCGAGATGACCAACGAGATCGAGACCATCCACGATCCGGTGGAACTGCTCCTGATCATCTTTGATGACCGGTTCCATCGCAAAGCCCGCTTCGAGGCCAAGCGCAAGCTGATGCTCATGGGCCTGGCCGGCTCCATCGACCAGCGGGAACGGGAAACCGAGACCGAGGAACAGTTCGCCCGGTTCCTCGATTTCCTAAACGACTATGTCTGGAGCCCGAGCCTGAAGATCGGTGACCTTAAGATCAGCTACCTCCACAGCCGCCACGCCCCGGAAGACTTCTCCTGCACCGATGTGCGGGTCATCTCCGAGGAGGAGGCGGCCGGGCTTTCTCTCGAGCCCGGCGAGAAGCTGACCCTGATCAAGCGGCGCCGCTTTCGCGACGGAAACCGGGAAGTTCCGATCTACGTTACCATCCGCAAAAAGCCACCGGCGGCCAAGGTGCTCAAGCTGTTGCGCAAAAACGAAAAAAACCCGGCCGCGGCCGTGGATGATGAACTGGGCCTCATGGCGGTACTCAACTCCATCGGCGACGTGAAGCTGTTCCTCCGCCACCTGACGCGCAGCGCGGTGCGGGCCAACTCCTTCATGACCCTGGAAGACATCTCGGACACCCTGACCGGTGGGAACTATGGCGGCACGGCCACCGGCAGTTCAACCAAGACGCCGATGCTGAAGTTCTTCGCCCGGCTGGGCGGTATGCGGGTGGAGTTCATCATCCACACCAACCGTTCTTACCTCAACTACCGTTACCAGCGCGACGTGGCCCATGATGAATACGAGGTCAAACGCATTATTGACTCCGGGGTGGCGGAATTCCTCTTTCCCCACGATATCTACCACCTGGACATGGCCACCATCCGCGAACAGCAGATCCGCCGCTTCAGAAAACAGATTGAGGAATGTTGAGGACAACCTGCAGGATGACCAGCCCACCCCACACATTGAAGACGTTCCAGGGCATCGTCGACTCGACCCTGCGCGAGGGCGAACAGACGCCCGGGGTCCACTTTTCCCCGGACCAGCGGCTGGAGATCGTCGCCCGGCTGGCAAGGGTCGGCATCGACGAGATCGAGCTTGGCATCGCCTCGGCCAGGAACCCCCATCTTCCGGAGTTCATCGGCCAGGTCAGGGAGCGCATCGGCCAACAGAGCCGCCTGGCCCTCTGGTGCCGCTGCCGCCGGGAGGATATTGACTTCGCCGTGGCCTGCGCCCCGGACGTCCTCTCCCTCTCCATTCCCGCCTCGGACCTCCATATAGAAGAGCGGCTGCAAAAGGACCGGGCCTGGATTCTCCGCACCCTGGAAGAATCCATCACCAGGGCCCTCGAGGCCGGCATCCCGCTGGTTTCTGTCGGCCTGGAGGACGCCACCCGTGCCGACAGACCGTTTCTGTATCAGCTGGTACAAACCGCGGAACAAAGCGGGGCCTCCAGGATCCGGCTGGCCGATACCGTGGGTATCTGTTCTCCGGCCGAGATCGCCGACCTGGTCCGGAGGATCGGGAAAAGAACCACCCTGGCCCTGGGCGTCCATACCCACAACGATTTCGGCATGGCCACGGCCAACAGCATAGCCGCCCAGGAAGCCGGCGCGGCCTGGATCGACGCCACGGTGCTGGGCCTGGGTGAACGGGCAGGCAACTGCCGGCTGGAAGAAACCGTTGGCTTTCTCTGCCTGAAAAAGGGGCTCAAACGATACCACACCGCCGAACTGCGCCCCCTCTGCCTGCTGGTCAGCAATGTCGCCGGCACCACCATCACTCCGGGCCATCCCGTTGTCGGCGAGGACATCTTCACCTGTGAAACCGGCCTCCACCTGCACGGCCTGACCAGCAATCCAGCCACGTACGAACCCTATGACCCGAACATGGTCGGCGCCCGGCGGAACCTGCGCTTCGGCCACAAGGTCGGCCGCCGTGCTCTGCTCAATCACCTCCAGGCCCTGGGTTACCCGGTGGACGACAATGAAATAGAAAAGTTACTCCACCGGCTACGCAGCAGCGCTGGCAGCAAAACCCTCAGCGACGAGGAGTTAATCCTTCTACTTGAATAAAAACGTCGAGGAGCCGTCTTTTTCAGGTCCTTTATGCTGCGATTAATCTTGCGAGAAACTCCCCATCTTGAGTTTCAACGAGCTTCTCGATAGACCACTCACACTCAATTGCTTTTCTGGATAGTGTTTCAAAATCAACATGCAACCAACGCATCCACCGGCCTGAATTACCTGCGTAAGATAGACGGAATTCTTGTTCTCCTGGGTATCCGTGATTGTTTATGATATTTCGTGATACCGATTCGTTGACAGAATTTGCCAAAAGTTGCCCGCCGGGAACTAAAAGAGACCTGCATTTTTGAAGCAAAATATTTAATCGACCTACTGTTTCACAGACTCCGATGTTGTGCCCGAGCATAATGATCGTATCGTATAACTCACCTGTGAATTCAAAAAAATCACAGCGTCTAATGTCTTTAACTCCTCGTTCTTTCATTATTTGAGCTGCCAGGTGGTTGACCTCTAGCGCTGTAACATTATGACCATTTTTCTCAAGTTCTAAGGCGTGAACGCCAGTACCAGCTCCAACTACCAGAATACGACCTTGGCAGTACTCTAAAACATGTTCTGTTGGACAAAACTCATTAATATTACGAAAGAATATAGAAGCAGGAATCGTTTTTGTTTCTCCTGATCGATATTCTTGTGTTATTTGAGCTAATTTATCTCCTTTCCAATAAGCAAGCAGTGCTTTGCCTAATGGGTCCAGAGCTGAGAAGTCATTCTGATTCATTTTTTTCTGACGCATAACGGCTGAGCTCAGCTGCCGCAAAGGAGCGCAGAGGATTGGCGGTCAGCTGGAGCGATTTGATAATAGAGAAGGCCCCCTCGCTCCCGGCAGCCCGTTGCTGCTATAATGGAAGTAGAACACAAACAACCTCAACGCAAGGAGGCCTTCTCATGAGATTTTACACCAAACAGCATGATTTTTATTGCGGAATAGACCTCCACACCAACAAAATGTATCTCTGCATCCTCAACCGGGAAGGAGAGATTGTCCTGCACCGGAATATCAGAACCAATCCGGAGACCTTCCTCAGAGTGCTAGAGCCTTTCCGGGAGGACATCGTCGTCTGTGCGGAGTGCATGTTTTCCTGGTACTGGCTCGCCGATCTCTGCGCGGACGAGGGGATTCCCTTTGTCCTGGGTCATGCCCTCTACATGCGGGCCATCCACGGCGGCAAGAGCAAGAACGACAAGATCGACTCCCACAAGATAGCTGCCCTGCTGAAAGGAGGACTGATCCCCATGGCCTATGTCTATCCCAGGAAGATGCGGGCAACCCGTGACCTGATGCGGAGGCGTAATCATCTAATGCGCAAGCGGGCTGAACTGCTGGCCCACATACAGAACACGGCCAGTCAGTACAACCTTCAGCTCCCCCTGGGACGGATCGCCAAGGCAAAGAACCGGGAGAACCTGCTTGAGCGCTTCGATGATCCGGCAGTCCAGATGTCGGTGGCAGCCAATCTGGACATGATCGATACCTATGATCAGGTTCTTGCTGTACTCGAGCAGGAAATCATCAAAAGTGCCAAAGAGCATGACTCCACGGCCTATGCCCTGCTCAAGACCATCCCTGGCGTGGGTCGCATCATTGCTCTGAACCTGCTCTATGAGATCGAGGATATCGACCGTTTTCCAAGGGTGCAGGATTTTGCCTCCTACTGCCGCCTGGTCAAGTGCGCCAAGGAGTCCAATGGCAAAAAGTATGGCACAGCCGGCAGGAAGATCGGCAATGCCCATCTGCGCTGGGCTTTTTCAGAGGCCGCGCAGCTTTTTCTCAAGGGTAACGAGCGGGGGCAGCGCTATCTCCAGAAGATCACCAGTAAGCACGGCAAGGGCAAGGGCCTGTCCATCCTGGCCCACAAGCTGGGGCGGGCCGTGTACTTCATGCTCAAAAACAGACAGGGGTTTGATATGAACAGATTTCTTGCCGCATGAGCTGGAGGGGACGGATGAACCGGATGTCTAACTGGAGCCACCGTTGTTGTTTTTCAGCGAGCATGTATCTGCACCGGATATTGATGAAGACGCATCATGTGGTGAAACCACACTGATCGGTGCTATGCCGCATCTCGGCAGCCAGTTGCTTTGATTGGCCGTCCGTCCTGCTCCGTTTACATACTGATTCTTTGATATGGTTCTGCTCCTCCCCCGAACCCGACACTAACTCCGGCATGCTGAGTTTTTGCATGACCACGCTTCTTTGACTGGGACGGCATGAGGGTACGTGATCGTTTCCAGGACGCTGCAAGCCCTGCTTGCAGCAGCTGTCCCCGGCAGGAACTGCTTGCAAGTTCGCGGATAATCTGTCCGGTCTCCGACGAGCAGTTGTTGGGCCCATTCTCGACCGGACAGATTATCCGCTTCGAGTGAAAACCAACTCCTTTCCTGCTGGCGGGATGGTTGATCCTCAATAGGTGTTTGGTGCAGAATTGCTGTCACCGAATATGAAACCCAAGACAGGGCGTTTTCAAAGATCAGTCAGCCTTCGGCTGAAAGTGATGAAAAAATCGCTTCTATTTACTTTTGCGTCTTGACAAGCGTGGGCCTTCTAGGTGTTAACTGCATTTTATTTCTTTATTGAGCGGAACTTGCTGATTTAGCAACAGTTTTACCTAATATCTCCACAACTGGGTTTATACTCTGGGATTCTTTTTCCTGCCCTTCATAACCAGTTGGACGGTTCACAAACGCTGCTTGGGCAGCTTGAAGGAGAATTGCTTCTTTAATTTGTTGCTCGCCACTACCCTCAACAAACGCCCTGAATGTCATGAGAGCATTTGCCCTATGTTTGTTGAGTGTTTCGTTGTGTTTGCTTGATTTGTAATTTCTGGCACACCAGAAAATGCCGAATGATAAGGTTGAGAGCAAGATCAACTTACTGACGACATATTGTATTGCAGCCGCAGTGTTTGCAGGTTGGTAATTGAAGCTGATTACAACGAAGATTACGGCAACTACAAGAGTGACAATTGAAGACCAAATTGTTGCTGTAAGCCATTTTTTTGCTGTACTGCCATGATTTTCCGAGTCCGTTAGAAATATTTGAGCGTTTGTTGCCACACCTGCTTCTGCAGCTTGATCTTTGACTGCTTGTAGAGCTTGTTCTGCTTCTAATTTGTATGAATCAAGTAGTTCCTTGAAACTCCCTGCTTCTTCTTTCATGGTTGCATGGTAGCCCTTTGCCTCACGTTCAATTTTTGCATAATCTGTTGCCAGAGTCGCCGTGAAAGCTAAAGGAACTGTTAAAGGCTCCATCAGCTATTCCCGGTGAAGGGCATTCTGAGCCATGGTAGGCGCAGATTTATGTTCACCCAAGGGGACGGTAAAGCTATTTCGCTTTGATCACGCCATCATGCGCCAAGTTGTTAACCAAAAAAGGGATATATCCTGACAATTAAGCATAGTTGCACCCTTACCTTGCCGCTCCTGTTTGCGGCAGGTCGTGCTCTTTGATATAGCCCACCGATTGACGGCGGGTCAGGTCATCACATCGTCAGGTTCGATCACCTCGACGACGTACCCCTTGATGCCAAAAGCAATGCTCCGGTAGAGTGTTTCCATCGAGTCTACAGGAAGTTCCCTGAATCGACTACGGACATTCTCCCAGAGCTGACGTTTGCTTCTGGACTCTTCCCAGGCCTTGCGGAAAAGCCAGCATCCCAGCTGCTGAGCCTGGTCAACCAGAAACGCCAGCACCATCAGAGTGGTGAATACCATTGAAAGATGTTGTGCCCCCAGGCCATAGTTGTGTCCCAGATGATACCCTTGGTTCTTCAAGGTATTGAACGTCTCATTTTCGATACGCCACCGGGCCCGGCCCGCCCGCATGATCTCATAGGCGTTCTCCCTGGTGATCTCCAGGTCGGTCACCCAGGCAAACCGCAGTTCATTGCCCTTGTCGTCAGCTTGCCAGTACTCGAGCAGGTTGACCTTCAGATCCTGGTTGGACTTGTTCAGGGACAGGCCATTGACGTAGCGGAAGACATGATATTTCTTTGGATCCCTGGGATCATCCATGTTGAATTCCGTCACTTTACCCGTCTCGACAGAGGCATCGAACTGCTCGAACAGAAACTGATGGTCACCTGGTTTGACACCAAGAATGAAACGCAGGTTCAAGGCCTTGAGCTCCCGTATATGCGGTGCATTGCTGCTCAGAGCGTCTTCAGTGACGATGACTGGAAGATGAGGGTGTTCGCGACGGAACTCTCGCCAGAAACGCTGGGCAGCAGCCCGCTCACAGTCCTGCTTGCTGGTGCCGTCCTGGTTGCTGATCATTTCGGGACAGAAGGGAATGACTTCCCGTTTGTCAGGATGGACAATGGCTGCTCCATACATCTGCTGGTAGTAGGCATGTTTACCGTTTTCCTGTTTCTTTCTGAGGCAGAAATCATTGCCGACTTTTGTCGAATAGTAGAAACCGGTACCGTCACCGCTGATCAGGTAGTGTCCATCCAGACAGGTCATGGCTTCGAGGTCTTTGCCGCGCTGGAGGATGCGGAATACCGCGGTAAAACCTGATCTGAATTCACGCGGCGAAAGAGGATCGAGGATTTCCCGCATCTGGGTGTCGGAGGCGATGTTTTCGATACCGAATACGGCACGCAGATTTTCGGCCTCGTTGAGACGTCGATTTTCAAAAGCCAGCAACGAGGGATCCTTGAGGGAGAACATGGCGTATGCTGACATGAGAGCATCATCGAGGGAGATGCTCGTTTTGCTGACTTGGCGGTGATCAGGGATCGCCTGAAAACATCGGCGCAATACTCGGATAAAGTTATCAGCATTGCAATGCTTTCGCACCGTTTTGGTCTGATCCGTGATGAGGCTGACAATACGTTCCACGTTGTAGAGTTTGATTTGGTCCATGGCGTTCTCCTATGCAACTAATTGAAATCACATAGAAAAACGCGAACCGCCCTTTCAAGGCCTTGTCAAGAAAAAAATAACCGGGATCTTGTTTTTTATCGTCGTTATTCCAGTAGGTTATGATGACACCGTCGATATTTGCATGTTGGGTCCGATCCTCTGGATTGGATAAAAAGTTTACGAAAAATGTCGTAAGATTTCACGCTATACCTACGTTTCAGGCTTGTCCGGGAATTGCTGATGTCGGTAAAGTTCGTCACCACCTATAATACAACAAAACCGTTCTTTAATCAAGTTGTTTTGCTTTTATTTTCATATCAAGTCGCCCAAACGACCAATGATTTTATAAATCTTCATCATGAGGATTCTTTTCCGTGGGCACCTTTGAGATTCTGTGTGATGTTTTTCTTATTTTTTTAACAAGTAATTATACAGGTCTAGATAACCTACACCGATCGAATCACACTAACAACGTAAAAATACCAAGTTAAGGTTATTTTGGCTTTATATCAAACACCTCAAACTGGATAACAAGCGCCTTATATCATTCCATGCTCACTATCCTGGCAGAAACGCTTCAGCAATACAAAATTTTCCTGGGCCGAAATCAAGCAGTCCTGCCTGAACAGCACTACTGATTCTGTACCCAGCCAGGATTTCACAACATCTGCATCAGATCGTACGAAAAACAGACTTTCTTGTCAATAAAACAGCAATCTGGCAACTTTTGAGCATCAAACAGCTCATTTTACTTCCAGCAGTAGGAAAATATTGAAACCAAACATGACCGACTGAAGTGATCTTTATAAAAAAATTGGAAGATGCCATAACAATACGCCAATTCTCAATTGCTCTCATTTCTGTCAAATCTGACAAAACCGGTTTTTCTGCAACCAGATGAATATTTCTCCTCACGCATCACTCCTCACTGCCAACTGCAAACTGTAACCTGCATATCACCCTGACAAAAATGTCGCATCTGTACAGGGTTGTCACATTCGCAACAAAACCGGCTTCCGAACCTGTCCACACCTGACCTGACAACCCTTCCCATCAACGTACAACTCTTCGTTTTCCCATTCAAAAAACGTGTCTCCGAAAACAGGCACGCCCTTTGCCTTATCCAGGGCATACCACAGGCAAGTACACATCCGGAACACCCGGTAGAACATCCCATTTTTAAAGGAGGCACGACAATGAGAAAGGTAGCGATTTACGGCAAAGGCGGTATCGGCAAGTCCACCACCACCCAGAACACGGTTGCAGGACTGGTTGAAATCGGCCGCAAGGTCATGGTGGTCGGCTGCGATCCCAAGGCAGACTCCACCCGGCTTCTCCTTGGCGGTCTGGCCCAGAAATCGGTTCTCGACACCCTGCGCGAGGAAGGAGAAGACGTGGAACTCGAGGATATCCGCAAACTGGGTTACGGCGGCACCTGGTGCGTTGAGTCCGGCGGTCCGGAACCGGGTGTCGGCTGCGCCGGCCGGGGTATCATCACCTCCATCAACATGCTGGAATCCCTGGGCGCCTATGAGGAGAGCGAAGAACTGGACTACGCCTTCTACGATGTCCTGGGCGACGTGGTCTGCGGCGGATTCGCCATGCCTATCCGCGACGGCAAGGCCGAGGAGATCTACATCGTCGTCTCCGGCGAGATGATGGCCATGTACGCAGCCAACAACATCAGCAAGGGTATCGTCAAGTTCGCCCAGTCCGGCAATGTCCGGCTCGGCGGCCTGATCTGCAACTCCCGGAACGTGGACAATGAAAAGGAAATGATAGAGAAGTTCGCCGAAAAACTCGGTACCCGGATGATCTATTTCGTCCCCCGGGACAACGATGTCCAGCGGGCGGAAATCAACCGCCAGACGGTCATCGAGTGGAATTCCGACGTTCCGCAGGCCAAAGAGTACCGCGGCCTGGCCAAGGCCATCGACGAGAACGAAAAGTTTGTCGTCCCCACCCCCATGGAGATCGAGGAACTTGAGAAACTGCTCATGGACTTTGGCCTGATGGCATAATGAGAGCACCCCTATTTACACCTGACCAGGCCTGGTTGTCTGGTCCATCCCAACTCAATCTGGAGAGAAATCATGATAATGATCAGAGCAATTGTCCGGCCGGAAAAGGCCGATGAAGTCCTCGCCGCCCTCATGGACGCGGGATACCCGGCCGTAACCAAGTACGCCGTTGCCGGACGCGGCAAACAGCGCGGCATCAAGATCGGCGACGTCACCTACGATGAAATTCCGAAAACCATGCTGATGAGCGTGGTGAACGAGGAGGACAAGGATTTCGTCATCCAGACCATCATGGACACGGCCCGCACCAGCCCCAACGGCGCTTTTGGTGACGGCAAGATCTTTGTGACCGAAGTCGAGGAGGTCTATACCATCAGCAGTGGCACCAGGGAAGACGATACCCCGGCCGAAGAAGAGGTGGCATCATGAAAGAGGTCATCGCCGTTGTGCGCATCAACATGATGAACCAGACCAAGCAGGCCCTGACCGACGCCGGGATCGACGCCTTCTTCGCCCACGAGGCCCAGGGCCGGGGCAAAGGCTTTGTTAATCCGCAGCTCCTTCAGGGCGTCGAGGAAGGATACGAGGAAGCCGCGGCCCTGCTGGGCGAGAAAGGCAAGCTGTATCCGAAGCGGATGATCACTGCCGTGGTTCCGGATGACAAAGTTCCAGACGTGGTCAAGGCTATCATCGCAACCAACCAGACCGGCAAGCCTGGAGACGGCAAGATCTTTGTCCTGCCGGTCAAGGATTCCGTCCGGGTACGGACCGGAGAAACCGGCGAGACAGCCATTGCCTGACAAGGAGAAGATAGATGACAACAGCACCTGAAAAAAAACCGGTGCAGTGGGATCCCACTGACATCAAGGCGGAACTGCTCAAGAAATATCCGCCCAAGGTTGCCCGGAAGCGGGCCAGACAGATACTGATAAACGAAGCCCTTGAAAACGACACCCCGGAGATCCTGGCCAACGTCAGGACCATTCCCGGCATCATTACCATGCGCGGCTGCACGTACGCCGGCTGCAAGGGCGTTATCCTGGGCCCCACCCGCGACATCGTCAACCTGGTACACGGCCCCATCGGCTGCAGCTTCTATGCCTGGCTGACCCGGCGCAACCAGACCGATGCCGGTGAAGACGGCGAGCAGTACATGAACTACACCTTTTCCACCGACATGCAGGATTCGGACATCATCTTCGGCGGGGAGAAGAAGCTGGAGATGGCCATCCAGGAAGCCTACGACACCTTTCATCCCAAGGCCATCGCCGTCTTTGCCACCTGTCCGGTCGGACTCATCGGCGACGACATCCACACCGTGGCCAGGAAGATGAAGGAAAAGTTCGGTGACTGCAACGTGTTTGCCTTTTCCTGCGAGGGGTACAAGGGTGTTTCCCAGTCGGCCGGTCATCACATCGCCAACAACCAGGTGTTCCGCCATATCGTCGGCACCAACGACGAACCGCAGGAAGGCGAGTACCGAATCAACCTGCTGGGCGAATACAACATCGGCGGCGACGGATTCGAGATCGACCGTATTTTCAAGAAATGCGGGATCACCAACGTGGCCACCTTTTCCGGCAACTCCACCTATGACCAGTTCGCCACCTCGCACCAGGCAGATCTGAACTGCGTCATGTGCCACCGGTCCATCAACTACGTGGCCGACATGCTGGAGACCAAGTTCGGTATCCCCTGGGTCAAGGTCAACTTCATCGGCGCCGAGGCCACGGCCAAGAGCTTGCGCAAGATCGCCGCCTATTTCGGTGACCAGGAGCTCATCGACCGGGTGGAAAAGGTGATCGAAGAGGAGATGCCGGCGGTCAAGGCGGCCCAGGAGGATGTTCTGCCGCGGACCAGTGGCAAGACGGCGATGATCTTTGTCGGCGGCTCCCGGGCCCATCATTACCAGGAGTTGTTCAAGGAGATGGGCATGAAAACCATCTCGGCCGGCTACGAGTTCGCCCACCGGGACGACTACGAGGGCCGCCACGTTCTGCCCAAGCTCAAGGTGGACGCGGACAGCCGCAACATCGAGGAAATCGAGGTGGAACCGGACGAGACCCGTTACCGGCCGCGGAAGACCCCCGAGGAGCTCAAGGCCCTGGAAGAAGCAGGACTCAAGTTCAAGTCCTACGAAGGGCTGCTGCCGGATATGGAAGAGGGGACATTGGTCATCGACGACCTGAACCAGTACGAGGCCGAAAAACTGGTGGAACTGATGAAGCCCGACATCTTCTGCGCCGGCATCAAGGAGAAGTTCTCCATCCAGAAGCTGGGCATCCCCATGAAACAGCTCCACAGCTATGACTCCGGCGGTCCCTATGCCGGTTTCAAGGGCGCCATCAACTTCTACAACGAGATCGACCGGCTGGTCAACAGCCGGGTCTGGAGCTACATGAAGGCTCCATGGCAGGAGAACCCCCAGCTCTCCGGTGCCTACGTGTGGGAATAACCTGAAACCGTGAAACCGGAAGACTCCTGTACAGTGAAGTACGGTCAATGATCTCCAGACGATCATACGTCACGGAATCAGGATAAGTATGCAGGGTGACCTGTCACCCTGCCCTTCAAAGAGGTTAGACAAATGCTACTGAGACATACACCAAAAGAAATATCCGAGCGCAAGGCCCTGACCATCAATCCGGCCAAGACCTGCCAGCCCATCGGTGCCATGTACGCGGCGCTCGGCATCCACGGATGCCTGCCACACAGTCATGGTTCCCAGGGCTGCTGCGCCTATCACCGCAGCACCCTGACCCGGCATTACAAGGAACCCGTATCCGCAGCCACCAGCTCCTTCACCGAAGGTGCCTCGGTTTTCGGGGGCCAGGCCAACCTGATGCAGGCCTTCAACAATATCTTCACCATCTATGATCCAGATGTCATCGCCGTGCATACCACATGCCTGTCCGAGACCATCGGTGACGACCTCAAGCAGATCCGCAAGAAAGGATACGCTGAAGGTAAAATCCCGAAAAACAAATACGTTCTCTGCGCCTCGACCCCGAGTTACGTGGGCTCCCACGTGACCGGCTTCTCTACCATGGTCAAGGCCATGACCGAGCTGGCCGAGAACACCGGCAAAAAAAACGGCAAGGTCAACATCATCCCCGGCTGGGTCGAGCCGGCGGACATGGAAGAGATCAAACGGATAACCGGTCTGCTCGGGATAGATACCATCCTGTTTCCGGATACGTCCGGCGTGCTCAACGGCCCTTTGACCGGGAAATTCAGCATGTTTCCCCAAGGGGGCACCACCATCGAGGAACTCAAGGCCACCGGTGATGCGGTGGGTACCCTTGCCCTTGGCGAATGGTGCTCCGGCGAGGCGGCCCGGGAACTGGACAAGCAGTGCAAGGTCCCCTGCACGGTCATCGACATGCCCTTTGGCCTCAAGGCCACCGACCGGTTCGTCGATACCCTGCGCACCGTCGCCGGGGTTTCGGTCCCCGAGAGCCTGGCCCGCGAGCGCGGCCAGCTGCTGGACCTGATCTCCGACATGCACCAGTACCTCTACCACAAGAAAGTGGCCATTGCCGGCGATCCCGACCAGGTCATCGCCATGACCGAGTTCCTGGTCTCCATCGACATGCTGCCGGTGCACATCGTCACCGGCACGCCGGGCAAGAAGTTCGAAAAACGGATCCGTGAGATCACCGAGGGACTGCCCTGCGAGGTCAATGTCAAGGCCAAGGGAGATCTCTTCCTGCTCCACCAGTGGATGAAAAACGAGCCGGTGGACCTGCTCATCAGCAACACCTACGGCAAGTACATCGCCCGGGACGAGGATATCCCGCTGGTCCGCTGGGGCTTCCCGATCCTGGACCGCCAGGGCCACCAGTACTTCCCCACCGTTGGCTACAAGGGCGGTATCCGCCTGCTGGAGAAAATCCTCGGCGCCCTGCTGGACCGCAAGGATCGTGACGATCCTGAAACCAGCTTTGAGCTCGTTCTCTAACCGGTTTGGACGGATCGCGGGCCGGCCGCCGGACAAACGGCCGGCTCCCGGACTCCGGCAGGCCAGGTGTTCCCCTGTTTTCCCGAGGTAATGACCATGACAATTCTTCCCTTTCCCGCAACCCGGCCCCCGGAACCCCGGCTGACCCTGCCGATGGCGGCCCGGGCCAACAACCGGATCCGTTTCCTTCCCATGGCCAGGGTAACCGGGGCCCTGCGCCCGGGTGAGGCCATGAGCTACCTGGAATCGCTGCTCGAGGAAGGCCGGGATATTCGCCGGGTCATCCTCGAGGGGCCGGGTGATCCCCTGGCCGACATCGAACCGACCCTGGAGACCCTGGAGCTTCTCCGGAGCCTATATCCGGAAATGGAGCTGTCCCTGACCACCCTGGGCCTGGGCGCGGCCGACCACGCGGCGGACCTGGCGGCCAGGGGAGTCAGCGAGGCGACACTCCTGGTGGATACCCTGGAGGCGGCGACGGCAGCCGACCTCTACGCCTGGATCCGCCCGGGCAGACGGACCATCCCCCTGCCCCAGTCCACGGCCCTGCTGGTAACCGAACAGCGCAAAGCCGTGGAGACGCTGGCCAGGCATGGTATCAGGGTCCATGTCCGGACCACGGTCTACCCGGGGATCAACGAGGACCAGGTGGAGGAGATAGCCCGGCACATGGCCGGTCTTGGCTCCTCCTCCATGACCCTGGTGCCCTTTTCCCCGCCCGGCGAAGACCAGGAAGGACCCGGAGCCCTGGACGAGGCCCGGCTCGACCAGCTCGGGAAACAGTGCGCCAACTATCTTGAGGTGACCATCCTCAGGGAGGAAAAACAGCCAGACCCGTTGTCGGACAATGCAGATTCAGCTGCTGCCTTCCCCGGACCAATCCTGCCCAGGCCGACCAGGGAGCGGCCCAATGTGGCGGTGGTCAGTGGCAGCGGCATGGAGATCGACCTTCATCTTGGCCAGGCGGATCGCATCCTCATCTACGGCCCCAGGGAAGACGGCCTCACCTGTCTGCTGGAAGCCCGGCCGGTCCCGGCCACGGAAAAAGGCGCTTCGCGCTGGGAGACCCTCGCCGAGGCCTGCCTCAAGGACTGCTTCGCCCTCCTGGCCGCCCATGCCGGTGAGGCCCCGAAAAAGGTCCTGGCGAGCCTGGGGATACGAGTCCTGACCATGGAGGACAACATCGAAGGAACCGTGGACGTGCTCTACGGTGGCGGTAAGAAAAAACAGGGTTGCGCACAGCCGGCATGAACCGGCGGGAGCGACAACGCGACCGGATCGCGGCGGAACACGGCCACTGGACACCCACCGTCCGGCCGATCCGCATAGAGCGATTATCCATTTATCCATATTTGCAGAAACCAGAGGAGAAGACCCATGGCAAGACCAGAACGCCAGATCATTTTGTGCCAGAGTTTCCGTGTGGACGGAGACAAAAAAGGCCTCTGTCACAAGCAGACCGACGGCTTTTTACAGTACCTGGAGGAAGAGCTGCTGGACCGGGGACTGGACTGTCTCGTCACGGCCACCACCTGCCTCAAGCAGTGCGAAAAGGGGCCGATTATGGTTATCCAGCCGGAAAACTGGTGGTTCAAGGGTGTCAACAGTGAAGAGGCCATCGATACGATTCTCGACGGCCTGGAAGATGGTGAACCGGCGGCAGAATACCTGCTGTCAGCCTGAGCGGACGACCATGGGCCGCCCCCAACCATTCATCATCCGTCCGGCCCGGGCTGCGGATCTCCCGGCCCTGACCGCCCTGCTCGAGCTCCTCTTTTCCATCGAGGAGGATTTCAGCTTTGACGAGGCACTGCAGCGCCAGGGCCTTGGCCTGCTCCTTGACAGCCAGGAGGCCGTCATCCTGGTGGCCGAGCTACAGGACCGGGTGATCGGCATGTGCACTGGCCAGCTACTCATTTCCACTGCCATTGGCGGGCCCAAGGTGGTGGTGGAGGATGTGGTTGTGCTGCCCGGGCACCATCGGTGCGGGGTGGGCAGTCGCCTGCTCGAGGAACTGGCCGCCTGGGCCCGCAGAAGGGGCGCGTCCCGCCTGCAGCTCCTCGCGGACCGGAACAACCAGCCGGCGCTTGGCTTTTACAGCCACCAGGGCTGGCACAAAACAAGACTTATCTGCCTCTGCAAGGAGATCTGACATGACCGATACAGTCCGCACCCCGTCTCCCGGCGCCAACATGATACCGCTGGATGGCATCAGGAGACAACCCATTGACGACTGGGAGGATTTTCTGAAAGAAGGCCACCAGTACCTGGCCACTGCCCGGGGAGGCTATGCCAGGCGCCGGAACATCTTCACAACGGAAATCCTCTACAACCTCGTCGCCATGGCCATTGAAAAATTCTTCATGGCCGCGCTGATGTTCCATGGCACCCTGCCCTACAACCACACCATGCACGACCTGGTGGAGGCCATGGACCAGACGTTTCCCGGCGCCATCGACACCATGCGGGAACGACTCCTGGCCCTGGACAGGCACCAGGAAATATGTGACCTGGACACCTATCACATCGACCCGCCCTCCATGGCAGAGATCGCGGACATGCTCGTACTGGCCGAACAGGTCAGTGAACTGGTCACAGGTTCGCTGCCTGGTTCCAGCCGGACAGGAACCGTCCGGAGCACACCGGGCAACCGAGACAATCAGCAGCAACGCCACTGACGGTACGATCAGATATATGAAACGGACATTACAGGAGGGAGCAGAACATGGCAAAGAAAGATGTTGAAGCATTACTCATCGCCGGAGGGGAAGACAAGCATATCCGCGCCAAATATGATGCACCGGCAACCTTGGAAGAGTTTGTGACCCTGGCCGCGGAAGACGGCTACCACTTTACCGTGGAGGAGCTTACCGAAGTTCTGAGAGAATCGGGAGACAACTTTGAAAAGCACGGAAACCCGCCCAAACGGTCCATCTGGTGGACCTGAAAATCCGGTATCACCAGGAATCGAACCTGACAACCCGCATCTACAGTCGTATTGGCCTGTCCCCTGACAGAACCGTACGGTTCTCCCCCTGCCACTGGAAATGGCAGGGGTTTTTTTTATCCCACTCAACACTGCTTCCTGCAGGGTCCAGCATATCTCCACCATTGGCCGTCCTTCTCCTGCCAGGGGGCCCAATAGATTTTACCAATACACCAAAAAGGAATCATAGATATTTCCGCTTTGACTTATAAAGTCAAATCAAATAGTTTCACCTCCCAGGAAAAAATACGTCAACACCATACCGAGATAATTCCTTTGGAGGTTCGTATGAAAAAACTGCTTGTCCTGCTCACCATGTCCATCCTCTTTCTCCCGGCCCTGGCATCGGCCACCACAGCCTCGGGGACCATTGTCATGGAGTTCAACCTGTCCCACCATCCTGCCAACCAGGAGGTCAGGCTCTGGATTCCCTACCCGGTCTCGGACCAGAACCAGTTAATTACCGACATCAAGGTGGAAGGGGATTTTGCCGAGTCTGCAGTCTACACCGATCAGAAATTCAAGACACCTATACTCTATGCCCGCTGGAAGCCGGGCGAGGATGCCCGCCATCTCACCCTCTCTTTCCACGCGGTACGCAAGGAAGTGGTGAAACGGGACTTTCCGGCCCGTGAGCCGTGCTGGGACCGGACCGCGTTCCAGCAGTGGCTCCAGCCTACCAGCCTGGGGCCCATTACCGGGTCGGTCAAGGCGCTGGCCGACAAAATAACCCGGGGCAAGACCACGATCCTGGCCAAGGCCAAGGCGATCTATGACTGGACCTGTGAAAACATGTACCGGGATCCCAGCACCCGGGGCTGCGGCAAGGGCGATGTCTGCAGCCTGCTCCAAAAGCCTGGCGGAAAATGCACCGACATCCACTCGGTCTTTGTCGCTTTGGCCCGGGCTGCCGAGGTGCCGGCCCGCGAGATCCTGGGGATCCGCATGGGCAAAAAACCGCTGCAGGACATCACCACCTGGCAGCATTGCTGGGCCGAGTTCTACCTGCCGGGCTACGGCTGGGTGCCGGTGGATCCGGCCGATGTCCGCAAAATGATGCTCAAGGAAAACCTGTCGCTGGATGATCCGAAAACCACCGAGTACCGCCAGTATTTCTGGGGCGCCTGGGATCCGTACCGGGTCCAGCTGGCCGTGGGCCGGGATCTCGTCCTCAACCCGCGCCAGCAGGCCGGCCCGCTCAACACCTTTGGCTATCCGTACGCCGAAGTGAACGGGACGCCGCTGGACTGGCTCGATCCGGGCTCCTTTGCCTACAAGTTCACCTATACCCAGGATTAGATGGTGCCAGGCCGGGATTTCCGCCCCGGCCTGGACAGCAAGTCCGTTTCCCGTGAGCACCACGAGGAGGAACGAGATGGAAGAAAGGAGAAAGTTCCTAGTCCAGAGCGGCGCCCTGCTCCTGGGCGCGGCCGGGCTCAAGCCAGTCCTGGCAGGGCAGGACCGGAACAGGGAGCAACCGGTACGCTGGGGCATGATCATCGACCTCAACCGCTGTACCGGCTGCCAGTCCTGTGTCATTGCCTGCAAAAACCGGAACCACACCGCCAGGAACCAGTTCAACACCCGTATTCTGATCCGGGAGGAGGTCTTTGCCCGGGGGCGCGGCCTGCTCTTTACCCCCATCCAGTGCAACCAGTGCGAGGACCCGTCCTGCGTGGCCGCCTGCGATCGCCAGGCCACCTTCCATCTCGACAACGGCGTGGTGGTTACCGACTGGTCCAGGTGCGACGGATGCGGCGACTGCATCGAAGCCTGTCCCTACGGGGCCCGGTTTGCCGACCCGGCCCACGGCAACAGGGTGGACAAGTGTGACTTCTGCCTGGACCGTCTTGTGGCCGGTGGTGTTCCCTCCTGTGTGGAAGCCTGCAGCTCCGGAGCCCGGCTGTTCGGTGATCTCCTGAGACCGGCGGGAGAATTCGCCCGTTGTCTCAGG
This sequence comes from Desulfolithobacter dissulfuricans, assembly GCF_025998535.1. Classification (NCBI taxonomy): domain Bacteria; kingdom Pseudomonadati; phylum Thermodesulfobacteriota; class Desulfobulbia; order Desulfobulbales; family Desulfobulbaceae; genus Desulfolithobacter; species Desulfolithobacter dissulfuricans. The sequence goes on along the minus strand of NZ_AP024233.1, from coordinate 269,786 downwards.
GCCCCGCAACTCACGCTCCGGGATTCCGACCGGACCGACGGAGCGGCGGTACGCTACATCCCCCATCGCCAGGCAAGCAGGAGGACCCCGTGAGCAGTAAACGAAACATGCAACAACAAAAAACTTCCTTCTCCCGCCGGGAGCTGCTGGCCGGTTCGGCCGCCGCGGCCGCCACTCTCATGGTTCCGCCCAGGGCCGGAGCCGGGACACAGGAAAAAAAATCCTGGCTCAACCCCCGCACCCTCCAGCATGGGAAACCAGGCAACACCAGGACCGTCTTTTCGGTCTGTCTGAGCTGCAATGGCCGCTGCGGTGTCCGGGCAACCGTGCAGGACGGCGTGCTCAGGGAGATAGCCGGTAACCCCTACCACCCGTACAATCACATGGGAGAACCGGAACCCTACCACACCCCGGTGGACCGGGTCCTGGACAAACCAAGCCCGGTCTGCGGCAAGGCCCACGACGCCCTGGGCGCAGTCTATGACCCGTACCGGATCGTCCGACCACTCAAGCGGGCCGGGCGCCGGGGCGAAGGCAAGTTCGAGCCCATCGAATGGGAGCAGCTGATCCGGGAAATCAGTGAGGGCGGCCAGCTGTTTGGCCACCTTGGCGAGGACCGCCACGTCCCCGGCCTGGCCGAGCTCAACAGTGATGAACCCATCGATCCCCGGGCCCCGGAGCTGGGACCGGTGCGCAACACCTTTGTCTTCATGACCGGCCGACTGCAGACCGGCCGCAAGGCTCTCATCAACCGCTTTGTCAAGGACGCGATGGGCTCCATCAACCGGGTCGGCCACACCGATATCTGCGGAATCGGCTTCCGGATGGGCAACTTTGCCCTGAGCGAAAAAAAACAGTGGGAACTCAAGGCCAATCCCTGGGAGGCCGAATATATCCTGGTGTTCGGGGCCAACATCTACGAGGCCCTCCAGCCCGGGATCAACACCTATGGCGCGGCCATCGCCAGGCGGCATGCCCGGGGTGAAGTCCGGCTTGTGATCGTCGATCCCCGGGCCCAGAACGGTTCTGTCCATGCCGACGACTGGCTGCCGGTCAAGCCGGGCCAGGACGGGGCCCTGGCCATGGGTATGCTGCGCTGGATGATCGACCACGGGGCCTATGACCGGGCATACCTCCAGGCTCCCTGTCCGGCGGCCGCGGACAAACTGGGCCATGGCTGTTACACCAACGCCACCCACCTGGTCATCGTCGAGCCGGGCCATGAGCGTAGCCAGACCTTTCTCCGCCTGGGCGACCTGGTTCCGTCGGGCAACAGTAAGGCCGATGAACGCTACGTGGTCCTGGACCCGGCAGATGGCAGCCCGATTCCCTTTGACACCGTGGACCGGGCCATGCTCGACCAGGAACGACATCTCACCCTGGCTACCGGCGAACGGGTCCTGGTCAAAACCGGTTTCAGGCTCATGCGGGAAGCAGTGCAGGCCCATACCCTGGAGGAGTATGGTTCGTGGTGCGGTATCGCGCCCGAAAAGATCGCCCGCACGGCCAGGGAGTTCGCCGCCCATGGGTTCAGGGCGGCGGTGTGCCAGTACCACGGGGCCGGCAACTACCTCTGCGGCACCTATGCGGCCTATGCCATTGCCCTGTTGAACGTCATGACAGGTTCCATCGAGATGCGCGGTGGCTACCTGAGTTCCGGCGGCAAGGTCGCTGCCTGGCACAGGGGGCTCTATGATCTGAAAAAGTTCCCCGGCCGGCGCAAGCCCCGCGGGGTAATGCTCTCCCGGGAAAAGGCGGTCTACGAAAAGAGCTCTGAGTTCCGCCGCCGGAAGGAACAGGGAGGCAGCGGCTACCCGGCCAGCCGTCCCTGGTTCACCTTCACCAGGGGTGGCCTCAGTGTCGAGACCATGAACGGTATCGATGCCGGCTATCCCTACCGGTGCCGGGTACTGTTCCACTACTTCTACAACCCGGTCTATTCCACCCCCGGCGGATCCCGGTATAAAGAGACCCTGGCCGACCCGGACCGGGTGCCGCTCTATGTCTCCATCGACACGACGATCAACGAATCCAATATCTTTGCCGATTACATTATCCCGGACGTGACCTGGGCTGAAGGGCATTACGGCTGGATCCATCCCCATGCACCAGCCTGCCGGTTCACCGCCCTGCGCACCCCGCTCATCGAACCACTCACCACCAGGACCGCGGACGGCAGACCCTTCTGCCTGGAAACCTTTCTCATCGACCTGGCAAACCACCTGGGATTGCCGGGCTTTGGCGCCAGGGCCATCGGTGACCGGGAGGGCAACCTCCATCCCCTGTTCCGGGGCGAGGACTTTTACCTCAGGGGCTTTGCCAACATTGCTGCCAATGGTGGGTTGCCGGCTGCCACGCCCGAAGAACAGCGGTTCGTGGAAGCCAACTACCCCGTGGCCAGATACCGGGACATCCTGCCGGACCCGCAGTGGAAAACCCTTTGCCATGCCCTGGCCCGCGGCGGCATCTTTGCCAGATACCAGGACCAGTTTGACGGACAGAAATTCAAACATGGCCTTAAACGGGTGGTGCTCTTCAATGAAGAGATGGCCGCGGCCAGAAACGCACTCACCGGCGAGCGCTACCCCGGTACAGTCCACTACTGGCCACCAACCGACTCGGCCGGCGATGTGGTGGCTGAAAAAGACCGGGACTATCCCTTCCAGGTGGTCACCCACAAGATGAACGTCCATACCCAGTCCCGGACCATCAACCACCCCGCGGCCCTGGAAATCTTCCCTGAAAACCATATCGTCATGCACGCCGACGATGCCCGCAACCTGGGAATACAGGACGGGGACAGGGTACGGCTGGTTTCCAGGAGCACACCCCGGGGCATTACCGGACAGGTGCAGACCACAAGACTCATCCGTCCCGGCTGCCTGGCTATCTCCTTCCATTACGGCCACACCTACCATGGTGCGGGCCGGGTGGAGGTGAAGGACGGACAATCTGTCTTTCTGGGCGGTTCCAGAGTAGTTTCAGGCGATGTCCTGATCCCTGATCCCCGCCGGGGCAGGGGCATAAACCCCAACGATATCTCCCGGCGGGACGACCACCTGGGCAACCTGCCCATGGTCGATGTCCAGGCCGGGATCCCGGATTTCAGCTCCACCCGCGTCCGCGTCCTGCCAATCTGAAACCAGGGCCCGGCCCATTGCCGGCCGGCCCCTGGCTCCCCCTTGCCTACAGTTTTGTAGCACCCTTTCCTTTTTGTCCTCTTCCTGACAAGTTGGCCCCATCCACCCGGTCGCCGCTAAAGACACATTCAAAGATAACCACCTGAAACAATAAAGAAAAATACAAAAAGCGCACATGGCACACCTCTTGCCTTTCTCCTGGCAGCATCTATTCGCAAACGCATATCAGGAGAAAGACCATGGTGGCAGTTGCACTGAAAGAGCGAGCTGACCAGATCTACATCAAGGGGAAGACCCCGTTTTCCATTGTCTGCAACAAGGACAGCCTGGCCGGGGCCGTGAGCCAGCGGGCCTGCACCTTCTGCGGTTCGAGGGTGGTCCTCTACCCCATTGCCGATGCCCTGCACCTGGTGCACGGTCCTATCGGCTGCGCGGTCTACACCTGGGATATCCGCGGTGCCCTGTCCTCGGGGCCGGAGTTGCACCGGCTTTCCTTTTCCACCGACCTCCAGGAACGCGACGTCATCTTCGGGGGCGAGAAAAAACTCGCCAGCGCCCTGCGTGAACTCATCGCCCGCCACAATCCCAGGGCCGCCTTTGTCTACTCCACCTGTATCGTCGGCATCATCGGCGACGACCTGGAAGCGGTCTGCCGCGAGATGGAGAAGGAAACCGGTATCCCAGTCATCCCGGTCAAATCCGAGGGATTCAAGGGCAACAAGCGGGCCGGCTACCAGGCCGCCTGCGACGCCATGTTCCGGCTCATCGGTACCGGGGAGACCGAGACCATCTCCCGCTTTTCCATAAATATCCTCGGCGACTTCAACCTGGCCGGCGAGATCTGGATGGTCCGTAAGTATTATGAGCGCATGGGCATCGAGGTGGTGGCCAACATCACCGGTGACGGCCGGGTGGATGATATCCGCCGGGCCCACGGCGCCGCTCTCAACGTGGTCCAGTGCTCCGGATCCACCATGGGGCTGGCCAACATGATGGAAGAGAAATACGGGGTTCCGTCGCTGCGGGTCTCTTACTTCGGCATCGAGGACATGTCCGAGGCCCTCTACGACATCGCCCGCTTTTTCCTGAAAAAATTTCCCGGTGATCCAGAGGCCGAAGCCATCATGGCCCGAACCAGGGAACTGGTCCGTCAGGAGGTGAGCGAACTGGTCCCGAAGCTGGAAAAATACCGCCGGGCCCTGGCTGGAAAAAAGGCCGCCATTTACGTGGGCGGCTCCTTCAAAGCCTTTTCCCTGGTCAAGGCGTTTCGCCTGGTGGACATGCAGGTGGTCCTGGTGGGCTCCCAGACCGGCACCACGGAAGATTATGAAGAGCTGGCCGCTATCACCGATCCGGGCACGGTCATTGTCGATGACTCCAATCCCCTGGAGCTGACCTCCTTTCTCAAGGAGAAGGGCGTCGACATCTTTGTTGGTGGGGTCAAGGAACGGCCCATTGCCTACAAGCTGGGGATCGGGTTCTGTGACCACAACCATGAACGCAAGGAAGCCCTGGCCGGATTCACCGGCATGCTCAACTTCGCCCGGGAAGTCTACAACTCGGTCATGAGCCCGGTATGGCGCTTTGTCCCCGGCAATAATTGAAAACCAGACAGGTACCGACCATGAGCAAGAATCCACCGCCCAACTATATTTCCACCACCAATGCCTGCAAGCTGTGCAAGCCCCTGGGTGCCTGCCTGGCCTTCAAGGGTATCGAGGGCACGGTGCCTTATCTGCACGGCTGCCAGGGCTGCGCCACCTACATGCGGCGCTATATCATCAGCCACTACAACGAGCCCATCGATATCGCCTCCTCCTCGCTTTCCGAGAAGCACGCGGTCTATGGTGGCGGCCCCAACCTGAAACAGGGCCTGACCAATGTGGCGGAAAAATACCGCCCGGCCATGATCGGCATCGCCACCACCTGCCTCACCGAGACCATTGGCGACGACGTGCCCATGTACCTCAGGGAATTCCAGCGTGACACCGCCGGTTCCGAGGGGTTGCCCAAATTTATCCACGTATCCACCCCCAGCTATTCGGGCACCCACATGGAGGGATTTCACGCAGCGGTGAAATCGGTGGTCGAACAGCTGGCCGAATCAGGACCGAAAACCGAAACCATCAACCTGATGCCGGGCTTTGTCTCCTCGGCCGACTATCGGCTCCTCCAGGAGATCCTGGACGATTTCGGCCTGGACTGGACCATGCTCCCGGATCTCTCCACCACCATGGATGGCCCCATCTTTAAGGAATACGTCAAAGTTCCGGCCGGGGGCACCCCGCTTGAGCGCATCGAGTCCATGGGAAGGAGCCGGCTCTCCATCGAATTTGGCCACACCCTGGCCGACTCCAACTCGGGTGCCAGAGTTCTGGAGAAGAAGTTCCAGGTTCCATGCCACCGGCTGGGGTTACCCATGGGTATTGAAGAGACCGACCGTTTTCTGGCCCTGCTTGCCGAAATCAGCGGCAGGACGGTGCCGGAAAAATACGTCCACCAGCGGGGCCGACTGGTGGATGCCTACGTGGACGGGCATAAATATATCTTCGGCAAACGGGCCATTGTCTATGGCGAAGAGGATCTGGTTGCGGGCCTGACCGTCTTTCTGGCGGAAATCGGTATCCAGCCGGTGCTCTGCGCCAGTGGCGGCTCGTCGGGCAAGCTGGCCCGGACCATCGAGAAACTCACCGGTGATATTCTCCTGGAGCAGCCACAGGTTTTTGAAAACATGGATTTCTTCGACATCGGTGAAATGGCCGGGTCGCTCAAGCCCGATCTCATTATTGGTCACTCCAAGGGATATCCCCTGGCCAGAAAGCTGGCCATCCCCCTGGTCCGGGTGGGCTTTCCCATCCACGACCGGGTCGGCGGCCAGCGCATTCTCCATCTCGGCTACCAGGGGGCGCAGCAGCTCTTCGACACGGTGACCAATGCGATGATCGGTGCCAAACAGGACGCCTCGGATGTCGGCTACGCCTACATGTAGGCAGAAGACCAGGCCGGAAAAACCCGCAGAAAACAGGATTTAGAACTCTGAATTCATATAAAGGAGCACACCATGACAACACCACTCGATTTCAACCGGCATCCCTGTTTCAACGCCAAGGTCAAGGGGCTGTACGGCCGGGTCCACCTGCCAGTGGCGCCCAAGTGCAATATCCAGTGCAACTACTGCAACCGCAAGTATGACTGCGTCAACGAGTCGCGTCCCGGTGTGACCTCCACCGTCCTCACCCCGGAACAGGCCCTCTACTACATGGGCAGGGTGCTGGAAAAGGAGCCGCGAATCTCGGTGGCCGGCATTGCCGGCCCCGGCGACCCGTTTGCCAATGGTGATGAAACCCTGGAGACCATGCGTCTCATCCGCAGGGAATACCCTGAAACCATCCTCTGCCTGGCATCCAACGGCATGAACCTGAGCCCCTACGTGCCCGAGCTGGCCGAGATCGGGGTCTCGCACGTGACCGTCACGGTCAATGCGGTGGATCCCGAGGTGAGTAAAAACATCTATTCCTGGGTCCGGGACGGCCGGGTGCTCTACCGGGGACGCCAGGGGGCCGAACTGCTCCTGGCCAGGCAGCTGCAATCGATCAGGGAGTTGAAGAAACACGGCATCACGGTGAAGATCAACACCATCGCCATTCCCGGCGTCAATGACCATCACATCATCAAGGTGGCGCGGGCCATGCGCGATCTCGGCGCCGACCTGTTCAACTGCATGGCCATGTACCCCAACGTCGACACGGTATTTGAAAATATCCCGGAACCCTCCAGGATCTACATGACCGGGATCCGCAACGAGGCCGAACAGTACCTGCCGCAGATGCGCCACTGCACCCGCTGCCGGGCCGATGCGGTGGGGTTGCTCGACGACGACCGCACCGAAGAGATGCGGGGCTGTCTTTCGGCCTGCGCCAAGCTGCCCGGCCACTCGGTGGCCAAGCGGCCCTATGTGGCGGTGGCGACCCTGGAAGGCGTGCTTGTCAACCAGCACCTCGGCGAGGCCACCCGGTTCCAGATCTGGGGCGAGGACGGCCAGGGTGGCTACAAACTTATCGAGGAACGACCGGCACCCGCGGCCGGGGGCGGCTCCCAGCGCTGGTTCAACATCAGCCGTATCCTGGGCGACTGCCGGGCCATCCTGGTCAACGACCTGGGCGAAAGCCCTAGGGAAACCCTGAAAAAGAAACAGATAAAGCCCATCGTCATGTCGGGATTCATCGAAAAGGGGCTGGAGGCCGTCTATACCGGTAAAGGGCTGACCAGCCTCCAGGGCAGAATGCGCAAATGCTCTTCCGGCAGCGGTTGCATGGGTGCCGGAACCGGCTGCGGCTGAAAAAAGGAAGGCCATCAGGAGGAAAGAGTCCAGATCTGCCTGATTGTTGAAGGGGGGCAAAGAACACGCAGCAGCAGACCACGGCTGCCCCCGTGTTCTTTGCCCCCTTTGTGTTCTGAACAGAGCGACCGGCAGGATCAGGGACAGGAAAAGAAGTACCGCGGCGCCGAAGCGCGGCAGGAAGAGAGCTGGTTGCTAGCCCGCATATTTCACAATGATCGTGGCGAAAGGTCTGAAAACGCCGTGGATGCAGATAGCGAACGAAGAGAGACCTTCGAGGAACAGCTTCAAAAAGAGCCGCAGACATATTGAAATATTTCGAGGACTCTTTTTGAAGCTGTGACGCAGCAGGCGCGGTGTTTTCAGGCCTTGCAGTAGATCGCTTGTGAAATATGCGGGCTAGTTCAGGGGAACAGAAGGTAAGGATCAGGGGCCGGAACGCGGAAGAGAGGGTCCGCCTGACCAGTGGAGAGGGGATCAGTAGTATTCCGGCCGCTTGAGGTTGTATTTCTTGATCCGGTAGCCGATCTGGCGCTGGGTCAAGCCCAACTCGCGGGCGGCCCGGGCCTGGACCCAGCCATGGCGTTTGAGAGCCGCCTCCACCTGGTCGCGTTCCAGCTCGTGGAGTGGCTTGTGGACCGTTGGCGGCTCCGGATCGCGGGACAGGGTAGAGCTGTCCGGTGCATGTTCCGGGGTCGCAGGCCGCCGGGTGACAACCGGTGTTTCCCGGGTCAGCAGATACTCGGGCAGATCCTCCACCCGCAGGACATCGCCACTGGAGAGAATCACCAGACGCTCGATCAGGTTCTGCAGCTCCCGGACATTGCCGGGCCAGTCATACTCGGTAAGAAAGTCGAGAAACTCCCGGCTCATGCGAAGATTCTTGCCGTTTCGCTTGTTGCTGCTGCGGAGAAAATGATCCAGCAGCAGGGGAATATCGTCGCGCCGCTCCCGCAGCGGGGGCAGGTTGAGTGGCACCACGTGCAGACGGTAGAAGAGATCGCTCCTGAAGGTCCCGGCGGCCACGGCTTTTTCCAGACTGACATTGGTGGCCGCGATAATCCGCACATCCACACTCAGGGTCCGTGTGGAGCCCAGCCGCTCAAACTGCTGTTCCTGGAGGACGCGGAGCAGCTTGGCCTGGAGGGACAGGGGCATCTCGCCGATCTCGTCAAGAAAAAGAGTTCCGCCGTCGGCGAGTTCAAACCGACCCAGACGGACAGCGCCGGCTCCGGTAAAGGCCCCCTTCTCATGGCCAAAGAGTTCGCTTTCCAGCAGATTCTCCGGCAGGGCGGCACAGTTCATCTTGATAAGCGGCCTGTTCTTGCGGTCACTGGCCTCGTGGATGGCCCGGGCCACCAGTTCCTTGCCGGTACCGGACTCACCCAGCAGCAGCACCGTGGCCCTGGACGGGGCTATCCGTTCGATGCTCCAGAAAATTTCCTGAATCGCCTTGGACTGGCCGATGATGTAATGCCGGTTGTAGCGCCCATGGAGTTCGGCCTTCAGGCTTTTGTTTTCCAGGACCAGCTGTTCCCGATCCTTGCGGATGGCCTGGTGCAGATGAAGGAACTGGGCGATGATGGTGGAGAGAACGGTGAGAAAACGGACATCCTCCTCCAGGTTGACCTCGGCGGCAAACAGCCGGTCCACACTGAGAACGCCGACAACATCGTCACCCAGAACCACGGGAACACAGATAAAGGCCAGGGTGGACTTGGAAATCCTGTTCCGTGCTCCGGTCCGGTTGAGGAAGAGCGGTTCGCTGTGAATGTCGGGAACGATACAGGGGGTACCGCTCTGGAACACCTGGCCGTAAATCCCCTCGTCCAGGGCGTAGGTACCACGCATTTCCTCTTCCACGGACAGCCCGTAGGAGGCCCGGATCACCAGCCGTGAACGGTCGTTGTCGAGAATGGCCAGGGTCGCCCGCTCCATCTGCAGGGTGTCGTGGAGAACCTTGAACACCTCGGCCAGGGTCGAATCCAGATGCACGGCCGAACCGATGAGCTGAACAATGCGGTACAGGGCCCGAACTTCCAGGGTTTCTGTGGCTCTGGGGCCGGTGCGTTCTTCCCAGGCGGCTGAATTTCCTGCTTCTGCTGTAAGCGAATCATGCATGGCTGATACCTGGTGTTTGAGCTTGTTGTTACCATACGTTTTTGCAATATTTATTCCATATTCAACAACAGGTCCGCCAGCAGGGCCGCCAACCGGTGCCATCCCTCAACCAGGAAGGATCTACAACCTCTTTCCCTTGAAGACAATCCACCGATACCACACTCCTTGACACGACAGTTCATTACATTTACGTCACAAATATGAACATATCGGTTTGCAAGTTTACATAAATGAAACAATAGAAACAAAACGTGGCCTGGGAACACCAGCTGGCCCGGGGAAAAGTCAGAAGGAGAGGGAGGAAAAGCGGGAAAACAGGTCTTCTGGAATAAAAAAAATACGGACTCACAGGCAGAAACACAAAGAGAACAGAAACAGACAAAGGGAAAAGGGTTGCCTTTTTCCCTGCGTTCGGTAAGTTCTGGGAGCTGTAATCAGCCCATCCAGCCACAACGCCTCAACCCAAGGAGCATCATGGCCTCTGAAAAGAAATATACCCTCCAGACGCTGCTCATCTCGGTTTCCATTGCCCTGTTTGCCGGTTTTCTCAGCGGGGTTGTCTACTCTGTCTTCAATGCCCCGCCGGCAGGCCATAATCATCCGCCCACCAGTCAGAACGCCGGAGACCCCGACATGACCCGGGCCATCGCCTCACTGGAACAGGAGACAAAGAACAACCCGGACAACGTGGCCGCCTGGGTCCAGCTCGGCCACGCCTATTTTGACTCGAACCAGCCGGCCAAAGCCATCCGGGCCTACAACAAGGCCCTGGAACTGCAGCCGGGAGACACCAATGTTCTCACCGATCTGGCCGTCATGTACCGGCGCAACAAGCAACCAGAAGAGGCCATCGCCACCCTGGATCGGGCCCTGAAAATCAACCCCCGCCACGAACAGGCCCTGTTCAACAAGGGCGTCATCCTGATAAATGACTTCCAGGACGTGGACGGAGCACTGGCGGTCTGGGAGGAGCTGGTGCGGATCAATCCCATGGCCAAGGGCCCGTCCGGCGCCCTGGTGTCTGATATCATCAAGCAGGTCCGGGCCCAGGTGGCGGCGCAGCAGAAAGAGGCTGAAAAATAAAAAATCCGCCCTGCCCCACCATCGTCTACCGGAAAAAAAGAACATCTGATTACCACTGAAATTCAGCCAGCGATGGATGAAGGTGTCGGCCTCGCTTGTTGCACGGGTGTCTGTGGCCTGGATGGCCACAGTCAAGCCCCCAGGGACGGGTTTATGGCGTCCCGTGAAACAAGCGAGGCCGACACCGGTTTCAATGCCAAAGATTGATGGTAATCTCAAAAGAAAAGCCAGCAGCCATGACCAGACAGGACAGGCAGCACGACGAACAGGAACCCATTCCCCGCAGGGAACCGCGCAGCTTCCGCCAGAAGCTCCTGATCGGCATCGGTATCCTGGCGGCCATCGAGGGGCTGGCCGTTCTGTTCTACTTCCTGCTGACCAGAACCTGAGGCCTGCCCCTGCCGATGACGACCCTGGCCAGCCGGGTTATTACTGCCGCAGTACGGACAGGGCGGCCTCGTAATCCGGTTCGTCGGTGATCTCGGCCACCAGCTCGCGGTGGAGCACGCGGCCAGACCCGTCGAGCACCACCACAGCCCGGGCCAGCAACCCGGCCAGCGGGCCTTCGGCGATCCGCACCCCATAGGCATCACCAAAATCCCGGTTCCTCAGCTCGGAGAGCGAAATCACATCGTCAAGCCCTTCGGCACCGCAGAAACGGGCATGGGCAAAGGGCAGATCGAGCGAAACACAGAGACAGACCGCGTTGTCGATGGTATTGATCTCGGCATTGAAACGGCGCACCGTGGTGGCGCACACCGGTGTGTCCACACTGGGAAAGATATTAAGCACCACCCGCCTGCCACCAAAATCCTGCAGAGTGACATCACTGAGATCTGTCCGGGTGAGAAGAAAATCCGGCGCCAAATCCCCCAGTTGCGGCAGGTCACCAACCGTGTGCACCGGGTTTCCCTTGAATGTTACCTTGGCCATAGTTCACCTCTCTTATCTGGGTTTTCCTTCGTTGCAGCCCGGGCGGACTGCTCCTACAGGGTCTCTGGATCCTCCGGCGGCAGAGCATCCTCGTCAAAGGGCAGGACCCCGAGCCGGGTCAAGACCGCTTCTATCTGCTCCATGAGACGGTGGCGGTCAAAATCGGCCAGCCGCCCCTCCATGGCATCGTCGACCAGGGAGCGCAACCCCTGAAAATCCAATACATCATCCCAGGCCCCATGCTCCAGCAGGAGTTTCTGCAATTCCACATCGTCTTCAAGCAGTCTGTCTCCCCGGGTGTGGATCTGGCGGTGCACCTCCCCGTCGGTGAGCGCGTACCAACGCATGGCGGCCAGCAGACCGTCGTAGAGGGTGGCCACCGCCTCCGGCAACTTCCCCTCAAAAAGCCGGCGTCGGCCGCAACGCACGTGGAGCCGGGCCCGAAGGAGGGCGGCGTCCCGGGGAATCATCTCACCTTCGTCCATGAGTCCAAAATGGGGCATTTTTCTCTCCTCCTGCTGATTGTCACAAGTTGGAGCCGGTTTTTCCGCCCCGGCGCCCTTTTCGACCACGCCTCCCGGAGCGGGCCGGTTTTTTTGCTCGCTCCCTGTCCCCGGGAGCCTGCTTCCTGTCAACCAGGGCGGAAATCAGCACCTGTTTCTGCTTCTCCCGGCCGGCAGCGGTCCGTTCGACAAAACAGGGCGTGCCGGTGAAGGGGTTTTTCCCGGTCCAGTACATCAGGGTGGACCAGGTGGAGGGGGTGGGCGTGAACACCTGAACCTGGCGCGGAATCAGCTTGAGCTTCTCGCGGGCAAACCGTTTGAGGGCCGCCATGTCTTCCCGGGTGCAGCCGGGATGGGCGGCAATGATGTAGTAGGTGAGAAACTGCGGCAGCCCCTCTTTTTCGGTGAGCTGGTAAAAGAGCTCACGAAAACGCAGCAGGCTCCCGGTGCCCGGCTTGCCCATGCAGTCGAGCACTTTGTCCACGCAATGCTCGGGTGCTACCTTCATCTGCCCGGAGATGTGGTGCCGGACCAGCTGGCGCAGATATTCCCGCCCATGCTTCCGGTCGGCCAGAATCATGTCATAACGGACCCCCGAGGCCACCACCACCTTGCGAACTCCCGGGATTTGGCGGAGCCTGCGCAAAAGCTCGACCTGGGGCCGGTGATCGATACCGAGCGCCGGGCACGGCTCCGGATACAGGCACCTTTTGTCCTGGCAACATCCTTTTGTGCGTTTACGACGACATTCAAAGCCATACATGTTGGCCGTGGGCCCGCCCACGTCCTGAATGACCCCCTTGAACCGCGGATGGGCCGCGATATCCCGGGCCTCGGCCAGGATGGATTCCTGGCTGCGCCAACGCACGGTTCGTCCCTGGTGCACGGCAATGGCGCAGAAATTACACTCGCCGTAGCAGCCCCGGTGGGTGGTTATGGCAAAACGGATGGTTTCCAGAGCCCGAACCTCCCCGAACCGGCGATACCAGGGATGCAGCTCCCGTTCGAACGGAAGCGCATGTACCTGGTCGAGTTCCTCGGTGCTCAGATACGGCGCAGGCGGATTCTGGACCAGGAATCGTGAATCCTGCTGCTGGGCCAGGGGCCGGGCGGTTACCGGATCATTGTTCTGGTAAAACAGCTCAAACATTCGGAGGAAGCCTGTTTTGCTTTGCGCCGTCTCCTGAAACGATGGCAGAACCAGGCACTCCTCCGGCGGCCTGGCGGCAGCATAGCAGAGACCACGGATCGCCCGCGGATCCCTGCCGCTTTGCAATACGTCAGCCAGTTCCACTATTGAGCGGTCCGCCATACCGTAGAGCAAATAATCCGCCTTTGCGTCAAAAAGAACGGAACGGCGCACCTTGCTGGACCAGTAGTCGTAATGGGCAATCCGGCGCAGGCTGGCCTCAATTCCACCCAGGACAATGGGACAGGTATTTTTGAAATGAGAACGGATCAGGTTGGCATAGACAATGACGGCCCGGTCGGGGCGGCGGGTATTGGCACCGCCCGGGGTGTAGTCATCCCGGTGTCGTCGCTTGCCGGTGGCTGTACGGTTGGCCACCATGGAGTCGATGCAGCCGCCGGATACGCCCCAGAACAACCTCGGCTCTCCCAACCTGGTTATATCGCGGCCCGAGTCCACCTCGGGCTGGGCGATCACTGCCACCCGGTATCCGGCCGCCATGAGGATCTTGCCCACCAGGGCCACGCCGATAAAGGGCGAGTCGATATAGGCATCGCCGGTGACCAGGATAATATCGGGCCGGTCCCAGCCCAACTGGCGAAGTTCTTTTTCGGTGGTCGGCAGAAACATGGTCACCCCGTTGTCCCGGCCGCCGAGCGCCCGGCCAGCCAGCCGGTGGAAAAGGCCGCCTGCAGGTTATAGCCCCCGGTGTCGCCCTGGATATCGAGCACCTCACCGGCAAAATAGAGCCCGGCCACCCGTTTTGACTGCATGGTCCGGGGATCCGCCTCGCGCGTATCCACTCCGCCGGCCGTGACAATGGCCTCTTTCAGGGGCCGATAGCCACTGATCTCCAGGCGAAAGTTCTTGAGCCAGCTCTTGAGCCGGCGGCGCTCCTTGGCCCGCACCTGGGCCGCTGGTTTTTCCGGGACAAGCCCGGTCTGTGCGAGACAGATTCCAACCAGTTCCCGCGGCAGCAGACCGCGAAGAACACTGGAGAGCGGCTCCCGGGCCCGGGCCGAGAAATCCCTCAGCAGTCGGGCATCCAGCCGCGGCTCGTCCAGGGCCGGCTTCAGATCCACCACCAGACTGACCTGCTGCCCCGCCCGGAGCCCGTCCACCGCCGCGCCGCTCAGGGTCAGAATCACCGGACCCGAAACGCCCGACCGTGTGAAGGCCATCTCGCCAAAAAGCTGGCGCTTCTTTTTCCCCTTGACCAGCAGCCGGACCTGGACATTGCGAAGTGACAGTCCGGCCAGGGGTGTGGTATCCATCTCTGTCTCCAGTGGCACCAGGGCCGGCCGGGGTGCGACCAGCAGGTGACCGGTATCCCGGGCCAGCCGGTAGCCATCCCCGGTGGAGCCGGTACCCGGGTAGGAGGCTCCACCGGTGGCGATCACCACCGCATCACAGGAGACTTTTTCTCCGTTGTCCAGGACCACACCGATGACCCGCTGCCCGCGAATCCGCAGGCGGGAAACCGGAGCCCCGGTCCGAACCCTGACCCCGGCCCGATGCACCCAGCCCTGCAGGATCCGAAGGACATCCCGGGCCTGCCCGCTTTGCGGAAAGACCCGGCCACCGCGCTCCACCACCACCGGCAGCCCCAGGTTTTCAAAAAAGGCAAGGAGTGCCGGGGTGAAAAAGCGGGCGAATGGCTGGTGCAGAAAACGGCCGCCTGCACCGAAATGTTCCAGAAAATCGGGGAGCTCGGCAACGTTTGTGATATTGCAGCGCCCCTTGCCGGTGATACAGAGTTTGCGGCCGGGAGTCGGCATCTTTTCAAGCAGCACCACCGCGGCCCCGCAGGAGGCCGCCTGGCCGGCAGCCATGAGCCCGGCCGGACCACCGCCGATCACCGCTACAACAGGGGACTTCATGCAGACTCCGGCAGGGTTGCCGCTTCGAGCAGACGCCGGTCCGGAGCATGGACCACGAACACGGGATGTTGACAGTTGCGGGCCACGGCATCGGCCAGGGACCCGAAAAACAGCCGTTTAATTCCGGTTCGCCGGGCAGCGGCCATGACAATGAAGTCGTGATACGCGGATTCCTGGAGGATCGATTCCAGCCGGGACTCGGCCGCCTCCACCCGGAACCGGGTCTGGACATCAAAGAAATTTTCCTCCAGCCACTGCTCCAGTCGACGCTCACTGGCCTCTATCTCCTCCCTGGAACTGTCGAGATGGAGGAGATGAAGGAAGGTGACCCGGGAATGTCCGACTGTGGCCACGGCCTCGACCACCGGCAGGAGTTCCTCAAGCTCCTCGAAAAAGAGAAAGGGCACCAGAATCCGCTCACAGACCAGGGTTCCGACGAAATGAACCGTCACCACCGGACAGAGGACATTGGCCGCCACCTGGTCCACCACCTTCCGTAAGGCATAGGTCTTGTGCCCGCGCGGATAACCCAGGACCACGGCCCGGGCATTGTTGTATTCCGCTGCCGCCACCAGCCCGGAGGCCGGGCTGTCATAGATGACCTCGGTCCGCAGGGGATAGCCCAGGCTTGCGGCCTCGTCTTTCTCCGGCAGGAACATGGCCCCCAGCTCCTCCTCGGAGAACTTGCCCCGCTCACGCTTGTCCAGAATCCGAACCGACAGCGGCAGGGCATGGTAATGGTGGGCCAGGATGGTGGCAATGCGGGCCAGACCGCGGACGGTGGCAAAATGGTAGGCCCCGAACACCACCACTCCCTGGGGATTGGCCGCAGGGTGAAGTTTCTCCCAGGGCCATGGTGCCAGCCGGATGCCCTCGGGACTGCGGAGCCAGAGCCTGCAGGCGATCCCCTTGCGGCCCTCGCAGCCGGGCTCCCCTTCTGACTCGGCTATCTCTCCACCCTTGAGCAGGTTAATATGGACCAGGAGCGGCCCAATGAGCTCGGAAAGCACGACGCTGGCCAGCACCACGGGAGTAATGATCGAGGACCAGCTACCGAGCTGTGGATCGCTGCTGATCATGAACACCAGACCGATGGCGACCCCGGCCTGGGGAATCAGGGAGAGTCCCAGATAGTTCCTGACCACCGGCGAGGCACCGGATATGTAGCCACCAAGCAGAGTGCCCAGATATTTTCCAAGAACCCGGGAGATGAAATAGGCCAGTCCCACCCAGCCGGCCAGCTTCAGGGCCCCCAGATCCAGGTGGGCCCCGGCCAGGGTGAAGAACAGGACATAGATTGGTGGTTCAAAAGCGTTGAGGGTCCTGAACAGTCGCTCGTCCCGCTCAGCCCGGTTGATGATGGTGAAGCCGGCCGCCATCCCGGCCAGCAGCGGCGACAGGTGCAGCATCCGGGTCAACTCCCCGCAGAGCAGGAGCAGGGCCAGCCCACCGGTGAGCATCTCCCCCCGGTTATGCAGCTTGTGCAGGGCAAAGTCGATCAGGAAACCGGTCACCACCCCGATAACCAGCGAGGCGCAGATTTCATAGACAGACAGAAGGAGTGCCACGTAGGGCGATACTTCACCCGGTCCCACCAGCTGGTGGGCGGCGGACATGGCCATGCCGAAAATCATGATGGCCAGCCCGTCGTCCACAGCCACCACGGCCATGAGAGTGGATGTCAGCGGCCCCCGGGCCCCGGTTTCCCGCACCACGTGGAGAATAGCGGCCGGAGCAGTGGCCACTGCCACCGCCCCGAGCAGCAGGGCCAGAACCATGGCGTCGGTCACCGTTCCAGGCGTTGGCGACACCAGCCGGACCGTGAAGAAGGTTCCGGCAACCACCAGGACAAAGGCCGCCAGGGCCTGCACCACTGAGATCCAGCCCACGTCCCTGGCCACCGAGCCCAGCTTGCGCAGCTCCACATGCTCACCGATACCGAAGGCGATGAGCATCAGGGCGATCTCGGTGAAGTGGCTGAGGTTATGACCAATGGTCTCGGCGGTAATCCAGCCCAGCGAGGACGGCCCGAGCGCCAGTCCGGCCAGGATAAAACCGGTGACCGACGGCAGGCGCAGGAGCTGAAAGAACTTGGCAGACAGCAGCCCGACGGCGAGCAGGATGGCTATACCAAGGGTTACGTTAATCACGACCAGTGTCCTGAGATGGAGGTTATATGAAAGGAGTCAGACGCATGTCGTTTCGCCGCTGTTCATCGATTTCCCTTTCATGCTTCGTTGTGACTGGCCACGTCTGGTCCAGCCATGCCGGCTAGCTGAAGGGGATCTTTCCGGTCAGGGTACATGCGGACGACATTTGCCAGCAGCCGTTGCCCCAGGGCCGTATCGGGAACCAGGGCAAGAAGTTCGGCCAGCAACCGGTGCAGAGCATCATCCAGATCAAAATCTGTGGCCCTGCGCACCTGCTCCTCCACGGCCAGAGCAGACAGGGCCAGGTCACAGCGCTGGCGATCTCCCAGGACAAACGATGCCCAGACAAGATGATTCGTATTCGGGTTGATCTTGGGATCACTCATCCAGAAGGCGGGCGGCAGCCGGACCACCCCGAGCTTCTTGGTCATGGCAACGTCAAAGCGCCGGACAAGCATGTCCAGGTCCGGCCACCGGCCCTGCCCAAGCCCTGCAAGCATCTCGTCAAACAAAGATCTCCTCTCCCGCGCCGATTATCTCCGACCCATCACCCCCGCACGCAGGGGTACCGCAGGTTCCAGCTTACCCAAAAGCAGGAGTCTCGACAATGATCACGTGGCCCGACCTGACTTTTTTCGTTGTCCAGACACCGGCCCCTGGCGCCTTGCCGCCAGGCAGATAACCCGTCCATGCTCCCCTCTCCTTCCCCCTGGACAGGACTTTTATCCGAAAATCACCCCGGGGCCTGGTGTTGTCTGGGTGAGTTTCATGGTTCGAAGTCTTCGCTATCTGTTGTGGCTGGACAGTGCCGAAACCCGGAGTCTCCCTTCGGTCGCTTACCCGGAGTCTCCCTTCGGTCGCTTACCTGGTCCGGCCATGCTGGTTTATCCGCAGGACAAAAAAAGGACCGGTTCAGAAATTCCAAACCGGTCCTGTTCGCAACTGGGGAGCCTCCGGGCCGGCCAGGCGGCCTTGAGGCTCTTATTCCTGATCTGTCATCAGGTGGCCATCCTCAACATCCTTCGATGGCCTTTTTCTTGATTGTCTTGATCTTGACCTTGTCATTCACCTTGAACTTGGCTGCACTTTTGCCGCAATCCAGGACAACCACGTTCTTCTTGATCTCGGTCACCGTGCACTTGCCGGTCGCGGCCAGGACACTGGTTCCTGCCAGGGCGACCATAGCAACCGCTGCCATGAGCATCTGCATCTTTTTTTTCATCAGTACCTCCATACGCTTTTCTTGTTTTTGTTCTTCTGTTTCCTGTTTTCAATCCTCACCATTCAGCACTCCGGAAAAGAGGAACCATTTCCCCCTCCCTTGCCTGACACTGTAGACCACCCGGGGTCGGGGAAAAAGACGACATGGGGGCAAACGGGGTTATATACAGGTCGATGTCGGGTCGTCATGCCTGTTTTTTCAGCAGGTTACCTGGACACCTCTAACCAGCCCGGAAAAACAGAAAAGGGTTTTCAAGAGCTGCGGGAGGGCGTATTATCAGACAGAACCCTGAAACATTTCTCTTTCCTGGAGCGCATCCAGCAGACCATGGCCAGACAGGATAAACCCAGTGGGGGCATCCCCATGATCCGTATCGACGGGACACGTATCCGTCAGCTGCGTGAAGCCCAGGGGCTGACCCAGCTCTACGTGGCCACCAGTGTCGGGGTGACCACGGACACCATCTCGCGCTGGGAGAACAACCGTTCCCCAACCATCAAAAGGGAAAACGGTATCCGACTGGCCGAGGTACTCGGAGTCGAACTGGACGAGATCCTGGAATCCCGGGAGCGCAAGGACATTCAGCAGCCGGACACCTCTTCTTCAGAGGCACCGAAAGCGACCGGTGGTTCCCTGCCCACCGGCAGGTCGCTGCTCGCTACGGCCGGGCTCCTGATGCTTCTTCTGCTTGGCGTGACCTTTCTTCGTCCCGATACCGAGAATATGGGAAAGGCCGATATCCAGGCCACCCGGCTCCTGCCTGCTGCCTGTGCCCCGGGCCTGCCTTTCCCGGTGGTGATCAAAGTCTCCACCGGCGACGACCGGACCTTCCTGGTCCGCGAAGTTCTACCCGAGGGGGTCGAGGTCCTGCAGACCATGCCCAAGGCCACCATTCTCTCGGGCAATGTATTGAAATGGCTCCACAAGAAAGACAACGGCCCCAAGCATAGCGGCTACCTGGCCCGAGCCCGGGGTCCCTATGAAACCCGACTCCTGTTCAGGGGCGACGTCGCCATCCGCCAGGAAAGCAAGCAGAAGGTTGCCACCGGTGGCAACGACACCATGGTCCTGAAACCGGTCCACTGGGCGGACACCAACGGAGACTACGTTATCAGTGACGACGAGATTCTGGAAGTGTATGACCGGTACGGCGAACTTCCCGGCCTGGATCTGGACAGGATCGAGGAGATGTGGATGGGATCGGGATACCGCTGGAACCAGGAAACCAGGGCCATCGAGGTCCTGCCATAGATCGGGAAGAACACGCTATGATCACGCTAAGGAGAGCCCCCATGACCGACCACGGAAAACGGTTGGCACCCCTGGTAGCCGTCACCATCCTGCTCCTGCTGATTTCAGCATCCCGGAGTTGGGCCCTGGGAGTCATCACCGGCAAGTACCTGACCCGTACCTCCACCGGGCTGACCCTGCAGCTGACTGTCAAGCCGCCCGCCCCGGCCAGCCTGATCGTCATCCAGCACCTGCCGGCGGGGACCGAGATTGCCTCCTCCAACCCTGCCTTCAAGAAGTATAACCACAAAAAGGGCACCGTTCGCTGGCTGTTCCGGGGCCTGAAACCAGGAGAGCTGACCATCCGTCTCAAGCTGAAAACCCCCATAGCACCCGAGAGGGTCAGGGCGGAAATCCGCTGCAAAGACCCGGACACCGGCAAACTGATGACCATCCACATCCGCTAAAAAGCCTTAAAAAAATGTGATTACCATCAATTTTTGGCATTGAAACCGGTGTCGGGCCTCGCTTGTTTCACGGGGACGCCATAAACCCGTCCCTGGGGGCTTGACTGTGGCCATCCAGGCCACAGACACCCGTGCAACAAGCAAGCCCCGACACCTTCATCCATCGATGGCTGAATTTCAGTGGTAATAAGAACAGAATAAAATCGAGTAGGGTGAGGCAAGTTAATTACGCTTGCCTCATCCCTCTCACAGAACCGTACGTACGGGTCTCGTATACGGCTCCTGTTTATTTTCCTTCATATTGAAACAGAGATTCCAGTAGATACAGCACCAAGATCAAAGAGACCCAAGCCCCGGTGTAAATATCCGTTGGGCAGGGCATAATGGCTCAAAGGACTTGCCGCATTGGCCCAGGAGTTCATTTTGATCGCATCAAACTTCCCCCTGTATCCAAGCTGCCTCAGCCTGCGGTGAAGCCGATTGGGCTTCTTCCACAATTTCAGCTGGATGGCTCGCAGTCTTCTCCGAATCCATCTCATCAGCCTTGAAAATTCTCCTGTGCAGTTCGCTATCCGGAAGTAGTTGGCAAATCCCCTCAAGAGCGGATTGAGATCTGCAATCACTTTCTCAAGATTCACCGGGGAATTACGCCGGGTCATTGCCTTGACCTTTGCCTTGAAAGACTTAATCTTGCCTCGCTGGATTTGCGTATACTGAGAGCATACGGATACTCCCAGAAAGTTTACGCCCCGACTGCTGTGGCAGATATGGGTCTTTTCACGGTTGACAGTCAGCAGCAATTCTCCTTCAAGATAGTGCCGTGCCTGCTCAAGAGCATTCTCGGCCGCTTTCTTTGATTGGCACAGAATCAGGATATCGTCCGCATAGCGGACTATTCGGTGGCCACGATTCTTCATGAATTGATCAAAAGAATCGAGATACACATTGGCTATCAGAGGGCTGATCACGCCGCCCTGTGGACTGCCGATCTCGCTAGCCGTAAATCCCGAATCCGTCATTACACCGCTCTTCAGAAACTTCTCCAGGAGACCGAGGATACTCCCGTCCCTGATCCGGCGACGAAAGGCGCTGAGGATGAGATCATGGTCCAAGGTGTCAAAGCATTTGGACAGATCCATATCAACTACCCACTTTCGATCGTAGTCACGGATAAACATCGTCGCCTTGGATATCGCCTGATGACAACTGCGGCCTGGGCGATAGCCATAGCTCGACGGGTGGAAATCCCGATCGAATATCGGCAGGAGAATGTCGAGCAGTGCCTGCTGCACTACACGGTCACGGACTGCTGGAATACCGAGCAACCGAACTCCTCCGGTTGGCTTGGGTATCTCTACCCGGCGCACGGCCAGTGGCTGGTAACTCTTTTCCCACAGTTCCTTCAGGAGACAGTCGATGTTGGCTTCGGCTGATGCGGCAAAGTCCTTGATGGACTGGCCGTCTATTCCGGCAGCTCCCTTCGCAGACCTCACCTTCCCAAACGCCTTGTGCAGAGCGTCCCTGCTCAGCATCCGGTCATACAGACTGTACCAAACGTCAACCATGCTCCTGTCCTGCGTCCCCATCCCTCCACTTCTGCCTGGAATCCCCGGGTCTTCACCCAAATGAGAGCGCCTTCTATCCCAATGGGCAATGTACGCTCAACTGTTCAGGTTACTCCGATGAACGGCCAAAATCAGCAGACGGCCTCTCACAGCATACCGCCGAAAATGTGCCCCGCCCCGTCGGGCAGCTTGTGTTCTGACTCCAGACCTCCATGATCTTCAGGGAACCTTCAAATAAACTTCATCCCTTCGCAACTGATACCGCTTTTGGCAAATACCAGCCCCTGTCAAACAACGCTGACAGGTCATCCCGGTTTTATCCTCCACGCTGTTACCAGGCTTCTCCGGCCGGGATTTCATCACTACTACGGAATCATCTGCCACCTCCCACCGCTTCGGTAGGCCTTGGATCTCTCCTTGAACCTTCCTTAACTCTCGTACTGCAAGTACGCTAGGAGGCTTCCCCGGTTAAGGCGAACTCCCGGTGAGCAATCCCATCCTCAATCACGCCAAAGGTCTGACCAGGTATCGGGCTTCACGCTATTGTGCACGCTTACCCACCTATGACGCCGAATCAGGTTCACTTACGCTATGTACCGCTCACTTCCTATCGCTTCCTTCAGACCCTGCCGTTGCCAGCAACGCCCTTGCGATTCGGATTGTCTTCCCCCTGGTCGGGGTGACGCCTGCGTTCCGCAGGCTGGGTTTGCCCGCCATGCCGGGCAAACACAAAAAAGGCTTAGGGAGCTGCACTCCCTAAGCCTTTGATTTTACTTGGTAGCGGGGGGCGGATTTGAACCACCGACCTTCGGGTTATGAGCCCGACGAGCTACCAGACTGCTCCACCCCGCGTCACGTGTCGATAATATTAACAGAAGCGGGCCGATTGTCAAGGCCGCGTTTGCTCAAGGACAGGCTTTTTTCCCGATCCCCTCTATCTTGTCCCGTATTTCAGGAGGAAAGGGAGTCAATTTTCCCTGACGAGTTATGCAGGCATGGTTGGTGAACCCCTTGACCAGGAGAATTTCACGATCATCCCGCCGGCAGCTGACCCGGTAGGTAAAGCGGCAGGACACCTTTTTCAGCTCCACCAGGGAAGTGGCGATGATCAGCAGGTCATCATAGCGGGCCGGGGCCTTGTAGCGGAGATAGGACTCGGTGACCGGAAGGATGAACCCGGCCTGCTCTATTTCGCTGTAGGGCATGGCCCAGGCACGCATCATCTCGGTCCGACCGATTTCGAAGAGCCGCAGGTAATTGGCGTTATACATCACCCCGCCGGCATCAGTATCCCCGTAGATGACCCGGTAGGTGGTGGTGAACACCGGTTCCTGCAACGAGAGCTGCAGACCGGCCATCAGTCGGCCTCCTGGCCTGGATCGATAAAAGCCTGGAAGAACCTCGGCCCGCTGACCGGTTGCTCCCCCCGCTCGGCCACGGCCCGCTTGACGTTCTCCTCGGTGTAGGGCCTGGAAAGAGGGTTGGACACGCCCCTGGAGTCATAAATAATCATGGGTACCGGCCAGTCTTCGTGAGTCCGGCGGGCCAGGGGGGTGTAATGATCCATGGTGATCACCACCCGGAAGTCCTCACCGCGCTCTTCCATGGTCTGGACAATAGGGGCGACGATTTTTTTATCAAAGTCCTCGATGGCCTGGACCTTGTCCTCTACCTTGCCCTGGTGCCCGGCCTCGTCAGGCGCCTCCACGTGCACCAGGACAAAATCGTCCTCTTCCAGGGCCGCAAGCGCCGCCTGGGCCTTACCCTGGTAGTTGGTGTCCAGATAGCCGGTCGCCCCCTCGACCTCCAGAACCCTGAGACCGCTGCAGACCCCGAGTCCCTTGAGCAGATCTACCGCCGATATCAGGCTGCCGGAAACGCCGTACTTCTCCCTGAGCGGCTCCATATCCGGGCTTCGACCCTCGCCCCAGAGCCAGATACCATTGGCCACCAGCTGCCCCCGGCGAGCCCGTTCACGGTTCACCGGATGATCCGACAGGATCGCGGCCGCCTGTTCCATGACCTGCTGCAGATCAGGCACCGTGGCATACCTGTTATAAAACTCTGTCACGTCCTGATCCAGGTAATCATGGGGCGGCACTGTGACCAGGCCGTCCACCTCGCCCTGGCGGAGCAGAAGGTGGCGGTAGCTGATCCCGGGATGAAACCTCAAATGGTCGGTCCCGCATTCGGCCTGAATAGCCTCGATCAGGATCCGACCCTCGTCACTGGAGATATGACCGGCCGAGTAATCAAGCATGATAATCCGGCCGTCGCCGGTTCGCTCGACGGTGACCAGGTTGCAGCGGAAAGCCACGGCCCCGGGCTCGATTTCCACTCCCATGGAGGCGGCTTCCAGGGGGGCCCGACCGGTATAATAGCGCTCGGGAGCATAACCGAGCAGGGAGAGGTTGGCCACGTCACTACCCGGTGGATACCCTTCCGGCACGGTCTGCACCAGCAGGGGCCTGGACCGGCGGGCCAGGGCGTCGATGGCCGGCTTGCGGGCCACTTCCAGCGGAGTTGTATCGGCCAGCGACGGAACCGGGGTATCGCCCATGCCGTCGCCGACCAGCAGAATATATTTCACGACCCTATTCGTCCTCTTCCAGAATCCGGATCTTGACCGTGGGCGCGGCCACCACGTCCAGGGCGTCGATTTCAGCCAGGGCCTTGCTCACCGAGGACTCCAGGGCGGTATGGGTTCGCATGACAATGGATACCGGGCCGCTCTGCTTGCGCCCCTTCTGGATCACCGACTCGATGGAAATATCATGCTGACTGAGGATGCCCGAAACGGCCGAGAGGACCCCGGGCTTGTCCACGGCGGAGATACGGAAGTAATAGGGACAGGAGAGTTCCTCCATGGGGGTTATTTTCCGGTCGCTGATCTCCTCGGGGAGATAGGAAAGCGGCGGCACCCGGCCGACAGAACCTGTGGCGATATTACGGGCGATATCGACGATATCCGCAGCCACGGCCGAACCGGTAGGCATCTTGCCGGCTCCGAGCCCGTAGAGCAGAACGTTGCCTACCATGTCGCCGGTGAAATGGATCGCGTTGAAGGCGCCGCTGATACTGGCCAGCAGGTGACGCTCCGGGACCATGGTCGCATGAACCCGGGCCTCCACGTGATCGCCGTGATTACGGCTGATGGCCAGAAGTTTGATCCTGCAGCCGAACTCGCGGGCAAACTCGATATCCACCGGTTCGATCCGGGAAATACCCTCGGTGGCGATATCGTTGTGGGTGATATTCATCCCATAGGCCATGGTCATGAGGATGGCCAGCTTGTGGGCCGTGTCGATCCCCTCCACATCATAGGTGGGATCGGCCTCGGCAAAACCCTGCTGCTGGGCGTCTCTGAGCACCTCGTCAAAAGGAATACCCTCATCGGTCATCCGGGTAAGGATGTAGTTGGCGGTCCCGTTCATGATGCCCATGATCGAGAGAATTTTATTGGCAACCAATCCCTCGCGCAGGGCCTTGATCACCGGGATACCGCCGCCGACACTGGCCTCGAAGCCTACTTCCACTCCATGACGGGCCGCGGCGGCAAAGATATCACGGCCTTCCTGGGAGAGCAGGGCCTTGTTGGCGGTCACCACGTGTTTTCCGGCCGCGATGGCATTCATGACAAAGGTCTTTGCCGGCTGGATCCCGCCGATGAGTTCGACCACGATATCGATTTCCGGATCACCTATCAGATCGGCGGCATCGTTTGTCAGGGCCACGTCGCCAAACTGGGGTGGCATCTCGGAGATGTTGATGTCAGCCACCTTGGCCAACCGGATGCGAAGCCCGGAACGCTTTTCCAACCGTTCCTGCTGGGCGAGCAGTACTTCGGCCAGCCCGCTGCCGACAGTACCAAAGCCAATGAGTCCTACGCGTATTTCTTTCATGATAAAATTCTTTTATTCTTTACTTTTTAGGTCCTGGATGAAGTGCCTGTAACCAAGCTGTGTTTTAATCCACGAAGAGCACGAGGGGCAGGAAGAGAAAAAACTTCGTCCTGAATTGAGGTTCGTGTTCTTCGTGAGCTCGTGTCCTCCCTGGTGCAGCATATGTCAGCCCAAATTGAGGGTCAGGTAGTGCCTGTCCAGAAATGAGGATTTTCGTTCGAGATCAGGTAAGCGGAGACTCCGAGGAATGCGAAAAAAATAAGCGCAGGCATATGTGTAATATTCCGAGCATTATTTTTTGAGCATAACGCAGAGATCGGGCGAAAATACCATTTCTGGCCAGGCACCAGTTAACGGTTGTTCCGCACCATATTCGGCCATTTCTACCCTCTTTACCCCAAGTTGTCAAAAAGTATGGCAGGCCCCAGAGGATCCCGACCCCGTGAATAGATCCGCAAATCAACCGTTTCCCGACCCCGGACCAGGGACATATTTTCATAGCTTAAACGGCCAAGTTACGGTATAGTTTCCCGGTTAATGAGGGGTCATTCATTTCACCGCACCCTTCATCTCCTGTCATATCATAAAGTTACAAGGTCATCTTCTTTCTAACCCAACACAAGGAGACAGATATGAACATTCTGGCTTTTGGACCGAACGGCAGTGGCAAGGGCACCCAGGGCGCTATTATCAAGGATAAGTATGGCCTGGCCCATATCGAATCCGGTGCCATTTTCCGCGAGCATATCAAGGGCGGGACCGAGCTTGGCAAGAAGGCCAAGGAATACATCGAGCGCGGCGACCTGGTTCCCGATGATATCACCATCCCCATGGTCCTGGAAACACTGGGCAAGTACAAGGATCAGGGCTGGCTGCTGGATGGCTTCCCCCGCTCCCTGGCCCAGGCCGAGGCCCTGGACAAGGCCCTGCAGGAGTCCGGCATGAAGCTCGACTACGTGATCGAGATTGTTCTGCCGCGTGAAGTGGCCAAGGAGCGCATCATGGGCCGCCGCCTCTGTGCCAACGACAACAACCATCCCAACCATATCGCCTTCGAGGCCATCAAGCCGGTGGAAAAGGACGGCAAGCTGGTCTGCCGGGTCTGCGGCGGCGAGCTCTCCACCCGGGCCGATGACCAGGACGAAGAGGCCATCAACAAGCGCCACGACATCTACTACGACGACAAGACCGGCACCATGGCCGCAGTCAACTACTTCAAGAACAAGGGTGACGTCAAGGTTATTTCCGTGGACGGCTCCAAGAACATCAAGGAAGTTTCCGAGTCCATCCTGAAAGAACTGCCGTAACAGGATGTTCAAAACAACGTAGCAACTCTTTTTCACGGTTGCCCGAGCAACAAAAAGCGTTTTCATGTCGCAAGGCATGAAAACGCTTTTTTCAGTTTGAAAGCGGCTTCTTTTCTTTTACACTGGTTCCCCCGGATCGTCTTTTTGCTCCACGCAGCAATCCGAAAACAAAAAAAAGCGCTGAACACACCGGATCCGGACCTGACCACCAGGGATGTAACAGGTACCGGCACCACGAAAACCACGAGCAACACGATTTTTCTTTTTTCTTTTTTTCTTCGTGCCCTTCGTGTTCTTCGTGGTTTATAAACAACTACTGATACGCAAACCTCACCAGATTAACGACCTATCGCAAGAGTTCCATCTTCCCATGAAACAGACAATCAAAATCGGTACACGGGCCAGCCTGCTGGCTGTCACCCAGTCCACCTGGGTCAAGAACCAGATCGAAGCACATCACCCCGGCACCAGTGTCGAGCTGGTCAAGATCACTACCAAGGGCGACAAGATCCTCGACGTGCCCTTGGCCAAGGTGGGCGGCAAGGGGCTCTTTGTCAAGGAGATCGAAGACGCGTTGCTCGAAAAGCGGGTCGATCTGGCCGTGCACTCCATGAAAGATGTCCCCACCGACCTGCCCGACGGGTTGCACGTGGCCGTCGTCCCGGTCCGGGAGGTGCCCCAGGACGCCTTTATCTCGGTCAAGTACGCAACTCTTTCCGAGTTGCCCCATGGTGCGACCATCGGCACCTCGAGTCTGCGCCGCAAGGCCCAGCTCGCCAGTCTGCGGCCGGACCTGGAAATAAAGGACCTGCGCGGCAATCTGGACACCCGACTGCGCAAACTTGACGAAGGCATGTACGATGCCATCATCCTGGCCGGAGCCGGCCTGAACCGGCTTGGCATGCAGGAACGGATCACTGCGCTCTTCTCCGTGGAGGAGATGCTGCCTGCCATCGGTCAGGGTTCGCTCGGTATCGAACTGCGCGAGTCGGACAGCGAGCTGCTGGAAGGACTCCAGTTTCTCCACCATGAAGAAACTGCACTGGCAGTGGCGGCGGAGCGGGCCTTCCTCCTGCGCCTGGAAGGTGGCTGCCAGGTTCCCATCGGTGCCTATGCCACTGTGGACGGTGACATCCTGACCCTGACCGGCCTGATCGCCTCGGTGGACGGCAAGACCGTACTCAGGGAACAGGCCAGCGGTTCCGTGTCCGAGGCGGCCAGCCTGGGCCGGAATCTGGCGGAAGTACTGCTCGACCGGGGCGGCAGGGCCATCCTCGATGAAGTGTACGGAGAAAACAACCAGGCATAACAGGCCGTTGCAACCCAGCCAATCAATCATTCATGAACAATACAGACGAAAAAATTAAAAGAACCGGCAAAGTGTACCTGGTCGGGGCCGGCCCCGGGGATCCAGGACTCATCACCCTGCGGGGAAAATACCTCCTGGAGCGGGCCGAAGTGGTGGTCTACGATTACCTGGCCAGCAAGAAACTGCTCCGGCACGTGCCGGACACGGCCAAACTGATCTATGCCGGCAAAAAGGGCGGCGGCCTGCACGCCTTCACCCAGCAGGAAATCAACGGTCTGCTGGTGGAACATGCCCGCGCGGGCAAGATGGTGGTCCGCCTCAAGGGCGGTGATCCGTTCATCTTCGGCCGGGGAGCGGAAGAGATCGAGGAACTGGTCCAGGCCTCGATTCCCTTTGAGGTGGTTCCCGGGGTGACTTCGGCCACCGCCGCGGCCACCTATGCCGGCATCCCTATCACCCATAGGGGATATACCGCCTCGGTGGCCTTTGTCACCGGCCACGAGGATCCGACCAAGAAGGAATCCAATATCGCCTGGGACAAACTGGCTACCGGCGCCGGGACCATTGTCGTCTACATGGGTATCAAGAACCTGCCCATCATCACCGCCAAGCTGATCGAACACGGCCGGGATCCCCAGACCCCGGTGGCCGTGGTCCGCTGGGCCTCCACCCCGCAGCAGCACTCGGTGGAAGGGACCCTGGAGACCATCACCGAAGTGGTGCGGGAAAGCGGTATCAAGCCGCCGGCCCTGGTCATTGTCGGCGAGGTGGTCAAGCTGCGAAACACCATTGACTGGTTTGAAAAACGACCACTGTTCGGTAAACAGGTGGTGGTGACCCGAACCAGGGAACAGGCCAGCGAGCTGGTGTCCCTGCTGGAGGAGAACGGGGCCGACTGCCTGGAATACTCCACCATCCATATCGAACCGGTGGAGGATACCGGCGCAGTGGATGCGGCTCTTGGCGAAATCGACACCTATGACTGGCTGCTGTTTACCAGCATCAATGCGGTCACCTGGTTTTTCAAACGGTTGTTCGAGCTGAAGATGGATGCCCGGGACCTGCGCTGCAGGATCGCGGTGGTGGGCCGGACCACGGCCGATGAACTGCAGAGGTATGGTATCCGTGCCGACCTGCTGCCGGAAAAATTCACCGGCGAAGGATTGGCCGAAGCACTGATCCAGGAAGGGGTCCAGGGAGCCCGCATTCTTCTGCCCCGGGCTCTCAAGGCCCGGGAGGTGCTGCCGCAGAGACTGACCGCGGCCGGGGCCGAAGTGCAGGTCGCCCCGGTGTATCGGAACGTGCCTCCCCAGGGGCGGAAGGAGGAACTGCGCGAACAGCTCCAGAGCGGTATGATCGACCTGATCACCTTTACCAGCTCATCCACGGTGCGCAACTTCCTGACCATGGTCGATGCCCGGGACCAGGAGGAACTGCACCGGTTGATGGATGGGGTTACCATTGCCGCCATAGGGCCGATCACCGCCAGGACGGTCACCGATGCCGGCCTGAAGGTCGATATACAACCAGAGCGCTATACCATTTCCGACATGGTACAGGCCATCGTCAACCATTACCGGGAAGGTGGCGCCGGGTAGAACGGGACAGGATCCATGCCAGCAGGGGTGACAACGACACAGGGACCCGGCGACGCGGAAACGCGGCGCCGGAGAGTCCACGCCCCGCTGCAGCAGAGAAGCGAGCGGAACCGCTCCCGGGACCGTGACCAGCCCCGCAGCCGCTCCGAGGACCACATTGCCGCACAGGACGACACCCCCCTGCGCTGCGCCAATTGCCGTGCCCCTGTCACCAGCCGATCCCAGGCCATTTCCGTCAACAGCAGCCACGAACACGCTTTTTTCAACCCGTCCGGTATCGCCTTCGAGCTGCGCTGTTTCCGCCGGGCACCGGGCTGCCGGGTCCTTGGCCACCCCACCAGTGAGTTCACCTGGTTTGCCGGCTACACCTGGCAGCTGGCCATCTGCGCCACCTGCCGCAGTCACCTGGGCTGGTTCTTTGCCGCGCCGGACGACTCCTTCTTCGCCCTGATTACCGGTCGAATTCAGTAACCCCTCCAGCAGTTCCGGTTTCGGCCTCCTGCCGAAACACGGCCAACCGCTGCTTGATATGGTCGACACCATCCAGGCGGAAGGTCTCGATGACCGCCCGATACTGTTCCAGCTGATCCAGCATCCCGGTGATCCGTTGCCGCATCCGTTCCGGGGTCAGCTCCGACCATGCAAGATATTCGACCAGGTTCTTTTTCTTGAATGCCCGGGCCCGAAGCAACTGTTCCTGGCGCGGGGTTTCCCGGGGGATGATCAACGAGGGTGTCTTCTGGCTGAGGATCTCGCAGATAGTGTTGTATCCGCCCATGGAGATGACCAGGTCTGCAGCCCCGAACATCTCTTCCATGCGGGGATAGAAGGGCAGGACCTTGACCGGGCGCCCCCGGGCCCGGCTGGAGAGTTGGCGGCGCTGCTGCCGGGGCATGAACGGACCGGTCACCAGGACCGACTTGATCCCGGACAGAGGTTCCTTCTCCAGCATGGTAAGATAGGTATCCATCATCTCAAAGCCATCGCCGCCCCCACCGGTGGTCAGGACAACCATCTTCTCACCGTCACGGACACAGAATTTCTTCCTGGTCTTGCGCACCACCTTTTCGGAGGCAACCCGCCGGGGCAGGTAGCCTGTGAAACAGGTCTTCTCCTGGACAGACTCCGGAATCCGGTACTCGACCACGGCGTCGTAGATATCCTGGCGGCCATAGATCCAGATTTCCGAGTAGAGGGTCTCCAGGTGCTCATACACGCCTTTATGTTCCCAATCAGCCCGAACCGTGTCCCGGTCGTCCATGATATCACGCAGGCCAAGGACCGTTTTCGCAGCCGGAGTATGGTGGCGGAGCCATTGCAGGGTGGGCAGGACCTCTTTTTTGAGGCCCAGGGGTTCCTTGTCGACGATGAAGAGGTCTGGCCGGAAGGTCTGGGCCGTAGCCAGGATGATGGATTTACGGATATTCAGGGCGTGCTCGGGATTGATCCGGATGGAGAGGGAATGGTACTCATCGTTGGTCTTCTTGATCATCCCGGGAATCCGGACAAAATCGACATTTTCCGGCAGGGAGAACCGACCGGCAATGGGCGAACCGGTCAGGATCAGCACGTTGACATCCCGCGTCCGCAGGTGCGAGGCAATGGACATGGTCCGGCGGATATGCCCCAGCCCATACGTGTCGTGGGAGTACATCAAAATATTGTATAATCCGTCGTCTGCCACGTCTCGCCCAGGTAATCCTTCAGGGTGAAGGGTTTACGATGCACCAGTTCCCGGATCTCCAGCGGGGAGAGGTCCCGCCGATCACCGATCTTCCGGGCCGGAACCCCGGCCCAGATCTCGTAGGGTCCTGGATTTTTAGTCAATACGGCCCCGGCGCCGAGGACCACCCCATCGGGAATTTCAGTCACCTGGTAGAGTACCAACGCATTTTCATGGATCCACACATCACGACCGATATACTTGTCCTGCCAGATGACACCATGCCGTTCCTGCTGCTCGAGAAGCGGTCGACGTCCCTGATGGATGTGGTCATGGGTATAGATGCGGCTGCGAGCGCCGATCATGCACCAGGGACCTATATGGATATTACCGGTGCAGTCGAGGATGGAAAATCTGCTGATACAGAGGTTGGTCTCGGTCCCGGCAGTATGGAAGGCCTCGGGCGAGATATAGAGCTTGCCCCGGTGGACATTACCGTGTGGCCGGCGGCGGGCCTCCTTCAGGGAGGCACGCAGGGTGGCCAGGGACTGGGTTGCCGGTTGAAATTCCATAACAGCACGGTTTCACACTGATTCAGTTTAACTTGAAATACCCTGGCAAAACCTACCCGCTGGGGCGGCAACAGGCAATAAAAAACAGAACCATTCGCATCACCCCTGCCGGAGGTATAACACTTTCTGGACAATTGCAGGAATAGTTCTTATCAATGTCAATTAGAAATATGTTGCAACACGCCGGCACCAACCAGCACCAGACAGAACAAAGAACAAAAAACACTTTCAACAAGGGAACAACCATGCCTGAAATACACCAGCCCCTCCCGGGTCCGGCCCGGGACCGTACCCTGTCGATCCGGTCCGTTATAACCGCTCTCCTGCTCCTGTCCGCTCTTATCAGCGGATGCGCCACCGTGTCCAGCGGGCAGGCCCGATACAGCGACCGGGTGGATGGTCTGTTCCAGAGCGCAACCGTCATCCCGGATCATACCTATTATTTTCTCGGCTCGGAAAACGATCCCGATGCGGTGATCGTCATCGACAACCGCTACCGGCTGCAAACCAGTCGAGCCTGGGCCAGGGCCGAACCGTCCGTAAAACTGCTGCAGCAATGGGCCTTCATGGCCAGAACCTACGAAGGTGACCTGGCCTGTCCCTACCGCGGTGTCGTCCTTCGCGGCCCGGATGGGCAGCAGGTGGGAATGGGGTATTCCCGCTGGACCTTTACCACCATAACCTACCCAAAGCCCGGGGTTGTGGCCGTGGGCCAGCCAATTCCCCTGGGTACCTGCATCGGGCAGGAACGTCTTGATGACATGTAGGTGGACTTGCCGGGTGACGGAGAAAAAGTACAATTTTTTGTATTGCCTTTCTCCGGGACGATGGTATTATGAAGGTAAGGATAGTTATCAAACAGACACTAGGGGAAAATGAAACTCAAAGGAATCATTCCAGCATTGATGACAGCAGCCGCGCTCATGACCTGCAGCGTGCTGCCTGCCATGGCCGAAGACAGCGGAAAAATTTCTGTCTTCTCCGGCAGGGACAGTGCTGTCAACGGTTTTCTGCTCTCGGCCGGCCTCAAGGGTCTGGAACCGGAGCAGACTGGATTTTCCTTTTCGCTTCAGCCAGTTCCAGGCAGCGAACGAAAGCTGTTCAAAGATGGCGACCTGCTTGACGGGCAGAATATCACCCTGTCCTACGAAGGTTCTTCCGGCCTGCTTGGTTTTTCCGCCGGCTACCTCTACACCACACCGGACGACAAGAGCCAGCCCACCCTTCTGCTGGGAATGAGTGAGCATACACCCCATGACCCCTCAAGGGCCTGGTATCTGGCAGTGGACCTTTCCAGAACATTCAAACTGGACGACAACATCTCGCTGGGGATTGACTCCAAAACCGCCCTCATGGATGATCCCTTTGCCGAGGAAGATAACCGTATTCTCTCTCTGCTGCTGAGCATGCCGGTGCTGATTCAGAACCGGGTCACCATTACTCCGGAACTCCAGTGGTCCCGCACCATGTCGGCAACCTCTGACACCGCCGATCCCGATTCGGCCAATCTCCAGGTCGATGAAACCACCCGGGATGTATTTTACGGCGGTGTTTCCATCACCTTTTCCTACTAATACGTTTTTTCCTTTCCATCATAGGCTACCTTGAAGAATTGCCTTTTCGTCCGATTTCTGCGTCACAGCAGATAAGCGAAGACTTCGAAATGAAAAATGCTCACATATGGCTAATATGCTGCGCTTTTTAATTTTCCTGCTCCTTGATCTCGAACGAAAATTCTTATTTTTCAAGGCACCCCATGTTCGTATCCGTTCACTCCGAAACCGCAGGAACGTCCCGGCTTCTCCATAGGTTCTCCTCTGCTGTTTTTGCTTGCACAGTGGTCATGCTGATGCTCTAATGCGGCGAATATTTTGCTTCATCCGTATTGAATATCGTCCCAACCAGCCAAGAGGGTGTTCATGATCCTGTCGTCACCGCGTTCCTCCATTCTGTTGTTCCTGTTTCTTTTTCTGACGATTTCCACGGTAAAAGGCCAGACCGCCCCGAACGGAGCCCGGGAAAGTAAAGTTGTTTTCCTCCCTTTTTCCATTGAAATACAGGGCCCATATGACTACCTGGGCGATGGGCTTGCCTCCATCCTGGCCACGCGGCTGGCCAGCCGGGCACCCATTATCGCCCTGCACAAGACCAGCGAGACCAGGAAACTGACCCATGATCTCCAGTCCGGCAGGCAGCAGCCGGTCCGCGACATCCTGAAACAACAGGGAGCGGATTATCTTGTCCTTGGCAGTGTGGCTGAAAACAGGGAAGAGAACACCACCAGGATATCGGTCTTTGTCCTTGGCGGCGAAAACTCACAGCTCCGGATGTTTTCGCGGCCCATTGGCGATATCGGCGAAGCGGTCCAGGCCGTGGACAGCCTGGCCTGGGATATCGCCGCCGATGTCTTTTCAATTCCGAGACCGGACACCACCGCGTCTGCCGACACCACCAAAGGTCGACAGGACGGCCTGGACGGATTCGAAACCGCCCATCCCGAACGGGCCTTCAAGGAAGGCATTTACCAGGACACCGGATCCGGGCTGGCCGGTGCAAAAGATTTCAGCCTGCTCATGGCCCGCAAGAGCCGCGAACTGGATGTGGACCCTGCGGACATGGACGTCGCCGACCTGGACGGAGACGGCACCCAGGAAATCGTTCTGGCCACCCGCCAGGCGCTGCACATCTATCAGTATGTGGATGAACACTTCAGCAAGAAGGGCGTCATCGATCTGGCGGACTATATCGCCATCCATGCCATCAATATCGCGGACCTGGACGGCAACGGCCGCCGGGAAATCTATGTCAGTGCCAGCAACCGCACAGAGCCCGCCTCGGCGATTATCGAGTGGAACGGCAAGCAGGCGACCATTATCCGACAGAACGTGCCCTGGTACCTGCGCCCCAGTGTCGATCCGACCAGAAAACAGATCCTCCTCGGCCAGAAAAGCGGCATCGACAGCCCCGTGGGCGAGACCATTTACGAGCTGAATTATGGACCGGACAATGTCCTGCAGCCGGTGCAGAAAATCTCCATCCCGCCGGGCTACACCCTGTTTGATTTCGCCCTGGTGGACCTGGACCAGGATGGATCCCAGGAAATCATCGGCCTGGACCGGGGCAACAAGATGCACATCTTTGACCGGCAGGGAGTGGAGTTGTGGAAATCCGGCGCCAGTTACGGGGCCAGCAGGAACTATTACGGCACCAAATCCATTTCCAGCGAAATGATGTTCAAGATTCACACCAGGATCGCTGCCCGCGACATGAACGGCGACGGCAAGCCCGACCTGATCATCGGTCGCAACCGACTCACCCACGTGCCCTACCTGAAAAAAATGCAGTACTTTGAGGGCAGTTCCATCGCTGGCCTCAGCTGGAAGGATGGAAGAATGTATACCCTGTGGGAAACCGGCAAGTTGCCGGGCTACACCGCCGGGTACCAGGTTGTTCCGGCCGGTGACCAGGCACAGGACGGAAGGATCCGTCTCTACTTCTCCCAGTCACCGGAGAGTTATCCGATGTTTTTCTTCGGCTCCAAGGCCTGCACCATCCACATGTATGAGATGGGAAAGAAAGTGACCCGGTGAGACAACTGGCACCAGCGCGGATCTGCCCAATCCCTTACCGGAGGACATGAAGAGAAGAACGGTAAAAAAATTTGTACACAGGTAAAAAAAACTTGACGACCCGTACCGGAAGGAATATTCTGCACCTAATCATGAAGTAAAATTTTGCTCCTGCGGTCGGACTGTCAGGAGCAGGAACAACCGTTCTACATAAACAGAAAGGAGAGAAGAGATGAAGAAAGTAATTGCTGCAGCTGCCGGCCTGATGCTGGTCGGCGCCATGGCTTCCGCCGCCGTGGCCGAGGTTAGCCTGAGTGGTGATGCCCGTGTCCGCTACGTCTACAAGGACAGCTATGATTTCGGTGCCACCACCAAGGATGGCTGGGACTACTTTGATTCCCGTATCCGGGTAAAAGTTGATGCCAAGGCAAAAGGCGGCGCCTTCATGAAGGCCCGGATGCGCTTTGACGACTACAAGTGGGATGGCCAAGGCTGGGGTGCCTACACTGAAGACAAAAACATCTGGGTTGACTACGGCTACATCGGTATTCCCATGGGTAATGTTACCCTGATGGGTGGCCGCATGGTCGGCAACTTCTCCGAGTTCTTCTCCTATGATACCCGTCCCAGCCGGGTCATGCTTCAGTATAAAGCCGGCGGCCTGACCGTCAAGGCCCTGGTGGACACCAAGGATGATGCCAACGTTGGCGACAACGGCCCGACCGATGTCAATGACGACAACGACTTCCGCGCCTACGGTCTTGTTGTTTCCAGCAAGATCAACGACGCCTGGTCGGTAAAGGCATACGCCCGGTACCAGGATGACGAGCGGATCGAAGACATCTCCACAACTACTGTCATCGACGACCTTGATAACAGCTTCGCAGTTCAGGATGGTGACAGCATTGAGCTGAACACCGTTACCACCACTACCCCCCATACTGACGCTTCCGGTTTCCTCGGTTCTATTCATCTGGACGGTAAGGTTGACGCTCTGAGCATTGCAGCCGAGCTGGCCTACAAGGAGTCCGACGTACAGGGAACCGATGATAACGGCATCGGTCTGTATGCAAACCTTGCCTACGCCATGGGCGCCATGACTCCGTCTGTCAACATCGGTATCACCCGCAACGGTTATACCGCTGACGGTGACTTCGGCTGGATCATGATCGGTGACATCGAGCCTCTGTCTGTGGTTTCCAATGTCGGTGACAGCAGCACCGAGTGGTGGTGGATCGCCCCGACCGTCAAGTACGCCATCAGCGACAACATGAGCCTGACCGGTAACCTGGTCTATGTTGACTTCAGCGATGACGACAACAATCCGGCCACCAACCTCGACGGTTCTGCCTTCGAGCTGTCCGCCATGCTCAAGTACACCGTATCCGAAGGAGCTGACCTCTACTTCGGCGCCGGTATGCTGGCCCCGGATTTCGACGATCCCACCGCAGCCGACGACACCGCTTTCGGTGCCATGGCCAAAATGCAGATCAAATTCTAAGTTTGATGCAGATCTGACACATTTTGCTGTGTAGGAACAACGGACCCGCCTTCTGGTGGGTCCGTTTTTTTTTGGGCATCACTCTGTTGAACACAAATGCGCCCTGAAGCGATCCTCCCCATAGTCGGCGCCGGGGTGTTCATGTCCACCCTGGACAGCTCCATGGTCAATGTGGCCCTGCCGACCCTGATGCGCGATTTTGGCAGCAGTCTGGCCATGACCCAGTGGGTAGTTCTTGTCTACCTGCTGACCATCACGGGACTTTTGCTGTTCTGGGGTATTTTTCCACCCGCTATGGCCCGGGCCGGATATACCGTCTCGGCCTGGTGATTTTTTCACTGGGCTCACTCTGTTCCTCGCTGACCCCGACCATCCATCTCCTTATCCTGAGCCGCTTTGTCCAGGCTTTGGGCGGTTCCATGATGATGGCCGTTGGCCCGGCCCTGATCCGGGCAGTCTATCCCCGGGCCAGCTGGGTGCGGCCCTGGGCAAGATCGGCATTGCCACCTCACTTGGCCTGATGGGCGGCCCGGTCCTCTCCGGCCTGATCATCCACTGGTTGCACTGGCGGCTCATTTTTCTGATCACCGTGCCGGTGGGGGTGCTGGTCTACCTGTTCTCCCGGGACTCAACACCCTGGACCTGTCTTCGCCGGAAGACTTTCGCAAGCAGACCAGCCCGCCCTTTGATCTGAAGGGCGCTCTACTATGGATCCTTGCTGTCTCCACCACTGTGGTGCTCACCAGCGCCATGGCCCACGGCCAGACCACCCCCCGGGAACCCGGCCGTCTGACAACCCTGGTTGCCGGACTTGGCACCGGGATCACCTGGATCGCCCTGCTCCTGCACGAACGTTCCACCCGCAACCCACTGCTTCCCCTCCGACTGATCAGACAACGTTTTCTGGCCATGGCCATTCTTTCGTCCATGCTCTCTTTCATGGTCCTCTTTTTTGTCATCCTCCTCATCCCGTTCTACCTGGCCAACGTCCGGGAGCTTGGTTCAGACACCATCGGCTTTGTGATGATGGCCATTCCCCTGTGCGTATTCTTTGTCGCCCCTGTGGCCGGTAGACTGTACGACCGGATCGGGGCGAGAATCGTCGCCACCACCGGCCTTCTCTGCTGCCTGCTCAGCCTGGTTCTCCTCACCGGTCTGTCCAGAAACACGCCTCTTGGAGGTATTGGCGCCAGCCTGGCTCTTCTCGGTTTTGGCCAGGCCATGTTCCTGGCCCCCAACTCGGCCTCGGCCCTGGCCGGGGTCAACAATCACCAGGCCGGGGTCACCTCGAGCCTGCTGGCCACGGCCCGGAACATGGGTATGCTGCTGGGGACCGCGCTGGCTGCCCTGCTTTTTTCCTGGTATTTTTCCCGCCTCACCGGCGGGCTGGACATGAAAGATTATCGGCCGGAACTTGCACCCGCCTTTCTCTCGGCCCTCAGGCGTACCTTTCAGGTCGGTTGTCTTCTTGCTTTTGGCGCTGTGGCGGCCTCGTGGAATCGAGGCGAAAAAAGTTGAACCTGGGTTGAAGATGGTTCAGGGCATCGGCGAGGCAGGCAGGGAAACCACGACCTCCGTCCCCCCGTTCTCTCCGGTTCCGGACTGTATCTCCAGTCGGCCGCCATGGTCCTTGACGATACGTTTGACCAGGGTCAGCCCCATGCCGGTGCCATAGGTCTTGGTGGTGAAGAAAGGCGCGGTGGCGCGCTCCAGGTTGAAATCAGCTATGCCCACGCCGGTGTCTCGTACAATGATCGCGATTTCGTCCCCATGGCGCTGCACCTCGATGGTCAGCCGGCCGCCGCTGGCCATGGCCTCCACCGCGTTGCGGATCAAGTGTACCAGTACCTGGCCAATCTGGTCCGGATCGATATCCAGAACCGGTTCCGGCTCCGGCAGGATCAGTTCATGGACTATATGGTAGCGCTGCATTGTGCTGTAGCAGAGAACCAGGGATTTCTGAATCAGCTGGTAGAGCGATACGGACCTGCGCACCGGTTCCGTCTGTTCGACAAAGGAGAAGAGATCGATGAGGGTCTTTTCGATCCTGGTGGCCTCCCGGGTCATCATGTTGAGAAACTTGAGCCACTCGGGATCACTGGTCTTCCTGGCAAGCAACCTGGCGGTACCGCCTATGGAGGTAATGGGGTTGCGAATATTATGTGCCAGCTGGGCCGCCATGTGACCCAGGGCGGAATACCGTTCCGCCTCGACCAGCATGTCCTTGTTCTTCTCCAACTCGCGGGTCATGGCCTCCAACTCACGGATCTTGCGTTCCATGGACATGTAGAGATGGCAGTGTTCGATGGCCAGGCTGGCCTGGCTTGCGAAACTCTCCAGGGCCCGGATCAGGTCCTCGGTGATGGACTCCCTGGTGACAAAATGATCAGCGATCAACACCCCCAGAGCGCGGCTGGGGGAATAGAGGGGCACCACCACAAAGGACTCCTCCTGCAAAAGACCGATCAGGCCAGGATCCACCGGGCAGTCACTTTGCCCTTCCTTCACATTGATGGAACGCCGTTCCCGGACCGCCCGAATCAGGATATGATCGTCATGCCAGCCCTCCACCCGCATGGCCTGGACAATCCGGTTAACCTCGCTGTCTCCGGTGAAGCAGTGGGCCTTGATACTGTCGAGAATCTCCTGAAAGCCAAGCTCCTTCTCCCGCATTTCACGCCAGATATCCCCGGCATCCTCCCGCCGGCCCGGGCCGATGGCCAGCCGCCCTTCAAGCACCTCACCCTCGTCGTCAAAAAGGGCAAGAAAGGCCCGGTTGAAGCCCAGCCCTTCCCGGGCCGTGATTCCCACCAGAATAGCCTGGAGTATCTCATCGAGCTCGGTCATGCTCAGGTAGGCCGAATTCATTTTCATGGTCAACTCGTGCAGGAGACCGATCCGGAAATGGGCCTGTTCGAGCTGCAGCTGATAGCGACGGTTGTTGATGGTCAAACGTCGCTTTTCAAGCACCCGGCAGACCGTCTGGAGAAAATCGGTGAACTGGAGCGGCTTGGTGAGGTAATCGTCGGCGCCGAGGCGTAAACAGGCCAGCGCCGTCTGGAGATCGGTCACCGCGGTGAGCATGATGATGGAGGTGTCGGGAAACTGCTGTTTCAGTTCCGGCAGCAGCTCCCTGCCATCACCATCAGGCAGGCCGATATCCAGCAGAACCAGGGCCACCGGATGCTGCTCCAGATGCTCACGCAGCCCGGCCGCCGAAGCAGCAGTCAGCACGGGAAAACCCTTCTCACGGAGAAAATCGGCCACAAGGTGGACAAGTTCCGGGTAATCGTCGACAATGACGATCGCCTCCCGTTCTTCGAGAAGCTGTTCCCTGGGCAGGGAAGAGGGGGAACATTCGGGCTGCAGGGGATCGTCCTTGGACATGGCCGCTCCTTGTGTTCTGAATCCGGACCAGCGCCGCTCAAGGCCGGCCTTGCTGCCGGACCACCATCCGGTTGGCGTGGATTCAGGTTTCGATGGGCATGGTTTTGTTAATACCGCTGAAAAAACCCCATGTCAAGCAAGGGAGCCCATTCTCGGATTGCCTGTGCCACCTGATGGTGGTAAGCTGTGGTATTGTGGCCGGCAACCGATCGATTCCCCGGCCGGGCCCGGTCCTGAAACGAGAAGGAAAAAATACACTCCTGAATCCGTGAAGCTGGAATTTCACCGTATACGCCAGGAAGAGGCCCATTGATTAGAGTGACGCTCTATCAGTGGGTTGATGACGCAGCGTATACGGTGAAAGTACAGCTCCCGGAGGGCGGCTTCATTACGATGGATGATTTAAAATACACCTGGCGCTCTTTCCTTTTTTATCGTGATTCAAGGCAGATAACAAAGAAACAATAATTTTTCCGTCACGGATTCAAGATCATGTCATCACACCCTGCAGCCACCGGTGAAGTCAGCGATGAAACCCTGCTTGAAGTGATCGGTGACTTTCTGGAAATGGGCCATGTGGAAAACATTGTCGCCATGTTCAAGGCCGAACCGCGGTACTACGACTGGACCGGGGACCTGCTCCGGGACGAACGGTTCGCCGTCCGGCTGGGTGTTTCGGTCCTGTTTGAATACCTGGTGGAACAGCGGCCCGACCAGGTGGAGCTGGCCATCGATTCCCTGGTTCGCCAACTGGACAACAACACGCCGACCTGGATCAGGGGCGAAGCGGTCAGCGTTCTGGGAATCATTGGCACGGAAAAAGCCCTTGCCCACGTGCACCCCCTGGTCAACGACCCTGACCCGCAGGTAGCCGAAGTGGCCAGAGACATTGTCGGACAGGAAACAGAGCCGAATCTGCCAGGTTCCTGACCAGGGACCACCGGGACCGAAAAAACTCCCGAGGTCCGACAAGCCTCTGGACCTGGAAGACTGCCCGCTCCTACTTTCACAGACCATGATCGATTCCATAGAAAAGATATTCGGCCCCGACGGTATCCTGGCAACCCACCTCGACGGATTCGAACCCCGGCCAGGCCAGGAGGAAATGGCCCGGGCCGTGGCCGAGGTACTGGATTTTCCGGACGAGTTTGATACCCCACCGGGGGAGCGGGCCGAGTGCCTGGTGGTGGAGGCGGAAACCGGGCTGGGCAAGACCCTGGCCTACCTGGTGCCGGCGGTCCTCTCCGGGCGGCGGGTGGTGGTGTCCACCAATACCCGCAACCTGCAGGATCAGATTCTCAAGCATGAAATCCCTTTTATCCGGCAATATATCGATCCGAGCCTGAAAGCGCTCTGCGTCAAGGGGAGGCAGAACTATCTCTGTCTCTATCGCTGGCACCAGCTCCGCAGCGCGGCCCAGGGCGAACTCTTTACCAACGAGCGGGCGGACAGGATCAACGAGTGGCTGTCCGCAACGATCTTCGCCGACCGGGCCGAACTGGACTGGCTGCCCGGCAACTCGCCCCTGTGGCAGAAGATATGCTGCCAGTCCCATTTCTGCCTCGGCAGCGACTGTCCGGACGGCCCGGCCTGCTTTCTCAACCGGCTCCGCCGGGAAGCCGCCTCTTCACGGATCCTGGTGGTCAACCATCACCTGCTCTTTTCCGACCTGGCTGTCCGCCGTTCCGGATACGGGGAGGTTCTGCCCCGGTACGAGGCGGTGATCTTTGACGAGGCCCACCACGTGGAAAACGTGGCCACCACCTTTTTTGGTCTCTCCTTTTCCCGCTACCAGGTCCTCGACCTGGTGGCAGATGTGGAGCGCAGCGCCCAGAGCGGTCTCGGCGGTCGACATCGGGACCAGATCCTGCAGCAGGCCCGCTCCCTGGACGGTCTGACCCACCAGTTTACCGATGCCTTTCCCCCTGAGCGGGGACGTTTTCCCCTGCAGCAGCTCCTGGAAAACAGGCCCGAACTGCTGAGCCTGCGTGATACCCTGGTGGATGGCCTGCGTCGTCTTGGCAAGGCCCTGGAAAACCTCGGCAGCGGCGACGAGCCCTGGGAACAGTATGGCCAGCGGGCGGCGGATCTTGCCAGCCGGCTGGAACAGATACTGAGTACCGAGCCTGCCGACAGCGAGGAGGATACCCGGTTTGTCCTCTGGTTTGAGCGGACCGAAAAAAACCTCACCCTGTCCGCCACCCCGGTGGACGTGGCCCGGGACCTGCAGTCCACCCTCTTTACCTCGGTCAGCGGCTGCATCTTCACCTCGGCCACCCTGTCCACCGGCAACTCCTTTGGTTATTTCAAAAAACGGTTGGGGCTGCCCGAGGACACCCCATCCCTTTCCTTTCCCTCACCCTTTGATTACCGCAACCGGACCCTGCTCTACATTCCACCAAAAGGCTTCCCCGAGCCCGCCGCCCCTGGATATACCGAGGCCCTCCATGAACAGCTCCGGGAGCTTCTCACCCTTTCCCGGGGACGGGCCCTGGTTCTTTTCACCAGCTACCAGGCCATGGAACAGGCCTGGCACAGCCTGCAAAATACCCTGGAGTATCCCCTGCTGCGTCAGGGAACCGCGCCCCGCCACGAGCTGTTGACCCGGTTTGGCGAGGAACGATCCTCGGTGCTCCTCGGAGTTTCCAGTTTCTGGGAAGGGGTCAATATCCCGGGTGAATCGCTGAGCCTTCTCGTCATCGACAAATTACCGTTTGAAGTCCCCAGCGACCCTGTTATTATGGCCCGGATCAATCGAATAAAAGACAACGGTGGCAACCCTTTTTTCGAATTCCAGGTCCCCCGGGCCATCCTTGGCCTGCGCCAGGGGGTGGGTCGGCTCATGCGCACCGGCAGAGACCGCGGCGTCATGGCCATCCTCGATATCCGGCTCTACACCAAGGGCTATGGCAGGAAATTTCTAAAGAGTCTGCCCCCGGCCCCGATCTGCCGTGATCTCAAGGAGGTGGAGGATTTTTTTGCCGACCGGCAGGATGGAGCATAAAAAGGCTACCTTAAAAAATCAGGACACGATTTCATGAAGCGACATTCCCTGTTTAACACCCCACAATGGTTATGAGCCTTCAACTATCTCCCGCAGACATCACCAGGCTCAAAGATGCCGCAGGCCGGGAAAACTCTCTGGTGGAAGAGACCATGCGCCACGACCTGGCCCAGTGCCTGGCCGGCAACGATCCCCTGCTCATCGAAGTGCTCGAATACGCCCTCTTTGGCGGTGGCAAACGGATCCGTCCCCTGCTGGCCATTCTTTCAGCCCGGATCTGCGGCTGCGACGACGATGCCATTTACCGCCTTGCCGCAGCCTTTGAATACCTGCATGTGGCGACCCTGATCCATGACGACGTCATCGACCATGCCGCCACCCGGCGGGGTCGGGAGGCTGTGGGGGCGAAATATGGCATGGCAGCCGCCATCCTGGCCGGTGACTGGCTTCATGCCCGTTCCATGTACCTCATCGGGCACCTGGCCGGGCCCGAGGGTCTGGAAGTGTTCTGCAGCGCCACCACCGCCATGGTGGACGGCGAGTTCCTCCAGCTGCGTCACGTGGCCAACCCCTCGGTAAGCAGCCAGCAGTACTTTGATGTCATCGAGCGGAAAACCGGTCGTCTGATCAGTTCTACCTGTGAAATCGGCGCTATTTTCGCAGGTGCCACCCCCGGGCAGCGGGAGGCCCTGCGCACCTACGGGGCCCGGATCGGCGCCGCCTTCCAGGTGATCGACGACCTGCTCGACTACCTGGGCGACCAGGAGGCCACGGGCAAGAAAACAGGCAA
The DNA here is from genome assembly GCF_025998535.1 of Desulfolithobacter dissulfuricans. Lineage (NCBI taxonomy): Bacteria > Pseudomonadati > Thermodesulfobacteriota > Desulfobulbia > Desulfobulbales > Desulfobulbaceae > Desulfolithobacter > Desulfolithobacter dissulfuricans. Next base: position 225,362 of record NZ_AP024233.1, on the reverse strand, counting down.
TGATTTCATCGAGGGCAAACTCACCCTGCCCCTTATCCATACCCTGGGAGCTGCCTCGGCGACAGACCGCTCCACCATTTCCGACTGCATCCTGGGCGACCGGGACGATGCCGCCGCCTACGCCACGATCTGTTCGATGATGGAACAGTACGACGGCTATGCCACGGCCAGGAAGACCGCCGAGGAGTTGGTGGCCGGGGGAATTGGCGCCCTGGATATTTTCCGGGACGGGTGTCAGGAAATCTACGGGCTGCTGCGCACCCTGGCCCTGTACATCCTGTCGCGGAACAGCTGATCATGACCGGCCTGCAAAATTTTTTATTTTTCTTTTTCTCCAGGGGCGGTCTGTGCTCTCTTCTTATCGGCCTGGTCCTGGGACTTGGTCTGGCTGGATGTCGTGACAGGCAGGAACCGGAACGTGCTGACAGGCCTGGCAGGATAACGGCCGAAACCGTCCAGGCCAGGGCAACCGCTCCCACGCCAGCCCCCCCTCCCTTTGAAGAGCCCGACCTGCCTGAACCCGAGGTCGCGTCCGGGGCCGGTGAGGAGACTGAATCCGGTTGTTGCGGCGGGACCGGGCCGGTGGAGATCGTGCCGAGGATCGCCATCATCATCGACGACATGGGGTACCATGAGAAGCTTGGCAACCGGCTGATCGGGCTGGACATGAACCTCACCTTCTCCTTTCTGCCCCACGCGCCCTTCACCCTGCACCAGGAAGAACTGGCCTACCTGGCCGGGCGCGACATCCTGGTCCATCTGCCCATGGAGGCCAGGAATCCGGCCTGGGACCCGGGGCCAGGCACCCTCCATGTCACGGATCCGCCGGAGATACTACGATCGATCACCCGGGACAACCTGCTGGCCGTTCCCCACGCCATCGGCGCCAACAACCACATGGGGTCAAAGTTCACCGAAGATCCCGCAGCCATGCGCCAGGTTTTGTCGGTCCTGGCCAGACACGGGTTCTTTTTCATCGACTCCTACACCACCCCAAAGAGCACCGGCATGAAGGAAGCAAAGAAGCTGGGCCTGCCCACCGGTCGACGGCATGTGTTCCTGGATAACGTCCACAATCAGAAAGACGTCTGCCGGCAACTGGAACGGCTGGTGGAAAAGGCAAGAGCAGACGGCTGGGCCATCGGCATCGGTCATCCCAACCAGGCCACCCTGCAGGCACTGACCAGCTGCCGGGACCGGTTGCTAAGAAACGCCCGCATTGTCGGGGTCCAGGAACTGCTCCAGGGAGGCTGAAAGACAGGTGCCACATCAACCCAATCTGCAGGAACCACATCCATGACCGGACCGACACTGGGAATGATCCTCAAGGGCTATCCACGGATCTCCGAGTCCTTTATCTCCAATGAAATCCTGCTGCTCGAAGAGCTTGGCTTCCGCATCCGCATCTTTTCCATGCGTCATCCCCGGGAGCCCTTCTGCCACGACAGTGTCCGGCGGATCCGGGCCGGGGTCGACTACCTGCCAACAGAGCTGTTCACCGATTTTCCGCGCCTGGTGCTGCCCACAGCCATGCTGGCTGTTCGTGAGCCGCACCGTTTCCTGGCCGCCCTGGGCAAGGCCGGCGAACGTTTTGCCCGGACCCGCAGCCTGGGGACCGTCAAACACCTGCTCCAGGCCGGCTACCTGAGCGGCCACCTGCTCAGGCGTCATCCGGATGTGGTCCATCTCCACGCCCATTTCGCCCATTCCCCCAGCTCGGTGGCCCTGTTCTCCTCCATGCAAAGCGGCCTGAACTTCAGCTTCACCGCCCATGCCAAGGACATCTATACCTCCAACCGGGCGCAGTTACGGGAAAAGATCAGTCTGGCCTCCTTTGTGGTCACCTGCACCAACTACAACAAAAAATATCTTCAGGAGCTGGCCGGAGGCGTCGACACCCCGATCCACTGCGTGTACCACGGAATTGACCTGCAGCTCTTTTCCGGCGGGGTGACCAGAAATGAGCCCCGGGAACCCTACCGGCTGCTTACCGTCGCCCGGTTGACCGAAAAAAAGGGGATCCCCACCATCCTCCGGGCCCTGGCCCTGCTTCGGGACCGGGGTGTCGATTTTCGCTACACCCTGATCGGCAGCGGCGACGACCGGGATCAGATCCTTGGCCTGATCTTTGACCTGGGCCTCCAGGACCGGTGCCGCTGGCTCGGTACCCTGCCCCACGAACAGGTCATCGAGGAGTTCCGCCGGGCCGACCTCTTTGTCCTTGGCTGCCAGATCGCTGAAAACGGCGACCGGGACGGCATTCCCAATGTCCTGGTGGAGACCCAGGCCATGGAACTGCCTGCGGTGGCGACCACGGTCTCCGCCCTGTCCGAGATCGTTCGCCATGGGGAGACCGGCCTGCTGGTGGAGCCGGAAAATCCCGAGGCCATGGCCAAGGCCATCCTGCGGCTGCTGACCGACCACAACTTGCGCCGTAGGTCTTCGCGCTCGGGCCGGAAGCTGGTGGAAACCAGCTTTGACAACCGGCGGCTGGCCGAAAAACTTGCCCGGATATACCGCCACCACATCCCGGCGCTGGCATGAACAACACACCTCCCACCACCCTTGGCCTGATCCGCCACGCCCGGACGCTCTGGAACGAAGAGCGCCGTATCCAGGGGCGTCTGAACTCCAGACTGAGCACTGTTGGTCGGCAGATGGCCCGGATGTGGGGACGACAGCTGGCCGACTGCCCGTGGGACAGGATACTGGCCTCTGATCTGGGCCGGGCGCGGGAAACAGTGGAACTGGTGAACACTACTCTGGACCTGGAGGTCGATTTTGACGGGCGACTCAGGGAACAGGACTGGGGCCGCTGGAGCGGGCTCACTTTTCCGGAACTCTCCAACCGATTCAGGGACCGGGTCCAGGCCGAGGGAAAAAAGGGCTGGGACTTCCGGCCGCCGGGAGGGGAATCCCGGCGGGAGGTACTTGCCCGGACCATGGCCGCCCTGGAAGAAGCCGGAGGCCGCTGGCCGGGCCAGAGGATCCTGGTTGTCTGCCACGAGGGCAACATCAAGTGTGTGCTCTATCACCTGCTTGCAAGAAAATTTCTCCCGGACGAGCCCAGGCTGCTGCGCGGCTATGGTCTGCATATGCTGGAATACCGGCGGGATAAACTGGTGCTCCGCCAGGCCAATGCCCTTTTCCTGGATACCCCGACGCCATGAAACTGCTTGTCTACTGCCAGCATGTCCTGGGGATCGGCCATCTCTGCCGGACCCTGGAAATACTTAAACGGCTGAGCAGCCATGAGGTTATCCTGGTCCTGGGCGGTCCCCCGGCGGCAGTGGAGATTCCAGCCCACGTACGGCCGATCCTGCTGCCCGGCCTGAAGATGGATCCCGGCTTTTCCGGCCTCCAGCCCGTGGACCCGCAGGCCGACCTTGCCCAGGTCAAGGAGGAAAGGGTCCGGTTGCTTCTCGAACTGTTCATTGCCGAGAAACCCGATATCCTCCTGGTCGAGCTTTATCCCTTTGGCCGCAAGGGCTTTCGCTTTGAGCTCGAACCCCTCCTTGCCCTGGCAAACCGGTCCGGCTGCTTCACGGCCTCCAGCGTCCGCGATATCCTGGTGGAAAAAGACCAGGCGGAAAAGTTCGAAACCAGGGTGATTGAACAGCTGAACCGCTACTTTGATCTCCTCCTGATCCATGGCGATGAACAGGTAATCCGGCTCGACGAGACCTTTTCCAGGATGGGGGATATCCGGATCCCGGTCCGCTATACCGGCTATATCTGCCATCCGCCGGAAGCGGACGACCGGACAAGGTTGCGACGGAGGCTGGGGCTGTCTGCCGACGAGTTGCTGATCGTGGCCAGTGCCGGCGGCGGCAGTGTCGGCGCCGCCCTGCTCCAGGCCGCAACTCTGGCCCACGGCTCCCTGGATTTTCCGGCCCGGATGCAGCTCTTCACCGGCCCCTACATGGCAGAGGCGCAGGTGACCAGGCTGCGGAAGGAGGCCTCTCTCGTGGCCAGGCCCGAGACACCCTTTGGCAAGGACAGGCTCCGGTTGTCCCGCTTTACCGATATCTTCCCCGCCTGGCTGGCCGCGGCCGATCTCTCCATCTCCATGGGCGGGTACAACACCACCATGAACGTGGTGGCCGCCACCATCCCGGCCCTGATCCACCCCTTTGGCCAGAACCGGGAACAGCGGCTCCGGGCCGAGCGGCTCCTCCCCCTGACCTGCCTGGAAATCGTTGACCGACATGACCTGGAACCAGGACGGCTGGCGAACAGGATGGACCACATGCTCCGGCGGCAACGTATCCGACCGGATATCCGCCTTGACGGTGCCAGAGAAGCAGCGCAGGCACTTATCAGCAAAGGAGCATGCCGATGACCACCGGTTCTCTCTGGACCCGCCCCCTGCCTCCGGATCTGCCCACCAGGTTGCAGGCCATACTCAACGGGCCGTGGACAACCGGCCGGGATCTGGTTGTCTCCTTTCGAGCCGATGATATCGGCCGGATGGACCCGGAATTCATCACCATGATGGAACTGTTCCAGCTTTTCCAGACCCCTCTCAACCTGGCCGTAGTCCCGCGCTGGATCGACCGGGAAAGCTGGGAGACAATGGACCGGTTCCATGTGGCCAGCCCACTGTGGTGCTGGCACCAGCATGGGTTGTCCCACAGCAATCACCAGGGCCCGGAGAGCAAAAAAGCCGAGTTCGGCGAAGATCGGGCCCCTGAAGATATCCACCGGGACCTGCGGGCCGGGCGCGACCATCTCCGGAACCTGCTGGGCGACCTCTTCTGCCCGGTCTTCACCCCGCCCTGGAACCGCTGTTCCCAGGCCACCCTGGAATCCCTGGTCTCCCTTGGTTTCCAGGCTGTTTCACGCTTCCGAAATGCCAGGCCGCTCCCGCCGGCCGGACTGCCGGACCTGGCCATGAACGTGGATCTGCATACCAGGAAGGAAAACCAGCCGGAACAGGGCATGGACAACCTGCTCCATGAGCTGGAACAGGCGGTGCAGACCGGTGTCGCCGGGATCATGCTCCATCACCAGCTCATGAACGGGTCAGCCTTTACATTTCTGGAGATACTGCTGGAGACCCTCGCCCGGGCACCGCGGATCCGGGTTCTGACCTTTCACGATCTGATCCGGGAAGATCTTCTTTGATTGTTTGCCGCCCAGAGTTTTTCTGATATAGTGGACGGAGAATCATTCTTCTTTTGTTTTGTACAGGTTGAGATTTTTCGGAAAATGCCATGGAACGCCTTGTCGCCCTGCCCTTTGCGAAATCGGTGGAGATCGCCTACAAATCCATCCGGGTTCGCCTGTTCCGCTCCCTGATCACCACTACCTCGCTGGTGCTGGCAGTGGCGTTTCTGGCCCATGTCCAGGCAAGTACCGATATCGCCACCAGCCTGCTGCATTCCGGCACCCGGGAGGCCCTGCGCGCCCTGGAGCATGCCGGCTACGACGTAACCCCTGCCATGGGTGGTATCGGCGAAACCGCCAAACAGCGCTGGATTGTCATCCTCTCCCTGCTGGTCTGCGTGGTCGGCATCGTCAATGCCCAGCTCATGGCCGTGACCGAGCGGTTCCGGGAAATAGGCACCATGAAATGCCTGGGAGCCCTGGACCGGTTCATCCTGCGGCTCTTTCTCCTCGAAGCCGCCATGCAGGGACTGGCCGGAGCCGCCATCGGCGCCCTGCTGGGTGGTGCCACCGCCATCCTCGCCTCGGCCATCTCCATGGGCTCACTCATCTTTCCTGTCCTGCCCCTGGCCGAACTGGCGCGGACTGGGCTGACCGCCACCGGGGTAGGCTGTCTGCTCAGCCTGCTCGGTGTTATCTATCCCGCCATCACCGCGGCCCGCATGGAACCGGTGGAGGCCATGCGGGTGGAACAATAACCCATACTCCTTAAAATAGTCTCCCATGGCCTCACACATCATTGTCCGGACAAGCGACGTGGTCAAAACCTTCCAGCTTGGCAAACATACCCTGGAGGTGCTCAAGGGCATCAACCTGACCATCGAGGCAGGCCGCTACATCTCCATCATGGGCCCCTCGGGTTCAGGTAAGTCCACCTTGTTCAACATGATCGGCGGCCTGGACAAACCCACTTCGGGCAAGGTGTTCATCGACGAGGTGGACATCGCCCAGCTTGACGCCTACGAACTGGCCTGGCTGCGCTGCCGCAAGATCGGCTACATCTTCCAGACCTTCAACCTGATCCCGGTGATGACCGCACTGGAAAACGTCACCCTGCCGATGATCTTTGCCGGCACGACCAACGATGAAGCCGTGGAGCGGGGCATGAACCTGCTGGAGCTGGTGGGACTCCGGGATCGGTGCGACCACAAGCCCTTCGAGCTTTCCGGCGGCCAGCAGCAGCGGGTGGCCGTGGCCCGGGCCCTGGCCAACAATCCAGCCATCATCCTGGCCGACGAACCCACCGGCAATCTGGACCTGACCACCGGGGAAGAGATCATCAGGCTGCTCAAGGAGATGAGCAGTGAACGCGGGGTGACCGTCATCTCCGCCACCCACGACTTCAAAATGCTCTCGGTCTCGGACCAGGTCATCTGGATTCGTGACGGCCGGATCGACAAGATCGAAGAGCGCGACGAGCTCAACATCTCGGTGGGCACCATCCAGTGAACTCCCCGGCAGCATCAATCTGCTCCAGGCCCCGGCCACCGGTGCTGCTTGTGGCCATGCTCCTGGTCCTGCTGTCTGGTCTGCCGACACTGGCTCTCGCCACATCCTCCTCCCTGGAAGATACCGTCCACTTCCTGGCAGGCCTTGAAGACCGCTCCACCGGCACTCCGGGCAACCGGCGGGCGGCCGCCTATGTCCGCAACCGGCTGAAGAGCGCCGGGCCTGAGAAGCTCTTTTCCCTACCCTTCACCGTCCCGGTCCTGCAAGCCAGCTACGCCGCCCTCTATGTCGGCGGTGCCACCTTTGAACTCAAACCCTTTATTTACAACCAGATCACCCCGGAAAAATTGCCGCCAGAGGGGATCACGGGTCCGCTGATCTACGTGGGCCGAGGGGAAACCAGTGACTTCAACGGCCATGAAATCAAGGGCAGTATCATCCTGATGGATTTTGATTCGGGCCGCAACTGGGAGATTGCTGCTGCCCTGGGTGCCCGGGCCCTGATCTTTGTCAACCGGAACACCCCTGTCCGCAGCCGGTTCAAGGAGAAAGAGGAACTCTCCCCCATCGACTTTCCCTGCTTCTGGGTGGAAGCCGCGTCCCTGGAGGACCTGCCTGCCAGGCTGGAGCGAGGAGAGAAGATTTCAGCCCGTCTCCGCGGTGGCCTGAACTGGGAGGCGGCGGTGAGCGAAAATATCGGCGCCCTGTTTCCCGGCACAGATCCTGAGCTTGGCCAGGAGCTGATCATCGTCGAGGCGGCCTACGACGCTTCGGTCTTTCTGCCCGGCGCCGCCCCGGGCGCGGACGAGGCCCTTTCCATCAGCACGCTGCTGGAACTGGCCGATATCCTGGGCGCAAATCCGCCGAAACGTTCCTTTCTCCTCCTGGCCACCGGAGCACGGGCCCAGGCCCAGGCAGGCATGCGGGAGGCGATCTGGTGCCTGACCACGTCGGAGAAAACACTGCGGAAAATGGTCAGAGGCCTCAAAAAAGAACGCCAGCAGGTCCTGGCCTGGCTCGAGGTCATTGACCAGTACCGCAACAGGTCTCTGCAACCGGACAGGGGTTCTCTGTTCCAGGAGGCCATCAAGGAGCCGCTCAAAAAACAGATCGACGCCCTGACCACCCGCCTGATGCAGCTGAGGCTTGAAACCAGAGAAGGGCGGGAAGCGCAGATCCGGGAGCTTGCCAGCCACCGGTTGCAACTGCGCCGGTTGAGCTGGCGGACCAGCTTTACAGATATGCACCCGGAAGAGGAAAAAATCCTCCAGGAGATCACAACCCTGGCAGTGGCAGAACACAGGCAGGTACTGGCAGAGATCCAGGCCGAACAGGACATGCTCCAGCACCTGGCAACCTTGCGGTCCCAGCTTGACCGGACCACCATACAGGCCGTGGTCTCCCTCCACCTGTCCAGCCAGGGATCCGGCCTGGGGGCCTTCCATGGGGGCTTTCTCTATCCCCTGCGGCCCATGATCAACCGGACCTCGAGCTACCGCAACCTCAACGCGGCCCTGGAACAGGGTGCAGCCCGGGCCGCCAGTGACGCTCCGTCCTTTATCTCCTTCCTGCGGCCCAACCGGCTCCAGCCCTGGCAGGACCTGCTGCCGGACCGGCCGCAACTCGGGGCGAGGTGGCCAGCCTGGCCGGCCTGGTGGGCCTGACCCTGGCCACCACCGGCGATATCCGCCCCTGGTGGGGAACCCCGTTCGATACACCCGGACGGATCGACTGGGGCTTTGCCCGCCGCCAGTTCCAGCTGGTCCGCCAGCTCCTCGATAGCCTGGACCGGGCGGCCACCCTGAACCATACCAGGATCCGCAACGGCTTTGCCACCATCAGCGGCCGGACCTCGCTGCTGCTCCAGGGCGAACTATTTCCCGACAGCCCGGCGCCGGGCACGGTCATTCTGGCGTACCAGGGTCCGGCCCGCTACCACGTCATCACCGACCGGCGGGGCCGTTTCCTGCTCAAGGGGGTGGCGGATAAAAAACATGTGCTGGACAAGGTCATTCTCGAGGGATACCGCTTCTCCGAGCGCGACGGCAACGCCCTGTGGGCCATTGACAAGAAACTGACCGGAAAAGCCGCCTACCGGATCAAGATGCGGCGCCGGGCCATGAAAACCGATCTGGTCATGTTTCCCTGCCGCCAGACCACCATTTTCAACCTGCTGGAACCACGCAGTTTTCGCTACCTGACAAAAATGCAGCTCATCGACGGCCGCCGGGAGGCCCCACCCCTGCGCTCCTGGTATTCCCGCCTCGACACCCGTGCCTCCACCATCGGCTCCATCTTTCTCGAACCGCGCACGCCACTCAAGCTGACCCTGTCGGACACCGTCCTGGCCAGGAAGATGATCCTCACCAATGGTAGCCTCGAGCAGCCACTGGGCCGGGGTTACCTGATCGATGCCAATCCCAGGCTTCCCCATACCGACTTTCTGGCCGCTCGGGACATGTGGACCCTGCTGGGACCGCGGATCGAAAACCTGGAAGAACACGGAATCCACAACCAGCGCATTAAAACCCTGCGCCGGGAAGGGGAACAGACCCTGGAACGGGCCGCCCGCGCCCTGACCGCCAAACGCTACGATATCTTCCGGGAACAGGCCTCCCGCTCCTGGGCCCTGGCCAGCCAGGTCTACCTCCACGTGGAACAGACCCAGAAGGATGTTCTCTTCGGGGTTCTCTTCTACATCGCCCTCTTTGTCCCATTTGCCTTCTGCATGGAGCGCCTCCTGTTCGGCTTTGTCTCCATCTACAAGCGCATTGTCGCCTTTTCCGGCCTGCTGCTCCTGCTCATCGGCGTGATCTCCCAGGTCCACCCGGCCTTCAAGCTGGCCTACAGCCCCACGGTGGTCATCCTGGCCTTTTTCATCATCGGTCTTTCCCTGCTGGTCACGGTGATCATCGTTGCGCGTTTCGAGCAGGAGATGCAGGTCCTGCAGCGGCGGGCCTCCCACCGACGGCCCTCGGAGATATCCGCCTGGAAGGCCTTTGTGGCCGCCTTTTTCCTCGGGGTCTCCAACCTGCGCCGCCGGCGGCTGCGCACCGGTCTTACCTGCCTGACCCTGGTCATCCTCACCTTCACCATCATGAGTTTCACCACCGTTAAGTCGGTGCGGACCCAGAACCGGCTCCAGTTCACCGACCAGGCCCCCTATCAAGGCATGCTGCTCAAGGATATCGGCTGGAACGATCTGCCCCGGGAAGCCCTTTTCGCCTTCAGTCTGCTCTTTGATACCACGGCGGTAATCTCGCCGCGGATCTGGTTCCAGGGCGACGAGCCCGATCGGCCGCCGACCATCCAGATCCGGTCCGGTCCGACCACCGGTATCTTCCACGGCCTGATCGGCCTTGGCGCTACCGAACCGGCGGTGACCGGCCTCGATGATATCCTGGTGGCTGGCCGCTGGTTCCGGAGCGGGGAACGAAACAGTGTCCTGATCCCGACGCGCCTGGCCAGGCGGATCGGCTTTGATCCCCGGAGATCGGCCGATCAGCGGACCCTGAACCTGTGGGGTCTTGAGCTGCAGATCATCGGGGTATTTTCCGAGCAGCTCCTTGGCCAGCGTCCGGACCTGGACGGAGAAACCCTCACCCCGGTGGTCTTCCCGTCCGAGAATGGTATGGAAATGAGCGAGGTGGAAAAGGAAGCCCTGGAATCCGGCGAGGACGTGCGCAGCTTCCAGGGCCGCTACCGCCACCTGGAGCCGGACCAGATCCTGATTCTGCCCGCCGACACCCTGCTGGCGCTTGGCGGCCGCCTCAAGGGGGTGGCCATCAAACCACCGCCCGGCGATCCGTCAGCCCAGGCCGCCCGGCTCAACGAACGGTTCGGCCTGGCCCTGTTCAGCGGCGAAAAAAACGGTGTCTTTCTCTACAACGGGGCCGAAACCATCTCCTATTCCGGTATACCGGGCATCATAATCCCGCTGTTGATCTCGGTACTCATTGTCCTCAACACCATGATCAGCTCGGTCCATGAACGCAAGCGGGAAATCGCAGTCTACACCTCGGTGGGCCTGGCCCCGACCCATGTCTCCTTTCTCTTTGTGGCCGAGGCCCTGGCCTTCGGGGTCATCTCGGTGGTGCTCGGCTACCTCCTGGCCCAGACCAGTGCGGTCCTGCTGGCCGACACCCAGCTCTGGCAGGGGATCACTGTCAACTATTCCTCCACCGCCGGGGTGGCGGCCCTGGTCCTGGTCATGGGCGTAGTGCTGCTGTCGGTGATCTATCCCTCCCGCATGGCCGCGGCCATCGCCATCCCCGATGTCAACCGCTCCTGGTCCATGCCCAAGGCCAGAGAAGACACCATCGAGGTAACCCTGCCCTTTCTCATGCGGTACCACGAGCACGCCTCCATCTGCGGCTTTCTTTACAGCTACCTCCTTGGCCACCAGGATGTCTCCCACGGCCTCTTCAGCACCGGCGAGGTGGAGCTGCTGGCCGACCACTCCGGCCTGGCCAGAGTCCTGGACCATGGAGACGGCTGTGTCCACCTGAGGGCCAAAGTATGGCTTGCGCCCTTTGACTTCGGTATTGTACAGAGGGTGGAGATCCATTTCTGTCCGGCTCGGGAAGGCAAGGAATTCCTCGAGATCAGGGTGAGGCTGACCCGGCTGGCCGGGGAGTTCGCCCTCTGGTACCGGGCCAACAAACAGTTTCTCAACGGGCTGCGTAAACAGCTGCTGGCCTGGCGGTCCCTGGATGACGAGGGGCACCGGGAGTATGCGGCCCTGTTTCTCCAGGCGGCAGGAAATACCAGGGAGCGAGAATCATGAACCCGGCAGGCAGTCCCTCTCAATCCGCCGCTCTGCACCCGATGATCCGGGCCCGGGCCGTGCTCATCGGGTTGCTGCTCTCCGGGGTGATCTGCGCCCTGACCCCGCTCAACAATATCTACCACCAGGCTACCCCCTGGGAGGCGGCCATTTCCCGCTGGCCCCCTTCTACATCCTGTTCATCTCCACCCTGCTGGCCGCCTTTCTCCACCGGATCCTGCCCCGTGGCCGCTGGATCACCGGCCAGGAACTGCTGGTGATCTGGATCCAGATGGTCCTGGCCTCGGGTATCGCCTATACCGGACTGACCCGGACCTTTTTTATCAATCTCACCGCCCCGTTCCAGTTCGCCACCGCCGAGAACAACTGGCAGCAGCTTCTCCACCCCCTGCTGCCCGGCTGGCTCTATCCTGATCCCGCCACCGTCGAACTCCTCTACAACGGCCTGGAGGGAGGCCGCGACATGGGCTGGCTGGACGTCATCCGCCATATTCCCTGGCAGGACTGGCAGCGCCCGCTGCTGGCCTGGTCCGTATTCATCCTGCTCTGCTACACGGTGATGATCGCCGTCATCAACCTGTTTTCCCGCCAGTGGATCCACAACGAACGCATGACCTTCCCCTGCTGCGGGTACCCCGGCTCATGGAAGAGAGCCTGGACCAGGACAACCTGGGCGGATTTCTACTTCATCCCTACCTCCTCTGGGGACTGTCCATCCCCATCTGTCTGCACCTGCTGGGCGGCCTCCACTACTACTACCCCTCCGTGCCCCAGCTGCCCACCCTGCTGCTGGCCGGCCCCTATTTTCCCAAGCACGGTCTGCTGGCCGGATTCCACAAGCTCAAGATCTACATCTATCCGGCCTTCATCGGCTTTGCCTTTCTCACCGCCCGGCAGATCTCGCTCTCCTTCTGGCTGTTCTTCCTCCTTGGCGCTCTGCTCGTCGGCCTGCTCTCGGTCCTGGGATATAACATTCCGGCCGCCTCCCTGGGGGTCACCTTCGGTCCCACCCTGGCCCGACCCGAGGAGACCCAGATGATCGGCGCCTACGGGGTGTTCTTTCTCTTCCTGCTCTGGCTCTCCAGATACCACCTGCGCGATGTCCTGCGTCAGGCTTTCCGGCCCGGCCCGGTGGTGGTGGAAACCGAATGGTTTTCGGTCCGACTCGCCTTCTGGATCGGGGTAGCCGCCATGGCGGGAATCGTCCTGTGGGCGGTTTTCTTCGGCATGCGGCTCCAGACCGCCACCCTGCTGGTAGCAGTCTTTTTCATGATCACTCTGGTGGCCTCGCGGATCATCTGCCAGGGCGGCCTGGCCTATTTCACCCTGACTGCGGCCCCATGGACGGCCTGCTCATCCTTTTCGGCCCCGGCCTGTTTGGCCAGGTGGGCCTGCTGGTGGCCGCCGTGGCCCAGAAGATGCTGTTCGTTGACCTGCGCGAATCGCTCATGCCCTCTCTGCTCCATGCCCGCCAGGTGCATCACACCATGCGCAACCGGCGGCTGCTGCTGGCCGGTATCGGCGCCACCCTGCTGGTGGCGGTGACAGTGTCTTTTGTGGCCATGATGGCGCTCTGTTACCGCTACGGGATCCGGGAACTGCAACTGGACTGGGCCATCCGCACTACCACCGGGGTGTATGAAAACGTGGTCCGGCTCAACGAATCCGGCCAGGGCCCGAGTCACTGGGTCAAGGTGTTCTCCCTGGCCGGAGCCCTGGTCATGCTGGTCCTGGTGGCCTGTTACCACCGGTTCTACTGGTGGCCCATCCACCCCATCGGCTACTTGACCGCCTACTCGTCGAGCATGCGGATTCTTTGGTTTTCGTTCTTCATCGGCTGGCTGTGCAACGCCATCTGCATGCGCTACGGCGGGGTATTGCTCTTTCGCAGATTGCGGCTCTTTTTCATCGGTCTTATCATCGGTGACATGCTCATGGGTGGCAGCTGGGCAATCATCGGCCTGTTCACCGATGGCGGCTATCAGGTTCTGCCCGATTAAGGAAAATTCTTCGTTACCCTATGTACGACGACAAGGAACTCAAGGAATACCGCGACCTGCTGACTCCGCCGGATCACTTCGAGGAGGGGTTTGACTGGAAGACCGTGGTCGGGGCCGTGTTCATCGGTTTTCTGATGATGCCGGGTTCCATGTACCTGCAGCTGGTCATCGGTTCCGGCATCGGCCCGGCGGCCCGCTGGGTCACCATCATCCTCTTTGCCGAGATCGCCCGGCGGGCCCACACCAGCCTTAAGCAGCAGGAGATATTCATCCTCTACTACATGGCCGGCGCAGCCCTGGCCTCACCCTTCCAGGGACTTCTCTGGAACCAGTACCTGGTCCAGTCCGATGCGGCCAAGATGCTGGGCCTCACCGAATTCATTCCGTCCTGGGTGGCGCCCGCGGCCAGTTCCGATTCCATGGCCCAGCGCACCTTTTTCCACCGCGACTGGCTGATCCCGATCCTGCTCCTGGTGGGTTCCCAGATCATTCAGCGGGTGGACCGTTTCGGCCTGGGGTACGCCCTGTACCGGATCACCTCGGACGTGGAGCGGCTCCCCTTCCCCATGGCGCCGGTGGGGGCGCTGGGGACCATGGCCCTGGCCGAGACCGAGGAAGAAAAGAAGAGCGGCTGGAAATGGCGGGTCTTTTCCATCGGCGGGGTTATCGGCCTGCTGTTCGGATCCATTTATGTCCTGCTGCCCGTGGTGTCGGGACTCATCTTCACCGAGCCCATCGGGTTGATCCCCATTCCCTGGATCGAACTGACCCGTCACACCGAAGAGGTGCTGCCGGCGGTGGCCACCGGACTGCAGCTCGACCTGGGCCTGGTCTTCATCGGCATGGTCCTGCCCTTCTGGGCTGTGGTCGGCGGCCTGGCAGGGCTGATCATCACCGTGGTGCTCAACCCCATCCTCTGGAAACAGGGCATCCTCCACCGCTGGCACCAGGGTATGGCCACGGTGGACACTGTGTTTGCCAATAATTTTGATTTCTACATGAGTTTCGGCATCGGCCTGGGCCTGGCCATCGGCGTGATCGGCGTCTGGACCGTACTCCGTTCCTTTGGCAAGAACAGCGCAGGCCGTGGCGGCCTCCAGGCCCTGTTCAACCCGCCGCCGGGTCGGGGCGATATCAATTTCTGGCTCTCCATCACCATCTATATCGTCTCCACCTTGTCCTATGTAGGGCTCTGCATCCTCCTGGTGCCCAACTTCCCGTGGATCTTCTTCATCGGCTACGGCTTCATCTACACCCCGATCATCTCCTACATCACCGCCCGGATGGAGGGTATCGCCGGACAGTTTGTCAGCCTGCCCCTGGTCCGGGAGGCCAGTTTCATTGCCGGGGCCAAGTATTTCGGCTACCAGGGAATCGAAATATGGTATGCGCCCATTCCCATCCACAACTATGGCGAGGCCACGGTGGGCTTTCGGGAGATCGAGCTCACCGGGACCTCTCTGCGCGGCATCATCAAGGCGGAACTGGTGGTCTTTCCGGTGGTCATGATATCAAGCCTGCTCTTTTCCCAGTTCATCTGGCGACTGGCGCCGATCCCGTCCAGTTCCTACCCCTATGCCCAGGAACTGTGGCATCTCCAGGCCCTCAACACCCTGCTCATGCAGACATCCACTCTGGAGGGCAACTCGCTCTTCTTCCAGGCCCTCAACTCGAGCTATGTCCTCTCCGGCCTGGGTCTGGGCCTTTTCATGTACATGATTCTCTCAATTCTCGGGTTGCCGGTGCTGCTGATCTACGGGGTGGTGCGCGGCCTGGGCCAGTCCACGCCGCACGGCATCATCCTGGAGATGGCCGGAGCGCTCTTGGGCCGCTACTATTTTCACAAACGCTACGGTTCCATGTGGCGCCAGTACGCCCCGGTCCTGCTGGCCGGGTTCTCCTGCGGCATGGGGCTGACCGGTATGTTTGCCATGGGTTTTGCCCTGATCCTCAAATCACTGAGTTACATGGCCTACTGACCGCCCTGCAGGACGGCTTGCCGGGCTTTACAGCACAAAGGAAGCGTGTCATACTAGGACCATGAAAACCAAGATGTCCTCCATCAACCTGCTCCAGGAACTCAAGCAGGAAAAATACCGCCCCTTTCTCGAAAAGTTCACCAGGATAACCCGGCCGGCAGGCCAGCTTCTGTTCAGTCCCGGCGACGCAGACAACCTGGTCTTCATTGTCAGCGCCGGCAGGCTCCGGATCTATCTTGGCGTCGAGGACAAGGAGTTTTCTCTCGCGGTTCTCGAGCCAGGCGACATCTACACTACCCACACCCGGGCCTATGTCCAGACCCTGACCGAGGTTACCCTGCTGACCATGCCCACCGACACCTTCCATGCCTACATGTCCATCCACCCGGCCCTGTCGCGGACCATCATCTCCATCCTCGGCGAACTGCTTAAACAGTCATTTTCCATCATCTATTCTCTGGTGTTCAAGGATATCAGCCAGCGGCTGACAGATTTACTGGTCCACGAGGCCCTCCATAACGGTGAGCAGGACGCAGGCGGTATCCGTATCCGACTGGACCTGACCATGGGCCAGTTGGCCGCCATTGTCGGTTCCTCTCGTCAGACCGTGTCCACCATCATCGGCGAGATGCTGCGCAGCGAGGTGATCCTGAGGGAAGGACGCGGCATCTTTCTTATACCGAACCTGGAACTGCTGAAGGCTTACCCCAACGCCTGAGCCTTTCGGTTTTTTCCTCGGCCAACAAATATTTTTTCTCTTCTGTCAGCTATCTGACAGTTGGACTGTTTTCTGCCGGGTATACTGTGTCAAACACCAAACACTGTACTAACAGTTAAAATCGGAAACCGTTTGCAAAGGAGATGTATCATGGCCAAGGAACTACCACCTATCGAGGAACGCTCCCTGTGGGAGGACGCCCACAAGATGCTTGCCAAGGCGGAAAAGGAAGGCATTGAAACAGCCTGGGACCGACTCCTGCAACAGACTCCGCACTGCACCTTTGGTGAAAGCGGGATCTGCTGCCGGATCTGCACCATGGGTCCGTGCCGGATATCCAAGAAAGCGCCTCTGGGCGTGTGCGGTGCCGACACCGACGTGATCGTGGCCCGCAACTTCGGCCGCTTCCTGGCCGGTGGTGCGGCCGGCCACTCGGACCATGGTCGGGACTGCATCGAGGCCTTTCACGCCGTGGCCCATGGGGAAACCGAAGATTACCAGATAAAAGACGAGGCCAAGCTACGGCGAATAGCCGAAGAGCTGGGCATTGCTGTGGAGGGACGAGAACTGCTCGATATCGCCAGGGACCTGGTCGAAGAATTCTGGGCCAGTTTCGGCAGCCAGCGCTCCCAGGTCTGTTTTGTCAGCCGGCTGCCTGAGAAGCAGCAGGAAACCTGGCGGAAACTGGGCATCACCCCGCGCGGCGTCGATCGGGAGATCACCGAGATGATGCACCGGACCCATATGGGCTGCGACAACGACGCCGCCAACACCATGCTCCACAGCGCCCGTATGTGCCTGGCCGATGGCTGGGCCGGCTCCATGATCGCCACGGAAATATCAGACATTCTGTTTGGGACCCCGAAACCGCGCAAAGCCCAGGTCAATCTGGGGGTACTCAAGAAGGACCATGTCAATATCCTGGTTCATGGCCATAATCCCATTGTCTCGGAGAAGATCATGGAGGCGGTCAACGATCCTGAGCTTATCGCCCTGGCCAAAGAGAAAGGGGCCGCCGGCATCAATCTGGCCGGACTTTGCTGCACGGGTAACGAACTGATGATGCGCCAGGGTATCCCCATGGCCGGCAACCACCTGATGACCGAGCTGGCCATTATCACCGGGGCGGTGGAGCTTATCGTGGTCGATTACCAGTGCATCATGCCGAGCCTGGTCCAGGTGGGCAACTGCTTCCACACCAAGATGATCACCACCGCCGACAAGGCCCGTTTCACCGGGGCCGAGCATGTCAAGTTCGAGATGCACAACGGCATGGACCAGGCCCGCCGCGTGGTACGGATGGCCATCGAACGCTTTCCGCTCCGCGACCAGGATCGGGTGGAGATTCCCTGCGACCCGGTCGACATTGTCACCGGTTTTTCCAACGAGGCCCTGCTGGAGGCCCTGGGCGGCACCCTGACCCCGCTCATCGAGGCGATCAAGGCCGGCAAGATCCGTGGCGCCGTGGCCATTGTCGGCTGCAACAACCCCAAGTACAAGCACGACCACTGCAATGTCAACCTGGCCCGCGAGCTGATCAAAAAAGATATTCTGGTCCTTGTCACCGGCTGCGTGACCACGGCCGCTGGCAAGGCCGGGCTCCTGGTCCCGGAGGCCATCGACATGGCCGGCCCGGGATTGAAAGAAATCTGCGGGGCGCTCGGTATCCCACCGGTGGTCCACATGGGTTCCTGCGTGGACAACGCCCGGATCCTGCAGCTGGCGGCCCTGCTGGCCAATGAACTCGGAGTTACCATCGCCGATCTGCCCCTGGCCGCCTCCTCGCCGGAGTGGTATTCGGAAAAGGCAGCCACCATCGGCACCTACGCGGTGGCCTCGGGTATCTACACCCATCTTGGCCATCCGCCCAACATCACCGGCTCAAAGGTCGTTACCGACCTGGCTCTGAGTGGTCTCGACGATCTGGTCGGCGCCTGCTTCGGCATCGAACCGGATCCGTTCAAGGCAGCAGACCTGATTGATGAGCGGATACGGCAGAAGCGCGAAGCTCTTGGCCTTTCCGCCTGATTAACAAACCTGAAATAAGCAAACAAAAAGGCGTCTTTCCAGAGAAACAGATTCTCTGGAAAGACGCCATACTCCCGCCACACCCCTTCCCGCGTTCCAGCGTTTCTTAATCCACGTCCTTGAACTCGGCAATGAGTGCCTGCAAAGAGGCCTTGGCGTCGCCGAAATACATCCTGGTATTGGGATAAAAGAACAGCGCATTCTGGATCCCGGCAAACCCGGCCCCCATGGAGCGTTTGAGCACCACCACGGTTCGGGCCCGATGGGTCTCGATGATGGGCATACCGTAGATGGGACTGTCCGGATCATCGAGAGCCGCCGGATTGACCACGTCGTTGGCGCCGATCACCACGCAGACATCGACACTGTCCATGCGCGGATTGATCTCATCCATTTCCACGAGCTGATCATAGGGCACGTTGGCCTCGGCCAGCAGGACGTTCATGTGGCCCGGCATGCGGCCGGCCACCGGATGGATGGCATAGAGAACCTCGGTGCCGTTTTTCTCCAGCAGCTCACCCAGTTCGCGGACCGCATGCTGGGCCTGGGCCACGGCCAGGCCGTAACCGGGGACAAAGACCACCGTGTCGGCGGCCTCCAGCAGGTAGTAAACATCCTCAGCCGTGGCGGGCCGGACCTCGCCCTGGGGTCCTTCACTCTTTTTCGATGTCGCGCCGAAACCGGAAAAGAGGACATTGGCCAGGGAACGGTTCATGGCCTTGCACATGATATTGGTGAGGATCACTCCCGAGGCCCCGACCAGTGCACCGGCCACGATCAGGATATTGTTGTGGATCACGAAACCGGCGGCACAGGCGGCCAGGCCCGAGTAGGAGTTCAGAAGCGAGATCACCACCGGCATGTCGGCACCGCCGATGGGGATAACCGAGGTCACACCGAAGACCAGGGCCAGGACCACGGTGAGCAGAAACCAGCCATAGCCACCGGTCATGGCAAACAGGATTCCCGAAACCACGGCCAGAAGCAGAATGGCGCCATTGACCAGATGCTGGCCGGCAAAGGTCAGCGGTCGGCTCGGCATCCGTTCACTGAGCTTGCCGAAGGCGACCATGGAGCCGGAGAAGGTAACCCCGCCGATAAAGGCCGAGAGGAAAGTCACGGTGAGGAGAAAGGCGGTGTACTCATGGCCCTGGTGGAACTCGCCCCAGGCCAGGAGCAGGCTGGCTATGCCACCGAACCCGTTGAACAGGGCCACCATCTCCGGCATCTGGGTCATCTCCACCCGACGGGCGGCCACCAGGCCGATGCCGGAACCGATGACCAGTCCCAGGACAATCCAGACATAGGCCAGCCCCGAAGCCAGCAGGGTCACCACCACGGCCAGCAGCATGCCGCAGGCCGAAACCAGGTTGCCCCGCCGGGCCGTGGCCGGCGAGCTGAGCATCTTCAGGCCGAAGATGAACAGAACCGCGGCCACCAGGTAGCTGAAATTGATAAACAGATTCACACCGCACCTCCATCATCCTTTTTCTTGAACATCTCCAGCATCCGATTGGTCACGGCATAGCCGCCCACCACGTTGATGGTGGCAAAGATCACCGCCAGCACCCCGAGCAGGGTGGCGAAAAAGCCACTACCCAGCTTGAGCGAGGCAATGGCCCCCACCAGGGTGATGCCGGAGATGGCGTTGGAGCCGGACATCAGCGGCGTGTGCAGGGTGGAGGGGACCTTGGCGATCAGTTCAAAGCCAAGAAAGATGGTCAGGACAAAGACAAACGCGAGATAGACAGCATCCATGGAATCGGCCTCACTTGCTCATGATTTGCTTGTAGGTCTGGCTGAAGATCTCCCCGGCATGGGTGATCAGGGCCCCCTGGACCAGATCGTTTTCCAGCTCGAGCCGGAAGGTTTTGCTCTCCCGGTCCCAGAAATGGTCGACAAAGTTGCCGAGGTTTGCGGAAAACATTTCCGAGGCGGTCACCGCCACCCGGCCGGGCAGGTTAGCAAAACCGATGATCCGCACTCCGCCGATTTCCACCACCTCGTCCACCCGGGAGCCTTCCACATTGCCGCCCGTCTCCACCGCCATGTCCACTATCACCGAACCCGGCTGCATGCGGTCGATGATGGGCCGGTCGATGATCCGGGGCGCCGGGCGGCCAAAGACCTGGGCCGTGGTGATGACCACATCGGCCAGCTCGCAGGCCCGGGCCATGCCCTGCTTCTGTTTTTCAAGCTGCTCAGGGGTCAGGGCCCGGGCATAGCCGTCCCTGGTAGAGCCGGTCTCGCCCAGGTCGATCTCCACGAACCGGGCCCCGAGCGACTGGACCTGCTCCTTGACCTCGGGCCGGGTGTCAAAGGCCTCCACGCGGGCGCCCAGGCGCCGGGCAGTGGCAATGGCCTGGAGACCGGCCACGCCGACACCGATGATAAAGACCCGGGCCGGCTTGATGGTTCCGGCCGGGGTGGTCATCATGGGCAGGATCCGGTCCAGCTGTTCGGCGGCCAGGATCACCGCCACGTACCCACCCAGGTTGGCCTGGGAGCTGAGCACATCCATCTTCTGGGCAATGGTGGTCCGCGGTATCATCTCCAGGCTGAAGGCGGAAATCCTGCGTTCCCGCAACCGCTCCAGCAGGGTCTGTTCGTTGAAAGGATCAAGATAGCTGACCTGGATGGTACCCGGCCTGAGCACGTCCACCTCTTCCAGGGGCGGCTTGCGCAGCCGAAGGACCATGTCGGCCTGGCCCAGGAGCTCGGTGCGGTCGTCCACCAGTCGGGCCCCGGCCTCCAGATACGCCTCATCCTCGAAACGGCAGCTGCGTCCCAGCCCGCTTTCCACCAGGACCTGGGCCCCAAGACCGATCAGCTTCTTCACCGTGGCCGGTACCACCGGCACCCGTGTCTCACCGGGATGGGTTTCCCTGGGTATGCAGATCTTCAACTGGCACCTCCTCCCTGCAGGGATGCAATGGTTTTCTGATCGATGGTTACCTGTTCACTATAAATTTTTTCTGTGATTGAGCAAGCTGGACCTGAAAAAAAAACGGCGGCTCCCCCGGATCCGGGAAACCGCCGTCTACTGTCTATTGACAAAACCGTATATCAGTCACAATCACCCTCGCTGCCCTGGAAAATTAAAAATTTCACAAGACCGGCAGGGCGGGCGAAAACATTCGCAGAGCCATCTACAGATCTCCGACCTCAGTGGCCACCGAACCGCTCTTGCCGGGCAGAAGCAGGTTGAGGAGCACGCCGACAATGGCGGAGAGCCCAATACCCTTGACCATGAAACCTGCATACCCCAGAGCCATGTCTCCGACACCGAAGACCAGAATAAGGGAGACGATGACCAGGTTGCGCGGCTTGGCCAGGTCCGTTCCCTCCCGGACCAGGGTGTTCATGCCGATGGTGGCGATGGTACCGAAGAGCAGGGTCATGATCCCGCCCATGACCGGGGTAGGTATGGTGGCCAGCAGGGCGCCCAGGGTACCGGAAAAGGACAGGACAATGGCTGCCAGGGCTGCCCAGGTCATAACCGCTGGATTGAAGGCTCGGGTCAGGGTCACGGCCCCGGTGACCTCGGAATAGGTGGTATTGGGGGGACCGCCGAGCATGGCCGCCAGGGAGGTGGCCAGCCCGTCTCCCATCAGCGTCCGGTGCAGACCAGGTTTTTCCAGATAGTTCTTACCGGTGACATGGCTGATGGCCAGCATGTCGCCGATATGTTCGATGGCCGGGGCGATGGCCACCGGAACGATGAACAGGATCGCCTGCCAGTTGAGCTGGGGGAGGACAAAAGCCGGCACCCGGAAGAGCGGCGCCTCCAGCACCGGGGTGAAATCCACCAGCCCCAGCACAACCGACAGAATGTATCCGGCTGTGATACCGATAAGAATAGAGATCAGCCGGATCATGCCCCGGCCGAGCAGTACCGCGAGGATGGTCACCAGCAGCGAGACCAGGGCCACGGCCAGGGCCGGCCCCTTGGCCACCAGCACCGCCGTGCCGTCGCCGGTTTTGCCCATGGCCAGGTGGACGGCCACCGGCGCCAGCGACAGGCCGATCACCATGATGACCGGACCGACCACCACCGGCGGCAGGACCTTTTTGATGATACCGCGACCCCGGGCCTTGATCAGCAGGGCCAGCAGGACATAGACCAGACCGGCGGCCAGCAGGCCGGACAGGGTGCCGGGAATTCCCCAGGTCTGCACGCCGTAGATGATCGGAGCGATAAAGGCAAAGGAGGAGGCCAGAAAAATGGGGACCTGCCGTTTGGTGATGACCTGAAAGAGCAGGGTTCCCAGGCCGGCGGTGAACAGGGCCACGTTGGGGTCCAGTCCGGTGAGGATCGGTACCAGGACCAGGGCACCAAAGGCAACAAACAACATCTGCAGGCCGACCAGGGCCTGCCGGAAGATACTGCTGGTATCACTTTCCGCATTCATGCTTTCACTCTTCTCCTTACTCGCTATGGTTTGTCATTGTCGGACAACCGGTCCGCAGGACCTTACTTGGTGCCGAAGATCTTGTCACCGGCATCACCGAGCCCGGGATGATATACCCCTGCTCGTTGAGATGATCGTCGATTCCGGCCACCCAGATATCCACATCCGGATGGGCCTCCTCCAGCCGCTTGATCCCTTCCGGAGCGGCGACCAGAAAGATACCGTTGATATCCCTGCAACCCGCCTTTTTCAGCATGTCGATGGTGGCGATCAGGGTCCCGCCAGTGGCCAGCATGGGATCGAGAATCATGGCCTTGCGTTCCGAAATGTCCTGAACCAGTTTTTCGAAATAGACCACCGGTTCCAGGGTCTCTTCATTGCGATACAGCCCCACCACCGATACCTTGGCGCTGGGAATGGCCTTAAGCACCCCGTCCATCATGCCGAGCCCGGCCCGGAGAATGGGAACCACGGTGATCTTCTTGCCCTTGATCCGCTCCACCTCCACCGGCCCGGACCAGCATTCGATGGTCACTTTTTCCGCCGGCAGATCCTTGGTGGCCTCGTAGGTGAGCAGCATGCCGACCTCGGATGCCAGCTCGCGAAATTCTCTGGTGGAAATATCCTTTTCCCGCAGCAGCCCCAGCTTGTGCCTGACCAGGGGATGGGAAATCTCGTGTACTGCCATGACGACTCCTTTCTGAAGAAAACAGGTGGAAACAAACTGCCAATTAGTAGCACGTCACCGCGATCATATCCAGACTAATTCCCCCTCCTGGAGGGAAAATATCCCCGCCTCGCTTCCAGGACCGGCCTGGCGGGCATTGGCGGGGCTCCCGGTCTAAAATAGGCCTTGCATTATCCTCCTGATCCTGCGAAAATCCATCCGTTCATTTTTCCACAACCAGGCCGGCCCGGCAACATGGACGGCACCATGTCTTCCCGGACAGGCCTTCCGGCCCAAGGTCTTTGCTGAACATGCGAGTCACCAGACGCCCTCTCTTTTCCTGGATTCTGCACCGCCACCGCGGCATGCAGCTGATCCTGCTCGCCATCATCCTCGCCAGCCTCTTTTTCCGGGTCTTTCCCCTGGAGATGCAGAAACGGATCATCAACGAGGCCATCCACCTGCGCAAGCAGGATCTGCTCTTTCTCTACTGCGGGCTCTATATCGGCGCCGTGACCCTGGCCGGAATATCCAAGTACGCCATCAATGTCCTGCAGACCATCATCGGCCAGAAAATCCTGGTGGAGATGCGCCAGGAACTCTACCACCACATCCTCCAGCTGCCCCTGCAGTTCTACCGGAAGATGCAGCCGGGTACCGTGGTCTCGGCCATGACGTCGGAACTCAATGCCATTGGTTTCTTCCTCGGCGGCGCCCTGGCCATCCCCCTGACCTCCATTCTGACCTTTGTGGTCTTCCTCGGCTACATGTACAGCCTCAGTCCACTGCTGGCCCTTTTGAGCATGGGAGTCTATCCCCTGGAAGTAATAGTCATCCCCCTGCTGCAGAAAAAATACAACCGTCTCAACCGGAGGCGAATCAAGACCGTCCGCTCCATGGCCAACGTGGTCAACGAGGCCATCTCCGGCATCCACGAAATCCACGCCAATGCCAGCTATAACCTTGAGGAGCGCCGGATCGGCAATCATATCCGGGCCCTCTACAACCATCTGAAGAAACTCTTCTTCGTCAAATACGGCATCAAGTTCGCTAACAACCTGTTCCAGTCTTTCGGGCCGTTCATCCTCTTCCTGGTGGGCGGCTACCTGGCCATCCACGGCAAGTTTACCCTCGGCGCGCTGGTGGCCTTCCTCTCGGCCTACGAAAAGGTCTACGATCCCTGGAAGGAGATGATCGAGTACTACCAGTCCTACCAGGATGCCAGGGTCCGCTATCGACAGATCATGCAGATCTTTGACATGGATCCGGCCCACTCGATCCTGCCCGAAGGGCGGGAACCGCTGCAGCTCGAAGGTAATATCGAGATAAAAAACGCAGGATTTTCCATCAACACCGACATCAAACTGCTCCAGCGGATCAACCTGGACATCCAGGCCGGTGAACAGGTGGCCCTGGTCGGCTTCTCCGGATCCGGGAAATCCACCCTGGTCCTGCTCATCGCCCAGCTCTACGACCTCACCAGCGGCTCCATCCTTCTCGATGGCTACGACATCGCCACCCTGAGCAAGCAGGACATCAACCACAACATGACCATGATCGCCCAGCGGCCGTTCATCTTCACCGGCACCATCCGCCAGAACCTGCTCTACGGGGTCCAGGCCCTGCACGGTGGCGATCCGCACATCGAACCGGAGCGGCGGACTATTCTCCAAGCGGTCCGCGACGTGGGCCTCGAGGAGGATATCATCCGGTTTGGCTTCCAGAGCGTACTTGACGAGGAGCAGTGCGAACCATTCAGGGAGCGGTTCCTGCGCATGCGGCAAATCATCAGCATCGACCTGCGGCACGAGTTCGCCGATACGGTGGAATTCTACAACGCCCGCAGTTTCCTCTACTACTCGAGCATTCATGACAACATCGTATTCGGCGAAGGGGCGGATAACCTCTTTGCCACCGATAACCTGCCGGACAACCGCGAATTCATGCAGCTCCTGGAACGGACCGGGATGCTGGAGCCCCTGCTGGAGCTCGGATTTTCCATTGCCATCCATACAGTGGAACTTCTCGGTGACTATGCTGACGACGAGTTCTTTTTCCGCAGCACACCGATGGAACCCACGGAACTCCAGGCCTATGCCGAACTGGTAAGGAAACTCAACGGTGACCTGCCCACCAGCGCCACCGACCAGCGGATGCTGCTCATCCTGGCCCTGCGCTTCATCCCGGCGGTCCACAAGATCACCTCGCTGCCCCAGGGACTCGACCGGAATATCCTGGAACTGCGCCACCGGTTTCTCCGTGAGGTCGCCCGGGTCGATCTGGACCACTGCCTGAGCAAGGGTACCCTCCGACCCTGCGGCAAGAATGAAAAATGTGGAGATAGATGTACTTTTATCCCATACTGTCCCAGCCAGTATCTCTACTCCCATACCCTGCTCGACAATATCCTTTTCGGCGCCCTGAAAACCGCGGACAAGATCGACTCCCGGCTGATTCAGCTGGCCAGCAAGGCATTTGAAAAGGAAGACCTGCTTGACGACATCCTGGATATCGGTCTCAACTTTCATGTCGGCAGCAAGGGGGACCGGCTTTCCGGCGGCCAGCAGCAGAAACTGGCCATTGCCCGGGCCTTCATGCGCGACACGCCGATCCTGATCATGGACGAGGCCACTGCCAGCCTGGATAACGCCTCCCAGGCCCGTATACAGGAGCTGGTCAGTACCCGGTTCCGGGACCGGCGCAAGACCGTAATCGCGGTCATGCACCGGCTGGACCTGGCCCCATCCTATGACCGGATCGTGGTCCTCAAGGCCGGCTCGATCATAGAACAGGGCAAGTATGACGAACTCATGGCACGTAAAGGAGCCTTTTATGAACTCACCAGAGGAAACTAAATCGCAGCATATCTTTTCCCAGGACCACATAGAGCAGGCCCTGCTGTTTCTGAGACGGCTGCCTGTTTTCGCAGAGACACCGCTTGATATCCTCCGACTTTATGCCTACCTTGCCCAGAAGGAACATTACCACAAGGGCGATATCATTCTGCGCCATGCCACTCCCTGTGACCGGATGTTCCTCATCGTTTCGGGCCAGGTCGCCATCTGCCATCACCGGGAGAACAAGCTTTTTCTTTTCCAGGAGCTCAAGGGCGAGGAACTCAATTATTTTGGCGAGCTGTCCCTGGTTTCAAAATTCAACTCGCCCTTCTGCGCCGTGGCCCGGAGTGAGACTGTGCTCTATTCTCTCACCAGAGAGGCCTTTCGCCGAGTCATGGAACGCTACCCGGAGCGCTATATATCGGCGGTGGAAAAAATAGTTGAACTCCGCATCCAGCGGTTCGTGGCCCAGACCAATTTTCTTCTGGATCGGCTGAGTGAGGAGGCGCTGGAGGCCATTACCCTGACCGAAGCGGATTTCATGTGACACCAACACCGGACGAGGAAAAAAATGAAACACTTCCTGCTCGCTGTCTGCATTTTTCTCACCAGCCCGCCTCCCGCCCACGCCGGCCAGGGTGCACCGGTCCCGCACGAAATAGGTGGTTTCAGTCTGGGCAGCTCGGTGGAAGATTATGACTTCATCTCCTACCGCAACTTTCTCAACCAGGTGGTGGTGGAGAATATCCCCGGTTTTCGCAAGGGAATCATCTACTATGGCGTCTGTGAGCGGCCCGGGGAAATCGTCAAGATCAAACTCAAGTACAAGGACAGCTCCGAGCGTTTCTTCAAGAAACTGATGAAGAAGTACAAGGACCGGTTCGGCGAGCCCGATGAGTATGTGGGTGACGCCTTCGGGGTGGTCAAGGCCTGGAAATGGACCTTTACGGACAGGCAAGGCAACCGGGTGACCCTGGTGCTCCAGCATAACCTGCAAAATCCCGATGAATCCACCGGCAACACGGTCAAGCTCAGCCTGCCGGAAAGGATACGGGCCGAGGAAAAATGCTTCCGGAAACTGACCCATGCCCGGACCCGGCAACAAACAGACCACAGGACCCGGCAGCAGCTCTCTCCCGAGGACTGGGTCAAGATGATTCCCCGCTGATGGCCGGGCAGACCGTACCGATGCGGGAGCTGGCCTGGAACGGTATCCGCCTGATGATACCACCGGACTGGCAGCCGACGGTGCTCCGCAGGGATTACCTGCTCCTTGAGGCCCGGTACCAGCCGGCCCTGGCCGTCAGGTGGCAGGAGGCCGGTCGCGGCTTTGATGCCGGCCAGATTCTCAAGAAGCTGCACCGTTCTCTGGGCAGGGACGGGGGAGGATTAAGCCCCTGGACTGTCCCGGACCGGTGGCAGAACCATCTTGACCGTTTTGGCTGGCACGGATTCCGCTGGCAGGGCGGTGGACAGGCCGGGACAGGCCTGCTCCTCCACTGTCGCCGATGTGCCAGGGTGACGATCCTCCAGTTCCATGGCGAGGCAGGCGAAGCCGAGATGATCCTGGACAGTTTCCAGGATCACCCCGGGAACGCCGGACAGCTGGTGACAGTCTTTGATATCCGGGCTCTGCTCCCTTCCGGAGCCCGACTGGAAGGCCAGGAGTTTCTTGCCGGCCGGTTCCGGATCAGCTACCGGATCGGCGACCACCGGGTTGAACTGTTGCGATTCCGGCCAGCCGACGCGATACTGCACCGCCAGGGCCTGGCAGGTTTTGCCGGCCAGCTTGCCGGGACACCGATGGAGGACCGGGAAAAGAAAAAGGAAAACGTTTTCCACTGGTACCGGGAACCGACACCTGTCCAGCGTTTTGTCGGCCGGCTGCGGAGAAAGGCGGCGGGCCGCTGGCTCCGGCTGTGGCACCTGGCCGACCACAACGTGATTCTCGGCCTGCAGGCCCGCAGCCACCGGCGGCTCGATCATGCCCTGCTCCAGCAACTCTGCAGAGATTTCACCATCCGCCCGCTACGCGGATCCCGGAGCGAAAACCATGCTGTTTAGAAAAAAGACTCCAGCCACGCCCAGCCCCCAGGACCGACGCCACGCCCTTGCCTGCATCCCGGTCCGCAACCCGGAAGTGGAGGATGAAATGCAGGAAAACGGTGAACTGCGACTTAGCTGGCCGGTGGAGGTCAGACCCTGGTTCCAGGGTGTTTTCAAACGGTTCAGCCTGCAGCAGAACGCGGTCATCACCAGAAAACTGCAGCTCGATATTCTGGGAATGACGGTCTGGAAACTGGTGGACGGAGAAAAAAGCGTTGGGGAGATCGTGACCGCATTCCAGGAGCTCTATCAGCTGGAACAGCGCGAGGCCGAGATTGCGGTCACCTCGTTCTTCAAGGAACTGGGCCGGCGCGGCCTTGTGGCCATGCGTTCACCCGGGGAGTGAGACAAAGGCCGATCACAGTTCTCATCTGGCCTGCAGACACCGCTGGATCGCCTGCAGGTCCAGCCACACCGCCTTCTTCATCTCCGGGTGACGGAGGAGAAAACGGGGGTGGAAGGTGGGCATGATACGAATAGCGTTATTCCGGGCCAGCCTATAGCGGTGAAACCGGCCCCGGAGGCGGACCAGGGGCGCCCGGCTGTCGAGTAGAATCCGGGCCGCGCTCTCGCCCATACCACAGATCACCCGGGGGGTAAAAGCGGCCAGTTCCCGCTCCAGCCAGGCCCGGCACGCCTGTTCGCAGGCAGGGGAAATATCCGCCTTTCCAGAGCAGCATTTGACGGTGTTGGTGACATAGACCGATTCCCGGTCCAGGCCGATGGCCGCCATCATCTTCCAGAACATGGCGTCCTCTTCCCGACCCCAGATCAGCCCAGCTTCAAAGGTCCCCTGCTGGACAGACCAGTCTCCCACCACCACCAGTCTGGGCCGGTGACTGCCCTGGCCGGGAACCACGCCCCGGCGCTCTTTCGCCAGCGGACAGCGGGTACAGCGGGCCAGTTCCTCCTCCAACTGCGCCAGGAGGGGGCCTGCCTCGGGCAGGGGTTCAGACATAACCCTGTCCGGCGTGAACCCGGGGCGGAGTGGCGCCGAACCGGAAACAACGGGTTGCCTGTCACGGCGCAGAAAAGACCGCAGAGCTTTCGACGCCGGGTAGCGGAAAATGCCGAGCTGCTGGTGGAAACGGAGCAGACGCCGCACCTCCCCAAGGAGAATGGTGCCGTTACGCGGCGAGAGCCGGAGCGCGGCTTCCTCCGACCTGGACATATCTGGCTGTTTTTTTGCTGACAACTGGAAGCTCAATGCTTATCTTATGGGCGTCGATTCAGATCAAAGAAGAACAAAGAACATATAACAGGTTCAACCCTTTTAATATTTTACAATATCAAAAAGTTCCAAAGGAGTACACACCATGCCAATCTATGAATACGTCTGCAAGGACTGCGGCCAGCATTTTGAAGTGCTGACCACCGGATCCCGGTCGAGCGAGACTGTCAAGTGCGAGAAATGCGGCAGTCTCAACGTGAAAAAAACCATTTCCGCCGCCTCGTTCCGCATTGGACCTGGGGGCGCCTCCATCCCGGGCGGGGCCATGTCCGGCTGCTCCTCCAAGGGTGGTTTTTCCTGAGCGTAGTCGAA
The DNA here is from genome assembly GCF_025998535.1 of Desulfolithobacter dissulfuricans. NCBI lineage: Bacteria > Pseudomonadati > Thermodesulfobacteriota > Desulfobulbia > Desulfobulbales > Desulfobulbaceae > Desulfolithobacter > Desulfolithobacter dissulfuricans. Next base: position 195,668 of record NZ_AP024233.1, on the reverse strand, counting down.
TCAGGCCCGGGTGGCCTGACCGATACCGGCACAAAAAAGAGGACAGTGGCGGGAGCAGTGTCTGTCTCCAGTACGCCTCCTGTCCTTTTTTATTCCTTTTTCCTGTTGGAAGGGGTGGCCGGACCGAAATCAAACACCTCTTCGTTTTTCCTGAGCAGACCGTACTTCTTCCTGGCCAGCTCTTCAAGATAGGCCTCGTCCCGCTGAAGACGGTTTATCTCCTGGCGCAAGAGACCGTTCTGCTCTTCCAGGACCATATTCTCCCGGACCAGGGTATCAATCTCTTTCTGCAGCCGCCGGTACTGCAGGTAGCCCCCGCCCGGGGCGAACAGGACCCAGAGCAGCACCAGGACGATCACCACGACGATGATCTGACGCAACCGCCGTTTTTCATAGCCGGTCAAGGGACGGGATGGGGAGGCCATAGGTACTGAAACTGTTATGCATACTGTAAAAAAATGCCTGGTCAGCGCCTGCCTGACCGGACTGTACACCCGTTATGACGGCTGTATCAAATACTCCAGGCCCTGCATGGAAGCCCTGGCCCCGTACCACTGGATCCCGGTCTGTCCGGAACAGCTGGGCGGGCTGCCCACACCGCGGCCACCGGCGGAGCTCATTGGAGGCGATGGCTTCCAGGTCCTGGATGGCCGGGCCCGGGTCCTGACCCGGAACGGGGAGGATCTTACCGAGGCCTTCATCCGTGGTGCCCGCCAGGTTCTCCTGCTGGCAGAGATGATGGATATAGACCTGGCCTTTTTAAAAAGCGGCAGCCCATCGTGTGGAACCACCCCCCTGGCCGGGGTGACCACGGCCCTGCTGCAGCGCCACGGCATCACCGTCCAGGAGTTCTGAACACCAGAGGTCCGTTTTATTGCTCGGGCCTGGACACCGGGCTACCCTCCTCCGGATTCTGTCCGACCAGGGCCAGGGCCTTGGCCCGCTCCTGTCGTTTTTCATCCAACCGCAGCAGCCTGATCACCAGGATACCCGCCTCATAGAGCAGGTAAAGCGGCCCACCCATGAGGGCCATGTTGACCACATCCGGTGTGGGGGTCAGCAGGGCGGCCAGGATGGCAATGACCAGGATGGCATAGCGCCGGTTTTTTTCAAAGGTGCGGCGGGAGATCACACCCACCTGGGCGCAGAAAATCATGAATACCGGCAGTTCAAAAATGACGCCGAAGGCCAGGACGAAGATGGTGACAAAGTTGACAAACCGGCCAATGGAAATCACCGGCCGCAGCTCCTGGGACTGGAAACCGAGCAGAAACTTGACCCCCAGCGGCAGGGTGACCATGTAGCAGAAGATGGTGCCGGCATAAAAGAGCAAACAGGTGGCGAACACAAACCAGAAGAGCTTTTTACCCCGAACCCCGAAGGGCGCGCCCAGGGCCTTCCAGAGCACATACATGATCCACGGCATCAACAGGTAGAGTGCACCGAAAAAGGCAATCTTCACATGGGCCAGGAACGGACCCGCCACCGAGAAAAAATAGAGTTTCTCATGCAGATGTTCCTGGAATACCGAAATTAAACCCGAAGAGCCGATAAACAGGACCACGGTCATGACCATGACGGCCAGGCCAAGGCCCCGGATCGAGCGCCGCAGCTCGGAGAGAAACAGCACCAGGCCGTTATTGAAACTGGTCGAAGTCACGACAGAAACGAACACTCCATCAACAGAAAAAAGAGAAAATCACCCAACTTGAGCAGCAATACCACGGGTGGGCCATCGACCATTGTTGCCCGTTGTTTTCCACCTGAATCAATGACGGAAAAATTATTGCTTTTTTGTTATCTGTCTTTTGAATCAAAATCAAAAAGGACAGGTGCCATAGGGTGTTGCAAGTCACCTGTCGTAATGTGATGCCGCCCTTCGGGATCTGGAATTTCACCACATCCGCTGCGTCATCAACCCTTTGACAGAGCGTCACTCTAAAAAAAGGGCCTCTTCCCTGAGTTTTCGCTTACCTGGCGGCGGCGAAATTTCAGGTTCACTGATTCAGGCTCCAGGTTAAGGTAGCAAATCAAAGCCTCAAAAGCAAAACCTGAATCCACATGATGAGGGTATTTTGCCGCACGTCCCGGACAGGCGGTGACCGGAGGAAACAAACCGTCTGCCTGCAGACCATGTCAGCCGGTTGGGTGGCCGCACATCGTCGCAGGTGTCCCGGACCTGTGCAGGAGCGACTGGCCGCAGGTAAGCGGGAATCCGAAGATAGGGGCCTGTGGCCTCTTACCATCGAACAGAGAAAAGATTTAACATTGCGCTGACCAGGCGGCCGTGATAGAAAAACAGTCGTCATTCCCTTCGATCCTGTCCGGTCCTGCCGGCATAACAGAGTCACATAAACAAAAATCATGCTTGAACTACGTTTTCTCCGGGAAAACCTGGAACTGGTCCGTGAAAAAACCATCCGCCGGGGCCTGGATCCGGCACTCATCGATGCATTTGCCCGTACCGACAGCCGGCGGCGCGACCTGCTGGCCGAAGTGGAAAACCTCAAAAATCGGCGCAACACTGTCTCGCGGGAAATCGCCCGGCTCAAAAAAGAGGGGGAACACGAGAAGGCAGAACCGCTGATCGTGGAAATGCGGGAGGTTTCCGCCCGCATCAAGAAGCTGGACGCGGAACTGGCCACGGTCCAGGAAGAACTGGACCGCATCGTCCTCTCCATCCCCAACCTGTGCGATGACTCGGTACCGGTTGGCCGGGATGACAGCGACAACGTGGAAATTCGCCGCTGGGGCACCCCGCCGGAGTTTACCTTCACCCCGAAGCCGCACTGGGAAATCGGCGAACAGCTGGGGATCCTGGATTTTGAGACCTCGGCCAAGCTGGCCGGAGCCCGCTTTGCCCTGCTCAAGGGGTTCGCCTCCCGGCTGGAACGGGCCCTGATCAACTTCTTCCTCGACCTCCATACCCAGAAACATGGCTACACCGAGGTCCTGCCACCGTTCATGGTCAACACCAGAACCATGACCGGCACCGGCCAGCTGCCCAAGTTCAAGGACGACCTGTTCAAGATCGAAGACTGGGACCTGTGGCTGATCCCAACCGCCGAGGTACCGGTGACCAATATCCACAGCGGCGAGACCCTGGCAGAGACGGACCTGCCCATCAAGTACACCGCCTATACCCCCTGTTTCCGTTCCGAGGCCGGCTCCTATGGCAAGGATACCCGGGGACTCATCCGTCAGCACCAGTTCGAGAAAGTGGAGCTGGTCAAGTTCTGTACCCCGGAGACCTCTGACCAGGAGCTGGAAAGCCTGCTGGCCGATGCCGAGGAGGTCCTGCAGCTTCTTGAGCTGCCCTACCGGGTAGTGACGCTTTGTACCGGTGATCTTGGCTTTTCGGCCACCAAGACCTATGACATCGAGGTCTGGCTCCCGGGCCAGAACACCTTTCGCGAGATCTCGTCCTGCTCCAACTTCCTTGACTTCCAGGCCCGGCGCATGGGTATCCGCTACCGGCCCGAAGGGGCCAGAAAAAGCCGCCTGGTACACACCCTGAACGGCTCCGGGCTGGCCGTGGGCCGTACTCTGCTGGCCATCCTGGAAAATTACCAGCAGGAAGATGGCACCGTGCGGTTGCCGGAGGTGCTTGCGCCCTATTTCGAAAATCGGTTTTAAGTATCGCGGATTCCCGACAGGTCATCATCAAAAAGGGCATGGAGAGAAAAACTTCATGCTTTTTTTGTCAGGACAGACAGGCACTTGAATCAACCACCAGTTTGCCGCTCAAGGGCCAGCTCGATGAGACGGTCGAGCAGGGCTGAAAAGGAAAGCCCATACTCGGCTGCGGCCTGGGGAAAGAGGCTGGTGGGGGTCATGCCGGGGATGGTGTTGGTCTCCAGGAGAAAGATCTCCTCACCGGCAACGATCATGTCGGTGCGACTGTAGCCCCGCAATTTGAGGGCACGGTGGGCCAGAATGGAGTATTTCTGAGCCTGGTCCCGGACCCGATCGCTCACCCGGGCGGGACAGATCTCGGTGGTGGCCCCAGGCTGATACTTGGCCTCGTAATCAAAAAATTCAAACCGGCTGTCCGGTATGATCTCCACCAGCGGCAGGGCTTCGAGCTCGTCATTGCCGAGCACACCCACGGTTATCTCCGTGCCGCTGACAAATTCCTCCACCATGACCTCGGTGTCATGAGTGAAGGCCAGCTCCAGGGCCGGGGGTAAATCTCCTGCCTGGTGGACGATGGACATGCCCAGCGACGATCCCTGGCGGACCGGCTTGACCACCAGCGGCAGTCTGAGGGTGGCGAGCAACCGCTTCGGGTCGGTGATATCCGCTGGTCTGGCCATCTCCCACGGGGCTACCGGTAGCCCGTGCAGACGGTAGAGAGCCTTGGCCAGGTTCTTATCCATCGCCAGCGCGCTGCCAAGCACCCCCGCCCCCTGATAGGGAACACCCAGCAGGTCCAGAAAACCCTGAATGGTCCCGTCTTCCCCATGCAGGCCGTGCAGGAGGATAAAGGCCACATCGAGCTCATTCGCCTCGGCGGCAAGCCGGGCCAGGTCGGTGGCCGGATCATAGCGAACCACCTTGTATTTTGCCGGATCCAGAGCCTTTTCCACCTCGGCCGCTCCCTTGAGAGACACCTCGCGCTCGCCGGAGGTGCCGCCGGCGAGCAGTGCCAGACGCAATTTCTTCATCTCCTCACTCCCCATGTTTTTTTCAAAGGTGGATTTTTCATCTGCCATTATGCCTCAAGGAAAATTTCCTACCATGACTTTTCCGCTCTCCAATCATTTTTCCACAAAACACCTTCACAAGGTGTCATCGAGGTGATACACTTTTTGCAAAAGCTATCAAATGCAATACTGAATTTTCAGGATAGAGGAAGCTTATGAAATCATTCCTGCGCAATAATTTCCGAATACAGCTCATAGCTCCTGTCGCCGTTGCCATGACACTTTGCATCGTTGGCGCGATCACTTATATTGTCGTCATGCAAAACCGCGCCAGCCTGGTGATGAACGACAAGATCGGCGCCGGCTTCGACCAGCTCGCCGAAATGGTCAACTCTGACCTGGAAAAGCTTGCTTCCCATCATCAAAAAAAACTTCGGCAGATGAGAGACTCGGTCAAGGAGGCCCTGACCAGGGCCTCCCGTGACGCCCTGACCGAGACAGCGGATTCCATCCAGCAAGAGCTCCGGCAGATGCGGCGGCAAAACGGCCAGACCGTGGCCCTGCTCCTGGCCCAGATGGCCGGCCCGGCACTGCTTGCCAAGGACTACGCCGCCCTCAACCAGTATGTGCGCGGGGCCCACAAGAATCCAAACGTGGTCTTTGTCTTCTACCAGGATCTCTCCGGCCGACCGCTGACCCGCTACCTGAACCGCAGGAACGAAAAGCTCAAATCCTATCTGCCTGAGAAAGGACGGCCGGATATCGACGTGATCATCAAGAAAGCCCAGGATGACCCTGATGTACTGGTTATCGGCCAGCAGGTGGAATCCGACGGAGACAAGTTGGGGATGGTCTACCTGGCCCTGGACATGACCTCGGCCCGGGCCAAAGCCGCGACCATGCAGGAACACTTCGAGGAACTGATCGAATCCAACGAAGAGCAGATCGAAACCATTCTCGGCCGGGAATCCTCCGAGATCCTCACCGCCATAAACACTGTTATCGCCGATCTGCGCCAGGATATCCAGACCACGGCCCAGACCATTCGTGACGATATCAAGCAGGCCAACTCGAAAATGGTCTCCCAGATGCGCCGGCTGTTCGTCTTCGGCAGCCTGGGTGGGCTGGCCATTGTCATCATCATCCTGATGCTCAATGCCCGCTCGATTCTCCGGCTCCTGGGCGGCGAGCCGACCAGCATGGTGAACATGGCCCGGCGGATCGCCGGGGGAGACCTGGATATCGAGATCAGCAAACAGCCCGGCGACCAGTCCAGCCTGCTGGCCGCCCTCCATGACATGGTCGTCAGCCTGCAGCAGCTCATCGGCAAGGTCACTGCTGAAAGCAGTCGACTCAGCTCCACATCCAGGGATCTTGAAAAGGCGGCCGAGGAGATGTCGGGCGACGCCCTCCAGTCGGCCGAGCGGGCCACCGCTGTAGCCGCGGCCACCGAGGAAATGAGCGTCAACATGAACACGGTTTCCATGGCCAGCGAGCAGGCGGCCAACAATGTCAACATTGTCGCCACTGCGGTGGAGGAGATGTCCTCGGCAGTCAGGGAAATCGCCGGCAACACCGACAAGGCCAGCCGTATTACCCAGGAGGCGGTCCGGTATGCGGAAAGCTCCTCAGAAAAGGTCAACACCCTGGGCGAGGCGGCCCGGGAAATCTCCAAGGTCACCGAGGTAATCACCGAAATTTCCGAACAGACCAACCTCCTGGCCCTGAACGCCACCATCGAGGCAGCCCGGGCCGGTGAGGCCGGCAAGGGATTTGCGGTCGTGGCCAATGAGATCAAGGAGTTGGCCAAACAGACCGCCGAGGCCACCGGTGAGATCAAGAACCGGATCAATTCCATCCAGCAGTCCACCGACGACACGGTTGGTGAAATCCAGCAGATATCCCAGGTGATAAACGACGTCAACGACATCGTCTCCTCCATTGCCACCGCTGTGGAAGAACAGACCAGTGTCACCAGCGATATCTCGGCCAATGTGACCGAGGCGGCCCAGGGTATCAGCGAGGTCAATGAAAACGTTGCTCAGAGTTCGGCTGTGGCCGGGGAAATCGCCCGCGATATCTCCGAGGTCAGCGAGCTGGCCGATAATTCGCGGAAATGCAGTATCCAGGTGGAAATCAGCGCCCAGCTGCTCACCGCCATTGTCGACGAGGTCCGGAAGGAGACCGGTCGTTTCAAGATTGCCCGGGAAATTCTGGATGCCTCGCTCCAGGAAAGCGGTCTGGACAGTGGCAAGGATACTATCTTCGCCTGGAGCAGTGCCCTGTCTGTGGGGATTGAGACCATCGACAATCAGCACAAAAAACTGGTCGACCTGATCAACCGTCTCTACCGGGCTGTGATCAATGGTGAAAACCGTACGGTATCCGGTGAGATCCTGGACGAGCTGGTCAACTACACAGCCACCCATTTCCAGACCGAAGAAAGACTCTTCGACCAGTATGGCTACAGTGAAACGAAGCAGCATAAAAACGTGCATGAAAAACTGGTCAAGCAGGTCGTTGAGTTCCAGCAGCAGTTCCATGCCGGGGCAGAGCTGGACATGTCCCTGCTGGAGTTCCTCAAGGACTGGCTGGTCAACCACATCATGAAGACCGACAAGCGCTATTCAAGCTTCCTCCGCCAGCATGGCGTATCCTGAGAAACCGAAAGTGTAAGCTGGAGGCGGGACCGGCTCCTGCCTCCAGCTTTTTCCCCGGCACGGTTGCCGACAGGTCTGCGTTCTTCCAGAAAATGGATTCCCTCAACGCAATCATCCCACCATTCCCGTGGCCTGCGCCCGGTTGGACCCTGTTTTTTTCAATTCTACCCTGTCATCCCCTCTTTAATGCTGGTCCATCGTTTCGTTTTACGCTACCTTGGCGACCATGGAAAAATCCCTTTGTAAGCAGCTGGCAGCCATTGTCGGCCAGGAACACTGCCTGACCTCGCCGGAAGAACTTGCCTGCTACAGTTATGACGCCAGCGGTCAGGCCTTCATGCCTGAGGTGGTCCTGTTTCCCGACCGGGCGACGCAGGTGGCGGCCATCCTTCGCCTGGCCAACCAGCACCGGTTTCCGGTGGTTGCCCGGGGGGCGGGCAGCGGCATGACCGGCGGCTCCCTGCCGGTGCGGGGCGGCGTGGTTCTGGCCTGCAGCCGGATGAACCGGATCGTGGAGATCGATGCGGACAACATGCTCTGTGTGGTGGAACCCGGGGTCATCACCGGTGAGCTGCAGGAAGCTGTCCGTCACCATGGACTCATGTATGCCCCGGACCCTGCCAGCTTGAAATTCTGCACCATCGGCGGCAACGTGGCAGAATGCGCCGGTGGCCCGAGCGCGGTGAAATATGGCGTAACCCGCGACTCTCTCCTGGGCCTGGAAGTGGTCCTGCCCACCGGAGAGATCATGCGGACCGGGGTCCGCACCGAAAAGGGGGTGACCGGCTATGACCTGACCCATCTCTTCGCCGGCTCCGAAGGCACCCTGGGGATCTTCACCAGGCTGATCCTGCGGCTTCTGCCGGCCCCGGAGGCCAGGACCACCTTTCTCTTGACCCTGGACTCCCTGTCTCGCGCCACCGGCCTGGTGGCGGAAATCATTCAATCCGGCCTCTCGCCCTGCACCCTGGAGTACATGGACAAAACAGCCATCAGCGTGGTGGCGGACAGGATTTCCCTCCCCCTGCCCAAGTCCACCGAGGCCCTGCTGCTGGTGGAGCTGGATGGCAGCAAGACCGAGGTGTCCGACCAGAGCCGAAGGCTGCTCCGGTTTCTTGCCGACAGGAAGATCTCGTATCGCCAGGCGACAGACGATGACGAGATCCGGGAACTCTGGCAGGCTCGCCGGGCCATATCCCCGGCCACCTTTGCCATCAGGCCCCACAAGATCAGCGAGGACGTGGTGGTCCCGCGCTCAAGGATTCCCGAGCTGGTCCGGTTCACCACCGAACTGAGCCAGCGACTCGAGCTGACCATCCTCACCTTCGGCCATGCCGGCGACGGCAATATCCACGTCAATATCATGCTGGACAAAACCGACCAGGCTGAGCTTGAGCGAGCTCTCAAGGCCAGAGAGGAGCTCTTCACCCGGGTCCTCAAGCTCCAGGGCACCCTGTCCGGGGAACATGGTATCGGCATCACCAAGTCGTCCTTTCTCGCCCAGGAACTCGACCCCACTGCCCTTGCGCTCATGCAAAAAATCAAGAACCTCTTTGATCCAAACGACATACTTAACCCGGGCAAGATATTTCCCCGGCAGGAACTCCAGACGGGCGACGATTGAACATGGCACTCGTGGTCAATGAAATATTTTACAGTATCCAGGGTGAATCGACCTATGCCGGGTTGCCCTGTATCTTTGTCCGCCTCACCGGCTGCAACCTCCGCTGCACCTATTGTGACACCCGGTATGCCTTTGACCAGGGGCGACCGATGACTCTGGAGCAGATCGAACACCAGCTCAGGCTCCACCGATGTTCCCTTGTGGAGATCACCGGTGGCGAGCCGCTCCTGCAGGAAGAAACCCCGGAACTTGTCCGCCGCCTACTGGACTGCGGGTACCGGGTACTGCTGGAGACCAACGGCAGCCTGGATATCAGCCAGGTGGACAGCCGCTGTATACGGATCATGGACCTGAAATGTCCATCCAGCGGCGAGGTGGAGCAAAACGACCTGGAAAATCTCCACCGTCTCACTCCCGCCGATGAAATCAAATTCGTCCTCGGTGACCGACACGACTATGAGTGGGCCCGGGAGATTATTCGGCGGGTCGGGCCCGCCCTGCGCGGGACCACCATCCTGCTTTCAGCCATTGCGAACAAACTGGACCACGCCACCCTGGCCCGGTGGATCCTTGAGGACAGCCTGGAAGTACGGCTCCAGGCGCAGCTCCACAAGATCATCTGGGACCCCAACACAAGAGGAGTATAGACACCAGCCATGGAGCAGCAGGAAAAAAAAGCAGTGATTCTTTTCAGCGGCGGCCTCGACTCCACCACAGTGCTGGCCCTGGCCCGGGCCGAGGGCTACTCCGTCCATGCCCTCAGTTTCCGCTACGGGCAGCGCCACATGCAGGAACTGGCGGCGGCCAGAAAGCTTGCCCACCTCATGGGAGTCGAAGAACATCTGGTCATCGACATCAACATGCGAGATATCGGCGGCTCCGCCCTCACCGACGATATCGAGGTCCCCAAGGCGGACCACCCTGGCCACGAAGAAGGTGAAATCCCGGTAACCTATGTCCCGGCCCGCAACACCATCTTTCTCTCCTTTGCCCTGGGCTGGGCCGAGGTTCTGGGGGCGGATTCCATATTCATCGGGGTCAACGCCATTGACTACAGCGGCTATCCCGACTGCCGACCGGAATTCATCAGCGCCTTTGAAAAGATGGCCAACCTGGCCACCAAAGCCGGAGTCGAAGGTACCACCAGGATCCGGATCAAGACCCCGCTTCTGCACATGAGCAAGGCGGATATCATCAGAAAGGGCATGGAACTGGGGGTGGATTACGGCATGACCCACAGCTGTTACGATCCCTCACCGGAGGGATACGCCTGCGGTCGCTGCGATTCCTGCATCCTGCGAAAACAGGGTTTTGCCAGGGCCGGTGTCCCCGACCCCACCCGGTACCAGTGAGACACCGGATATGCGGGGAGGGAGGGCTTTTCGCCGAACTGGCTGAACGGCCAGGGAATTTTCCTATTGACAACAGCCTCCCCCCGGAATAAATTGACATATTCAGGTACTTATTTCATAACCACTTAACCGGCGGCCTGCCGCCAGCAAAGGATGTGATTTCCAATGATCGAAGTAGAAGTACGGGGCGACCTTGAGTATGCCATCCGACAGCTGAAAAAGAAACTGCAGATCGATGGCATCAAACGCGAACTCAAACGGCGTGAATACTACGAAAAACCCAGTATCAAACGCCGTCGCAAAAAGGCCGAAGCCCTGCGCAAGCTTCGCAAGTACAACCGGATGAGAAGCCGGTACTAGTACGGAAAAGGTCTGCCTGGCCGGGCAGACCTTTTTTTTATTCTTCAACCCCCGCATTGCCCCTGAGCAAAACTGCTTTCCAGAATCTGTTAGACAGCTATCTCTCGTACCTGACGGTCCAGAAGAGACTGGCGCCCCATACCATCGAGGCCTATGGCTCGGACCTGCATTTTTTCCTCGATTTTCTGAGCCGACAGATCACCGATCCGGCCGAGATCACCACCAGCCACATCCGGGACTTTTTCCTTCACTGCCACAAACAGGGCATTGGTTCGCGAAGTAACGCCCGGCGACTGGCCGCCCTGCGCTCGTTTTTTGCCTTTCTCAGCGGCCAGGGCGTACTGAGCACCAATCCGGTCCTGGATATCGATCCGCCCCGGACGGGCCGCAGCCTGCCCAAGGCCCTGAGCATCTCCGAGGTGGACCGGCTGCTGACCCTGCCGCCGGCCCCGACCCCCCTTGTCCTGCGCAACCATGCCATGCTCCACCTTCTCTATGCCACCGGCATCCGGGTCTCGGAGCTCGTCAACCTGCCACTGCGCAGCTGCAACCTTACCAGCTGTCATGTGCGTGTTCTCGGCAAGGGCAACAAGGAGCGAATGGTTCCCTTTGATGAAATCACCCGGGAACGGTTAACCACCTACCTGGAGCAGGGCCGCCCCCTGCTGCTTAAAAACCGGCCCTCCACCCTGTTTTTCGTCACCACCCGAGGACGGGCCATGACCCGCAACCGGTTCTGGCAGATCATCACCGAGGCAGCAAGAAACGCCGGCATCCGCCAACGGGTCAGCCCGCACATGCTGCGCCACTCCTTTGCCACCCATCTACTGGCCGGAGGCGCCGATCTGCGGGCCGTCCAGATGATGCTTGGCCACAGCGACATCACCACCACCCAGATCTATACCCAGGTCGACAAAAACCGCCTCAAGGCCATTCACCAGCGGTTCCATCCCAGAGGCTGACCTCCATATTCATATAGTGATATGTGATTACCACTGAAATTCAGCCACCGATGGATGAAGGTGTCGGCCTCACTTGTTTCACGGGTGTCTGTGGCCTGGATGGCCACAGTCAAGCCCCCAGGGACGGGTTTATGGCGTCCCGTGAAACAAGTGAGACCGACACCGACTTCAATGCTGAAGATTGATGGTAATCAGATAGTGATAAGCGGGGTCGGCCGGTCCTGGGTCGAGACGGTGAGCACCAGCCCGTGCTCCAGGTCGCCCAGACTGTTTTGGATAGTCTCCAGGGCCAGACGGGGCTCGTTGTTGGTCTCGCTCAAATGGGCCAGGATCACCTGGCGCAACGAGGCCTGGCAGATCTGGCGAAGGAAGGAGCCGGCTTCACCGTTGGCCAGGTGCCCCTGGCTGGAACGCACCCGCTGTTTGAGCGGCATGGGATAGGGGCCATCCATGAGCATCTGCGGATCATGGTTGGCCTCCAGGATGAGACCCTGGCAGCGACTCAGATGATGGCTGATAAGCCGGGTAATCCGCCCGGTATCGGTACAATAGCCCAGGGTATGATGCCCGTCACTGATAACAAAACCCACCGGATCCACCGTATCGTGGGAGACGGCAAAGGGATGGATTTCAAGACCATTGATGGTGAAACGCTCGCCGGTGGCGAACTCCCGGCGGCAGAAGAGTTTTTTCATCCTCGACGAGGAGGCCCGGTGGGTCGGGCCATTGGCCCAGACCGGCAGGCTGCAGCGACGGGACAGAACCCCGACCCCGCTGATATGATCGTTGTGTTCATGGGTGACCAGGATCGCGGTCAGACGGTCCACCGAGTGGCCGATCAGCTCAAGCCTCCGGGCGATCTCCCGGCCCGAGAATCCGCCATCGATAAGCAGCCGGGTACCACCGGACTCCACCAGGGTACAGTTGCCCCTGGAACCACTCCCCAGAACGCAGCAGCGCATGCTCATACCCCGGTGTGTCCGAATCCACCACTACCCCGGTCGGTAACATCCAGCGTCTCCACCACCTCAAGCCGGGCCTGGCAGACCGGAGCCAGGACCAGCTGGGCAATGCGGTCCCCCGGGTGAATGGTGAAGGGTTCCCGACCCAGGTTGACCAGGGCTACCTTGATCTCGCCCCGATAATCGGCATCGATGGTACCAGGGGCGTTGATCACCGTCAGGCCATGCTTTACCGCCAACCCGGATCTGGGACGGACCTGGACCTCGAACCCGGCCGGAATCGCCAGGCCAAAACCTGTGGGCACCAGCGCCCGTTCTCCGGGCTCCAGGGTCAAAGGCTCATCCAGGGCGGCGGCCACATCCATCCCCGAGGCCAGTTCAGAGGCATATTCCGGCAGTTTCCCGCCTGAAGGCAGATTTTTTTTCAACCAGCAAAACGATACAATCACTCTTTCCATTTGTAACTCCATGCGCAAAAACTCTCCAGGCCAATGGTTTTGAGGAATCATCCCCGAAACACCATGGCCTTCGAAACGCAACTATCCGATATTGAAGATAATCACAGGCTAAATATTTGCCTTTTCACCCCAGGATGTGCCACAATAAAATATAGGGTTCATTCCCGGAGCATCGACGGTTCCGAAGTTGCTATCAGCCTCGGCTCCGGTATCACATGCCCGCATGCCATGCCACGCCACCTGCTGGCCAACCCATGGGAGGCTATTTTGAAAAACTAGAATTTTCGTTTGAGCTCAAGGATTGAGAAAAATTTTACCACAGGCCTGTGCGTACTGTTCCGGGGATAAAATTTTTCCTGGAACACCGAGATCAAGCGAAAAGACAATTTTTCATGGTAGCCGGGAGAAGGTTCGGTTTCATGCCTACGACACGACAAACCGCTCTTCCAGAGGGCGATATCCAGAAACTGTCCATCCTGATCATTGAGGACGATCCACTCATCCGCAAGGTGATTGCGCTGTATCTGCAAGAACAGCAGTATACCGTCATCCAGGCCGGTGACGGCCACGCCGGCCTCAATGCCTTCAGGACCCGCAGACCCGATGTTGTTCTCACCGACCTCTGCCTGCCGGGACTCGGCGGGTTGGACATCCTGGCCCATATCCGGAGGGAAGCCCCGGACACCCCGGTTATCATCGTCTCCGGCATGGGTACACTGACCGATGCCATCAAGGCGATCCGTATTGGTGCCTGGGACTATATCACCAAACCCATCGACGACATGGAGGTAATCAAACAGGCCATCTCCCAGGCCATGGAACGGGCCTCGCTGATCCGGGAAAACAGACGCTACCAGCACCACCTGGAAAAAGAAATCAAAAAACGTACCGCCCAGCTGCATCAGGCGCAAAAGCTTGAGGCCATCGGTACGCTGGCCGGGGCATTGCCCATGATTTCAATAACATTCTCGGGGCTATCCTCGGTTTTACCGAACTGGCCCTCCTGAAAAGCAGGCAGCAGGAGTACATCGAGGATGATCTGGACCAGATCCGCACGGCCTGCTGTCGGGCCCGGGACCTGGTAGCCCAGATCCTGACCTTCAGCCGCAAGTCAACCCGGGAGAAACAGCCCGTTTCCATGACCCCGATTATCAAGGAGGTGATCAAGCTGCTGCGGGCCAGCCTGCCGGCCACCATTGATATTTCCTTTCAATCCACTGTGGACAGTGAAAAGATCCTGGCCTCACCCACGGAGATCCACCAGGTGATCATGAATCTCTGTACCAACAGTTTCCAGGCCATGGAAGGGGAAAAAGGACATATCGATCTCCGGTTGACTCCGGTCCTGGTGAACGGATCCAGGCCCGGGTTACCGGAGGTACTTGAACCGGGATGCTATCTGGAGCTCACCGTCAGGGATAATGGCTGCGGCATGGACGAGCAGACCATGGAACGAATCTTTGACCCCTTTTTCACCACCAAGCCCAAGGACCAGGGAACCGGCATGGGACTCAGCGTGGTCCATGGCATAGTCAAGGAGACAGGCGGAACCATAACCGTCACCTCAACGCCGGGCGACGGGACCACATTCAAGCTCTACTTTCCCACCACCTGCCAGGAAGCGGTAAAGGAAGATTCGCCTACCCTTTCCTACCGCCGGGGCGGGACGGATACTTTTTATCGATGATGACCCGATGCTGGTGGACCTGGGGATCCGCATGCTGGCCCACCTGGGATACCAGGTCACCGGAGAGACCGACAGTCGCCTGGCCCTGGAGACCTTTTGCCGCGATCCACAGCGGTTCGATCTGGTAATAACGGACCAGACCATGCCGGGTCTGCTGGGCACGGAGCTGGCCGAACAGATGATCGACATCCGTCCCGATCTCCCAGTCCTTCTCTGCAGCGGATACGGCACCCGCACGACAGAGGAAAAGGCCGGAAACTCCGGTATCCACGACGTGCTGCCCAAGCCGCTCTCCCTCCCAGTCCTGGCCCGGACCGTGGCGGAGGCTCTGAACCGGAACAACGAGTGCTGAGATCAGGGCATCACGTATCACCATGAACCTGCAATCCCTCCCCTTTCTGTCAATGCCAGGGAGGGCCATGAACAAGAGCGATGAGCAAAAAAAGAATACTCTTTGTCGATGACGAACCAAATATTCTCTCTGGGCTGCGCCGCATGCTGCGCCCCATGCGCCACCAGTGGGTCCTGGCCTTTGCCGACAGTGGCCGGGAGGCCCTCAAGGTCATGGCGGAAGAACCCTTTGACGTGGTGGTCTCGGACATGCGCATGCCGGGAATGGACGGTGCCGAGCTGCTCACCCTGATCCAGGAAACCTACCCCCATGCCATCCGGATCATGCTCACAGGCCATGCCGATGAAAAGGCGATCCTGCGGACCGTCGGGGTGGTCCATCAGTTCCTCTCCAAACCCTGTTCCCCTGAACAGCTCAAAGCCGTACTGGACAGGGCCACGGCCCTCCATGACTTGATAACCAACGATCAACTGAAGATCCTGATCTCGCGGCTGGGTTCCCTGCCCAGCCTGCCCTCCCTTTATGCCGACCTCCAGCGGCTGCTGCGCGATCCAGATTCCTCCATCCAGGACGTGGCCCACCTTATTGAACAGGATCTCGCCATGAGCGCCAAGGTGCTGCAGCTGGTGAACTCGGCCTTTTTCGGTCTCTACAAAACCATCGACAGCCCAAGCCGGGCCGTCAACCTGCTGGGCCTGGACACCATCAAGGCCCTGGTCCTCGGGGTCCAGGTTTTTACCGAGCTCAAGACCACCTCCTCGTTCTTTTCCGTGGACGCCCTTTGGGAACACAGCCTGAAAACCGGCAGGCTCGCCAGGGAAATTGCCATATCCAAGTCCGATAACAGGGAACTGGCTGACAACAGCTTCATTGCCGGCATCCTCCATGACATCGGCAAACTGATTCTTCTCTCCACCCTGCCCGATCAGTTTGAACAGGCCGTGCGGCTGGCCGGGGAGCGGGAGATATGTCTGCACATGGCGGAAAAAGAGATCTTCCAGGCCAGCCATGACGACGTGGGAGCCTATCTACTCGGACTCTGGGGATTGCCATCGCCGGTGATCGAGGCCATCGGCTTTCACCACCGGCTCAGCGACTTTCCCGAAGAGAGCTTCAGCCCGGCCCTGGCCGTTCATATTGCCGATGTACTCTACCACCAAAACAACGGTTCCCTGCTACCGGGCTGCGTACCAGAGCTCGACGAAGCTTACCTGGACCGACTCGGGCTGGCTGGACAGGGGGACCAGTGGCAGGGTTTCTGGAACTTGCTCGAAGAAAGGAGTATGGAAGAATGAAGATGCGTAACACATTCTCTTTGCTCCAGGCCAGCCTGGGCAGGATCTTCCCGGCCTGGACGAGTGGAGTTATCTGCTACCTGCTGATCGGTTCTTTTCTCCTGGTCCCGGGCGTGGGCCAGGCCCGGGTGGAGTCCGACCAGGGCCTGGTCAGGATCGGGGTACTGGCCAAGCGGGGCAAGGAAAAATGCCTGGAAAAATGGAGCCCAACCGCCAGATATCTCCACAAGAACATGCCGGATTTCCGTTTCACCATCGTCCCGCTGGATTTCAACGAACTGGCCCCGGCGGTGAGCAACGGAAGCGTGGACTTCATCCTGACCAACCCGTCGTTTTATGTAAGCCTGGAAGAAGAATTCAATATCAGCCGGATCGCCACCCTGAAAAACCGCCGGCTCAACCGGGTCCTGACCCGATTCGGCGGGGTGATCTTCTCCCGGGCAGACCGAGGCGACATCACCTCCTATGCAGATCTGCGCGGGAAACGATTCATGGCAGTGGCCAGACAGTCCTTCGGTGGCTGGCAGATGGCCTGGCGTCACCTGCTCCGCCACGGCATCGATCCCCGGCGCGACATTGCCGAGCTCAGATTCGGCGGCACCCACGATGCCGTGGTCTACGCGGTCCTGAACCAGGAGGTGGATGTGGGTACCGTGCGCACGGATACCCTGGAACGGATGGCCCTGGAGGGCAAGATCAACCTGACCGACATCCGGGTTCTCCATGACCAGACCTGCAAGGAGCAATCGTTTCCCTTTCTCCTGAGCACAGCCCTCTATCCCGAATGGCCCATTGCCAAGCTGCAGCATGTACCGGCCGAGTTTGCCCAGAAGATCGCCATCATCCTCCTGCAGATGTCCCCGGACGACCCGGCGGCCAGGGCAGCCCACATGGCCGGCTGGACCATTCCTCTCAATTACCAGCCGGTGCACGAGTGCCTCAAGGAACTTGGTATCGGACCTTATGCCGATCTGGGCCGGATCACGGCCCGGGACATCCTGGAAAAATACTGGTATTTCCTCCTCCTGCTCCTTGTCCTGATCATAGCTGCCGGCTCGACAAC
Organism: Desulfolithobacter dissulfuricans; assembly: GCF_025998535.1. Taxonomy (NCBI): domain Bacteria; kingdom Pseudomonadati; phylum Thermodesulfobacteriota; class Desulfobulbia; order Desulfobulbales; family Desulfobulbaceae; genus Desulfolithobacter; species Desulfolithobacter dissulfuricans. The sequence goes on along the minus strand of NZ_AP024233.1, from coordinate 178,247 downwards.
CCTCTACTTCCGCCACCTCAACAGCCAGCTGCGCCAGACCATGCACCAGCTGGACGAGGAACTGATGGAACGGAAACGGGCCGAAAACAGGCTCACCAACTTCAAGCTCTCCCTGGACCAGACAAAGGACGCGGTCTTCATGTTTGATCCAGACAGTCTCCATTTCATCTATGCCAACCGCGGGGCGGAAATACATACCGGTTTCACGGCCGATGAGCTCAGCGTGATGACACCGCTGGATATCAGCCCGGACCTGGACGAGGAGACCGTGCGGAAGATACTGGCACCCCTGGTCCAGGGGGAGCAGGAATCGCTGACCATGATGACCCGTCTCAGGCACCGCGACGGGGTCGAGATTCCAGTGGAAGTCCTCTGCCAGTATGTGGTACCCGAGGGCGAGGAAGGCCGGTTTATCGCCGTGGTGCGGGATATCACCGAACGGATCCGGACCGAAAAAGAACGCGACCACCTCCAGACCCAGCTGCTCCATGCCCAGAAACTGGAGGCCGTGGGGCAGCTGGCCGCCGGCATTGCCCATGAGATCAATACCCCGACCCAGTATGTCAGTACCAACCTCGATTTTCTCGGCGAGAGTTTTGCTGATATCACCCGGCTCATGGAACAGGTCACCCGCTGTATCAGGAAGGCTGCAGACCAGGACCTTTCCGAAGAGGAGCTCGAAGCCCTGCAAAAGACCCTGGAAGAGACCGACTGGGAATTTCTCCAGGAAGAGATCCCCCAGGCCATCGACCAGTCACGGGAGGGTGTCCGCCGGGTAACCGCTATTGTCCAGGCCATGAAGGAATTCTCCCATCCCGGCAGCAGGGAAAAAGAGCCCACCGACCTTAACAAACTCATAATCACCACCACCACGGTGGCCAGAAATGAGTACAAGTACGTGGCTGACCTGGAGACCGCCCTGGACGAGAATCTACCTCCGGTTCCCTGCCTGACCGATGAGATGGGCCAGGTCATCCTCAACATGCTGGTCAACGCCGCCCATGCCGTTGACGACAAGATCCGGAAAACAGATATGGATCGGGGCGTGATCCACATCTCCACCCGGGTTCGGGACGGCTGGGCGGAAATAGTGATCCGTGACAACGGTTCCGGCATCCCCACGGAGATCCAGGACAAGATATTTGATCCCTTTTTCACTACCAAGGATGTGGGCAAGGGCTCGGGCCAGGGGCTGGCCATATCTCACAGCGTGGTAACAGAGAAGCATGGAGGCCAGCTGGTCTGCTCCAGCATCCCCGGCGAGGGAACCACCTTTATCATCCGGCTGCCCCTGGGAGAGACCGGGACAGGTTCGCACCATGGAACGGAACCGGTTTGAACGTACCTGAAGTCGGGATCTGACTCCAGGGGACAGGAGCACAAAAGCCACAAAAAAAAAGGGAGTGGATACAAATTCCACTCCCCTGCATATCACGGTCCCGTCAGAGACCAGGATCTGTTCTATTTTTATTTTTTTTCTTCCAACGCGGCCTTGCGGCTCAGCCGGATACGGCCACGGTTATCGATTTCCAGGACCTTGACCCGGACGGTATCTCCTTCGTTGAGCACGTCGGTGACCTTGTTGACCCGCCGGTTTTCCAGTTCGGAAATATGGACCATGCCATCGGTACCGGGAAGAATTTCGACAAAAGCACCGAAATCCTTGACCGTCTTCACCACGCCCTCGTAGATCCGGCCCACTTCAGGCATGGCGGTCAATTCCTCGATACGGGCAACCAGGCCCTTGGCCGCTTCACCATCGGTGGTGAAGATCTTGACCGTACCGTTGTCTTCGACCTCGATCTTGGCGTCGAACTCGGCGGTCATCTCCCGGATCACCTTGCCGCCCGGACCGATGATATCCCGGATCTTATCCGGATTGATCTGCATGGTGATGTACTTGGGCGCATGCTCGGAGAGTGTTCCCCGGGGCTCAGGAAGGGCCTCGGTCATCTTCTCGAGGATATGCAGGCGGCCGTCGCGGGCCTGGGCCAGGGCCCGGGTCATCACGTCACGGTCAACGCCATCGATCTTGATGTCCATCTGCAGGGAGGTGATACCCTTGGCGGTTCCCACCACTTTGAAGTCCATGTCGCCCAGATGATCCTCATCGCCGAGGATATCGGTGAGCACCACCAGCTTGTCCCCTTCCTTGATCAGTCCCATGGCCACGCCGGAGACCGGGGCCTTGATGGGCACACCGGCATCCATCAGGGCCAGGGATCCACCACAGACCGTGGCCATGGAAGAGGAGCCGTTGGACTCCAGGACCTCTGAGACGATCCGGATGACATAGGGGAAAGTCTCTTCATCGGGCAGTACCGCCTCGAGGCCACGCCGGGCCAGGGTACCGTGACCGATATCGCGCCGGCTGGGACCACGTAGGAAACGGACCTCGCCGACACAGAACGGCGGGAAATTATAATGGAGCATGAAATGGCGGTATTCATCGCCGCTAAGCCCTTCCAGATGCTGTTCATCACGCTCCGATCCCAGGGTACAGACCACCATGGCCTGAGTTTCCCCCCGGGTGAACAGGGCCGATCCATGGGTGCGCGGCAGACAGCCCACCTCGCAGCTCACCGGCCGCACTTCGTCGAATGACCGGCCATCCAGCCGTTTACCCTGCTGGACCAGCTGTTCGCGCATGACCCGTTTCCTGTAGTCGCCAAGCAGGGAAAAGACCTGGGACTCGCTCTCGTACTCTTCCTCGTCGAGCTGTTCGAGGATCTGGGCCTTGAGCTCGTCATAGGCCGCACTGCGTTCCATCTTGGCGGCAGTGTTAACCACTTTCTCCATGCCCTCGGCGGCCAGTTCTTCCACCCGGGCCCTGAGGGTCTCGTCGATGGCCGGCGGCGTCACCTCCCACTTGGGTTTGCCCACCTCCTCACGCAGTTTCTCCTGCATGTCAATGAGCGGCTGAATCCCCTGATGGGCAAAGAAAATGGCCTCCATGACCACCTCTTCGGACAGCTCACCGGCACTGCCCTCAACCATGACCACAGCGGAACGGGTACCGGCGACCACCAGGTCCATGGCCGATTCTTCCAGTTCGCTCCTGGTCGGGTTGAGAATGTACTCGCCGTTCACATAGCCCACCCGGGCAGCGGCGATGGGAGTGGCATAGGGAATGTCCGAGATGATGAGCGCAGCCGAAGCTCCGTTCATGGCCAGGATATCCGGGTCGATCTCCTGGTCGGCGGAAAAGACCGTGATGATGACCTGGGTCTCGTTCATGTAGCCTTCCGGGAACAGAGGCCGCAGCGGCCGGTCGATGAGACGGCAGGTCAGCACTTCCTTTTCACTGGGCCGGCCGATTTCGCGGCGGAAATAGCTGCCCGGAATTCGACCGGCGGCATAAAGACGCTCCTGGTATTCGATGGTAAGGGGGAGAAACCCCATGTCCTTGGACTGTTTTTCACCCACCGCCGTAACCAGGACGATGGTATCCCCGCAGGAAACCACCACCGATCCATTGGCCTGTTTGGCGATTTTTCCAGTTTCGACGGCGATGGTACGGCCACCGATTTCAGTTTCTACTTTCTTGTACATGTACACTCCTTCGGTCGGAAGACAGAAGACAGAGGACAGAAGACAGCAAGCTGCTATCTTTTGTTTTCCATCTTATGTCTTCCTGATGTGAAATAAACCAGCCTGGCGGTCCCCCTGCCCAAGGTCGTGACCACCATGGCTGACCTTGAAAATCACCCTCCACCCACGTTTGAGCCCAGATGATTTTCCTGCAAAAACACTCCGGGGGCCCTGCCCCCGGAGTTCTGATTACCTGACAGATAAACTACTTACGGATACCGAGTTCCTTGATCAGGCTCCGGTACCGGTTGATGTCTTTTCGCTTGAGATACCGCAGCAGACTCCGCCGCTGACCGACAAGCTTCAGCAGACCACGGCGGGAATGATGATCCTTGTGGTGGGTCCGGAAATGCTCGGTCAGATACTGGATCCGGTCGGTGAGCAGAGCGATCTGTACCTCCGGGGAACCGGTATCACCCTCATGCGTTTTGAATTTTTCAATGATTTCTTTCTTCTTGGTTGCGTCCTGTGCCACAATGCACCTCCAATTGTTTTCCTTCTGCTGCCAGGGAAGCCGTTAACGCGCCGGGCGCGTTTCCCTCAGCCTCCGCAGGAGTCTGGATACCATGCCCTGTTACCCGGACCAGAGGGGCGATCCGCAGGACAATACAATCTACATCATCTATAAAAAGTACCCGCTGCAGGTACCATGTTTCAGCTCGCTACCCCTGCTCAGGGTCGTGAGCTGAAACATACCCACCTGAAGCGCAAAACTCAATATCATTGCGCGCCACCGTTTCTCCTTCCCTACAAACCAGACAGGGATGAAAGAGACAAGAAAAATCTGCATCCCGACAGGGGAACAGGCAAGCGGTCACCGGCCCTGCCAAACCTTTTCTATGGCAAAACCGTTTCTGTCTGACCTAAATCCTACAGTCGTCATGCGCCCAGGCCGCATGACTGTTCGTGCACCGAGAACGTCGAGACAGGTGCAGATACAAGGAGGCGAGCCGGTTTCGGCGCAGGCGTACTGTTGGTACGTCGAGCACGAAACCGGTGAAACCGACGCAGTAGATGTGCCTGTATCGACGTTCGAATGCCGGACAACTGCAGGATTTAGGTCTGATCCAGTATCTGCAGCACACTCTCAAGCGGCAGCATGGACTCCAGCAGCCGCTCCCGGCCCTCCCCGGTTGAGAGCTCCGCGACCGGCAGACTCTCGGCGACGGAAAACGAGCCGCTCCGTATCCGCCGCAGAGCCACGAGATGAGCGCCACAGCCCAATTCCCGGCCAATGTCTGCCGCCAGCACCCGGATATAGGTCCCGCGGCTGCAGGTGACCGTGATGGTCAACCGATGGGTCTGCGGATCGTAGTGATCCCGGACAAGAGAATAAATTTCAATGGCCTTGGGCTCTTTTTCAATCATTATCCCCTGGCGCGCATAATGGTAGAGCGGTTTTCCCCTGTGCTTGGCCGCCGAAAAGGGTGGCGGTGCCTGCAGTCCCGGGCCGACAAAGCCCTGCAGGATCTGATCGATGCGTGAGTCGTCAAAATCCGAAACCTGGCACACGGAGGTTACCTTTCCTTCCGGATCCTGGGTCTCGGTCTCCTCGCCGAGCTGCAGTATGGCCACATACTCCTTGGTTCCAGCCATGAACCGGTCAATGAGCCGGGTGGCCGGCCGGCCGGCACAGACAATGAGCAGACCGGTGGCAAAGGGATCAAGGGTCCCGGCGTGGCCCACCTTCTTTATCCCCAGCAGCCGCCGCACCGTGCGGACCACCGCAAACGAGGTCATGCCTGCGGGTTTATCAAGGAGAAACACACCGGCAAACTGTTGCGCTCCGGTGGATATATCGGCCGTCATGCTCAGCTTTCCAGTTCCTGCATGAGCAGGGGCAGCAACCGGTCGCGGAGCCGGTCCATATCGAGGCCTGACTGCCGGAAACCTGCGGCGTTGCGATGTCCGCCGCCCCCGAACCGGGCCGCCACCCTGGCCACATCACAGTGACCCTTGGCCCGCAGGCTGACCGAAATCATGTTATTATCGGTCTCCTTGAAAAACACCGCCACCTCCACGGTGGCGATGGAACGGGCCAGGTTGATGAAATTTTCCGTATCCTCCAGGCCCGTCCCAGTCCGTCCGAGCATGGAACGGGTCACCCGGAGCAGGGCAATGCGGTCCTGGTAAAAAGTCTCCAGGGTGGCCAGGACCAGCTGCATGAGCCGAAGGCGACCGACGGTATAGTTGTCATACAGACTCTGGGCCACCTTGTCCGGCTGGACGCCACACTCCAGGAGCCGAGAGGCCACCTCAAAAGTGTGGGCGCTGGTGGATTCGTAGTGGAATGATCCGGTATCGGTAAGAATGGCGGTATAGAGACAGACGGCCGCGTTTCTGGACAGCGGCTGGCCCAGGACGCAGGCCAGGTCATAGATCATCTCGCCGGTGGAGGATCGGTGCGGTTCGATCCAGGTCAGGTCCCCAAAGCCGTTATTGCCCTTATGGTGGTCGATCACCACGAAAGGGCGGGTCTTCATCAGCCAGGGACCGCTCTGGCCAAGCCGCTGCATATCACCACAGTCCAGGGAAATAGCAAGAATATCATCCCCGGACTCTTCGATAAAACGCTGCACCGACCCCAGGTCGTTGACCACCTTCTGGGTCTCGGGCAGAAAATCATAGAGATGCGATACCGGTTCCTCCAGGTACCGCACGACCTCCTTACCCATGGCCTCGAGAACACTTGCCAGTCCCAGCAGGGAACCAAGAGCGTCACCATCCGGGTTGATGTGGGTGGCCAGGACGATATTGGAGGTTTCCCGGATAGCCTGGACTATGGAATCAGGAATTGTCGCCATCATCGTTCCTCTGTCGGGCGATTTCCGCAAACAGTTCCTCAAGCCGGTCCGCGCCCCTGTTTTCCATGTCCTGACGGAAAATCAGGTCCGGGGTGTAGCGCAGGTTCAGGGTCCTGGCTATGTGGGTCCGGAAAAAACCGCGGGCCCGTTCCAGTCCCTTGCGCGCTTTGGCAGAGTCACCGCCCAGGGCCACGATGAAGAACACCTTGGCCCGCTTCAGGTCCGGGGACATTTCCACACTGGTCACAGTCACCTGATGCAGCCTGGGATCCCGCACCTTGCGGAGCAAAAGCATTGCCAGCTCGCGCTGTATCGCCTCTCCCACCCGTTTGGGCCGCGCGCTCTGCGGACGACCCAGACCAGGCAGGGTAAAATCAAAATCCATTCGTATGGTCTGCTCGTTATCCAGATATCTTCAGGAGTTGCCGGGGCGGGCCGCGGAAAGAGCGGAAAGCCGGTCCCGCCTCCTACCCTGACCCGGAAAACTCCAATAGAAGTTTAGTCGAAAACCACCACAACCTTAAGTAATTGCGGGGTGATTTTCATGATTTATTGTAGCTGGACAGTGCCGAAACCCGGAGTCTCCCTTCGGTCGCTTACCCGGTCCAGCCATGCTGGTTACAGGGTGGCTTCCACCTCGATCATGGTGTAGGCCTCAAGGTGATCTCCGACCTTGATGTCATTGAAGTTTTCCACCCCGATACCACACTCGTACCCGGACTGGACTTCCTTGACATCATCCTTGAAACGCCTGAGCGAAGCGATCTTGCCGTTGTAAATGACCACCCCGTCCCGCAGGACCCGGACCCCGGCGTTGCGCTCAATCTTGCCATCGATGACAAAACAGCCGGCAATGGTGCCGACTTTGGGCACCTGGAAAGTTTCCCGAACCTCGGCCGTGCCGATCACCTGTTCCTCGTAGGTTGGCTCCAGCATACCGACCATGGCCTTCTGGATATCCTCCAGGGCATGATAGATGACATCATAGGACCGGACATCCACCTGCTCCCGTTCGGCCAGTTCCTTGACCTTGACCGTGGGCCGGACATTGAAGCCGATGATGATGGCATCTGAGGCGGCCGCGAGATGGATATCGTTTTCCGTGATCGAACCGGTCCCCTCGTGCAGGACCCGAACCCGGATCTCGTCGGTGGAAAGTTTTTCCGCCGCCTGGCCAAAGGCCTCCAGAGTACCCTGGACATCGGCCCGGAGGATGATCCGCAGTTCCTTGACCTCCTGCTCGGCAATCTTTTCAAAGAGATTGTCCAGCGAAACTTTGGAGGCCGATGCCAGCTCGGTTTCCCGGGCCTTGAGCTGTCGGGAGGCCGAAACCGACTTGGCCATCTTCTCGTCCTTGACCACGACGAACTCGTCACCGGCCGAAGGCACTCCGGACAGCCCCTGGACCTCCACCGGCATGGCGGGCCCGGCTTCCCTGACCTGCTCACCGCGATCATTGGTCAGGGAACGGACCTTGCCCGAATAGAGCCCGGCGACGAAATAATCCCCGACCCGAAGCGTTCCTTCCTGGACCAGGACGGTGGCCACCGGACCACGGCCCTTATGGAGCTGGGCCTCGATCACCGTTCCGCGGGCCTTACGGCTGGGATCGGCCTTGAGTTCCAGAATTTCCGCCTGGAGCTGGATATTTTCCAGCAGCTCGTCGATGCCGATATTACGCTTGGCCGAGGTCTCGCAGTAGATGGTATCACCACCCCACTCCTCGGGGATCAGCCCGAATTCACCCAGTTCCCGCTTGACCCGTTCCGGATCAGCGTTGTCCTTGTCGATCTTGTTGACCGCGACAACAATGGGCACCCCGGCGGCCTTGGCGTGGGCGATGGCCTCGCGGGTCTGATCCATGACCCCGTCATCGGCGGCCACAACCAGGACCACAATATCGGTAACCTGGGCTCCACGGGAGCGCATCTCGGTGAAGGCGGCATGACCTGGGGTATCGACAAAGGTGACCCCGCCCGAGGATGCCTGGACATGATAGGCGCCTATATGCTGGGTAATACCGCCCGCCTCGCCCGAGGCCACATCGGTCTTGCGGATGGCATCCAGGATGGATGTCTTACCATGGTCGACATGACCCATGACCGTGACCACCGGCGGACGCGGCTGCTCCTCGCCCCCCTCTTCCTGCTCCTGGAGCTGCATGATTTCGATCTCTTCGGTCATGCCCTGCTCGACCTCGTAGCCGAAGTCGGCAGCAACCAGGGTGGCGGTATCCACATCCAGGGCCTGGTTGACCGTGGCCATGACCCCGAGTCCCATGAGCTGGGCAATCACTTCGCTGGCCTTGACCCCCATTCGTTTTGCAAGATCACCCACGGTAATGGTCTCAAAGACCTTGATCCGCTTCTTGATGGCCTTGGTCTCGGCGACAGGAGCCGAAGGTGTCTTGTCACGCCTGGCCCCGCCTTTTTTCTTCTTCTTGCGATAGCGGACAAATTCAGCCTCGTCCCCGCGGCTGAAGTCCACCTTGCGGCCCTTGCGACCGCCTTTCTTCCGCGGCTTGCCAAATCCGTTGTCGCCGCCGGCATCGACCACGGATTTCTTTTTACCCTTGCCCTTGCCTGCGGGTCTGGCTGCAGGTCCCGGACCGGCATCGGCCACGGCTGGTGCACCACCGGCCTGGAGTCGACCGGTACGTCGCTGGGGCCGCGGCCGCTCGGGCTCGACCTTGATATCAACTTTACCAACCACCCTGGCCAAACCCTTGGCCCGTTTGACCTCCGGCCTGGCCGGCTGAACCGGAGGTTCCTCGGCGATGGGCTGAGCAGATCCGCCGGTCTCTTTGCCAGTGGTTTCGGGATCTTCTTCCCGGATTCCTTTGCCGGCTACTTCTCCGGCACCAGCTGGTACCTCAGGCGCCGACGCAGGCTCTTGCTCAGCCCCGGCCGCCGGAGGAGTACCCTCCACGGCCTCAGGTGCAGCTCCTGCCTCCGTTGTTTCACCTTCCGGGGTAACCGCCGGTGCTTCGCTTTCTTCCCTGACCTCCGGCTCCGCAACCCTCTCCTTGGCGGCAGCAGCCTTTTCTTCCTCCAGGGAGGCCTGGGCTGCGAGCAGCTCCTCTTCGGCCTTGCGGGCGGTTTCTTCCTTCTCCGCCCTGGAGCGGCGCCGGACCGTAGTGACTTTCGTCCTGACGACAGCAGGTTTTTTCCTGACCGTAATCCGCTCTTCCCCGACTTCAATAGTACCAGAACCAAACACCTTGCGGCGAATCTCGGCGGCCGTAGCCTCGTCAACCGTTGAGCTATGGCTCTTGATCGGATAGCCCAATGCTATCAGCTTGTCAGCCAGCTCTTTACTTTTGAAACCAGCCTCTTTGGCCAGCTCGTAAACACGGACCCTGCTCATCTATTACTCCCGTCAAACTCTTGGCTTTTCCGAGAACTCTCTTTTCTCAAAATGCCCTTATCAAGTTGAAGCCGCAATGCCTGCTTCAGTATTTTCATGTTCTTTTTTTTCAACAGCCGCGTACGGCACACTGTGTTCTCGCAGCAGTATACGCCGCGTCCCGGCATGTTGCCCGAGGCATCTTCCCTGATCTCGCCATGATCCCAGATAAAGCGCACCAGTTCCTGTTTCGGCGCTCGCCGTCCACAGCCACGGCACATACGGATCGGCACATGCCCCCGTTTCACCGGTCGGTGCTGTCCCCGCTTTCCTGATCCAGAGCACCTTCCTCTGCCTGGGCACTGTCTCCGGATGGCGAGTGCTCGACTACCGCTTCTGCGGAATCCGGTTCAGCGGCAACGATCTCCTCGCCCCCCTCGGTTCCCGACTGCTCAAAACCTTCTGAATCGGGCGGTTCGAGCGGTTCCGGTTCCCCTCCACCCTCGATGACATTACCGGGAGCAGCCTCAAACTCCTCCTCGTCCTCACCACGCTCCAGGGCGGCCAGGGCCTCGGGAGCCGAAGCCACCCAGGCAGCGGCCAGGTCCTTGAGTTCCAGGGCCCGCTCCTCATCGATCATCGCCAGCTGCATCAGCTCTTCGATGTCAGCCGATGCCAGGTCTCTGGCCGAGCGGATGCCGGCGGCAAAGAGCTTGTCTGCCAGGTTCTCATCCACGCTTTCAATGGCGATCAGGGTCTGGTATCCCTTATCCTCCAGGTTGGCGTACCGGGTCTCGCTCTTGACGTCGATCCGCCAGCCGATCAACCGGGAGGCCAGCCGCACATTCTGACCCTGGCGGCCGATGGCCAGCGACAGCTGATCATCGGGAACCACCACCAGCAGCTGGTGTTCGTCCTCATCGACAATAACCATGGAAACCTCGGCCGGGGCCAGGGCGTTGTAGACATACTTGGCCGGATCCGGATTCCAGGGGACGATATCGATACGCTCGCCCTGGAGTTCCTGGACCACATTCTGGACCCGGGATCCCTTGAGGCCGACACAGGCGCCCACCGGATCCACATCCGACTCCAGAGAGGAGACCGCTATTTTGGCCCGGAAACCGGGCTCACGGGAGGCACCCATGATCTTGACGATTCCCTCGGCAATCTCCGGCACTTCCATCTCAAAGAGTTTGATAAGAAATTCGTTGCAGGTTCGGCTCAGGATGAGCTGGGAATCCCGGCTGTCCTGGCGCACTTCCAGGAGATAGGCCCGGATTCGGTCTCCCTGCTTGAAAGAGCGCTTGGGAATCTGGCCCTCCCGGGGCAGAACCGCATCGGTCCGGCCCAGGTTGACGATCATGTTGCCCCGCTCGAATCGCTGGACAATACCGTTGACAATGGTACCCTGCCGGTCGCGGAACATCTCGTAGATGACCTCCCGCTCGGCGTCGCGCATCCGATGGATGATGACCTGCTTGGCCGACTGGGCCGCGATCCGGCCAAGATCGGCAATATTTTCCAGCTTTTCACCCAGATCATCGCCAAGCTCGACCTCAGGATCCAGGACCCGGGCCTCTTCAAGAGAGATCTCGGTTTCCTCGTCCTCCACCTCTTCGACAACGGTGCGGAACTGAAAAACCTCCACCTCGCCCAGTTCCTCGTTGAACTGAACCTCGATATCCCGGCGGCTTCCGTATTTCTTCCTGACAGCAGAACGCACGGCCTCCTCAATGGCTTCTACCAACAGTGTCCGGTCAATACCTTTGTCCCGGCTGATCTGATCGATTATCCGCTTCAAGTCTGTAAACATTTTCTTTACTTCTCCACCTCACACGGTTGCCGTTTTGTCCGGCGTGCATTCTTTTTCGTCTCTGGCGTTCCGGGCCTGGGGCCGCCCGGCAATATCTATATAAAAATCGCCCCGGGGTGTGGGGTTGCCAAGGTGATTATCAAAGTAGTTGCGGCTGAACAGTGCCAAAACCCGGAGTCTCCCTTCGGTCGCTTACCCGGAGTCTCCCTTCGGTCGCTTACCTGGTCCAGCCATACTGGTTATTCGGTTTCCCGGTCCCGGTCAGAGTGACAGCCGGGCCCGGGCCATGGCATCAAAGGCCAGGGTAACAGGCCCCTCATCAAGGAGCAGCACCACACCGTCCTCCTCGACCCGATCGATGATGCCGGTGAAGACCCGCCGTCCATCCAGGGGCTCCTGGAGCTTGACCCGCGCCTTGCGTCCGGCAAAACGGATAAAGTCTTCCCGCTTCTTCAGCGGTCGTTCCAGACCGGGCGACGAAACTTCCAGATTGTAGGCGTGGCTGATCAGATCTTCCACATCGAGCCAGGCGCTCAACTGTCGGCTTACCGAGGCACAGTCATCAATGGTGACTCCGCCTTCCCGGTCGATAAAGAGCCGCACAACCCAGCCATGTCCTTCACGGCGATACTGCACCTCCACAAGCTCCAGGCCCATGTCGCGGAGCAGGGGCGTTGCATAGGCTTCAATAGCCTGTATTATCGGATTATTTTCAGACTCCATCTCGACCACTCACATCTTTCCCAGGCCACCACGGAACCCGGACCATATATCCATTCGACCCCGCCCCCTCCGTTTCAGCAGAAGTGCAGGTCCCGGCAAAAAGCAATAAAAAAAGCGGGCAGAGCCCACTTTCAAAACACCGACACAGTACCGGCGTATGACACCTGCCAACCCGCACATCTGAAATCATGCGAACCAGCGGATCGACGCGCTTTGCGTTGGAGCGGGCAACGGGGCTCGAACCCGCGACCCCAAGCTTGGGAAGCTTGTGCTCTGCCAACTGAGCTACACCCGCCCATCAATCCTTAGAGCAGATAACTATATAAACCACCGGCATTTTTGTCAAGCATATTTAAATGCCTCTCCAGAGGTGGATCCACCTCCCTATGGCGGCCTTCCGGACCGATTGTACCCGCAGGAAAATTTCAACTTGCCACCCGGGGACCGCACGGATACCCTGCAGGTAAGATTTGATAAACATGAACCACATGGATAGAGAACCTGTGACACAATACCCTGATTACCATGGAACAGACATTGCCCTTTCTCATCCTCCTGCTGGCCGGCCAAGGCTGCCGCTGGCTTGCGGTCTTCCCTGCTGATACGGACAGGAGTCTCAACCTGTACGTTATCTATCTCGCCCTGCCGGCACTGATCCTCGACCGGGTCCCCGGGCTTGATTTTTCCACCTCGGTTCTGGTCCCGGTTCTCATGCCCTGGCTGGTGGTATTCTGCTCGGCGGGCCTGGTATACGCCCTGGCAAAGCTCCTGCACTGGGACCGGGAAACCACCGGTGCCCTGCTGCTCATGGTGCCGCTGGGCAATACCTCCTTTCTTGGCATCCCCATGGTGGAACAGTACTTCGGCGGCGGCGCGGTGCGCTACGCCCTGCTCTACGATCAGTTCGGCTCCTTTCTGGCTCTGTCAACTTATGGTACGGTCATCCTGGCCCTGTACGGCACTGGCGAAAAACAGACCCTGGCGTCGGTCCTGAAAAAGATCCTCCTCTTTCCACCTTTCATGGCCCTGATGGTGGCCCTTTTCCTGCCCGTGGGCGCCGTACCGGGCTGGGTAGACAGACTGCTGGAAACCACGGCCTCCTCCCTGGTTCCTGTGGTGCTCGTGGCCATCGGTTTCCAGGTCCAGATCCTCCTGCCCCGCCGGGAACTGATCCCCTTTGGCGCCGGATTGCTGCTGCGGCTGCTGGTGGTGCCGCTGCTTTTTCTCTACCTGTGCCGGCTCCTTGGCCTGAGCGGTACCGCGGTGCGGGTGGCCATCTTTGAAACCGGTATGCCGCCCATGGTCACGGCCGGAGCCATGGCCTCCATTGCCGGGCTCAAGCCGCGGCTGACCTCGGCCATGGTTGGCCTGGGAATCCTGATCGCCTTTGGCACCCTGCCTCTTATCTACAGCTGGAGCGGTTGAAACCGCGCCTGGAGAGAACTATGGTTACCTGCCAGCCCCCCTCATGCACCCCTGAGCAGATCCCGACCCTGGAACTCGTGATTGAGCCCGGGACAACAATCCGGTTCACCTCCATGCTCCAGAGTGGCTTTATTGTGAAACTCAAACCCGGCCAGACCATCCGCCAACTCCTCCGCACCCTGCCGAACTTCACCGACAGCTACCTGCAGGAGCGGATTCAGACAATCTTCCTCAACTCCATCCCGGCCGACAGCGTTGACCTGGAGCTCCCGGACGGAGCAATCCTGGCTCTGTCTGCCGCCATGCCTGGTCTGGCCGGGGCAATTTTCCGCCGGGGCGGCCGCCACCGCACCCTCCGAAGCCAGCCGGAACCTCCAATTTCCACCCCGGAGATCCGACCCGAAAATCGAGGCAGATGCACGGTCAAGCTATTCAATCACATCGCCCGGGAACGCGGCGAGACACTGCTGTCCCGCGGGGTCATCCTGCGCAAACCCGCCCTTCAGGGTTTCCTGGACAGGCAGGGAGAACAACTGGAAGCCATGATCAGGCAACGTATCCTGGACGGTAACTCCATCACCCGGGGCGACCTGGCCAGGCAGCAGATCCCCCTGATCAGGGTCCAGACCAGGGAGGAGCAAGCCTCCAAATGAACAACTCCGAGCCGATTCCAAGGCCCATACAGGGAGGGCGCGCCCCATCATGGAAGTGATCACCACCCACCTCAATGCTGATTTCGACGGCCTGGCCTCCATGATTGCCGCCAGAAAACTCTATCCCGAGGCTGAACTGGTCTTTGCCGGATCGCAGGAAAAAAACGTGCGGCTTTATCTGGCCCAGGAGATGCGCAATCTCTATGACTTCAAAAAACTCAAGCATATTGAGCCGGAGAAGATCAGACGCCTCATCGTGGTGGACACCCGGCAGGCCCGGCGTATCGGCCCCCTGGCCCGCTGCCTGACCAATCATGGCCTGGAACTGCACCTCTACGACCACCATCCCGACTCGCCCTCGGACCTGGGGGCAACCCTGGAAATCGTCGAGCCGCTTGGCTCAACCACCACTATCTTCACCCGGATCTTTCGTGAGCGGAAGATAGAGGTCTCTGCGGAGGAAGCCACCCTGATGGCATTGGGGATCTACGAAGACACCGGCTCGTTCCTGCACTCCACCACCACCCCCGCCGACCTGGAAGCTGCTGCCTGGCTGCTTGAGCAGGGTGCCAATCTGGATATCGTCACCCAGTTTCTTTCTGTCGACCTCTCCTCGGACCAGGTGGGACTGCTGGGCGATCTGATCAAAAACACCACGACTTACACCATAGGCTCGGTGGAGATCGCGGTCTCCAAGCTGACCCTGCCCGAATATGTGGACAACTTCGCTGTCATTGTCCGACGCCTTATGGTCATGGAAAACCTGGATGCCCTCTTTGCCCTGCTCCAGATGGGAGAGAGGCTCTATCTCATTGCCCGCAGTCGGATTCCAGAGGTCAATGTGGGATTCATCGCCCGGGATTTTGGCGGCGGCGGCCATGCCTCGGCCGCCTCGGCCACCATCAGGGACATGACGCTTTTTGAAGCAGAAGACAAACTTGTCCATTTGCTGCACCGCTACGTACGTCCCCGGGCCATGGCCGGCGAACTCATGTCCTCACCGGTGATCGCCGTGACCCCGGATGTCTGCATCGAGGAGGCCAATCAGCTCCTGACCCGCTACAATATCACGGTCCTGCCGGTGGTGGAAAAGGCCGCAGGCCCGGACAAAACCACCGAGCCCACCGGGGTACTGGGCCTCATATCCCGGCGGGTGGTGGAAAAGGCGATCTTTCACAAGCTTGGCCACCTGCCGGTGAGCGAATACATGACCACGGAAATCGCCACCCTGCCGCCCGACGCCACCCTAGCCGACATCCAGGAGCTGATCATCGAATACCGGCAGCGGTTGATTCCGGTGGTGGAGGACGAACGGGTCAAGGGAGTGATCACCCGTACCGACCTCCTCAACCTGCTGGTCGGGGACCCGTCCCACCTGCCCAAAGGTCTGCTCCAGGAAGACGAACATCCCTCGGTGGCCAGAACCCGCAACCTGAGCAACCTGATGGCGGAAAACCTGGGCCGGGACATCATGGTACTGTTGCAGAAGATCGGCACCGTGGCCGAGGACCTGGGCTACAATGCCTATGTAGTGGGCGGCTTTGTCCGTGACCTGCTTCTGCAGACGAAAAACCTCGACATTGATATCGTCATCGAAGGCAACGGAATCCGCTTTGCCAAAGAACTGGCCAGACGCCTCGACGGCTCTGTCCGAACCCATGAAAAATTCGCCACCGCCACGGTTATTCTCCCGGACGGCCAGCGACTGGACGTGGCAACGGCCCGGCTGGAGTACTACGAGTATCCGGCCGCCATGCCCACCGTGGAGCTGAGCTCCATCAAGCTTGATCTCTTTCGCCGGGATTTCACTATCAACGCCATGGCCATCCATCTCAATCCGCAGCATTTCGGCACCCTGATCGACTTCTTCAGCTCCCAGAACGACCTCCGGGAACGCCGTATCCAGGTCCTGCACAACCTGAGCTTTGTCGAAGACCCCACCCGGATCTTCCGGGCCATCCGCATCGAACAGCGGCTCGACTTCCATATCACCCGGCACACGGAGAAGCTGATCCGCAACGCAGTAAAGATGAACCTTTTTGACCGGTTTTCCGGCCCCCGGTTCCTGGGTGAGCTCAAACAGATTCTCTCCGAGGACAACCCGATCCCGGCCCTGCGGCGCATGGCCCAGTTCGACCTGTTCCAGTTCCTGTGGCCGGATCTGCGCCCCAACCTCAAGATTGACCGCCGCTTTGTCCACGTCCTCACCCAGGCCGGACGGGCCATCTCCTGGTTCAAACTGCTCTATCTCAAGGAAAAATGTGAACCATGGATCGTTTACCTGCTGGCCATCTACAGCCGTTCGCGGATCCGGGAACTGATCAATTTCTGCAAACGGTTCGAACTGCCGGAAAAACTGGAGAAGACCCTGGTCCGGCAAAAGGCGGCGGCTGACCGCATCGCCCGGGACATGCTCCATCGGCCGCACATGAAGCCCAGCGAAATCTACTGGCTGCTCCAGGACCTGGACAACGAAGGATTACTCTACCTGATGGCCATTGCCCGGAAAAAACATATCCAGCAGGCCGTGTCCCGGTTCGTCACCGAGCTGCGCAAGGTCCAACCGCTCCTGAGCGGCCACGACCTGCAGGAGATGGGCTTTACCCCCGGCCCCCTGTACCGGACCATGCTCAACCACCTGATCGAGACCCAACTCAACGGTGAGATAACCGACAAGAAGACAGCCAGGGAGTTCATCCTGGAAAAATATGGCGACAAGGCGCGAAAAACCGACACGGAAGAACAGGAAGATGACATGAACCAGGCCTGATTTCCTCTTCCGGCAGGCTGCATTTCGCCTGAAAATGGTTACCTGTTTTGGAAAGTGTGCGGAGACGATCCTGGCCAAGACGGCAACGCCATGGGAGCCACCGCTCCGGGTCCGGACGGGCCCGGCGACATGAACGCTTTTATTTTTTATTATTCCACTACATTAGGACAGCATGGACATCAACCATACCATTCAACAACTTATCATCCTGGCGCCGCCCTTTCTTTTCGCCCTCACTTTCCATGAGCTGGCGCACGGCTACGTGGCCTATAACCTGGGCGACCCCACGGCCCGGAACGCCGGTCGACTGACCCTCAATCCGCTCAAACATCTGGATCCACTGGGGGTCATCGCCTTTATCATCATGAAAATCGGCTGGGCCAAACCGGTACCGGTCAATCCCTCCTATTTCAAGGATCCGCGCAAAGGCATGCTGCTGGTAGCCCTGGCCGGACCGGGGGCCAACCTGCTGCTGGCTGTGGCCAGCGCCATCCTGGCCAAGATCCTGATCATGATGCCGATCCTGCCCATGTTTGTCCTCCGGCCGCTGGCCGGCATGCTGGTAGCCTCGGTCTGGATCAACATCATGCTGGCGGTCTTCAACTGCCTGCCCATCCCGCCCCTGGACGGCTCCAAGATTCTCATGGGCGTACTGCCGGAAGACCTGGCCCGCAGCTATGCCCGGCTGGAGCCCTTTGGTTTTATCCTCCTGCTGGTTCTTTTCTACATCGGGATTATCCCCAGGATCATCATGCCCATCATCCGCTTTGCCAACAACCTGCTCCTGGGCTGAGACGCAGAAGACAGAAGTTTCGGCACAAAAAAAGGCGGAGCGATCTGTTATCAGATCACTCCGCCCGGACAAAACCACAGGCCTGCTCATTGATGCGGGCCCATTGGGAGAAGTTGGGCCTACAAGGTATAGCTGAAGCCAACGCTGACCAGGTGGGCTCCGCCGTCGTCAAAGGTACCGTCGATATAGTCGTTGGTGACGCTGCGGCTGTCCTTGTCATCGTAGAGATAGGCTGCGCCGATCTCCAGCTTCTCGGACATCCGGTAGCGGAAGCCAAGGGAATAGAGTTTGGCGTCGGAATCCGGCAGATCGAAGCCCAGGGTGGAATCCGGGATCGGATTCTCGTCAATGGCAAAACCTGCCATCAGGGTCAGGGCTTCGTTGACGTCGTAGACCACGCTGATGCGCCAGGAATCGGTATCTTTCCAGTCCTTGCGCTTGGGATCATCGAAAGCTGCGTACAGGACAGGATCGGCAAGTGGTGAGGGGTAAATGAAGTCCAGATGTTCATATTCGGACCAGTAGGTCCGGTCATACTCCAGTTCCACGGTCAAGCGGTCAAAAAAGGTGTACGAGCCGGCGATGGCCAGGATGGCAGGCAGGGGCACCTCCACCGAACCAGGACCTTTGTACGTCGCCTCGCTGTTAATCAGCGGAATGGAACGCCAGAGATCGGCCGTGCCATCGAAACCGAGGTCGACCATGGACCGGTAGGTCACCGATATATTGGACTCTTTGACAGGCCTGACACTGGCCGCAAGGTTGAAACCCAGCTCCAGAGTGTCGCCATCCATGTCCCTGCTGGCATAAACACCTCCCAGGGTATCGTCGATCTGACCATTACTCTTCACCTGGGCATCGGAATAGATCACCCGCAGGCCGCCGCCGAAGGAAAATTTATCGCAGAATTTATAGGAGACGCTGGAGCCCAACTCGATGACCTTGAGGGAAAATTCCTCGGCAAAGGTTTTCGGGTAAGGCTGGTCCCACTGCTTGGACAGGCCACCGGGGTAGGCCAGGCTGAACCCGACCCGGAAGCCGCTGTAGTCGGGAGACACCGCAAAGATGGTGGGGAGAAAGAAATGCTCCTCTTTCGATTCGCCGTTGTACGCAGAGGAACGGTCATCGGTGTAGGTCACGGACGGCAGGTTGATATAGATCAGGTTGACATCCACCAAGCCGCGGTCCGGAAGCCATGACATGTTGGCCGGGTTGAAATAACTGGCATCGGCATTGGGGGTGTAGGCTGTGTACGCACCGGCCCTGGCCAGGGAGTTGACCGACTGCTCCGGAATCCGGTACCCGCCGGCATAGACCGATCCGGCGGC
The DNA here is from genome assembly GCF_025998535.1 of Desulfolithobacter dissulfuricans. Taxonomy (NCBI): domain Bacteria; kingdom Pseudomonadati; phylum Thermodesulfobacteriota; class Desulfobulbia; order Desulfobulbales; family Desulfobulbaceae; genus Desulfolithobacter; species Desulfolithobacter dissulfuricans. The sequence goes on along the minus strand of NZ_AP024233.1, from coordinate 158,999 downwards.
GAGCAGGGTAATCAGGGCGCTGGTGCCAACTATCTTCTTCATCCACGTTCCTCCTTTATTCTTTATCTCTGGTAAGCCACCCTGGAGCCCAGGCTCAAGGCAGCATGTTTTCTGCCGAATACAGGTACCGTTTGATCTTATGGGTGGCTGTCTTGATAAAGGGCTCCCGCCGCTCCAGAATCCGGGACAGCCGGGAATTGATGGGCAACTGGGCGTTGACCTCGGTGCGCATCTGGTCGAGCAGGCCGGATATGTACTGGTGGCGCTGGGTCCGACTCTGGCCCCGGGTCTCGTTGTCGATCAGCTCGTAATCGGGATAGATCCAGGCCTCCAGGACACCATTGTTTTCCAGGACCAGGGACTCCACCACGAACGGATAGGCATTGAGTTTATGCTCAATGGCCTCAGGATAGATATTCTCGCCGCTGGCCATGACGATCACCGACTTGCAGCGGCCCCTGATATGCAGGTTGCCGGCCTCGTCGACAAAGCCCAGATCACCGGTCCGCAGCCAGCCGTCATCGGTGAACACCTCGTTGGTGGCCTCGGGATCGTTCCAGTAACCCTGCATGATGTTTTCACCCGTGGCCAGGATCTCGCCGATCCCGGTCTCCGGATCAGGGTCATCGATGCGGACCTCCACCCCGGGCACGGGCTTGCCGGCCGAGCCGAGGGCGATGGTGGAATCGTTTTCCGGCCCGCCGGAGATCAGCGGTGCCGACTCGGTCAGGCCATAGCCCACCAGGTAGGGAAAGTTTCCTTCCCGGAGAAACGCCTCCACCTCAGGATTGAGGGCTGCTCCGCCAATCCCCATGATCTGCAGCCGGCCGCCGAAGAACTCCACCAGCCGGGAGACGATCTTACGGTAGACAAACCGTCGTCCCATGCGGAAGCGGCAGCAGAATCCCAGCACCCGGGACTGTTCAATGGCCGGCAGAACCCGCTTCTTGTAGATCTTCTCGAGGATCAGGGGGACCACCAGCATGACATGGGGCTTTTCCCTGGCACAGATCTTCTGCAGCACCGCCGGGGTGGGCGTCTTGCCGGCATAAACGATTCGGGCCCCCTTGATGAGCGCCAGGATAAAGCCGACCGTAAATTCGTAGGTATGGGAAATGGGCAGGACCGAAAGGAAGACCGAACCGGGATTGATATCGATGATGCCGTTGGCCGAATAGCCGTTGGCGCAGAGATTGCCGTGGGTGAGCATAACAGCCTTTGAAAACCCGGAGGTGCCCGAAGTGTACAGTATGGAGGCCAGATCATCGCCCGAGACCTCGGGAAAGGTCAGCGACTCCGCCTCAAAGGCCTCGCCAAAGACCTGTTCCGCCTCGTCCAGAAAGGTGGAAAACGGGGTAGTGACCACCACGCCTGACTGGTCGTGGTAGTCGTCCAGGGTCACCACCTGTTCCAGATTCTGCTGCAGATCATAAATCTTTTCAATCTGCCGCTGGGTAATGAAGAGGACCGTGCATTCCATCTCACCAAGGATGTGATGGACATCGGCCTCGGGCAGATCAGGGAGAATGGGAACTGCGGCCGCACCCAGGCGGACAATGGCCATGTAAGCTGTAACCCAGTTATGGGAATTTTCCGCCAGAATGGCCACCCGATCACCGTGGGAAATTCCCATCTCCTGGAGCCGGGCGGCAATCAGGAGCACCCGCCGGTAAAATTCGCCATAGGTCAATGGCTCTTCCAGGGCCATGCCAACGGCTGCCTGGTCGGCAAAACGACGGCAACTGACATCGAGCAGATCATTGAGCGTCCGGCAGTTCTGGACAAGGACAGGCAGATGCGCTGTCTCGTCCCTGTGCTGCCCCGCAGTAGTTTCAGCCCCCATGCTTTCTCCTGTGATCGATACGGCAAACCAGATGGTGTCCAACACCGGCCTGACCCGGGCTTATACGGCCAGACAAAGCCGGTTTACGTGTAAACCCTCAGGATATTACCTGAAACCGGCGCAATGTCAAACAGTAATGGGATGTAAAGCAACCGGAACTCCTTCCTCCCCGGGCAAAACCCTTGACAGCGACCTCTTCTCCATATAACAATCAGGTGATATCCAGAGATACTTCTTACTATTTGACCATGTCTTCCATGAACCGCCTCCGGGTCTCCGTCTTCTTTTTTTTCATTATCTGCATCCTGTTCTCCCCTGCCCATCCGGTGAGCCATGCCGCACAAATCCCTGTCCTCACCGCCACCGCCAAGCAGAAACCCGCGATCGCCGTGCGGTCGGCCGGCAAAAGCATATCAGCAAGCACCAGCCAGATCATTACCCTGGGCCGAAAGGGCGATATCAGGGCGGTCAAGACCAGGGCCGGCAGAGCGACCGGAAGCTATCTCCCCAGTATCAGAAAAAAAATCAGTGCCCGCAGTGCCATTGTCATCGACGCCAGGACCGGGGACACCATCTTTGCCAAGAATGCCGATGTCCCCAGGCAGCCGGCCTCGACCATAAAAATCCTTACAGGCATGATCGCCCTGAAATCACTGAAAGAAAAAGAAACCATCAAAGTCAGCCAGCGGGCCTCGCGCATGCCCCGCTCCAAGATATACCTTGATCCGCGTAAGACCTATCAGGCCTCGGACATGATCGACGCGGTCCTGCTGGCCTCGGCCAACGACGCCAGCGTGGCTCTGGCCGAAAATATTGCCGGCAGTGAAAAGGAATTCGCCGAAATGATGACGCTGAGGGCCCGGCTGTGGGGGGCGAAGAATACGGTCTGTCGGACCGCCACGGGGCTGACCGCCCGGGGACAGCAATCCACGGCCCGGGACCTGGCCCAGCTTTTCCGCCACGTAATGCAGGATGAAGAGTTTGCCCGCCGAATCAACCGGACCAAAGTGCGGACCTCGTACGGCCAGGTGCTGACAAACCACAACAAGGCCCTGTGGCGGATCAAAGGGGCGGTGGGAGGAAAGACCGGTTATACCAATGCGGCCCGCCAGACCTACGTGGGCATGTTTACCCGGGGCAGCGACTCCATCGTCGTTGCGATCATGGGCAGCGAAACCATGTGGGATGACCTCAAGCACCTGGTGGAATACGGTTTTAAGCGCAAACAGCAGATCCAGCTGGTCCGGGCGGAGACCGAAAAAAAACAGAAAAAAGAGGCCACGCTCAACTGAGAGAAAACACTGCACAAAAAAAGGGCAGACGAAAACGTCTGCCCTTTTTTATGTCCTGGCCAAGGCCCTGAAAAAACAGGGTGGTGCCTTATACCTTGTCGAGTTGCTCCCGTACCATATCCAGCAGGGTCTCACGCTTGAACGGTTTCTCCAGGGTGGCGATATCGCCCAGATAGCCGGCCATGGTCAGATACCGTTCCGCTTTGATGGCCCCGCCGCCAGAGATGGCCAGGATCTTGAGATCCGGATAATCCCGCACCAGCTCCATGATGAACTTGAGCCCGTCTTTTACCGGCATGATCATGTCGGTGATCACCAGGTCAAAGGCATGCCGGCAGACCAGATCCATGCCCTGTTCCCCGTTCTCTGCGGTATGAACCTCATACCCCTCCTGCTCAAGCATCTGCGTGAGCATCGAACGTATCTGTTCTTCGTCGTCAACAACCAGTATGCGATGTTTCACAGGACCATGCTCCAGTTCAGTTCAGGTCATATTGCCACAGTTGTTATATTTACAATTTGGTAATCAATACTTCAACAGCTTTCTCACCGGGCAGCTGCTTTTTCCGTCCGGCACAGGCGACCGAAACCACCGGGGATGGTTCCCGAGGACCAGAAAGCTCGCCCCTGTTTGTAGTCCACGAACCAGTATCCTCCGGGGCTGCGGGTGGCAGCAACAAATATAAAAGGCTGCTCAGCGGAAAAACAGGGGTGCAAAAACTGGTCGCGCTCACTTTTTTCCCTCCGCATCAAGGACATGGCCTCAGCCATAGTGGGCAGGCGCCAGTCAGTAAAGCCGGCAAACCCCTCCCGGTTGATGCGCTCGATCTCTTTTTTCATCATCCGGTGACTCATGATATCGATACCGGAGCGCATCCACATGAGCCCGGTCGCCCGGTCGGAAACCGTGAGATGATCGTGATTATCCACAAGGTAGCCGGTAAAATTCCCCTCGGGATTCCGGTCCGTGTCGACAAAATCATGGGCCCTGACAAGACGGGTCACGTCCTCCTCGCTGAGCTCACAGGGCTGGGAGGGCAGCTCCACACAACGCAGTCCTTCCGGCAGCGGATCCCGACGGGAAGGCAGCCCGGGATCACCAAGCACCTCGCCTTTTTCCTCCTCGAGAACCACAACCCTGGAGATATCACCGGTCTCGATGATGTTTTCCTCGAGCCATTTCCTGAGCTGCTCGTTAATGGCAAAACTGCGCTCAAAGAGCGCCACCTTGCCCTGGCTGTCCACGCAGTGCTGAATCATGTCACGGGGGGCCTGGATCTCGGCCACCACCCGGGCATGGCGGATGCCGCGCTCCATAAGACAAAGCTTGGGCTTCTCGCCCCAGTTGTCAATGAAAAAATAATAGATCCGTTCCCGCTTGCTGCGGACCCGCTCCTTGCCACCCCAGCTCTCAAAGGTTCCAAAGGTGTATTCAGGGGTCATCTCCCAGTCGATGGTCGGATGGTCGGTCAGGCCGATTTTTTTGAAAAAGCCCATAATTCCTCCACATGATATGGTGGTTTCATGCCCTGTTGCCGCCATGACTGGCATGGCGCCGGGACGCGAAACCGGGTAAGGTAATACTTGGTGTTATTACTCCATGTATTCAGCATATAATAATAACCATTATCAAGTCAAGATGAAAAATAGCTTCCCGGTTCAACCTGGGGTTCCGGTGCCTCTGGGACCTTCCCGCCTGCAGCACGGAATCAACTTCGCCCTGTTTTCCCGCCATGCAGAACAGGTCTCCCTGATCCTTGAACGGGAAACCAATGCCGGCCTCCAGCGCACAGAAATCCCCCTTGATCCGAAGATCAACAAGACCGGAGATGTATGGCATATTCTGCTCCAGGAGCTGCCTGAGAAATTTTTCTATGGTTACCGGCTCGCAGGCCCCTACGATCCCGATGGCAGCGGCCACCGGTTCGATGACCGGTTGGTCCTGCTGGACCCGTACACCCGGGCCATCCGTCCGGCACCCTGGGGCAAACAACGTTTCTGCCTGGGCCAGACCCCCTGCAGCCTGGTCCCGGATACCTGCTATGACTGGGAAGGCGACCGGCCACTGACCAGGCCGCTCAAAGACACCATCATCTATGAAATGCATGTCCGCGGCTTCACCCGGCATCCCTCCTCCGGAGTGGCCCATCCCGGCACATTTCGCGGGGTGGCCGAGCAGTGTGACTACCTTCGGGAGCTGGGAATCACTGCGGTGGAGCTCATGCCGGTCACTGAATTTGACGAGAACCAGTGCTTTTTCCGCGACCCGGATACCGGAGAACGGCTAAAGGACTACTGGGGCTACAACCCTCTCTCCTTTTTCGCCCCCAAAAGTGGCTATGCCAGTGAACCCGCCCGGGTCCTGGACGAATTCCGGGACATGGTCAAGGCCCTGCACCGGGCCGGAATCGAGGTGATTCTCGACATGGTCTACAATCATACAGCCGAAGGCGGAGCCCAGGGGCCGACCCTGCATTTCAAGGGCATCGACAACACCATCTATTACCTGCTCGACCCGTGGACCCGGGCCTATCTCAACTTTTCCGGTTGCGGCAATACCTGCAACTGCAACCACCCGGTTGTCCGCAGCCTGATCATGGATTCCCTGCGCTGGTGGGTGGTGGAGATGCACGTGGACGGTTTCCGGTTCGACCTGGCCTCGATCCTGGGCCGTGACCAGCAGGGCCAGGTACTGGCCAACCCGCCTATGGTGGAGATGATCGCCGAGGATCCGGTGCTCGCCGATACCAAGATCATTGCCGAGGCCTGGGACGCAGCCGGACTTTACCAGGTGGGCAGCTTTTCCACCCACCCGCGCTGGGCCGAATGGAACGGCCGCTTCCGGGACGATGTCCGGGCCTTCATGTGCGGTCTGCCCGGTTCGGTACCCCACCTGGCCACCCGGATAGCCGGCAGCTCGGATCTCTACCAGCACAGTGACCGGAGACCATGCAACTCCATCAACTTCATTACCAGCCACGACGGTTTCACCCTCTGGGACCTGGTGAGCTACAACAAAAAACACAACAGGATGAACGGCGAGGACAACCGGGACGGGGAAAACAACAACATAAGCTGGAACTCCGGCGTCGAGGGCGAGACCGGTGATCGGGCGATCAACGAGCTGCGGCGCCGGCGCATCCGGACCATGGCAGTGATTCTCTTTCTCTCCCAGGGCGTACCCATGCTGGTGGCCGGGGACGAATTCTGCCGGACCCAGCACGGCAACAACAATGCCTGGTGCCAGGACAATAAAATTTCCTGGATCAACTGGGAGCTGGTGAAGAAAAACCATTCCATGCACCAGTTTTTCCAGCACCTTATCGCTCTGCGAAAAGCCCACCCGATCTTCCGACGGGACGATTTCTTCGTTCCCGGCAGTGATCCCGACCATCCACCCCAGGCCCAGGAGATTATCTGGCAGGCCAGAGAACCGGGCATGCAGGACTGGTCCGAACAGGCCAGAATCCTCGCTTTTACCCTGAACGGCGCCACCCTGCCTCCGGACGGTGATGACGATTTCTTTGTCATGCTCAACGGCCATCGGACCACCCTCGAACACTTCCTGGTCCCGCCTCCCCCTGAGCCTCGAACCGGACGAATCTGGCACAGGATAATCGACACCGCCGACAGCGACTCCACCAGCCATATTCTCAAACCAGACCAGGCCCCGGTTGTCCGACCGGGCACCAGGGCCCGGGTGGCGCCCATGGGCTGCGTGGTCCTGCAGTCAAGGCAGGGTGCCAACCGTTAACCAACCCGTAAGCTCAAACAAGATCGCCCCGGGAGGCGTTTTATGCACACTTTGTTACTTATCGGTGATTCTCTGATAGAATTTGGCGACTGGCCGGCCCTGCTGCCGGGGGTCAATGTTATCAACCGCGGCGTTGCCGGCGAGACAGTGGAAGATCTGGCCGTCCGGATCGGAGACGAGGTTACCCGGGCGGAGGCCGACGCGATCCTCATCATGTGCGGCACCAACAACCTGCTCATGGGCAACCACTACTTTCCCGCCATCTACCGCAGTATGCTGCCCAGAGTCCTCGGTCTCTGTCCGGAGACGAACCTGACCCTTACCTCCATGCTACCCATGGCCCTTCCCTGGCCCGGCAGGGAGGACATTGCCAGGGTCAACCGGGAGTTGGAATCCATATGCCGGGAGACCGGTTGTGATTTTCTCGACATGGTCAAACCCTTCGAGCAGTACTGCCTGCCCATTACCCAACCCTGTTTCCTGAACGACGGGGTCCACCTGTCCACCCGTGGCTACCAAGTCTGGGCCCGGGAAATCGCCATCCATTATCATTATCCATCGCCACCCTCACTGTGATGGTTGACAGAGATGGCGTGAAATCGTATATGTAGAAACATTCGTATGCGGCAGGCATTATTGCTGCATAGCGCTTCCAGCCAGGAAGAGATTCTTATTCCTCATACATAATGGAGAAATCAATGAAGTATCATCATAGGTTCTTATGCGGCGCCCTCATGCTCGCCCTCCTTGCCACCCCGGCCTTTGCCTCCGACACGGCCACGGAGGGCAAAAACAATGTCCCTGCACCCGAAATGGGTCTGGACGGCAAGCCCATCAAGGGCAAGGTCCTGGAGACCATGAACGCCGCCGGCTACACCTATATCAACCTGGAGACTTCCCAGGGAAAGATCTGGGTCGCTGTTCCCCAGGCCAAGGTCGAAGTGGGCAAAGAGGTGACGGCCATGCCGGGCATGGTGATGGCCAATTTTAAGTCCAAAACCCTGGGCCGCACCTTTGAAACCATTGTCTTTTCGTCCGGTATCGGCGAAGGGGACGTGGCCTTCAATCCGCACCAGATGGGCGGGGGTGGTCCCATGATGGGTGGTACCGGCGGAGGTGACAACTCCTTTGCCGCCGCCCTCCAGGCCGAGACCGGAGCGGCCAACCCCCACGCCAACATGGGCATGGGCGGTGACCTGACCATGGACGCAGCGGCCATGGCGGCTTCCCCGGGGGCCAGTGGGGCCGTGGTCCCTTCGGCTGATGTCAAAGTGGAAAAAGCCAAGGGCGACAACGCCTACACTGTCGGCGAGATTTTCGCCAAGGCCAAGGAACTCAACGACAAGAAGGTCAAGGTCCGGGGCAAGGTCATGAAGGTCTCCCGGGCAATTATGGGCAAGAACTGGGTCCACATCCAGGACGGCAGCGGCTCGCCACTGGAAAACAGCCATGACCTGGTGGTAACCACCCAGGCAGACCCGGCCATCGGTTCCGTGGTCGAGGCCGAGGGTACCCTGCACGCCGACCGTGACTTCGGGGCCGGATACATGTACAAGGCGATCATCGAAGATGCGACCGTAAAATAGACAACCATGAAACTAGTGATTGCCGGGCCTGGAGCCCTTGGTTCCCTGCTGGCGGCCCGTATCACTCTCTTTCTTCAGACCCAGGGGAGCCAGAGCCAGACAAGGCTCTGGCTTCTTGATTACAGGCCGGACCGGGCTGAACGTATCAGCCAGGCCGGCATCCGGCTCCAGGAAAAGGAGCGCTCCATATCGGTCCCGGTGAAGGCAACCGCCCTTCCTGCGGACATTTCCACCTGTGACATCCTGATCTGCTGCACCAAGACGGCCACCCTTCGCGCCTGCCTGGATCATGCCAGCCCCCTTATCACCCGGGAAACCCTGGTCATCGGCCTGCAGAACGGTATCCTCCACCCGGATATTCTCCGGCAGAGCCGGGGTATCCCGGCGGTGGGCATCACCTCGGAAGGGGCGACCCTGGAAGGGGAAGGCCGGGTACGCCACGGCGGCAGCGGCCTCACCCGTTTCGGGTTGCTTGTTCCGGTGGTGCCGGAAGCCACAGAGCGACTGCGCTCGCTGGCCAGACTGTTCGAGGAGGCCGGCTTCCAGGCCCGCTACACGGACAATCCGGAGAAACACCACTGGCACAAGCTTTTCATCAACGTGGGTATCAACGCGCTGAGCGCCATCTACAACCGGACAAACGGCCAGCTGCTGACCTCCTGCTCCCTGCGCGAACCCATGAAAAAGGCCGTGGCAGAAGCCGTGGCCGTGGCCCGGGCCCTTGGTATTACCGTGAACGGCGATCCCATACGGACCGTCTTCCAGGTCTGCCGCCAGACCCGGCATAACGTCTCGTCCATGCTCCAGGATGTACGGAACAAAAAGACCACCGAGATTGATGCCATCAACGGGGCCGTGGTTGCCCTGGGGAAAAAACTCGGCATTCCCACCCCGGTGAACGAGAATCTTGTCCAGCGCGTTCGGCGCCTGGAGGCCATGTACCATGAACAGGACAGCCACACAGAAGAGAAATAGCAAGACCATCGATCCGGCCCGGCTCGGCTTTGATTTCGACGGGGTGGTGGCGGATACGGCCGAAGCCTTTATCAGGCTGGCCTGCGAGGAGTATGGCCGGTGCGATATCCGGCTCGAGGATATCACCAGCTTCGAGGTGGAGGAATGCCTGGCCATGGATCCTTCGGCGATCCAGGCCATATTCATGAAAATCCTGCTGGACTCAGTGGGCACCGGTCTCAAGCCCATGCCCGGGGCTGTAGAAGTCCTGGGAGAACTGAGCGAAAAGGCACCGGTCACCCTGGTCACGGCCCGGCCCCATCCCGAACCGGTCAGTGAGTGGCTGGCCACGGTTCTGCCCCCCTCGACCCTGCCGCGGATTCACATTGTCGCCATGGGTGCCCATGATGACAAGCCGCGCCACATCAGGGATCGGGGACTGGAGTGGTTCATCGATGACCGGGCCGAGACCTGCCTGCAGCTGCCGGAACACGGCATTACTCCCATCGTCTTTTCCCAGCCCTGGAACAAAGGGAAGCACCAGCTGCCCACCGTATCGAGCTGGGAGGAAATCAGGAGCTTGTGTCTGCAGTGAAATGTCCGCAATGCGGGGCCGAGATACCCGTCTACAGAAACCCGGTGCCCACGGTGGATATTATCATTGAAACCGGGGAAGGTATTGTCCTGATCGAGCGCGGGAATCCGCCTTTTGGCTGGGCCCTGCCCGGAGGATTTGTCGACTACGGGGAATCGTTTGAAGAGGCTGCAATCCGCGAGGCGAAGGAGGAGACCGGACTGGAGGTGGTCCTGGTGCGCCAGTTCCATACCTATTCCGACCCGAAACGCGACCCGCGTCAGCACACGGCCTCCACGGTCTTCATCGCCACTGCCGACGGCACGCCCAGGGGCGGGGACGATGCCCGGCAGGCAAAAATATTCACCCGCGACCGATTACCGCCCCTGGTCTTTGACCACGGACAGATTCTCAGCGATTACTTCAGCAACCGGTATTGAAGTAACCTCTATCCCTCCACCGGGCAAGCCCTACAACAGCGCCTTGAGCACCAGATAGACCGCCAGCCCCACACCTATGGAGCCATACATGAGCAGTCAGGGGGCGCAGTCGTCACCCGAGCGGCGCAGAAACAGGACCAGGGCTCCGATTCCCGCCAGCAGAGCGATTCCCAACAGGATCAGATCTTTCATGGCATGTGTGCTAACATACAAGTTTTCTTGCAGCTGCGGTTGCAGCTGAAGTTCTCAACTCCGGCCAGCAGGGCGATACACCGGCCGGAACTGACGAGAGCTTTTGCATATATTTCATACAGTTACGCCCGGATTTTGGCATCCCGACTCTTGCGCAGCCGGATGATTTTCGGGGTGATCTCCACCAGTTCGTCATCGTTGATGTAGGCAATACAGTCCTCGAGACTCATCTCCCGCGGCGGGGTGAGGATCACCGCCTCGTCGGAACCCGAGGCCCGCATGTTGGTCAGTTTCTTGCCTTTGGCCGGATTGACCACCAGGTCGGCAGGCCGGCAATGCTCGCCGATGATCTGGCCCTTGTACAACTCCTCGCCGGGACCGATAAAGAGCTCTCCGCGATCCTGGAGATTGAACAGGGCATAGGCCACGCTGGTGCAGTTCTCCTTGACGATCATCACCCCGTTGCTCCGGTTCTGGATCTCGCCGGCATAGGGCCCCCATTCGGCGAACACGTAGTTCATCACCCCCATACCGCGGGTATCGGTCATGAACTCGGAACGGTAGCCCAGGAGACCTCGGGTGGGCACCTTGAACTTCATCCGCGTCATCTGGTTTTCCACCTGCATGTCCTCAAGAACCCCTTTCAGCTTGCCCAGTTTCTCGATCACCACGCCCTGGTACTGCTCGTCCACGTCCACGGTCAGCTCCTCGTAGGGCTCCATGGTCTTGCCGTTCTCCTCCCGCATGATGACATGGGGCCGGGTGACCTGGAACTCGTAGCCTTCCCGCCGCATCTTTTCGATCAGTATGGAGAGATGGAGCTCACCCCGGCCCGAAACCCGGAAGCCCACTCCATCGGTGAGCGGCTCCACCTGCAGGGCCACATCGGCAAGAATCTCCCGTGACAACCGCTCTTCCAGGTGGCGCGAGGTGACGAATTTGCCATCCTGGCCGGCAAAGGGCGAATCATTGGGAATGAAGTTCATGGAAATGGTCGGCGGGTCGATCTCGATCAGGGGCAGCGGCCGGGGATCGTCCGGGTCAGTGAAGGTCACGCCCACGGTGACATCGTCCATGCCGGCCACAGCCACTATGTTGCCGGTAACCGCCTGCTCCAGCGGCACCTGCGTATTGCCGGCAAAACCGAAGATCTTGTTGATCCGTACCGGCTTGATGGAGCCGTCTCGGCGGGCCACCACCACCGAATCATTGAGATTCAGGGTTCCGTTGACCACCTTGCCGATACCGAGCCGCCCCAGATAGGGCGAATAGTCGATGGTGTTGATCTGGAGCTGCAGCGGCGCCTCCGGGTCACCGGCCGGCGGCGGCACGTGGTTGATGATCATCTCGGAAATCAGCTCCATCCCCTTGCCCGGCACCGCGGTATACTCGGGGTCAGCGACCATGAACCCCTCTTTGGCCGAACCGTAAACCACGGGAAAATCCAGAATTTCGTCCGGAGCATCGAGCCGGCCGAGCAGGTCAAAGACCTGGTCCACACACCATTCGCAGCGGGCCGCTTCCTTGTCGATCTTGTTAACCACCACCAGGATGGGCAGCTTGGCGGCCAAGGCCTTCTTGACCACGAAAAAGGTCTGGGGCATGGGACCTTCCTGGGCATCCACCAGCAAAAGCGCCCCATCGGCCATGCGCAGGACACGCTCCACCTGGCCGCCGAAATCGGCATGGCCCGGAGTATCGATGATATTTATCTGGTAGTCGCCATAGTTATAGGAACCATTTTTGGAGGCAATGGTAATCCCCCGCTCCCGCTCCAGGTCCATGGAGTCCATGAGCCGCTCAGCCACCTGCTGATTGTCACGGAACATGCCACTCTGGCGAAAAAGCTGATCCACGAGGGTTGTCTTGCCATGGTCGACGTGGGCAATGATGGCCACGTTTCTGATCTTGTCCTGCTGCATAATATCCTTACAAAAACGGCTCCAGAGCTATCCGGGAGCCTGAAAATCGAGTAGGGTGAGGCAAGTTAATTACGCTTGCCTCATCCCTCTCACAGAACCGTACGTACGGGTCTCGTATACGGCTCCTGTTTATTTTCCTTCATATTGAAACAGAGATTCCAGTAGATACAGCACCAAGATCAAAGAGACCCAAGCCCCGGTGTAAATATCCGTTGGGCAGGGCATAATGGCTCAAAGGACTTGCCGCATTGGCCCAGGAGTTCATTTTGATCGCATCAAACTTCCCCCTGTATCCAAGCTGCCTCAGCCTGCGGTGAAGCCGATTGGGCTTCTTCCACAATTTCAGCTGGATGGCTCGCAGTCTTCTCCGAATCCATCTCATCAGCCTTGAAAATTCTCCTGTGCAGTTCGCTATCCGGAAGTAGTTGGCAAATCCCCTCAAGAGCGGATTGAGATCTGCAATCACTTTCTCAAGATTCACCGGGGAATTACGCCGGGTCATTGCCTTGACCTTTGCCTTGAAAGACTTAATCTTGCCTCGCTGGATTTGCGTATACTGAGAGCATACGGATACTCCCAGAAAGTTTACGCCCCGACTGCTGTGGCAGATATGGGTCTTTTCACGGTTGACAGTCAGCAGCAATTCTCCTTCAAGATAGTGCCGTGCCTGCTCAAGAGCATTCTCGGCCGCTTTCTTTGATTGGCACAGAATCAGGATATCGTCCGCATAGCGGACTATTCGGTGGCCACGATTCTTCATGAATTGATCAAAAGAATCGAGATACACATTGGCTATCAGAGGGCTGATCACGCCGCCCTGTGGACTGCCGATCTCGCTAGCCGTAAATCCCGAATCCGTCATTACACCGCTCTTCAGAAACTTCTCCAGGAGACCGAGGATACTCCCGTCCCTGATCCGGCGACGAAAGGCGCTGAGGATGAGATCATGGTCCAAGGTGTCAAAGCATTTGGACAGATCCATATCAACTACCCACTTTCGATCGTAGTCACGGATAAACATCGTCGCCTTGGATATCGCCTGATGACAACTGCGGCCTGGGCGATAGCCATAGCTCGACGGGTGGAAATCCCGATCGAATATCGGCAGGAGAATGTCGAGCAGTGCCTGCTGCACTACACGGTCACGGACTGCTGGAATACCGAGCAACCGAACTCCTCCGGTTGGCTTGGGTATCTCTACCCGGCGCACGGCCAGTGGCTGGTAACTCTTTTCCCACAGTTCCTTCAGGAGACAGTCGATGTTGGCTTCGGCTGATGCGGCAAAGTCCTTGATGGACTGGCCGTCTATTCCGGCAGCTCCCTTCGCAGACCTCACCTTCCCAAACGCCTTGTGCAGAGCGTCCCTGCTCAGCATCCGGTCATACAGACTGTACCAAACGTCAACCATGCTCCTGTCCTGCGTCCCCATCCCTCCACTTCTGCCTGGAATCCCCGGGTCTTCACCCAAATGAGAGCGCCTTCTATCCCAATGGGCAATGTACGCTCAACTGTTCAGGTTACTCCGATGAACGGCCAAAATCAGCAGACGGCCTCTCACAGCATACCGCCGAAAATGTGCCCCGCCCCGTCGGGCAGCTTGTGTTCTGACTCCAGACCTCCATGATCTTCAGGGAACCTTCAAATAAACTTCATCCCTTCGCAACTGATACCGCTTTTGGCAAATACCAGCCCCTGTCAAACAACGCTGACAGGTCATCCCGGTTTTATCCTCCACGCTGTTACCAGGCTTCTCCGGCCGGGATTTCATCACTACTACGGAATCATCTGCCACCTCCCACCGCTTCGGTAGGCCTTGGATCTCTCCTTGAACCTTCCTTAACTCTCGTACTGCAAGTACGCTAGGAGGCTTCCCCGGTTAAGGCGAACTCCCGGTGAGCAATCCCATCCTCAATCACGCCAAAGGTCTGACCAGGTATCGGGCTTCACGCTATTGTGCACGCTTACCCACCTATGACGCCGAATCAGGTTCACTTACGCTATGTACCGCTCACTTCCTATCGCTTCCTTCAGACCCTGCCGTTGCCAGCAACGCCCTTGCGATTCGGATTGTCTTCCCCCTGGTCGGGGTGACGCCTGCGTTCCGCAGGCTGGGTTTGCCCGCCATGCCGGGCAAACACAGAAAAAGCGCGAAGTCGGCTTCGCGCTTGAGTACCCAACTATAAAATTGTTCAGTATACACAAGAAAAAACAAAAAGACAAGGAGATTACCACCAGGCCCTCCCGGATGCAGGAACGGAGCCCGACCTACCAGCGGGACAACACCTCAGCCCTGGCCTCGGCAGAGCGGCGCAGGACCGGAACCTTGACATCCACATAGTCGATCACCAGGGCCTTCTTGCCCTCTGCCGGACGCATGACCCTCCCCACCACCTGCAGCAGCCGTCCCTCGAACTTGATGGGCGTGGCCAGGACCAGAGTGGAGAGACCCGGGCAGTCAAACCCCTCGCCGATGAGCTGAACCGTGGAGATCAACACCGGCACCTGACCCTCCTGCACCTCACGGACGATTCTGGCCCGCAGCTCCGGAGGCACCCTGCCGGTGAGCAGGGCCGCATCCACTTTCCGGCGGTACAGCTTGCGGCGCAAGATCTCGCAGTGGGCGACCCGGTCCGACACCACCAGGACCGTCCCCTGATGGCCGTCCTGCACCAGCCTGGCGATATCATCGGCTATCTGCTCGTTGCGCTGCTCATCGGCAACCAGCCCCTTGATCAGTTTGGTATACTCACCGCGGTAGCCGCTTCTAAAGCCGGTTTCCTTCTGGACAAGCTCGGGCCGGACCACGGCACCGCTGGCGGCAAGGACGCCGGGATCCACCGCATGGACCCGATCGCCCATGTAGCAGTAGATCAGCCGGGTCATCCCGTCTTCCCGGCGAAAGGCGGTGGCCGAGAGCCCGAGCATGAAATGGGCGTCAAAACCACTGACCACATCGGTGAACAGGCTGGCCGGTACCCGGTGACATTCATCGACAATGAGCTGTCCGAAAAGGGGAGTGAGCTGGGGGAGCCGCCTGCGGGCCGTATTGACAATGGCCACGGTCACCGGCCGGGGATCGAACCGGCCATCTCCGGCCAGGCCAGCTTCCAGGCCGAGGAAGGTGCGAATCCGCTCCCGCCACTGGTGGAGCAGCTCTTTGGAATGGACCAGAATAATGGTTGGCTGCCGCCTGGCCGCCACCACGGCCAGGGCCATAACGGTTTTACCCGAGCCGGTGCCGGCCTCAAGCACTCCGAAGGACCGCCGGATCACCGCCTGCACGGCCTGTTCCTGGTAGGGCCGGAGCTGGCCTGAAAACTCCAGTTCCAGCGGCTCCAGTAGCCGGCGCTGATCGATGATCTCCGGTGGCTGGCCGGTCAGCTGACGGCAGAGCTGTACGGCCCGGTTGCCGTAGCCCCGGGGGAAGAACAGCTCGTCACCCTGCTCCCGGAAAAAATAGAGTTCAGGTTTGAGATCCCGGCCGATCCAGCGCGAGTAGCGCCGGGCGGCCAGGTACTTGGGATTTTTGATGGTCAGATCCTTTTTGATCTGCCGCGTCAGGACATCCGGTGCCCCGGCAAGGCCGCATTCCGAGATCACCCGCAGGACCACCCTGTTATCCGACATACTCTGCAATTGCACACCTGCCTGTTTTCCATTATCCTGCCAACAACCTTGAATCAGTGTATTGTTTTTTGATATCTGAATTGTCCAGCTTCACTGATTCAGGAGGAAGAAATTACTGGTATCAAACTCCAAAATTCCCGGTCCTGTCATGTCCTTTTTACGCCTCTGCATCCTGTTGTCGGTTCTTTTCCTGCTGGCAGCCTGCCCACCGGCCTCGGCCAGCCGGGAGCCGGTGACCATCACCGTAACCCAGTCCGCCATTCTCCAGACCCTGCGCTCACTCCTGCCGCTCTCTTTTGCGCCGGAAAACGACTCTTTTGAGGGAACCATTGAAATCCGCGCCATCGATCGGCTCCAGATCCACGACAACCTCCTTTCGCTGGACACCATGATCGCCGGTCGCGACGTCAGCATCCGAACCCGGGTGGGCGGCCAGACCGTGCGCCTGAAGGTGGGCACCCTGACCATGGGGGTTTCCTGCGACCTCAGGCTCGAATTTGATCCGGAAAAGCAAATCCTCTACCTGACGCCGCACTTCAGGATGCCACCCCGGGAACGAAGCGGTTCCGCCGGCACGACCCTGTTTCCCCTGCTGGCCGCCCTGGGCAACAGGCCCTATCCCCTGCCCCTGAATACCATCACACCCTTTACAGCCACAACGGGAGACAAGCTCCTTTCCCTTGCCCTGGAGCCCACCGCGGTCACCGCTGCCGAGGGCATCCTGCGTATCAGCCTCAAGCCCAGGGCCACGAAACAGCCCGTGTCCGCCCCGCAGACCGCGGCCCGTCCGGAACGCTGAGGAGCAGGGAAAAATCACGGTCCACTTTGCCACCCGACCTGGAAAAACAAAAAATCCTGTGATGATCCGGACAAAGTCCTTTATAATTGCCTGCAGGTACAGAAATCCGTCCTGGCCGGCAAAACACCCGGTCCGGACGTCCGATTCAACCCCAAGGCTTCCGAGGAAATGGTATGTCTGACAACTGCCTGTTCTGCAAGATCATCAAGGGGGACATCCCCGCCGACATCCTCCATGAAGATGACGAGATCCTGGCCTTCCGCGACATTGCGCCCCAGGCGCCGGTCCACTTTCTGGTCATCCCCAAGAAACACATCAGCGGACCTTCGGATGTGGCCGCGGAAGACGAACAGCTGATCGGCAGACTTATGCGGGTCGGCAGCGAGATTGCCAAGAAGGAGGGTATCGACCACTTCCGGGTGGTCTTCAACAACGGCGAGCAGGCCGGCCAGACGGTCTTCCACATCCACATGCATATCCTCGGCGGCCGGGCCATGGACTGGCCTCCGGGCTGATCGGCCGAAAGGCTCAGCGCCCGGCCCTGCTCCCCCATGGCCTGGATTCCATTGGTGCAGAGGTTCATGACAACCAAGTGCAGATGGGCGGCATCGGCCAGGACCATGCCGCTCTCCTGGATTCTTTGCCCCAAAAAAAGACCCGGCCAGGAAAAACTTCCTGACCGGGTCTGTGGGATGTTCTGGCGCGCCAGGAAGGATTCGAACCCTCGGCCTGCGGATTAGAAGTCCGCTGCTCTATCCAGCTGAGCTACTGGCGCAATTTTCTTTTTTTCTTATCCTGCACTAACCCGTCGACAGCAGGATCTGCAGATCCGATGGATTGCTAATGTACCGGGGAGTCAGGCGGAAATCAATATACAATTCACCCCTCTTCCAGGGACCCCGGATTTTCCTGCAGCGGTTCCACCCTGTCGCACAGCCGACACACATCCGCCTGTTCCCAGACCGGCCCGTTGGCGGTATCGTGGATGGTGATGCCGAGGCGCTGAAGCTCCTCGCGCACCTCGTCGGCCCGTTTCCAGTCCTTTGCCTTCCGGGCCTCTTCCCGCTCCCTGATAAGGCGGTCGATTTCCGGGGCCAGGGGACACTGGTCAAGTGACATGATGCCAAGCACGGAATTGATCCGGCGCAGCAGGTCAAAGATATCGTTCTTCTGCTCCCGATCCAGGCTGGACTGCTGGAGAACCGGATTGGTATGCTTGATGAAATCAAACAATGCACCGATGGCGCCCGATATGTTGAGATCATCATCCATGGCCTCGAAGAACCGCTGCTCCAGACGGGAGACATAGACGGTGACCTCCGGATGGGGCAGCCCCGGCGGCAGACAGAGCAGCTTGCGGGTGAACTCGTCGATGCGGCGCAGGGCGGTGCGGACCGAATCGAGACGGCGATAGGAAAAATGGAGTGGCTTGCGGTAATGGACTCCGAGGAGTAGAAAGCGAACCTCGCGACCAGTGTAGCCCCGCTCCAGGACCTCGTCAAGGACGACCACGTTACCGGCTTCGGCCGACATCTTCCGCCCATCCTTGAGCAGCAGGCCGGAATGGAGCCAGTACCGGGCCAGCGGTTTGCCGGTCAGGGCCTCGGCAATGGCGATCTCGTTCTCATGGTGAGGAAAAATCAGATCCTGGCTGGCGGTATGGATATCCAGGGTCTCACCCAGGTACCGGGTGGACATGGCGGAACACTCAATATGCCAGCCCGGCCGGACATTGCCCCAGTCGGTTTCAAAAAAGATGCCCTTTTTCAGTTCACCCAGGGTGGAGCGCTTGAGGAGAGTAAAGTCCCGGGGATTGTCCTTTTCATAATCGTCCAGGTCCACCGTGCGGCCCACCTGGATCTTGCCCAGGTCCACCCCGGAGAGGCGGCCATAGCGCTTGAACTTGGAAATATCGAAATAGATGGAGCCGTGCTTCTCGTAGGCATATCCCTTGTGGATCAGTTCATGGGCAATCTCGATCATGTCGCCGACATGCTCTGAGGCTCGCGGATAGCCGCTGGCCTGCTTGACCCCGAGTTTTTCCGCCGCCTCCTTGAAGGCCTGGATATACCTGTCCGTGAACTCTTTGAGCGGCTGGCCCGCCTTTTCCGCCCCGGCAATGGTGTTGTCGTCCAAGTCGGTGAAGTTCATGTAGGACTGTACCTCATAGCCCTTGAGTTCCAGGTAGCGGACCATGAGGTCGGCCACCACCAGCCGCCGGCAGTGGGCCAGGTTGGGCGGTTCATAGGCCGTGGGCCCGCAGGCATAGAAGGTGACCCGTTTCTTGGCAATCGGCTCAAAGGGCTGCTTCTTCCGAGCCATGGTGTTGTAGAACCGAAGCGTGGAGCGCTTTTTTTCCTGCCTGGTCTGCGGCACAAACAGCGGGGTGCTGAGGTAGCGCTCACCGCCATCGGGTAAAATGGCCACCACCATGCCCTGGTCGATCTCTCCGGCCCTCTCCAGGGCCGCCACCATGGCCGCCCCCGAACTCATGCCGACAAAAATGCCCTCTTCCCGGGCCAGCATTCTCGCCATTTCGAAGGCATCGTCGTCGGCCACGTTGACAATCTTGTAGGGCAGGGACTTATCAAAGATACCGGGGCGATACGACTCCTTCATATTCTTGAGCCCCTGGATCTTGTGGCCATAATAGGGCTCCACCGCGATCACCCGCACCTCCGGATGGTGCTCGGCGAACCAGCGGCACAACCCCATGGCCGTGCCCGAGGTCCCCAGGGTGGTGATAATGTCGGTTACCTGGCCGCCGGTCTGCTCCCAGATCTCGGGCCCGGTGGTCTGATAATGGGCCTGCCAGTTGGCGGGATTGTTGAACTGATCGGTGAGATAGTAGAGTTCCGGATGTTCGCGGGCCATGGCGTAGACCTTTTCGATGGCTCCATCGGTGGCCCGCTTGGCCGGGGTGAGGATGATTTCAGCCCCGTAGGCCTGCATTATCTGCCGCCGCTCCACACTGGCCGACTCGGGCATGACCAGCTGACAGCGATACCCCTTGGCAGCGCAGACCATGGCCAGGCCGATACCGGTGTTGCCACTGGTGGCCTCGAGCACGATCTTGTCCGGGGTCAGCTCGCCGCTCTTTTCCCCTGCTTCGATGAGCGACAGGGCTATCCGGTCCTTGACCGAGCCGCCGGGGTTGCGGGATTCCAGCTTGCCGACCACCGTGGCCCTGTGGCCGGCCGCCAACCGGACAATGGGGACCAGCGGGGTGTTTCCGATAAGTTCTATTATGTTTTTCATAGGTTATGATCTCAGCTCGAAAAAAACCATCCTTGGGAACAGTGAAGTGTATCCGGGCCAACCAGTGCCGGGCCCAATGGTTCTTCATATAATACTATTTACAGGCTCCCGGCAAGACAGGCGTACCACCCGGCCCGACCATCACGGCCCGTGGCTCAACCCTCATCCCTCTCGACAGACCCTTTTTTCCGGAAGGCGAGCCACAACCGGAACAGGGCCTCCTGGCTCTCCGGATCCACAATCCCGGAGACCATGGCCCGAAAACTCTCCTCCTCTTCCGGCGCCACACTCCTTTCGGGCATCGTTCCCGACTCCCGGTTCTCATCCTCGGGCAGCAGTTCCGGGGGAAAGAGCAGCCAGCGCAGATCAGCTACCTCGTCCCGGTCCAGATACCGGCGGATCCGGTCCAGCAGATCCTGCTTCTGCAACTGGAGTTGCTGCATCCAGATGGGACTGACGACATAGATCCACAGCACATCACGGCGGAAAAAAGCCGGCATGCTCCGGACGGCCACAGTCTCCCCGACAATGGAGGACCAGTCCCGGACCAGACCGACCAGCCCCCACTGGACCCTCCAGCTGCGGCGGTCAAAGACCTCGGCCAACCCCTGACCCAGCGGTGATGGCTCCTGATGTTTCTTCAACATGGTGCGTGATCTCGACTGGTTTCCCTTCAAAAGAGCCCCCTGTTCCGCTCAACTGCAAAAAAAATTTGACCACCTGTCAGGAACGTGCGACAATGCAGACAACACGTCTCGATCATTGAGCTTTTCCCCTGAACAATGCACCGGATGCCGGATGCCGCTTTTTGTTCGCAGGAGACATACTTGAACAGAACCACACTGCTTATCCTCATGGCCTGCCTGACCATGACAGCCCGACTCCTCGCCGGGCCGGTACCCCTGAGGGCGGAAACCCTGGCCGAAGCCGTCGACGCCATACTCCACAGCCATCCCGAGGTCCGCTCCGCGGTCCACAGCCGCCAGGCCGTGGCCACCCAGGTGAACCAGGCCAGAGCCGACTACTTTCCCTCCGTGGACATCCTGGCCGGCAGCGGCACCGGCCGGGTGTACGATCCCGGGGACTCGGACATCGACCCGCGGGAGCTCACCATCAGCCTGCGCCAGAATCTCTTTGCCGGTTTCGCCACTCTCAATGAAACCAGGCGGCAGCAGTCCAGAAGCCGGGCCGCGGCCTTTCGGCTCCAGGCCATATCAGAAAACATAGCGCTTAAGACGTCAAGAGTCTACCTCGACGTCCTCCGCCAGCAGGATCTACTCCAGCTGGCCAGGGAAAATCTCATTATCCACCAGCGTATAAGCGATCAGATCAGGCTGCGCAGCGAGTCCGGTATTTCCACCCGGACCGACATGGAGCAGATTACCAGCCGCCTGGCCCTGGCCCGGGCAAACGAGATTACCGCCCGGACCAACCTGATGGATGCGAAAACCAGCTATCAGGCCGTGGTCGGTCACCTGCCGGGAGAGCTGATCCAGCCACCTCTCCTGGACCAAGAACTGCCGGCGGACCTGGAAAAGGCCCAGGCCATGGCCCTGCGGGAGCATCCCAGCCTGAAATCCGCCGAAGCCGATCTCGCCGCCCGCCAGGCCCGAGCCAGGGTAGCCAGGAGTTCCCTTCTACCCCGGATCGACCTGGAAGTGGATCGAAGCTGGAAAGAAGAGTTCGATGACAGCAATAGCGGCCAGGACGACCTGGTGGCCATGGTCCGCCTGCGCTACAATCTCTTCCGGGGCGGAAGGGACCAGGCCAGTAGACTGGAGACCAGCCACCTGGTCCAGGAGGCGAGAGAACTGCGCAACAACATTCGCCGCCAGATCATCGAGTCCATCCGTCTCTCCTGGATGGCCTATCAGAGTGTGCGGGAACGGCTGCCGTTTCTGGAAACCCGGGTCCAGGCCAGCAGGGCAACGGCCCGGGCCTATACCAAACAGTGGAACATCGGCCGCCGGACTCTGCTCGACGTGCTTGATGCCGAAGCCGAACGGATCGACGGGGAGCAGGATCTGGTCCATGCCCGGTATGACCTCATCTATGCCTGCTGTCGCATCCTCAACGGCTGCGGCCGGCTGGTCCACACACTGGGGCTCAAGTGGCCCCGGGAAGCCCGTATTGACAACCACGACCAGAACTCTGAAAAAAGACAGGACAGCTAAACCACCTGTTCCCGCCGGTCCCCCGGCCCATCACCGGTACCCTCCGGGAGCGGGCAGAGTTCACCTCTGTCCTCCGCCCACCATGACGCCCTGGCGGCACGCAACCGCTCTCATCCTCCTGCTTCTGGCTACGACCCTGCAGGGAATCTCCCCCTCCCTGGCCCTGTCCGACAGATTTTCCCTTGACACCTCTGTCCTGGAGGCTGCCCGGCACCAGTATGGCCGGGAGGCCGGGAAACGGTTGCGCCAGTGGGTTGAACTGATCAACCATGATACCAGCCGAAGTACGTGGGAAAAGCTGGAGAAGGTTAATGATTTTTTCAACCGGCTGGACTTTGTCGATGATACCATCCACTGGAAGAAACAGGATTACTGGGCCACGCCGGTGGAATTTCTTGCCAGTGGCGGTGGCGACTGCGAGGACTTTGCCATGGCCAAGTACTTCACCCTCCGCGCCCTGGGTATCCCGGACAGACAGCTCACCCTCACTTATGTCAAGGCGCTGCGCTACAACCTGGCCCACATGGTGGTCACCTACTATCCGGCTCCGGGCAGTGAACCGCTCATCCTCGACAACCTGGACAAAACCATCAAACCGGCTTCCCGCCGCCGGGATCTGCTGCCGGTGTACAGTTTTAACGGCACCGGCCTGTGGCTGGCCAAACAGCGGGGCCAGGGCCGGTTTGTCGGCCCCAGCGACCGGCTCAGTCGCTGGCAGGACGTACTCACCCGACTTCCCAAAGGATTGTTTTAAGCGAGGCCTTCCATGACATTATTCCGCCAGCTCCTCCTCTTCATCCTGATCCTGATCCTGACCCTGTTCACGGTCAGCTGGGTGACCCGGCTGCAGGCCACCAGGACATATCTCCAGCAGCAGCTCCAGTCCCATGCCCAGGACACCGCCACCTCGCTGGGGCTGACCATTTCCGCCTACTCGGCACAGGATGACATGGCCGCGGCCGAGACCATTGTCAATACCATCTTTGACCGCGGCTACTACCGGCTCATCGTGCTGAGGGACCTGGACGGACAGGTCCGAATCAAACGGTCCGTGGAGGTGGCCATGGATACCGTTCCCGCATGGTTCATCCACCTTGTCCCCCTGGAACCGCCCCGTGCCACGGCCGGGATCATGAACGGCTGGTTCCAGGCCGGAACCATCCTAGTGGAAAGTCATCCGGGTTTTGCCTACAGTTCCCTGTGGGACACCACTGTCAACATGACGCGCTGGTACCTGCTCCTGGCCGCCCTGGCCTGCCTGGCCGGCGGCATGGGCCTGCGCCTGCTGCTCCGGCCGCTTGCCAGGGTGGAAGATCAGGCCCGAGCCCTCAGCCAGCGCCGGTTTGAAATCCAGGAACCCTTGCCCAGGACCCGTGAATTGCGCCAGGTAGTCCAGGCCATGAACCAGACGACCCTGCGGGTCAAAACCATGTTCGAGGAACAGGCCCGGACCGCGCAGCAGCTGCGTCGCCAGGCCTACAGCGATCCCCTCACCAACCTGGGCAACCGCCGCTACCTGGAAAACCAGGTCGCCAGCTGGATGGACCGGCCCGGGACTGAGATCCGTGGGGCCTTTCTCCTGGTCCACATAACCGGGCTCAAAGAGCTCAACGAGGAAAAAGGCTTTCAGGCCGGCGATGAACGGATCCAGGCAGTGGCCGATCTCCTCCGGGCGCGGACAGGGGGTATTCCCGGCGCCGCCGTGGCCCGGCTCACCGGCGGTGATTTCGGGGTCTTTCTCCCGGACACCGGCCTGGATGAGGCCAGCCATGTGGCCGATGCCATCTGCCAGCGGTTCTGGGACCAGGGAGCGGAAAACCATCCTCTGTCAGACACGGGCTCCATCGGCGGGGTGGTCTTTGGCCGGAAGACATCGTTTTCCAGCCTTCTGGCCGGCGCCGACTCCGCCCTGCAGGCGGCCTCCGGCAAGGGACCGAACCAGTGGGTGATCCGCCGGATCCCCACGCGGATAGAGGATGTTGTCCGGGGCCGGATCGGCTGGAAAAAGGTGCTGGAACAGGCCATTGCCGAAGAGGCCATTGTCCTGTTCGGTCAGGCCTGTGTGGCCCTGAATGATCCGCAGCGAGTTCTTCACCGGGAGATCCTGGCACGTTTACGGGAAAGTGACGGCGGACTGCTGCGGGCCGAACAGTTTGTCCCCCTGGCCCACCGGTTGGGCCTGATCACCCGACTGGACCGGAGCGTGGTGGAAAAAACCATGGCGCTGACCAAAGAACAGGCCGGGGCCGACCAGCTGGCAATCAACATCTCCCCCACCTCACTGGCCGACGGACCGTTTACGACCTGGCTGCTTGCCAGGCTGGAAGAGACCGGCCGGGACAGGCCACGGCTCATCTTCGAGTTTACGGAATTTGCCGCGGTCCACCACCTGGAACTGCTGGCCGAACTGGGCCGTCGGATCCGTGACCTGGGCCATGGCTACGGCATCGATCATTTTGGCCAGGGATTTGCCAATTTCGGCTACCTGAAGAGTCTTCAGCCCGATTATGTCAAGATCGACCGGGCCTTTACCCGGGAGCTGGTATCAGCGGGCAGCGACAGCCATTTCTTCATCCATTCGCTGTGCAGCGTGGCCCACAGCCTGGGAATCGCGGTCCATGGAGAAGGGGTGGAAACAACGGACCAGCATCTCCTCCTCCGCGGCCTGAGCCTGGATGGCCTACAGGGATACCATCTCGACCAGCCACGGGAGATAGCCTGAAGAGAGAGACCACCAACCAGTCCCGAACTCACAGAATGTCGTCCACAATGAGCGGATCCTGGCCTATCCTGCGCCGCAACTGCCTGCGTTCCTGAATTTTTTTCTGGGCCTCCTCGGGAAGTTCGGTAAAGAGGATAATGTTTTTCCGCACCAGCAGATCGATCAGGTCTTCAAGGACACGGATGATACTGGTATCTGAAAGAGAAAGAAGCCGGGCAAGCCCGTCCTTTTCCCCGGAAGCGCGAAAAAAGTCGAGCACCTCGGGATCCAGGAGTCCCTTTGCTTCTCTGGCCCGGTCTCCGGGTTGCCGACAGATGGCGACAATCTTTCCCTCTTCATCACGCTCGACATATAACATATTGATCTCCCAAAGAGTATTTGACCGCCCCCTGTCCTTGTGCTTAAATCATAGTAGCATGCAACTTCGCCCTGCACAACAACACCCAACCGAACTGTAACCATGACCGTTGCCACGG
Organism: Desulfolithobacter dissulfuricans; assembly: GCF_025998535.1. Classification (NCBI taxonomy): domain Bacteria; kingdom Pseudomonadati; phylum Thermodesulfobacteriota; class Desulfobulbia; order Desulfobulbales; family Desulfobulbaceae; genus Desulfolithobacter; species Desulfolithobacter dissulfuricans. Next base: position 133,386 of record NZ_AP024233.1, on the reverse strand, counting down.
CTGCCGAACCGGAAACCAAGTGGACCCCGGGCAGTGATACCGATACCTTTGACGACCCCCTGACCGACTGCCTGGTCCAGCTGGCCCGGATCCACGGCTGTCCGGCCTCGAGGACCGCGCTGCGGGCCGGCCTGCCGCTGGTGCGAAACCGGCTCACCGTGGAGCTTTTTGCCAGGGCGGCCGAACGGGCCCAAATGGCATCCCGAGTCGTCAAGCGGCCCCTGGCCTCCATGACCAACCTGGAACTGCCGGCGGTCCTGCTGCTTGACGGTCACCGGGCCTGTATAGCCCTGGAGATCGACCGGGACAGGCAGCGAATCACCGTGCTGCTGCCGGAAACCGGAATGGGCGAAGAAACCCTCGCCTGCAGCGAACTGGAGGAGTTCTACACCGGCTATGCCATCTTTGTCCGCCCCAGGTTCCGCAACCGGCAGGAGACCATGGACACCTCTGGCGGGGAAAAGCGCTGGTTCTGGTCCACCCTGGCCCGATCCTGGCGTATTTATCGCGATGTGTTGATCGCTTCGTTTCTGATCAATGTCTTTGGCCTGGCCGGACCGTTTTTCACCCTGAACGTCTATGACCGAGTCATCCCCAACAATGCCTTCGAGACCCTCTGGGTCCTGGCGACCGGCATTGGCGTGGTCTACCTGTTCAACCTCGTCATGCGGGGTCTGCGCAGCTATTTTGTCGACGAGGCTGGCAAGAAGGCCAACCTGCAGCTCTCGGCCATGCTGTTTGAAAAGGTGCTCGGGTTGCGGATGGAGTTTCGCCCCAAATCCGTCGGCGCCTTTGCCAAAAACCTGCAGCAGTTTGAATCGATCCGCGACTTCATCACCTCGTTTTCCATCACCGCGCTCATCGACCTGCCTTTCATGTTCCTGGCCCTGGGCGCGATCTGGTACCTGGGCGGCCCCATCGCCCTGATCCACGCAGGGGCCATCCTTCTCCTGCTCCTCTACGCGGCCCTGATCCAGGTTCCCCTGAAAAAAGCGGTGGAAAAGAATTTCTCCGCCGCGGCCCAGAAAAACGGTATCCTGGTGGAGGGGCTGTCGGGTATCGAGACCATCAAGATGCTCGGCGCCGAGGGCCAGCTCCAGCGTGCCTGGGAGGAAGCGGTCTCCTACATCGCCACATGGAGTGCCCGGGCCAGGTTCCTCTCCTCGTCGGTCAACCATGTGGCCAATTTCATCCTCAACATGACCGTGGTGGGAGTGGTTGTTGCCGGGGTGTACCGGATCGCTGCCGGTGAGCTGACCCAGGGCGGTCTCATCGCCCTGGTGATCCTGACCCGCCAGGCCGTGGCGCCCATGTCCCAGGTTGTCAGCCTGGCCACCCGGTTTCACCGGGCCCGGGCCGCCCTGCAGACCCTGAACCGGATCATGGCCCTGCCGGTGGAACGGCCGGCAGGGAAAAACTTTCTCCACCGGGCCACCTTTCGCGGCGCTATCAGCCTGAAGCAGGTCAACTTTGCCTATCCGGACCAGAAGGTGGAGACCCTGAAAAACATCACCCTCTCCATCGAGCCCGGGGAAAAGGTGGGCATCATAGGCCCCATCGGCTCGGGCAAGACCACCCTGGGCAAGCTCCTGCTCGGACTCTACCAGCCGACCGCGGGCATGGTCTGCATGGACGGGACCGATATCCGGCAGATCGATCCAGCCCAGCTGCGCCGTGTCATCGGCTACGTGCCCCAAGACATCGTGCTCTTCCGGGGCACCATCCGCGACAACATCATCCTTGGTTCACCCGATGTGGACGACGACACCGTCCTGCAGGCAGCGGAACTGGCCGGAGTCACTGAAATCGTCAATCACCACCCCATGGGTTTTGACATGGAGATTGGCGAACAGGGCAGCGGCCTGTCCGGCGGCCAGCGCCAGAGCGTGGCCATGGCCCGGGCCATCCTCCACGATCCGCCGGTCCTGGTGCTGGACGAGCCATCGAGCGCCATGGACAACCGGACCGAATCGCGCCTCAAGACCCGCCTGACCACTCTCCTGGCCCCCAAGACCCTGATCCTTATCACCCACCGGGCCTCCCTGCTTGACCTGGTGGACCGGATCATCGTAATCGACAACGGCACCGTGGTTGCCGACGGCCCCCGGAGCCGGGTGCTGGAAGCGCTCAAGACCGGACAACTGAGCCTGTAACCGACCCATGGCCAGAACAGAAAAACAACCCGACCAGAAAAAATCTCCCGGTATATTCCGGCGTATGCCGGCCCGCGACGTGGACCTGGTAACCGATATCCGCACATCCATTCTCGTCCAGTCGCCCCGCGGCGGCCGGCTCATCCTGTGGATGGTGGTGCTCTTTTTCGCCCTGGCCATCTACTGGGCCGCCAATTCCGAGATAGAGGAGGTCACCCGGGCCACCGGCAAGGTCATACCCTCCCGCCAGGTACAGGTCATCCAGAACCTGGAAGGCGGCATCCTCTCGGAGATTCTGGTTCAGGTGGGCGATGTGGTGGACAGGGGGCAGCTGCTGCTGCGCATCGACGAAACCAGGTTCTCGGCTCCGTATCAGGAAAGCCGTGTCCAGACCCTGGCCCTGAAGGCCAGGATCGCCCGGCTGGAGGCCGAAATCAACCAGGCTCCCTTTGAGGTTCCGGAAGAGGTGGCGCGGGAGATGCCTGCTATCGGTGAGCGGGAACATGAGCTCCATGCCTCGAGACAAAAGGAGCTGGCCGCCTCCCTGCAGGTCCTCAGGGAACAGCTCCGGCAGCGGCAGCAGGAAGTGACAGAGCTGGAAGCCAGGCTGCGGGAACTGACCCGGACCCATGACCTGCTGCAAAAAGAGCTGCAGATGACCCGGCCGCTGATGAAGGAAGGCGCCGTTTCCATGGTGGAGGTCCTGCGGCTGGAACGCCAGCTCAGCCAGATGCAGGGAGAGATCGAATCGACCCGGCTGGCCATACCCCGGGGCCGGTCCAGGATCGTCGAGGCCGAGCAGGCACTGGAAGAGAAACGACTCGCCTTTGCCAACAAGGCCAAGACAGAACTTGGCGAGGCCTATGCCCGGCTGGAAGAACTCTCGGCAACCTCGGTGGCCCTCATGGACCGGCTCCAGCGGACCGCGGTCCGCTCGCCGGTACGGGGAACGGTCAACCGGATCCTGGTCAGTACCGTGGGCGGAGTCATCAAGCCCGGAATGGACCTGATCGAGATCGTCCCCCTGGAGGATACCCTGCTCGTCGAGGCGCGGATCAAGCCGGCCGATATCGCCTTTCTCCACCCGGATCAGAAGGCCATGGTCAAATTCACGGCCTATGATTTCACCGTCTACGGCGGCCTGGAGGCAAGGCTCGAGCACATCAGTGCCGACTCGATCACTGACGAGAAGGGCAACAGTTTTTATCTTGTCCGGCTGCGAACCGACCGCAACTACCTCGGCCCGGCCGACAATCCCCTGCCCATCATCCCGGGCATGGTGGTCACCGTGGATATCCTGACCGGAAAAAAGACCATCCTCTCCTACCTGCTCAAGCCCATGCTCCGGGCGAAGATGATGGCCCTGCGGGAGAGATAGCACGAGATGAACCTCATTATCTGCAGTGACCGCGACCCGGTGCGCAACCGGTGGCAGGCGGCCCTCTCCGGCCAGCATGACATCTTCCATGCCTCGGTCCTCAGGGATCTGGGTATCCTGCTTCGCGAAGCACAACCAGACCTTCTGCTGCTGCACCGGACCATGGTGGACCTGGAAACCGTCGGCCGGCTCTGTCGTAATATGGCGCATTGCCGACTCTTTGTCCTCTCCGACCGGCCGGACAACAACGAGGGACTGGCCCTGCTCCGTCTCGGAGTGGTGGGATATGCCAACACCTACATCGCCCCGGCCAGACTCCAGGAAGCGGTGCGGGTGATTCTCACCGGCTCGGTATGGGTGGGCCAGCAGCTGATGGCCCACCTGATCCGGACGTCGCTTGGTGGTGGAAAAGGAGCGAGCGGGAGCCCGGAAACAGCGGCCGGATCGCGCCGGGACAGGATCCTGCCCGAACTCTCCGACCGGGAGTTCCAGATAGCCTCGCTGGTTGCCCAGGGGCTCACCAACCCGCAGATTGCGCACAGGCTGGAGATCACGGAGCGAACGGTCAAGGCGCATCTGAGCGCCATCTACGCCAAGACCGGGACCCGCGGCCGCCTGAACCTGGCCCTGCTCCTCCATGGGACAGAGCAGAGTTGAGAGCTCCCAACCCGGGCAGCAACCAAAGGATGTGACCACTACACGGTGGGCTCCGGCGGGGCACCAGGTCATCCACGCTGGTATATCCGGGATCATCGGTGCCATCGGTGAGCAGATCACCACCGGCATCGGCAAAGAGATCACCTCCCGCATCGGAGGAATCGGCCACCCCGTCGCCGGTCAGGGTGTCGACACCGGCTCCTGGCAGGCCGTCCGCATCACCCCCGAACAGGACGTCATCCCCCTCGGAACCGACCAGAATATCCTCGCCCGGACCACCGACCAGGGTATCGTTCCCTGACCCGCCATCCAGGCTATCTTTACCACTGGAGCCAAAAAGGGTATCGTCGCCGCCGTGGCCCAGAATGAGATCATCCCCGTCGCCGCCAACAAGGATGTCCCCTTCCGAGCTGCCACCGATCACATCCGGGCCATGGGTGCCAATGATATCTCCATCCCCGTCCAGCACGACATTGAGCCGACCCGAAACCGTGTCCCCGTCCCCATCGGTGGCCACCACATCATAGCTGAGCGAATGATTCATTTCGCTGCTGATCGAGACAACCCGGTAGGCTCCCATCAGGGGCACCGGCGCGTCATCATATTCCAGCACCACCGTGTCAAAGAGGGAGCCGGTCTGAGCCAGGTCCACGGTCAGGACCTGTTCCTGACCCAGAAGGAGATCACCGTTCACCACCCCGGTGGCCACCTGTTCTCCGTCCAGGCAGGCGGTCCAGACCGCCTGTTCGCCATAGATACTGCCCATGATGGCCACGCTGTCGAGGCCCTCCAGGGTGGCACTCATGGAACTCACCGGGGCGTCGAAGTGCAGCTCCAGGGGGTTGCCTGCGTTCACTGTTTCACCGATATCCTGAACCAGGGTGTGGTCCAGCCCGTAGGTTTCATCCAGAGACACGGTCCAGGTGGCGGTTTCAGGGTCAACGTTGACCGTAAAAACCGGGTGGTGGTCGAACTCGCGCACTGCGCTCAGGGTGCCCTGACCATCGTCCAGGTACAGCAGATTCTGGCCGTCCGAGGTGAGCTGGCGGCCGGCGTTATCCACCACGTACCCGTGGGCATCCGTTGTCCCGACAATCTGGAGGGATTCCCCGGCCGGAGCCGCTCCATCGGCGCCGAAGACAAGGCCCAGGTCCGCGGTCAGACTGTTGCCGGTCTCGTTGGCAAGAAGGATCGGCGGCGTAAGGGTAAAGGAAGGCTGATCGTCGGTGATCGTGATCGACAGGGTGGCGGAATCCCGGGAACCGTCGCCGTCTTCCACCTGGCAGGAAAAGAGTTCCCGGTCCGGGACCAAGTCCCCGTGGTCGATGCTGGACGGCGCAGTGTAGGTAAACCCGCCGTCGGCATGAAAGATGATCGTGCCACCCTGGGCCGTGGCCAGCTCCGTATCCAGGGCAAAACTCACTCCGGCGGCAAAATCACCGCTGACCCCGACGAGATGCAGGGCACCATCTGCCCCGGCCTGGTCATTTACCAGCACATTGCCACTGACCTGGTTGCCCGGTCCTTCTTCCACGACCAGACTGTCCTGGACAGCCACCGGTTCACTGTCGACCACGGTCACGGTGAGAACAGCGCTGGCCGGACTGCCGTCCCGATCCTCCACCGTATAGGTGAACTGTTCCGAGACCGGTTGATTATGGCCATCACCATCCAGGGGATTGCCGACCCGATCCGGGGCGGTGTAGAGATAGCTTCCATCGCTGTGGAAGGTTATGGTGCCGCCAAGAACGGTGGCCAGGGGCGTATCGAGGGCAAAGGTCTCCCCGGGGGCCAGGTCACCCTCCACCCGGACCAGGTGCAACCCCTGGTCAGCACCCTGACTGTCTTCGGCCGCCGGTTCATACCGTCCATCGTCCCAGCCAAAAATAAGGTTGCCACCGACGCTTGTCGCACTACCTTCCTCCCGCCCTCCATGATCATGTTGGAATCCGGCCCGGCCTGGGGGCGGAATCGAGAATATGGACCGTGAGGGTGCTCCGGGAGGAATCGCCATCACCATCGGTTACCGTATAGGTAAAGGTCTCCTGGTCGACCAGCCCGTCCCCCTGGCCATGGGTTTCGTGGAGGATGGCTCCCTGGATGGAGTAGGTGTAGGAGCCATCGCTGGACACGGACAGCTGGCCACCCAGAGGAGTGGTATGGGTCACGGTCTGGCCCGGGGCAATGGTATAGCTCACGCCGCCGATTTCCACCCCGGTTACGGTGACCGGCCCATCGCCCGGGGCATCGTTTTGCAGCAGGTTGCCCGCTGTCACCCGGGGCGCTGCTGCCGATTCCTCTACCTGGACCTGGTCCGGCTCGGCCACGGGCTGCAGATCGGCAGCCACCGGCGGCCTGTCCTCCCCGGCCACAGGATCCGGGGCGGTAAAATCCGGCGGCGAGTCAGTGGTGACGACAGGGTTATCCGGCAGGACCTCGGCCCCGATGGCATCGAACTTGACATAGTAATGATCCCCTGCGGAAAGGGACAGACCAGCGGCCGGCGGCTCCTCTTCCAGGGTGGGGTCAAAATCCGGATCCAGCAGGGCCTGCTGGATATCCTCCACCTCGCTGACCGCGTCCTGCAGATCCAGACCATCCGTCCCGCCATGAACATCGTCATCGAGCAGCACCTCGGACATCCTCCCCAGGTCAAGCTGGGTCTGGAGCTGATCGTCAAAAACAATGGAGACCATCCCGTCGGGTCCGGTGACGATCACCTCGCCGGCAAAAACCGGACTGTCAGGCTGCAGGAGCCGCTGGCTCCCATCCCCGGCCACGGCCCTGACCCGTCCGTACAGAACCGCCACCCTGCCGACTTCCATCGGTGCATCCGGCCCGGCCGGCTGCTGTCCACCGCTGTTTTCCACCATATCTGCTCTCTCCCGGGTTGTACAAAATGACCGCCTCTCCATGTCCATCCAAGGCCAGGGAGAGACCAGTTATTCTCTTTTAAAGAGAACCACATCCAGAACTCATGTCCATTGTACCATGGTCCAATGGGATGATTTTTTCACTTCAACCGGCCGCCAAAACCGGCAAAACACCCCGGGGCAGGATTCCACAAAAACGAACCGGCCATACGTATTTTCAGGTTTTCGGAAAAAATTGACGATTTTCCCGTTTTTCCGGAGAAAAAGAGCCCTAAGCCACTGCCCAGCCAGATACAACACAGGTAACCTATTAAAATAATTACATAAAAGAAGGAGGCATGCTACTTGCAGTTGAAAAAGCCAACAGACAAAAAACATCCGAGGTTTTTCCATGAACAAGATTGGTGCCGCTCTCATCGCCGGCGTGCTCTCCATCCCCCTTGCTGCCACGCAGGAGGCCGGGGCGATACCAATCATTGACAACTACTGGGGCGCGAGCGGCTGGAACAGCAGCACCGGTACGGTGATTCCCGGGGACCGTGATGTCCGCGGACCCGGCTTCATCTATGACATCACCGCCATGGAGGTCGCCTTTGCCGACACCCTCCTGGAGGTCACCATCCGCTCCAACCTCTTTCTCTACTGGCAGGCAGGCCTGCCGTTTATCGAGGCACCGGGCGACCTTTTCATCAGCACCGATGGCTGGAATCCCGACGGCACGGCGGCGACCAGCTACAACGAAGACTATTTCGGCAATGGGGAACAATGGGAGGCGGTCATTCATCTTAGCGGGCTGTTTTCCGGACCCAGTGGCCTGAGCAGCGGTGGAGCGGCCACGCTCTTTGCAGTGGACGACAGCAGTATCGTGTACGGCGGTCCGGATGAACTTCAGGAGACCTGGTATGATCCCGGGGACACGGAGATTTCGCTGGGAGAGGGCAGCTGGACCCTGGAGGATGAAGACCAGAACGGGGCCACCGACTCCATAGTGATCACCATGGATCTTGATTCACTGGACCCCGGGGCGGAAATTGGCCTCCACTGGACTGATACAGGGGCAAACGACGTGATTGAAGGAGGAGTACCGGTCGCCGTGGCACCGGTACCGGAACCGGCCACCATGGTGCTGTTCGGGGCCGGGCTGGCAGGACTGGCAGGTTTTGCCAGAAAGAAGAGGCACCGCTAGGAGGAAGGGTCGGAGGGATGGCAACCTCTCCGACCACCGGCGCATGCCCGGTCGGGCATGCGCCTTTTTTTGGCCGCATTTCGCCATAAAACGATCGAGTAGGGTGAGGCAAGTTAATTACGCTTGCCTCATCCCTCTCACAGAACCGTACGTACGGGTCTCGTATACGGCTCCTGTTTATTTTCCTTCATATTGAAACAGAGATTCCAGTAGATACAGCACCAAGATCAAAGAGACCCAAGCCCCGGTGTAAATATCCGTTGGGCAGGGCATAATGGCTCAAAGGACTTGCCGCATTGGCCCAGGAGTTCATTTTGATCGCATCAAACTTCCCCCTGTATCCAAGCTGCCTCAGCCTGCGGTGAAGCCGATTGGGCTTCTTCCACAATTTCAGCTGGATGGCTCGCAGTCTTCTCCGAATCCATCTCATCAGCCTTGAAAATTCTCCTGTGCAGTTCGCTATCCGGAAGTAGTTGGCAAATCCCCTCAAGAGCGGATTGAGATCTGCAATCACTTTCTCAAGATTCACCGGGGAATTACGCCGGGTCATTGCCTTGACCTTTGCCTTGAAAGACTTAATCTTGCCTCGCTGGATTTGCGTATACTGAGAGCATACGGATACTCCCAGAAAGTTTACGCCCCGACTGCTGTGGCAGATATGGGTCTTTTCACGGTTGACAGTCAGCAGCAATTCTCCTTCAAGATAGTGCCGTGCCTGCTCAAGAGCATTCTCGGCCGCTTTCTTTGATTGGCACAGAATCAGGATATCGTCCGCATAGCGGACTATTCGGTGGCCACGATTCTTCATGAATTGATCAAAAGAATCGAGATACACATTGGCTATCAGAGGGCTGATCACGCCGCCCTGTGGACTGCCGATCTCGCTAGCCGTAAATCCCGAATCCGTCATTACACCGCTCTTCAGAAACTTCTCCAGGAGACCGAGGATACTCCCGTCCCTGATCCGGCGACGAAAGGCGCTGAGGATGAGATCATGGTCCAAGGTGTCAAAGCATTTGGACAGATCCATATCAACTACCCACTTTCGATCGTAGTCACGGATAAACATCGTCGCCTTGGATATCGCCTGATGACAACTGCGGCCTGGGCGATAGCCATAGCTCGACGGGTGGAAATCCCGATCGAATATCGGCAGGAGAATGTCGAGCAGTGCCTGCTGCACTACACGGTCACGGACTGCTGGAATACCGAGCAACCGAACTCCTCCGGTTGGCTTGGGTATCTCTACCCGGCGCACGGCCAGTGGCTGGTAACTCTTTTCCCACAGTTCCTTCAGGAGACAGTCGATGTTGGCTTCGGCTGATGCGGCAAAGTCCTTGATGGACTGGCCGTCTATTCCGGCAGCTCCCTTCGCAGACCTCACCTTCCCAAACGCCTTGTGCAGAGCGTCCCTGCTCAGCATCCGGTCATACAGACTGTACCAAACGTCAACCATGCTCCTGTCCTGCGTCCCCATCCCTCCACTTCTGCCTGGAATCCCCGGGTCTTCACCCAAATGAGAGCGCCTTCTATCCCAATGGGCAATGTACGCTCAACTGTTCAGGTTACTCCGATGAACGGCCAAAATCAGCAGACGGCCTCTCACAGCATACCGCCGAAAATGTGCCCCGCCCCGTCGGGCAGCTTGTGTTCTGACTCCAGACCTCCATGATCTTCAGGGAACCTTCAAATAAACTTCATCCCTTCGCAACTGATACCGCTTTTGGCAAATACCAGCCCCTGTCAAACAACGCTGACAGGTCATCCCGGTTTTATCCTCCACGCTGTTACCAGGCTTCTCCGGCCGGGATTTCATCACTACTACGGAATCATCTGCCACCTCCCACCGCTTCGGTAGGCCTTGGATCTCTCCTTGAACCTTCCTTAACTCTCGTACTGCAAGTACGCTAGGAGGCTTCCCCGGTTAAGGCGAACTCCCGGTGAGCAATCCCATCCTCAATCACGCCAAAGGTCTGACCAGGTATCGGGCTTCACGCTATTGTGCACGCTTACCCACCTATGACGCCGAATCAGGTTCACTTACGCTATGTACCGCTCACTTCCTATCGCTTCCTTCAGACCCTGCCGTTGCCAGCAACGCCCTTGCGATTCGGATTGTCTTCCCCCTGGTCGGGGTGACGCCTGCGTTCCGCAGGCTGGGTTTGCCCGCCATGCCGGGCAAACACAAAAGGCCGCTGCCCATTCCCGGGCAGCGGCCTTTCAATTCTTTAATTCCGGAAAATCGGAAAAATTTTAGTATCGGGCGATGTAATTGTTGATCTCCCAGTCGGTCACAGCGGTACGGTAGCAGTCCCACTCTTTTTCCTTGCCTTCGATGTACTTGGTGAAGATATGCTCTCCAAGGGCATCCTTGGCAATGGGGTTTGCCTTCATGGCCTCGATGGCCTCGTGCAGGTTGGCGGGCAGGCTGTCGATACCGGCGGCTTCCTTCTCGGCCGGGGTCATGGAGAAGATGTCCTGGTCAACAGAGGGCGGGGCCTCGAGCTTGTTGACCACACCGTCCAGGCCGGATTTGAGCATGATGGCCAGAGCCAGGTAGGGGTTGCAGGTCGGATCCGGGCAGCGAACCTCGGTCCGGGTGGCCAGGCCGCGGGCAGCCGGAATCCGGATCAGGGCGGAGCGGTTGGAAGCGGACCAGGCAATGTAGACCGGGGCTTCGTAGCCGGGCACCAGGCGCTTGTAGGAGTTGACCAGCGGGTTGGTTACCGCAACAAAGCCCTTGGCGTTCTTGGCAATACCGGCGATGTAGTGGTAGGCGGTTTCGCTGAGCTGCAGGGGCCGTTCTCGTCAAAGAAGGCGTTGGTGCCGTCCAGGTTGAAGAGCGACTGGTTGGTGTGCATGCCGGAACCGTTAATGCCGAAAACAGGCTTGGGCATGAAGGTGGCATGCAGGCCGTACTTGGCGGCGATGGAGCGGACAACCCACTTAAAGGTCACGGTGTTGTCGGCCGCTGCCAGGGCATCGGCATACTTGAAGTTGATCTCATGCTGACCTTCGGCAACCTCGTGATGGGACGCCTCGATCTCAAAACCCATGGCCTCCAGGGTGTGGATGATCTCCCGGCGGCAGTCGATGCCACAGTCGTCGGGATCCACGTCAAAGTAGCCGGCCACGTCATGGGTGTTGGTGGTGGGACGACCGGCCTCATCCTTTTCAAACAGGAAGAACTCGCACTCGGTACCGACGTTCATGGTGTAGCCGAGTTCCTTGGCCTCAGCCAGGACACGCTTGAGGTTATTGCGGGGGCAACCTTCGAAAGGAGTGGTTCCGTCAGATTTGTAAATATCGCAGATAATCCGGGCCGCGTTGGTCCCGTCCTGGTTCCTCCAGGGAAGGACGGTAAAGGTGTCATAATCCGGCTTCAGGTACATGTCAGACTCGTTGATGCGGACAAAGCCGTCAATGGAAGAGCCGTCGAACATCATGTCGCCGTCAAGGGCTTTTTCGATCTGGCTGCGCGGAATCGCGATATTCTTCGTAAAGCCGAAGATATCCACGAACTGCAGCCGGAAGAAATGCACGTTCTCCTCTTCAATGATTTTCATTATTTCATCGCGTGTCATGTTTCATCTCCTTTCAATTATTGGATGATTGCCTTAAACCGGTTGACCCGGCGTTTTCCCCTATACCACTGAACCTGCGCGGTGCCATGCGGCCCGGCAGCTGTCCAGGATATACCATTTTCTCGCTGAAACTGCATCAAAATCATGCGTTTTTACCATCCTCGGCAATGATGTGCAAAAGCGTGCTGCGCACCTTGTCCACCATCTCTTCGTCGGTCAGCTTGTCGCCGCTGCGAAGGGTAACGTAAAAGATATCGATGAGCTGTTCCACCTCGGTGGCGATCCGGGCCCGATGAATATCGAGGCCGAAATCGGCCAGGGTCTGGGCGAGCCGGTACAGGGTGCCCGGCCGGTCGCCGCCGTAGACCTCGATAACGGTGAAGCGCCTGGAGGTCTCGTTATCAACCACCACTTCCTGCACCAGCTGCTGAACCTTGCGCCGGGGCCGCATCCCCACCACCCCGTGCAACCGCTTATGAAGCTGGTAGGTGACATCCAGCCGGTGATTCACAGCCAGATTGACATCGCGCTCCAGGGCCTCCCAGTCCTGCTCTTCGAAATCCGACTGGGCCACCGGCACCACATCGAGCACATCCACCACCGTGGTGTCGGGCCAGGTGAAGATCTGGGCCGCCAGCACCGAGAGGTTGTGCAGGGCCAGCACCCCGCAGAGCTTTGCCAGCAGTCCGGGCCGGTCCTTGCTCATGATCAGCAGAGACCAGCTCCCAGGCCTGGCCTCGGGAAAGATCAGCACCTTCTGCTGCAGCACCGTGGCCTGATCCCGGTGCAGGCGCAGGTGACGGACCACCATCTCGGGGGTAAAACTGGTCAGGTAGTCGGCCGGGAGACCGGCCACATCCATCCGCAGCTCTTCACCCGGTTCAAGGAGAGAGTGCACCTGCTCGCGCAACCAGTTGACGCCCTGCTCCTCGGAGCCGTCATCCACCTCGTCCCCGTTTCCGCAGCCGGCCTCGAGGCAGGTCTTGACCTTGAGAAACATGTCGGCCAGCAGGGTCGCCTTCCAGCTCGACCAGGCCGATGGTCCTGTGGCCCGGGAATCGGCAATGGTGAGCAGGTAGAGCATGGTCAGCCGATCCACATCGCCGATCAGGCCGGCGGCCTGCTCGATGAAGGCCTGGTCTTCCAGATCGCGGCGCATGGCGTTTTCCGGCAGGTAGAGATGGTAGCGGATCAGAAAAGAAAGACAGGCCCGCTCCTCTGCCGGGAGTCCGAGCCTACGGCCGATATCCTCTACCAGCTCGGCCCCGAGCACGCTGTGATCCACTCCCTGTCCCTTGCCGATATCGTGCAGGAGCGCGGCGAGATAGACCAGGTGCGGGGAGGCCAGGGAGAGGAACAGGTCCGAATCCTCCTCCTGCTTGAGCCGGGTTAGTTCGGACACAGCCTGCAGCTGGTGCCGATCCACGGTATAGATATGGTAGAGATCATGCTGGGCCAGGGATTCCACCCGGGCGAACTCCGGGATGTAGGCCGTCAGCAGACCGGTCTCCAGCATGGTTTCCAGAACCGGCATGGGGTCGGGCCCCATGAGAAGATCGAGGAAGATCCCGGCCACCCGCCTGGAACTCCGGAACCGGTCATCCACCAGGCCGAGGTGCGCACTGACCAGCTGCCGGGTCCGGTGGTGGAGCGGCATACCGGTCCGCCCGGCCTGGAGGAAAAGCCGCATCAGGAGATAGGGCCGCTGGACCAGTTCATCGGGGCGCGCCAGCCGGATGGTCCCGGCCCGGAGCACGACGGCCTTTTCCAGATTTTTTTCATCCCGCCCGGTACCGGTGATCCCCAGCACTTCATGCACATGCTCGAAGAAATAATCCGTGGTCACGGCAATGGTCTGCAGATGACCATACACCTGGCGCATGAACTGCTCCACCCCGAGCAGCCCCTCCTGGTCATGATAGCCAAAAGCAGTGGCGATCTCTTCCTGGTACTCAAAGATCAGCTGGTCGTTCTTGCGCCGGCTCACGTAATGGAGCCGGTTACGAATCCGGGCCAGCATGTCCCAGGACTCCTGGAAGGCACGGCATTCCTCGGCCTGGAGCATGCCGGACTCTTCAATGGCCCTGAGATCGGGCAGCCCAAAGACCGCCTTGGCCACCCAGAGCATGGCCTGGATATCGCGCATACCACCCTTGCCTTCCTTGATATGCGGCTCCAGCAGGTAGGCGTGGCTCCCATATTTCTCCCGCCGCTGCTCCCGGAAATGGTCCATGGTCTGGACAAAACGGTTGCGCTTGCCGTCGAGCAGCTTGGCCCGATAGCGTTTCCACAGTTTGTCAAAGAGCTCTTCCGACCCGGCCAGGAAACGGGCATCCAGGAGGGAGACCTGAAAGATGAAATCCTCCCGGGCGAAGTTGACCGCCCCCTTGACCGAACGGACCGAATGGCCCACATCGAAATTGGCATCCCAAAGGGGATAGAGGATGGATTCGGCCACATCCTGCATGTACCGGCCGGCCTTCCAGTCGTGCAGGAGCAAAAGATCGATGTCTGAAAACGGATACAGCTCCCGGCGGCCGTAGCCACCGAGAGCTATAAGGGCGATATTGCCGCGGGCCCTGGCCACGGCCTCGGAAGCCTGGAACTGGTCGATGATGAACTGGTCGACCAGGGTCGTGTGCCGGCTCAGGAGCTCGTGCCCGGAAAGTCCCAGGCGCCACAGCTCTTCCAGGGCCTCCCGCTGGACCCGCAGATTTTTCTGTTGTCCACTCACCTTGCGGTCCCGCAGGACCCATGCCCCGCAGTGTGTCGAAGACAGACAGCGTCAGACCCTGCCGGAGCAGCAAAACAGACCGGATATGCCAACATCAGATGGCCTCGTGGTCGGTCTCTCCGGTCCGCACCCGGACCACCTTTTCCACCGGCAGGACGAAGATCTTGCCGTCGCCGATCTTGCCGGTCCTGGCGGCCTCGATGATGGTCTCGATCACCTTGTCCACCTGGTCAGTGTCGGTGATAATTTCAATCTTTATTTTAGGCAAAAAATCAACGACATACTCCGCTCCTCGGTAAATCTCCGTATGTCCCTTCTGACGGCCGTATCCCTTGACCTCGGAGATGGTCATTCCCTTGATGCCGATTCCATTCAGGGCCTCTTTCACGTCATCAAGCTTGAACGGCTTGATAATGGCCTCGATCTTTTTCATAGATACCCTCTTTCGGTTTATCCGAAACTCACCCCGGGGCCTGGTGTTGCCTGGGTGAGTTTCATGGTTTGTTGTGGCAGGGGCCGGACCCTTGCGGATCCATGCCCCATGGCTCTCCAGACATTCTCCCAAATCCGTGACGGACGGCGAGCGACCAGGGACAATGTTTTTTGTAATTGCCACTGAAATTCATCCTTCGATGGATGAAGGTGTCGGCCTCCCTTGTTTCACGGGTGTCTGTGGCCTGGATGGCCACAGTCAAGCCCCCAGGGACGGGTTTATGGCGTCCCGTGAAACAAGGGAGGCCGACACCGGTTTCAATGCTGAAGATTGATGGTAATCAGAATGTTTTTTTTAATTGTACGCTGTTTCCGAATGCTCGGCATAATCCAGGCCCTGGACCTCGGATTCCTCGCTGACCCTGAGCCCCATGGTGGCGTGAATCACCTTGACCAGGACATAGCTGACCACAAAGGCGTAGACCCCGACCACGACCACACCGATAAACTGGCTGACCAGCTGGGAGGTGGCACCGGCGATCAGGCCGTCCACGCCGCCCGGGTTCACCGCCCTGGAGGCAAAGACCCCCAGCAGCAGGGTGCCGACCGCGCCGCCCACGCCGTGGATACCGACCACGTCGAGACTGTCGTCATAGCCGAGCCGCGTCTTGGCGCTGACCGCCAGGTAGCAGACCAGGCCGGCAATGGCCCCGGATGCTGCTCCCAGGGTAGTCGGTTTGCCAAGCTTTATCCATTCCATAATGGTCCACATGGCCATACCCGCCATGCCGGCCAGATGGGTGGCCACAAAGGCCGTGGCGGCCACGTTGTCCGCCGCCAGGGCCGAACCGCCGTTGAAGCCGAACCAGCCAAACCAGAGCAACCCGGTACCCAGCATGGTCATGGGCAGGTTGTGGGGCATGAAATTTTCCTTACCATACCCCCGACGCGGACCGATGACCAGAATCGCTGCCAGGGCCGCCGCCCCACAGGTTACATGAACCACCAGGCCGCCGGCAAAGTCCAGAACTCCCATCTTGCCGAGCCAGCCGCCAGACCCCCAGATCCAGTGACAGACCGGATTGTAGACCAGGATGGCCCACAGGAGGCTGAAGACCACGAACGGGGCGAAACGGACCCGTTCGGCGAAGGCACCGGTGATGAGCGCCGGAGTGATCACCGCGAACATGCACTGGTAAATCATGAACACGATCTGCGGGATCGTGGTGGCATAGGTGTCACTGGGCGCCGTTGTCACCCCCTTGAGGGCAAACCAGGACAGATCGCCGATGAAACCGCCGATATCCGGACCAAAGGACATGGTGTAGCCGATATAGACCCATTCAAACGAAATGATCGAAATCATGATCAGGCTCTGCATGATGGTGCCGAGCACGTTGTTGCTCCGTACCATCCCGGCATAGAAAAGGGCCAGACCCGGGGTCATCAACAATACCAGTCCAGCTGCCGCCAGGATAAAGGCGGTATCCGCTGCATTCATAACTGCTCCCTCCTGTGGTTACATTTATCTTAATATTTACAAAAATGTAAAATTTAAGACATTATTGTAACGAAGAGAGCAAAATTATCAAGGAACAATTCACCTCCATCCAGACAAGACGCGGCTGGACGGCAGGCCAGGCCGCCGGCCCGAAGAACTGATTTCGGACCGGCGGGTCGTTTTCAGTGATCAGAAAGTATAGCCGACCTCTTTGTGATCGCTCACGTCCAGACCCTGGACCTCGTCTTCCTGATCTGCCCGCAGTCCTATCATCAGGTCAATGACCTTGAGAATGATGTAGGTCAGGACAACCGAGTACCCGATAGCGGCCGCAGCACCAATGGCCTGGATGACCAGCTGATTGGCATTACCGTACAGCAGACCGTTGGCTCCATCGGGATTCCAGGCCGTGGAGGCAAAGATACCGGTGGCCAGCGCACCCCAGAGGCCGCCAACACCGTGGACGCCGACCACGTCCAGGGCATCGTCATAACCAAGCCGCGACTTGGCCAGGACAGCCAGGTAACACAGCGCCCCGGCGACCAGACCGATCAGAATGGCGGACATGGGCCCGACAAAACCGGCCCCCGGAGTAATGGCGACCAGGCCGGCCACTGCACCGGACGCAGCGCCCAGAGTAGTGGGTTTTCCCTGGATTTTCCATTCGGCCAGGACCCAGGACACGGCGCCAGCGCCGGTGGCCACCTGGGTGGTGAACAGGGCCAGAACGGCTATGGGCCCGGCGGAGAGGGCAGATCCGGCATTGAAGCCGAACCAGCCAAACCAGAGTACTCCGGCACCCAGAATGGTCATGGGCAGGTTATGCGGATGCATGGCTTCCCGCCCCCAGCCCTTGCGCTTGCCGATAACAATGGCTGCCACCAGCGCTGCGGCGCCGGAATTGATATGAATAACCGTGCCGCCGGCAAAATCCAGCGCCCCCATCTCACCGAGCCAGCCACCGCCCCAGACCCAGTGACAGACCGGAAAATAGACCAGGGTCGACCAGAGAATAGTGAACAGAACAAAGGCGGTGAATTTCATCCGCTCGGCATAGGCGCCGGTGATCAGTGCCGGCGTGATAATCGCGAACATCAGCTGAAAGGCGACAAAGAGCAGATCCGGAATGGTATCGGAATAGGGGCCGATACCCGTCCCCACACCCTTGAGACCGAGATACTTGAGGCCGCCGACAAAGCCGCCGATATCCGGACCAAAGGAGAGGGTGTAGCCATAGAGCACCCAGATAATGGAAATAATACCCAGACAGAAAAAACTCTGCATGGTCGTGGACAACACGTTCTTCGACCTGACCAGCCCCCCGTAAAAAAGTGCCAGGCCGGGAGTCATGAGCATGACCATGGCGGTTGCCACCAGCATGAAGGCGGTATCACCGGAATTCATAAGACACTCTCCTCATTTTTTTCTTTTGCTTGTTTTTTGGTTATGCACTGCTCCCCCTCTGATCTTTTTCAGAGACAGTACAAAGTACAGTTCAAACCACCTGCGCCAGACCCTCCACAGCCTGACACAGGAAACCAGTTACGGAGAGGTTATCAAATGGTATGCCAGACCCGAACAAAAATCATAATATATTGATTTTAATACTTTTACCGCCCAAATAAGGTGGCGCTCGCCGCCAACACATCTTCACAATAATGTCAATTCTGTCAAAAAAAATTACAAACATGTGAAAATATGGCGAGCCGCCCGGACCCCCGGACCTGTTCAGGGAAGCACGGTTTGACAAGAAAGATGGAACAATGTAGACTTTTCAAGTCCGGGAAAATATACTGGCAGCGAGGGCGAATGCCCCAATACCCGGACGGCAGAGAACAGCGGCGGTCGAAACTATAACCACCTGAACAGAGATTCCATGACTGAAGAACGAAGGCGCGAGATTCGACCGGAGTCCCTGAACCTCCTGGACTACCTTGTGGTGGACAAGGAGGGGAAACAGGGCGAATACTCCATGGGCAGGACCATCAATGTCAGTGAAGGTGGGGTGCTCATCGAGACCCACCTGCCCCTGGCCCTGGGCCAACAGGTCATGCTGACCATGGGCCTCAAAGATGAGCTGGTGGACGTGATGGGCCGGGTTGTCCATACCAAGACCGTGGCCGAACGGCACCAGAGCGGCATCGAGTTCTTCCACGTGGCCCAGTACGACAAAAAGGCCATTTCACACTACGTCAAGGCCTTCCACAAGCTCTATCCAGAGACCCGGAACCAGCCCCTCTACTGAGCATCCTGCCGGGAAGCGCCGGCTGTTTCCTCCTGCCGGCCATACACGTCATCAAAGCGGACGATATCATCCTCACCCAGGTAGCTGCCGATCTGGACCTCAATGAGTTCCAGGGGAATCACGCCGGGATTTTCCAGCCGGTGGCGGCAGCCGGCCGGAATATAGGTGGACTGATTTTCAAACAGGAGAATCTCTTCGTCCCCCACGGTCACCCGGGCCGTACCCGCCACCACCACCCAGTGCTCATGCCGATGATGGTGCATCTGCAGGGAGAGCTTGGCCCCGGGATTGACGGATATCCGCTTGATCTGGAACCGACCGGCCAGCTCCAGGCTGGTATAGCTGCCCCACGGCCGGTACACGGTCCGGTGGAAGCGGAATTCATCCCGGCCCTCCTTTTTCAGCCGCTCGACGATCTTCTTCACATCCTGGGAGCGCTCCAGCGGCGCCACCAGCACCGCATCCGCGGTCTCGAGGATCATGGTGTCGCGCAGCCCCAGAGCCGCCACCAGGGTATCCTCGGCCCGGATAAGGCAGTTCTCCACATCCTCGGCCACAACATCACCGTGGAGGACATTGCCCCGGTCATCCTTGTCCGAGACCTCGTACAGGGTCTGCCAGGAGCCGATATCACTCCAGCCCATATCGGCCTCCACCATGGCGGCCCGGTCGGTTTTCTCCATCAGGGCGTAATCGATGGAGTCGGACGGGCACCGGGCCATCTGCTCGGACGCGAACCGGAAGAAGACCCCATCGCTCGTTCCCCGGGCCACGGCCTCCTTCATGGATTCCACGATCTGTGGCGCATACCGCTCCATCTCCTGGACAAGCGTTTCAATGGTAAAGGCAAACATTCCTGAGTTCCAGAAGTAGCGACCGCTGGCCACATACTCTTTCGCTGTCTCCAGATCCGGTTTCTCGACAAACTTTTCCACCCGGCTCCCCTGCCCCCGGGCGATGTAGCCATAGCCGGTCTCCGGCCGTTCGGGGACGATGCCAAAGGTGGTCAGGTAGCCGTCCCGGGCCAGGACTTCCGCCCGGGTCACTGCCTTGACAAAGGCCTCGGGCCGGGTCACCAGGTGATCGGCGGGCAATACCAGGAGAACCGCATCATCACCCACATGTTGCCGGCCATACAGGGCCGCGCCACAGACGGCCGGAGCCGTATTGCGGCCCGCCGACTCGAGAAGAAGATGATAACGGGGAAAGGTCCCCAATTCCTCCACCTGGTTCTTCACCAGAAACCGGTGCTCTTCGCCGACCACGATAACAGGTGGCAAAACCCCGGGCAGCAGGGCCACCCGCTCAAGGGTCGCCTGGAGGAGCGAAAGATCATCCAGCAGCCGGATGACCTGCTTGGGATAGAGCTCGCGGGACAGAGGCCAGAGCCGGGTACCGGTGCCACCGGCAAGAATCACGGGTTGTATGGACATGCAGGACTCCTTTACATCATTGTTAAGACAGGACCGGCGAGGACGATTCCTTGCGGGCCGCTTATCAGGAGCGGATCAGGGCCAGGAGCTCGTCGGTCTTTTCCCTGAGCAGGGCCCGGTCACCCCGGGTTTCCACGTTGAGCCGCAGCACCGGCTCGGTATTGGACTTGCGGAGATTGAAACGATAGCGGGGATAACTCACGCTGAGCCCGTCGGTGTAGTCCTTCTCGCCATCACCGTAGCGCTCCTCCACCCGGGCAATCACCGCGTCCGGATCCGAAACCCGGGAGTTTATCTCCCCACTGACCGGGTATCTCTCCATCCGCGCATCCACCATGTCGGCCAGCGGCGTCCCGCTGCGGCCCATGAGCTGGGCCACCAAGAGCCAGGGGATCATCCCGGAATCACAGTAGCCAAAATCACGGAAATAATGGTGGGCCGACATCTCGCCCCCGTAGACCGCATCGAGCTCACGCATCCGCTCCTTTATGAAGGCGTGACCGGTCTTGGTCATCACCGGGAAGCCGCCGGCCTCGGTCACCATCTCGATGGTGTTCCAGACCAGCCGCGGATCATGGAGAATGGTGGCCCCGGGATGCCTGGCCAGCATGGCCACGGCCAGGAGCCCCACCATATAGTATCCCTCGATGAACCGGCCGGTATGGTCGTAGAAGAAACAGCGGTCAAAATCGCCGTCCCAGGCGATTCCCAGGTCCGCGCCGTGTTCCCGCACGGCCCGGGCCGTAGCCTCGCGCTTTTCCGGCAGCAGGGGGTTGGGCACGCCATTGGGGAAAGTTCCGTCCGGCTCCCAGTACAGCCGGACAAACTCGAACGGCAGTTTTTCCGCCAGCAGGTCCACCACCGGTCCGGCACAGCCGTTGCCCGGGTTGACCAACAGCTTGAGCGGCGGCAGGGCCGAGACATCCACATAGGAAAGCAGGTGGTCGATATAGGCGGACTTGTCCTCGGCCCGGATACAGGTCCCGGGCCGACCGGAAAAATGGGCCTGCATGTCGGCGAACCAGGACTCGGAGGCTGCTTTTTCGGCCACCGCATCCAGGCCCGAGTCCCGGGAGACGGGCCGGGCGCCGCGCTGGACCAGTTTCATGCCGTTATAATCGGCCGGATTATGGCTGGCCGTGACCATGATGCCGCCGTCGATCCCTTCCTTTTCTCCGGCAAACACGGTAAAGTAGACCTCTTCCGTGCCGCAGAGCCCGATATCGACCACATCGATGCCTTGGGAAGTCAGGACCTCCACCAGGGCCTGCGCCAGCTCGGGGCTGGAGAGCCGCATGTCACGGCCGACAACCACCCTGCGCATACCGAACTGGTCAGCAAAGGCCAGACCGATCCGGCGGACAATATCACTGTTGAGCTCGTCGGGAAGCCGACCACGGACGTCATAGGCGGTAAAACAGCTAAGGGGAGCAGCCATAGGAAACCTCTGTTGCTATCGAATGGATTTTGATGTATGAAGAATCATCACGTCTTATGGTATATTATTCCAAGGATTTGGTCCAGTTAGAAGCATCAATTCATCAAAATCCCTGGCGCAGTAGTCAAAGGGGGCATTCAAGGAATCTCGATCAATGAAGGGTATCGTTCTTGCCGGCGGCTCCGGCACCCGCCTCTATCCCCTGACCCGGGTCATCAGCAAGCAGCTTATCCCGGTCTACGACAAGCCGATGATCTACTACCCCCTTTCCGTGCTCATGCTGGCCGGTATCCGGGATATCCTGATCATCTCCACGCCCTATGACCTGCCCCGGTTCTCCGAACTCTTCGGTAACGGCCACGACCTGGGGCTCAACATCTCCTATGCCGAGCAGCCACGGCCCGAAGGGCTGGCCCAGGCCTTTGTCATCGGTCGCGATTTCATCGGTAACGATTCGGTCTGCCTGGTCCTGGGGGACAATATCTTTTTCGGCCACGGGTTTGCCGACATTGTCAAGCGGTGCAGCCAGCTCACCGACGGCGGCATCATCTTCGGCTACCTGGTCAAGGATCCCCAGCGCTACGGCGTGGTCGAGTTTGACCGGAACAACAGGGTGATCGGCATCGAAGAAAAACCGGCCCATCCCAAGTCACGCTATGCAGTCCCGGGGCTCTATTTTTACGATAACGAGGTGGTCGACATTGCCGCCTCCATCAAACCATCGGCCCGGGGCGAACTGGAGATAACCGATGTCAACAACACCTATCTGCAACGAGGCAAGCTGAAGGTGGAACTGCTGGGGCGGGGTTTCTGCTGGCTCGACACCGGCACCCACGACTCCCTCCAGCAGGCAGCCAGCTATGTCCAGGCAGTCCAGGAACGCCAGGGACTCAAGATCGCCTGCCTG
Organism: Desulfolithobacter dissulfuricans; assembly: GCF_025998535.1. Taxonomy (NCBI): domain Bacteria; kingdom Pseudomonadati; phylum Thermodesulfobacteriota; class Desulfobulbia; order Desulfobulbales; family Desulfobulbaceae; genus Desulfolithobacter; species Desulfolithobacter dissulfuricans. Next base: position 110,865 of record NZ_AP024233.1, on the reverse strand, counting down.
GAAGAGATCGCCTACCGGCTGGGTTATATCGACCGGGAACAGGTGGAGCGACTGGCGACAAAAATGCTGAAGAACCAGTATGGCCAGTACCTCATGCAGCTGCTCCAGGATACCATTCCCGATGGACGGGCCGAACAGTGAAGATCCTGATCACCGGTGGAGGCGGCCAGCTCGGCCAGGACTGCCAGGCCGTTCTTTCTGAAAAACATAGCGTCGACGCTCTGACCTCCGCCCGGCTGGACATCACCGATCCGGACCAGGTGACGGAGGTAGTCCAGGCCCTGGCCCCGGGTTTGATAATCAACTGCGCCGCCTACACCCGGGTGGACCAGGCCGAGGAAGACAGGGAGCGATGCATGGCGGTCAATGGTTCCGGGCCGGCCCACCTGGCCCGGGCCGCCAGGAGGCAGGGAGCCCGACTCATCCATATCTCCACCGATTATGTCTTTGACGGCAGAAAACCGGTCCCCCAGGCCTGGGTGGAAGGAGATCCCACCGAGCCGCTGTCAACCTACGGCCGGAGCAAGCTGGCCGGCGAACAGGCCATTGCCCGGGAGATGGATAACTTTCTCATCCTGCGCACGGCCTGGCTCTACGGCATGGGCGGGCCGAATTTCCTCAAGACCATGCTGCGGCTGGCCCTGGCCGACCCCGGGCGCACCCTGCGGGTCGTGGACGACCAGTATGGCTCGCTCACCTGGACCTGGCGCCTGGCCAGGCAGATCGAGGCCCTGCTGCCAACGGACATGACGGGCATTGTCCATGCCACGGCCGAGGGCTTTTCCACCTGGTTTGCCGGTGCGGATCACTTCCTGCGCGCCATGGAGATCCCGTACCGACTCGAACCCTGCACCACGGCCGACTACCCCACTCCGGCCCCCCGCCCGACCAACTCGATCCTTGAGAACAAACGGCTGAGTGAGGCGGGCATCAACCGCATGGCCTCCTGGGAGGAGGACGTGACCCTCTTTGCCCGCTGCCACCGGGAAGCATTGCTGGCCGAGGCCGGCTGCTGACTCAGGGTTTCACCAATTCAATATCGCCCCAGGCGCCAAGCTGCTCACCGACGATAACGAGCACCCCTGAGATCCCCTTGATCCCGCGGGCAACCTCCAGGGCCCGCTCCACCGGCCTTCGACCCGTGGCCTCGTTACCAAGGCGTGTGGCCGCGGCATCGGCCAGGGCAGTGGACGGGGCGGTCACCACCACCGCGTCCGCCTGCCCAAGACTGAGCGAGTGGCCGATGGCCCCGGAGGAACAGCAGACCCCAAGCGGCATCCGCTGCGCTGCTATCCGTAGCCCCACCCGTCCGCTTAAGGGGGATTCGCCGGCATAGACCGAAACCACACTTGCCACCTGCCGGGCCAGGAAGATGTCACCACCGTTCTCCACGATCACCTCGGCGACATCGTCCCTTGCCAGCAGCCCACGGCCCACGGCCTCGGCTACCACCCCGGCTACGGCCGCCATAGGCCCGACCCCGGCCTGCCGGCCTGCCAACAGCATCTCCCGGATCAGCGGTGGTGCCTGCGGATCATCGGGCAGCGGGATCAGGGATTCAAGAAAGAGGGGGTGATCAGCAATGTAGTGTTCAAGCTGTCGCCGGGTTTCGGTAACCAGTAGCAGGGCCGGGTCCTCCACAGGGCAACTGGCCAGGATATGGAGATCGGTCTCCACCATGCGGACAAAGGTGGAGACCAGTCCGCTGCCCGCCACCCTCCGGTACACCCGTTCCCGGTAGGCGTCCGGTGTCTTTTTCCGGCGTAGTCCACGTTTCATTCTCTTGGTTACCTTGAAAAATGAGAATTTTCGTTCCAGGTCGAGGATCGGAGGAGCCTCTTTTCATTCCGGCATCATCTCGGCTGTCCGGGCAGGTCTTTTCATTGGCTTTTTGGCGGGAGTATTTTACCATGGCACCATGGATACCCTCCACGCAGAACAGCTCATTATCTTTACCAGATATCCCCGGCCGGGTGAAGTCAAGACCCGGTTGATCCCTGCCCTGGGCCCGGAAGGGGCGACAGACCTGCACAGAACGCTCACCGAACGGATGATGACCAGCGGCCGAATACTTGCCAGCCTCCGTCCGGTTGATCTGCATATCTTTTATACCGGCGCCGACATATCGCTGATGCAGCAGTGGCTGGGTAGTGAGGCGACCTACCATGTCCAGGAGGGAGCAACCCTGGGCGAGCGCATGGCCCATGCCCTGGAAACCATGATCGAAGCCGGGGGCAGTCGGATCCTCCTGGTCGGATCCGACTGCCCGTTTCTCGACCCCGACCTGCTGGCCACCGCTCTGGACAGGCTCCGCCACAAGGATGCCGTGCTCGGTCCGGCGGTGGATGGCGGCTACTATCTCATCGGTATTCACAGGGGGGTAAAGGTCCATGCGCTGCGACACCTGTTTGAAAATATTCCCTGGGGCAGCTCCCGGGTCTTCGCCCGGACCATGGAGCGGATCCGGGAAGCCGGCCTGAGCTGCTCTCTTCTTCCTCGACACCGTGATATCGACCGACCCGATGACCTTGCCCATCTCCATCATCATCCCGGTGTACAATGAAGCCGGAACCATCGCCACCACCCTGGAACAACTGATCCCACACCCGGGAGAAGAAATCCTGGTGGTGGATGGCGGCAGCACGGACCAGACCCGGGACATCGCCGCTTCCTTTCCGGTTCAACTGCTCAGCTCCCCATCCGGGCGCGGGGTTCAGCAGCACCTGGGCGCCCTTGCCGCGCGGGGGGGATACTGCTCTTCCTCCATGCCGACACACTGCTGCCCGGCAACTGGACCACCCATGTGCTCGAGATCCTGGCCAGGCCCCGGACCGCGGCCGGGGCCTTCCGGATCGGAATCGGCTCTCCGGAAAAGGGCTTTCGGCTCATCGAGTTCGGGGCCAATCTCCGTTCACATCTGCTGCAGAAACCCTACGGTGACCAGGCCCTGTTCATGCTGCGGGAAACCTATTTTCAGGCCGGAGGCTTTCCGGACTGGCCGCTCATGGAAGACGTTGCCCTGGTCCGGCAACTGCGAAAGATCGGCCGGATCCGGCTTGCCCGGGCCAGGGTCACCACCTCGGCCCGCCGCTGGGAACGGCTGGGACTTGTGCGGACCACACTCCGCAACCAGCTTATCCAGGCGGCCAGCCTCCTGGGAGTCTCACCCGGGCGACTGGCCAGGTGGTATTACTCCTCCTGATACTGGTCGCGGTGCTCGGGAACAGGTTCCGCCTTGATGGCCGGCTCTTTGGGTAGAAAAAGCGCCCGGACCTGGGGATCGTTAAGCAGGCCATAGAGGATATTGGCTCCCCGGGCCAGGTAGGGTGAGGTGAGGGATTTGCGGAGCAGCTCGTTTGAGCCGGAAAGGCTGGAGGCCAGGATCATGTACATGAGCGAAACAACCACCATACCCTTGACCCCGCCAAGCAGGAGGCCGAGAAAGCGATCGAACCAGCCGAGCAGGGAAATTTCCATGACCCGGCGCAACACCTTGCCACCGAGGATAAAGAGCATGGCCATGACCAGAAAAAGCAGACTGAAGCTGACCAGGAAAATCAGCTTGGGATTATCCATCACCCGGCTCACATAGGGTTCGATCTCGCTGGTATACCTGCCGGCAACCCAGTAACTGCCTACCAGGGCCAGAAAGGCGGCCAGCTGACGCATGAAGCCGATCCAGCCCCCGCGGATGAGGAAAAAGAAAAAAATCAGCCCGACAATGACGTCAAATGAGGTGATATTGCCAAGAAAATCCATAAAAAACTCTCAGAAAGAGAAAATGGTGGAGGCGCAGCCACAAAGTTCCGGTATTATAGCCTGAAAAACCGCTGGAAGCATAGGGTAAAATAACCGACAACCTCCCATCCCGCTGCCACGGTACCAAAGCGATGAAAAAACAAAACAAGCCCACCGTCGACGTGACCGGAAAAGAAGCCATATACCACCACCCAGAGCCAGGATCCAGCCGGGAGTTTCCGCCCTTCCCTGCCTCCCTGTCCCTTTCTGCACCGTGGATTTCCCTGCAGGAGAGCCCTGTCCGCCACTGCATCACCCTGGCACCCCAGGACACCCTGTACCAAAACCACCCGCCGGAAGAGGTGCTGGACAGGCGGGAGCTGACGCGCTTCCACGACTTCTCCAGGGAAAAACGACGCCGGGAATGGCTGGCCGGCCGGATCGTTGCCAAGCTGGCGGCCCTCACACTGCTCGGCCGGAACAGGGAACGACTGCAGTCACTGGCCATAGGCATGGAACCCGGGGGGCGTCCTTTTCCTGAGAGACAGGAAAGCAAGACAAACCAGCCGCTGTTCCTCTCCATCACCCACTCCGGACGCCACGCGGGCGGGATGGCGGCACACGTGCCCTGTGGCCTGGACCTCCAGGAGATCAGCGCCAGACTCACTGGCGTCCAGGATCGGTTCACCAGCCCGGGAGAAAAAAAAATACTGGCCCGGATGATAGACGCCCCGGAGCAGAAACTGCTGACCATGATCTGGACGGCCAAGGAGGCCATCAAGAAATGCTTCCTCCATGACCGGTCGGCCATTTTCGGTGATACCAGCCTCATTGCGGCCCGGGCCGGAAAAGAGGATCTTCTCCTTGTCTTCCGAATCCTGGATCTTGCCCCGGCAGCCGAGGTCATGCTATATGACCTGGAACCCTATATCCTGGCCGTCACCTTGGACAGCCATCTGACCGGACAGACCACCCTTGCACAACGATTACATGATCCATGCCAGAACTTCCTGAAGTTGAAGTGACCCGCCGTGGCCTGCTGCCTCACCTGCCGGACCGACGAGTCGTCCGGGTCCGCTGGGGCGACAAACCGCTCCGTTTTCCCATCCCTGGAGAACTGCTGGAACGTGAGATCAGCGGCCAGCGTATCGAGACCATTGACCGGCGGGCAAAATACCTGCTCCTGCGGATGAGCAACAAGGCCGTGCTGGTCATCCACCTCGGGATGACCGGACGACTGGGCCTCTTTCCAGCCGCCTCCCCCCGCGAGCGCCACGACCATCTCCGTCTCCTGCTCGACAACGACCTGGAGCTGCGGCTCAATGACAGCCGCCGGTTCGGCAGCGTGGAGGTCTGGCCGGGGAAACATGCCAGGGAGATGGAAGATGATTTTTCCAGCTCGCGGGGTCTGGAACCACTGGAGCGGGGCTTCACCGGCGAAGCCCTGGCCCACCTGGCCACGGGGAGGCGACAGCCGGTAAAGAATTTTTTAATGGACAGCCGACGCGTAGCTGGAATCGGCAATATCTACGCCAATGAGATTCTTTTTGCCGCCAGAATACACCCGGCCACTCCGGTCAACCTTCTTGACCCGGAGCAATGGGAACAGATCGCCGGCGCCACTCCTGAGATCCTGCGGGCAGCCATCAGGGCCGGCGGCAGTACCATTTCCGATTTCCTGGGCTCCAGTGGCAAGCCGGGTTATTTCCAGCTCCAGCTCAGCGTATATGACCGGGCGGGAGACCCCTGCCCACACTGCCGGTCGCCCATTGAAAAGACAGCGCTTGGCGGGAGGGCCACCTGGTTCTGTCCTTCCTGCCAGGGGATGAAGCCTCAGGGATAACCTGTAGAAAAGACATTGTCTTTTGGGCGGATGAAGATCGTGGGGTGGGTGCTGAAGACCTGGCATGGTGGTAGTGGACAGATGGAGCGATGGTCTCCTATGGAGGGATCACATAACCCGGCAGGTTACGTTGGTCGATGGTGCTGGGGTCAGGCCAGGGGACCGACCAGGTGCAGGGACACGGTATCGCCTGCCCGGTAGGTCTTTTTGCGGCCGGAAAAGAGCAGAATAGCGTTGACCCGGTCCTGAAATCCGGCCTGGCGGACCACAAGCCGGCCATCCTGGAGAGTGGCAACCGCGCCTTTCATGTTCATGACACCCTGTCCGCGCAGACAGAGCGACTCGCTCAGCCAGGCCCGAACCCGAAGGGGCAGCGGGCGGGAGAACCCCTGCAGGCTTCGCAATGCTGGCGCGACCAGCTCGTGATAGAGCAGCCGGACCGCCGGAGGCGGACCGGGCAGGGCAAAACAGCGTACCCGGCCCAGGAGACCAAAGAGGGTCGCCTTGCCAGGCCGAACCCGAAGGCTGTTATAGAGCACCTGGCCGCCAAGCTCCTGGAAAACCTGTTCGATGAGATCAAACTTTCCCGGCCCCATACCACCGGTCGTCACCAGAACGTCGGGCTCCTGTTGCAGGATACCCCGGATGGCAGAACCAATGGCCCCGGCCTCGTCCGGTACCGGATCCGCCACCTCGCAACCGGTGCCGTCTGCTTCCAGCAGTCCGGAGAGCAGGACGGAATTGCCCGATATCTTCTGCCCGGGCAGGATTTCGCCGCCCGGCTTGACCAGTTCACTGCCTGTACACAGCAGCCAGACCCGCGGCCGCCGGTAGACCGGGACCTCGTGATAGCCGTTTTCCGCCAGGAGCAGGGAGTGATCCGGCTGCAACCTGGTGCCTCTGGAAACGAGCACCCGGCCGCGTCCCATGACACTGCCTTTTTTGCGGATAAAGGTCTGTTGCCGCCTGAGGGCGCTGGCGGGTATCACCACCCGCTCTCCCTCTTCATGGCAGTCTTCAAAGGGTACAACCCGTTCGCAGCGGCGCGGAACCATACCGCCGGTCATGATCCGCATAACACAGCCCGGGGCCAGGGCGCCGCTTTCCAGGGTACCGGCGGCAATCTCCCCGGTCAGGCGAAAAGTGACAGCGCGGTCCCGCAGCTCTGCCGCACTCACGCCGGGCACGGCAAAACCGTCCCGGGTGGACTGGGAATAGGAGGGTTTGGGGCGGGTACTTTTAAGTGATGCGGCCAGAACGCGGCCATATCCGTACTGAAGCGGAAGCGTGGTGGAGGAGAGCGGCGCGCAATGGGCCAGGACGAGGCGCTGCGCATCTCGAAGCGATAACTCAGTCATTTCGAAATGCGCAGGTCATGATTTCTTTCAGATGGTGTGCAAAAAAGGCGCCCGGAGGCCGACGGGAAGAGAGACGACCCGGAAACCGACAAAAAAGGGGCTCAGGCGCCGCAGCATGGCCAGACCGTGTTTTAAACTCTCAGACGGTCAGATCTTCCCGGACCTGTTTTCTGGGCCCACCATGGCCGGCCGTGGACCAGTCACGGATAGGCGCGGAATCAACCAGCTCCTTCTGCCGGTCAAGCCGTCCCATGCGGTCATAGATCATCTGCCAGACACAGTCCACTTCCGGATGGATCTCGCAATGGCCATCGACGGAACCGCCACAGGGACCGTTCATCAGGCTCTTGGCACAACGGGCCACCGGACAGAGACCACCGGTGAGGTGCAGGACACAGTCTCCGCAGCCGGCACACTGCTCGCTCCAGATCCCCTGCTCGGCGGAACCACCGAAAAAAGTGGTGTTGAGGGCAGGAAAGACATTGTCCTCCGGACGCAGGTTGGCGATAAAGTTGACCCCGACCCCGCAGGCCGTGGAGACAATGGCATCGTACTGCCCCTTCCAGGCATCGATGGTGTCCACATACTCCCGGTCACACTGGCGGACCAGCGAGCCCACGATCACCTCGGCGTCCCGACCGTTTTTCTTCATGCCAAGACGGATAAGAGAGGCCAGGATTTCCGCTTCCCGTTCGCCACCGGCCGAGCAAACCGTAACACAGCCCCGGCAGGCCAGAACCAGAATCTTCGTACAATCCTTCACCATGTCCAGTATTTCAGAAAGCGGTTTCCGCTCGGCTACAATCATGAATAGCTCCTGTGGTTCGTCACTCTGTTGCACCCGGCCGGGTCAGGCTGGCCGGCGCATATATCATTTATCAGGGATCTCAATACTGTTGTGTTTATCCAAAAATCACCACAACCTTAAGTAATTGCAGGGTGATTTTCATAGCTGGTTGTGGCTGGACAGTGCCGAAATCCGGAGTCTCCCTTCGGTCGCTTACCCGGAGTCTCCCTTCGGTCGCTTACCCGGAGTCTCCCTTCGGTCGCTTACCTGGTCCAGCCATGCTGGTTACTTGAATGGGCTGGGGCCAAACCCCTGGATGCGCTCGTTCATCTCCCGGGCCGCATCGATGAATTCGGGGTGCAGGCCACGGGGCAGATGGTACATCTCCACCCGGCCCGGCTCCACGTCGAGCTCCTTGAGGGCATCCCGGACAGCGGCCACCCTCTTGGCCGCCCGCTGCGAGCCTTTCACGTTATGGCAGCCATCCACCGGACAGCCTACCACATAAACGCCATCGGCACCCTCTTCAAAGGCCTTGAGCAGGGTAACCACCTCAAGCTTGCCGGTGCAGGTCACCCGGGTCAGGCGGACATTTTCTGGAAAACCCAGCTCGGCGAGCTCCTTTCCCTCATGCACACAGCCCTGCTGCGAGGTGTAATGACAGCTGAAAACACGAATATCTGGTGTAAAACTCATTTCTCGTTCCTCGTCGTATCAGGCGCCGCAGGCAGCGATCAGCTTTTCGTCTTCAGACTCATTGAGCACGATGGCCTGGGCGGGACATTCGGCCACACAGATGCCGCACGCCCGGCAGGCTTCCACATCGATGGTGGCAAAGCCGCCCTCGTCAATTTTCGGAATATCCCAGGGGCAGACCCGGACACAGGTCAGACAGGAGACACAGAGATCGCGCTGTACCTGGGCAGCCTTGCCCTTTTCCACCAGCTGCTGCGGAGTGACAAAACCCTTTTTCAGGGCCAGTCGGGAGAGCGCGCCCATGATATCGGCAAAGCTGACATCCTGGGGACAGACAAAGACACAGCTGCGGCAGCTGGAACAGTACCAGAGCATATCCGATCCCAGGAGCCGCTCTTCCATGCCCATGCGGACCATGTGGATTATCTTGCGGGGATCAAATTCCGGAATGGCCTGGCTGACAGGACAGGCGCCGCTGCAGGCACCACAGGAAAAACAACTGTTGAGATGCGATCCGCCGGGCTCGGCAACAACTTCTGCGCTGAAGGCCGGGTTCATCTCCATGGCTTTTTTTGACATACGAACTCCACAATCCAAAGTTACATCATGTGCACGACGCTCAGGCATACAGCTGTACACCGGCAGACTGCCTGCAATCCATTGATGACAAGAAAGGGGGAAAGATGGCCGATACGGTCTGGAACAGCGTACGACGATGGCCAATACTCGGCCCGAACCAGGCGAATCACCCGGATTCAGGTTCGAGAAAGATTACTGTATACAGCACCATCTGTCAATTATTTCGACGGAATTAATCATGGGAACCGTTGGGATGCGGCCTGATTCCATGTGTCCAGGCCAAGCCGCACCGCTCCGACGCTGTGGCTAATTCAAGCCGAGGAGCAGCGTATTGATGATCGAGACCAGAGCCTGCCGACTCTCCAGGCTGGCCGAGCCAGCTGCGGCCAGATCAGGGATATCCACCGGACAGGGCGAAGAGAGGATCTCTCCGGAGCCTGCTCCCGGAGCCTCCCGGCAAAAAGCAAGTCGCGTTTTTGCGACAACGTCATGCGGCCCTGCTGCGTCCGTTGCCTGCTGAAGAACGAAATGAAGTCGCGTTTTTGCGACAGAGGCTGGGAAGCAGGCCCGTAGGCCAGATCCGGCCGGAGGAAGACGGCCGCTGGTCAGCCCGCGCCGTTGGCAGACCGTGCGGCTCAGGACTTGAACAGGGACGGCACAATATGGTGCCGGTTAAGGAGTTTGTAGAAATCGGTCCGGTTGCGGCGGGCAATACGGGCAGCCTGGGAGACATTGCCCCGGGTGGTCTGCAGGAGCTGCACCAGGTACTGTTGCTCGAACCGCCGGCGGGCCTCGGCCAGGGGAAGAATCTTTTTCTGATGTTGCTTGATGGCGTCATGGAGCAGGTCTTCGGAAATGAGCGGCGAGGTGGCCAGGGCCACGGCATGCTCGATAACATTGTAGAGCTGGCGCACATTGCCGGGCCAGGCCGCGTCCAGCAGGGTCTGCATGGCATCCGGGGTGAACCCCTTGACCTTCTTCTCACCGTTTTTGGAGAGCTGGTCGATAAAGTATTCGGCCAGCACGGGAATATCCTCCTTGCGCTCGTGCAGGGGGGGCAGCTCCAGGCCAACCACGTTGAGGCGGTAGAACAGGTCCTCCCGGAACTGTTTTTTCTCGATGGCCTCTTCCAGGTTCCGGTGGGTGGCGGAGATGATGCGCACGTCCACCGGTACGGGCTGGGTGGAGCCCACCGGCCGTACCTGGCGCTCCTGCAGGACCCGCAGCAGCTTGACCTGCAGGTGCAGCGGCATATCGCCGATTTCATCGAGGAACAGCGTCCCCTTGTCGGCAGAGAGAAACAGCCCGGCATAGCTTTTGGTGGCGCCGGTGAACGACCCCTTGACATGGCCGAAAAGCTCGGATTCAAGCAGGGATTCGGGAATGGCCGTGCAGTTCACCGGGATAAAAGGGCCATCTTTGCGGGAGCTTGCCCGGTGAATGGCAATGGCCAGCAACTCCTTGCCAGTACCGCTCTCGCCCCGGATCAGGACTGTGGCATCGGTCTCTGCCACCAGCCTTGCCCGGGAGAGAAGCTCCTCCATGACCGCGCTCTTGCCGATGATGCCCGAGCGCCACTCTTCCTCATCCTCCTCGGACCCGCCTCCGCCGGCCGAAAGCCGGATGGCCCGGGCTGCCTCCTCGATCAGATCCTTGCCGTCAATGGGCTTGGTGAGAAAGGAGAACACGCCCTGCCTGGTAGCCTCGACGGCCTCGGGGATGGAACCGTGGGCGGTGATGATAATGACCGGGACGCTGCGATTGCGTTCGCGTACCGCCTCATACAGGGCCAGCCCGTCGATTCCCGGCATCCGCAGATCGGTTATTACCAGGTGCGGATTAATGATCGGCATCTTGGCCAGCGCCTCTTCACCGCTGAGCGCGGTTTCCACCTGAAAACCATGGCTCTCCAGCCTGAGCTTCCAGAGACTGAGCAGATCGGCCTCGTCATCCACCAGTAAAATTGTGTGCCCGTCAGTCATAACTACCTGTCCCCACAGCGGAATGTTCCCTACTCTTTATGATGTTCTCGATGTTTTTCAGCTGTTCGATCTGCTGCTGCAACTCGTGGATCCGTACCTCGCGCTGCTGCAGCTCATTGGTCAACTCGTCAATTTTCTGCTCCAGGGCCTTTTTTTCTTCCTCGAGCTTTTTCCTGCCGGTCCAGCGCTGGATCTTGGCCTGATCGAGGCGAGCCGCTAAAGCCAGCAACCCTTTCAGGTCAGCGCGGTTTTCCGGATGGGACTCGATATAGCGTTGCAGAAGCGTGAACCCCAGCCGGAACTGTTTATAACTGGCCTTTGGATTAAGGCTCAAACAGATCAGACGGAGCTTGTCCCGGTCGGGCCGCTGATCGATACCGGCAGCCAGCGTCTTGAAATAGCGATTGAACTCACTCCTTTTAATACCCTGCAATTCCTCCATGCAGGCGAGGATGTAACTGGCATCGGTGGACTGAAACACCACCGCCGGCACCGATTTTCCGGCAGAACCGTTCCCCTGTGTCCCCAGTTCGGCACAACCGACAAGAAAAAAGGCCAGCAGCAGACAGGTACACGTTAATTTCATAGGTTAATCCCATCATGAGGTCAGTGGCAGAATCACGGCAAATCTGGCCCCCTGGCGGGAGGACAGCAGACGGATTGAGCCGCCGTGGTTCTGCACATACTCTTTAGCAATTGCAAGTCCGAGGCCAGAGCCCTTGACCACCGTACTTTTCGCGCTCTTTCCCTGGTAAAAGGGTGAAAAAATGCGGGACCGTTCCTGATCGCGGATACCCGGTCCGTTGTCTTCGACCATCACCGTGACCTTGCGGTCTTCCTGATGCATCCGAATGGAGATCTCGCCCTCATCGGCGACAAACTTTATCGCATTGGAGAGCAGGTTATCGAAAATGGTCTTCAGCTGGGTACGGTCACCGGAGACCACAGCCTTGGAGACCTGGACATCCAGTTTGATCCTGCGGGCAATGATGGAGTTGCGCTGGTCGGCAACCACCTCATCGATCACCGCATCAAGCCGCACCGGTTTTTTCTCCAGGGGTATTTTTCTCGCCTGGGCCATGTTGAAATCAAGGATATTCTCGATGAGCTTCTGTAGCTTGGTACAGTTTTTATCAAGAATCCTGACCACATCCTGCTGACGACTGTTCATGGCGCCGACCACCTCCTCCTTGAGCAGCCCGGCCCCCTCCTTGATGGAGGAAAGAGGGGTCTTGAGTTCGTGGGAGATATGGGCCACCAGCTTGACCTTCTCCCGGTCCAGCTGGGCCAGACGCTTACGAAGCCAGTCCAGTTTCTGCCCCAGGACCTCCAGATCCTTGGGCCCGGAGACGTGGATGGGAGTCTGGAAATCGCCATCACCGAGCTGTTCGATACCCCGGTCGATCTGGGCCACCGGCTTGGAGATAAGGACCACGAAGAGGGCGATGAGCAGGAGAGAAAAACCAATGAGACCGGAGGTCTGCCATGCAAGCATCTGTTTGTTCTCCCGAACCTTTTCCTTAAGCGCCTCGACCTCTGAAATCATCAGCTGATTGCTGGCCTGGGCCACGTTGAGGGCCAGGGCATTCAGATCGCGGTACCTGGCCAGCACCTGTTCCAGCTCTTTCTTGCGCAGTTCCGGCCCCGAGGTCATCCGGTTGAGCACCGCCACCTGGTACTGTTCCATGGCGCGCAACTGCTCCAGCTGTTCAAGGAGATCCGCATCTTCACTGCCCATGGAAAAATGCTCCAGGATATCCGCAACCTGCTCATGTATTTGATTGACCGCATCGAGTTGGGACGGCTCGCCCAGCACGTTGTACAGCCTGGCCTTGCGTTCCTGGTCAAGGAGCAGTTCAACCAGGTGCCGACTGTTGGAAACCCGATCCACGGAACGATAGACGGCAAACGCAGACTGCTGCACCAGGTCTTCCATGACCTGCACCGAACTGTACAGGGCGGTCAAGAGCGGCAGGGAGACAAAGACAAAGCCGGTCAGCAGGAGGGCGAAAAAGGAGTGAGGGCGATAGAATCTCACGGCATCTCAGTTGGAAAGATAGACATAATCGACATGGAGCACCATTGGTTTTGCACGCCGAATCACAAATATACCAAAACTTTCAATATACTGCATGTCCATTTCGCGTCCCGCCGGAGCGAGGCGGACCGCCTCCAGGCTGATCCGCAGGTCATTCCACCCTGGCCGGAGGATAAATTTGTCGTGAAAACGGTCAGAAAAGGCCTGGCCGGATTTGTTGTGCCACCGATCGTGGATCCGGCAGTGAAGGGTAACAGGCTCCGGCTCTGGATTGTACACACTCAACGATAGCCAGCGATATCCACGCCAGTCATGGGGGAAGTAGAAAAGAGCTGTTCCCGAATACATGGCCGTGCTGAGCTGGACCCGCATGGATTTTCTGCCATGGCGGGCCAGGGTCCGGTCAAAGGCCAGCTGCCTCCCCTCGCGCCACCTTGCAAGTTCAAAGGGGGTCTCGAAATCGGCAAGGACAGGGAACTGTTCTCTGGCGATCAGCTCGTCGATCAGTGCCCGGCAAAGGGGCCAGGCGGCAAGCAGCAGCATGAGCAGTACCGTTGTGCGCAGCAGGGTAAGATATTTTTCCTTCCGGCAGCAGAAAAAAACATAGGCCACCAGGCATCCAAGCTGGTTGCGCAGGACATCATAAGGGTCTGGATGACGGCCGGTAATGCCCAGCTGCATGAACTCGACCCCGATCCCAAGGACCAGGACGAGAATAAAGATGCCCAGGAACAGCCGCAGGGTACATCGCAGCTCTTCCCGGGTCTGATAATACTGGAAGACAAGCCAGGAGAAACATCCGAAGAAGAGGATATGACCGAGATCCCAGGCTGCCTTGAAGGAGCGGGCGGCATGGTATCCCGGTCCGCCCCAGAAAAAAAATGGAATACCGAAAAAAATAAGGAAAAGAACCAGCCAGTGTCTGTTTCTGACCTGCACGAAACTACCTGATGTACCCCTGTTCTTCGAGATAGAGAAAGATTTCCTGCACGGCCTCGGCAGGAGTCAGCCGGGTGGTATCGATGACAATCTCGGGATTGGAGGGCGGGATATAGGGATCCGAGACACCGGTAACCCCCTTGACCAGCCCGGCCCGGGCCTTGGCGTACAACCCCTTGCGATCCCGCTGCTCACACACCTCCAGCGGAGTGGCGACATAGACCTCGATATAGCCGCCGTAGCGGCTGATCAGCTCACGGTTTGCCTGGCGGGACTCCTCGTAGGGAGCGATGGGCGCACACAGGGCTATCCCGCCGTTCTTGGTGATCTCAGAGGCCACGAACCCGATGCGGGTCACGTTTAGGTTCCGGTGCTCCTTGCTAAAGCTCAGTTCCGAGGAGAGGTTTTTCCGGACAATATCACCGTCAAGCAGGGTCACCGGCCGATCGCGCATCTCCATGAACCGCACCATGAGGACCTTGGCAATGGTGGATTTTCCCGAGCCGGAGAGCCCGGTGAGAAAAATAGTAAACCCCTGTTTGGAGCGGGGCGGGAAGGCGCGCTTGAGTTCCTCCACCACTTCCGGATAGGAGAACCAGTCCGGTATCTCCAGCCCCCACTCCAGGCGCCGTTTCAACTCCTCGGAGGTGATGTTCTTGACCGTTTCATTCTGGACCTGGTCCAGAAACACGTACTGCGCCTTATCCTCCACGTAGCCCATCTGCCGCTGCGGCACCATCTTGATGCCACATTCCTCACTGAACGAATCCACCAGCTCCTGCGCCGCATGGCGGGGATAGAACAGCTCCTGCCCGGTACCGGCAAAGGGATCACCATGGTCTTCCGCGACCATGAAATGGCTGCAACCGTAGTTCCGGCGGATCAGGGCGTGCCAGAGGGCCTCACGGGGCCCGGCAAACCGTTCGGCAAGCGGGGTGATCCCCAGCATGATCATGTTGTTGGGAAAATGCTTCACAAACTCCTGGTAACAGTGGACATGGGTGTAATGCTCCATGTTACCGGGATGCTCAAGCCCCACCACAGGATGGAGAAAAATACTGGCCCCCGCTTCCCGGGCCGCCGCCAGAACCATTTCCCGGTGGGCGCAGTGCAGGTATTCCCTGGTATGGAAACCAAGCACCCGGCGCCAGCCATACTGGGTAAAACGGCGGTGCGTCTCCGAGGGCGTCAACCGGAGATCACGAAAATCGTAATGAATGGGCAGGGTAACCCCTTCCACCGACCCGGCGACGTAGTATTCTCCCACCTGCTCGTAAAGGGCCTTGACACCGGGATGGGCAGCCGGGTCGTCTGTTCCATACACGGCCTGGGCCTCGGCCCGCTTGTCCGATTGCCAGATCTCCTCGATGGTGAGCAGGGCCAGCAGAAATCCCTCCTGGTCATTGAGCGCCAGTCGCTGTCCTGGCTGCAGTTTTTCGGCAAATTCGCCGGACACGTCCAGACAGACCGGTATCGGCCAGACCGTGCCGTCGGCAAGGCGCATTTTCTCGAGCACACTTTCATAGTTCGCCCGGCCCAGATAGCCTGACAGGGGATAATAGGCCCGGTTGAGCAGTTGCTCCAGATCACATAGCTGCCGGATATTCAAATCCAGGGAGACCAGCCCCACCGCCTCCTGGCGCAGCATTTCGGCCCGCCGAAAGTGCACGACAAGGGTCTCGGAATATTCACTTGTGTTGTTGTTTTTCTGCATATCCCTACTCTATTACCTGCTCGTTTCTGAAGAACAAAAAGAAACCATACCACGGCTCCATAATTTTTTCCCGCAATCCCTTTCGCCGAGAGACATTGCAGGACAACGAAAAATCATAACACTTCAATTTTGTATACTTTTTACACCTTGACACATCAAAAGTCGCGCCCCTACACTTACCTCATATCAACCTTCTCATCCACTATTTTCACCACGGAGGTCTCCATGAAAAGAATCTGTCTCGCCCTCGTCCTGCTCCTCTTCCTGGCCACCGCCGCCTTTGCCAAGGTCAACATCAACTCCGCCGATGCCAAGGAACTGGCCACCCTACCCGGCATAGGAAAGGCCAAAGCCGAGGCTATCATCAGGTACCGTCAGGAGAAAGGCAACTTCAAAACAATCGAGGACCTTATCAAGGTCAAAGGCATCGGCAAAAAAATTATCAAAAAAATAGAAGATGAAGTAACTGTCGAAGAATAATTGCTCAAGGACGGGGCAGTGCCCGTGCGGACTGCCCCACCTGTCTCTTCTGGCTGCAACCACCAGACCGCATCCTCCCTTCGCCCTCCGTCTCCAGAAACAACCAGACTTCCTATGCCCTGCACCAGTGTTCCTAGCCTGAAACAAAAATAACCCTTGCTCCAGGACCTCTTTACAGATAAAATATCTCTTTACATTTTCCACAGCGATACAGCATAGCTGCGCTGCCAGACGCATAATGCCGACAACGGTTCCCGGCCCAGCAATCATTGCCGTCACAATCTCACTCCATTCATACTGTGCTGATACTCCGCCTCTTCTTTTTCATGAGCCTCGCCTGTGGGTGCTCATTGGCTGCACTCCGGCCGACAGCCTGGGGATATTATCTGGACCCGGCCGAGAACAGCCCGGTATTGCTGCGCGAAAACGCTCCTGCCCGCTCAAGGCAGGTTGCCTTCACTGTTCAGGATAACCTTAACCTCTTTACAGAAAAGACGCTCTCGCCACCGATCCTGCTGCCGGCTTCGGACAACTTCGTGCCTGCCGACATTATCGAAAGTAATATGCCCATCTTTTCCCTGTTCAGGAACCCGCTGACCGCGAGCCAGGACCCCTTTGCCAACTTTCTGTATGCCAACCTGCGCATCAAAAAACTCCTGGATGAATATGCAAAGATACAGGAGCGGGCCAAGGTGTTGCTCGGCAGCTCGTATCAGTCAGGCATGATCGATCTTATGACCAATGCATCAGGCGAAAGGCAGCGGATACAGGCTATCAAAAACACTCTGGCACAACAAAATGGTCTGGCACGGGAGGTTGGCAAGCTCCAGCAGCGACTGGCAACCGTCCAGGGACAGGTATCGACCGCTCCAAGGCCCGCCCAGGCCGGATCCAGCCCGAGGGGTGACAACAAAAATGGTATAGCCTCCTTCCAGGAATTACAGACAGTATTAGTCCAGAGAAACAAGCTGATACAGGCCTCCCCCCGAGATCCTTCGCAGTGCCCGGCAGTGGTTACACGTTCCAGCCACATACAGAATCCGACAACATCCGGCAACAGGCCCCTGACCGGGCCTCTTTCAGAGGATCAGGCGAGGTCAGCCTACCCTGGATCCTGGACCTGCCCTTCAAACTTTTTGACTACGCCCTGTCCCACAAGGTCCTGTCCCTTGTTATCGGGTTCTTCTGCCTGATTTTTCTCAATATCATCTTTGGATCCAGATCGTGAGACACTCGCTGGCTCGACAGTTTGAACATACGATTTCAGCTGTTTTGGACTCTTTCCGAGCAAGGCATGGTAACTTGTGTCTGTCCAGAAATGAGGATTTTCGTTCGAGATCAAGGAATGCGAAAAAAATAAGCGCAGGCATATGCGTAATATTCCGAGCATTATTTTTTGAGCATGACGCAGAGATCGGGCGAGGTAAGCGAGCCTGCGAGACTCCGAAAGACCATTTCTGGACAGGCACTAACTTGTATTCTGCCCGGATTCCTCTCCTCGTATTGCTGATCGGAACGGCTTTGGCTTGCGCTTCCTGCAGTGAATCTCCAGAACAGCGCAACCAGCGGCTCTACAGCCAGGCGAAGGAATATATGGCCTCTCGACAGTATGCCCAGGCCATTGCCACCTGGACCGAACTGCTCTCCCTGAACCCGGAGACTCCCGATATTTATTACAACCTGGCCAAATCCTACGAACTGAGCGGCCAATACCCCAAGGCTCTTCAGGCTTTCCAGAAACACCTTGCCAGCCACCCGGATTCACAGGAAACACTGCGCAACCTCCTGAAGCTCCAACTTCAAATTTTCGATCTGGCCGGAGCACGTGCCAGCTGGGAGAAACTCAAATCTTTTCCAGACGACCCTGACAACCTGATCCTCCACGGCGACCTGCTTGCGGCCCAGGAACGCTACCTCCCTGCCACCGATGAGTACCGGAAGGCACTGGCCCTTGATCCGGGCAATCAGATGGCCCTGGCCCGACTGGCCATTATCCTTCTGGGCCAGAATAAAACCGCAGCAGCGGCCGCCGTCTATGAACAGCTGGCAGCTCAGCAGCCAAAATCTCCTGAGATTCTCCTGCAGATGGGCAACTACTGGCTGCTGACAGGAGAGCGGGAAAAGGCTGATCTTTTTTTCCAGCAGGCCCTGGACCAGGCTCCAAACAACCAGCACCTCCAAGTCCAACGGGCTGAGCTGTTTCTGGAGGCTGGCGACTACGCCAGGGCCGCGTCCATCTACAAAAAACTGATGGAACAAGCACCCCAGAACCGTTTCTACAAAAAAATGGAACTGGAAAGCCTGCTCCTGGATGAACAGTTTGACCAGGCAGAGAGCCTGCTGGCCACGCTGTCGCCAGCAGAAAACCAGGACGTGGATTTTCTGCTGCTAAAGGGCAAATACTACCTGAATACCGGAGAGTACCTGGTTGCAGCATCTCAGCTGGAGCTGGCCCTGGAAAAAGAGCCCCGCCTGCCGATTGCCCATTACCTACTGGCCCTGGCGCACCTGGCCAGCGGCCAGAACAACCTGGGCCAGAAGAGCCTGATTACATCTTTGACCCAGAACTCCTATTTCACCGCCGCCGAACTAACCCTTGCCGATTATTATTACAAAACCGGAGAGTACGACCTGGCCCTTGAACATGTGCAGCGTATCCAGGAGCGAGAACCGGAAAATGCCCGGGCCTTCCAGATCCAGGGCAATATCCAGCTGGCGCGAAAACAATACACCGACGCTCTTACAGGGCTTCACAAGGCCTTTCTGCTTGACTCGACACTGACCGGCCCAGTGTACTATGCAGGCATCATCTCTTCGACCACCGGCAAACCACAGCAGGCCCTGGCACTCCTCCAGAAGTTGATCGACAAAGAACCCAGCCTGGCTGATGCCACCCTCCTCTACACCCGGCTTCTCTGCCAGCAGGGCCGCCAGGAAGAAGCCCTGAAATTTCTCAGACAGGCCCAGGCCCAAGCCCGAAACACCGCCTACCTGTACCATATCTACGGCCTCACCCTGTTATCAGCTGGCAACCAAGAAGAAGCCGTAAATGCTTTCGAACAGGCTCTCCAGGCAAACCCCGAGATGAAGGAAACATACCTGCAACTTTTTAAACTGTATCCTCAACACTCCGAAAAGCTGGAACAGGTACTCCTGCAGGCGACCAGCCGTATTAAAAACTTCGAGGAAGCACAGATCAAACTGGCGTCGTATTATAATTCCACCGGACAACCTGAAAAAGCCATCGGCCTGCTTCAGGAAGCCTTGTCCCAGAGACCGGATTCTCCCCTGCTGGCCAATAACCTGGCCTGGCTCTACCTTGAACACCAACCGGAAAATATAGACGAAACCCTGCGTCTGGCCACCCTAGCCTATGACAGGCTTGCTGACAATGCAGCCATCGCAGATACGCTGGGCTGGGTTTATTACAAAAAAAACCTGCCCGTCCGGGCCGGCTGGCTCCTGGAAGAAGCCGTCGGCCTTGAACCGGATAATCCGCAGATTCTCTATCACCTGGCCATGGTCCAGCTGAAGCAGAAACAAGTAGCTCCTGCCAGGCAAAACCTGCTCAAGGCAAAAACGAAAACCAGCGATCCCCTACTGCGCCAGACAATAGAGGACCTCCTGCAATCCCTTCCCTGACCAATTTCCCTGCAGCTCCAATCAGATACAATTCACCTCCTGCAAGTCCTGCCTTGCAAAAGGACTCTCCGGTGGCCTATAATTATCTTGGGGTGTCTTGAACACAACAAAGAATATATCTTTACCAGAAGGTGCACAATGGCGACAAAACAACGTCTTGGCGAACTGCTTCTTTCCGCTGGAGTAATTACCCAGGAAGACCTGGACAAGGCCCTGCAGTTGCAGGTCGGGGGAATCGCAGACTGGGTTATCTTCTGATCAAGATGAATATTATCTCGGAAGAACAACTCCACTCGGCCCTGGCAAGACAACTTGGCCTTGATATCGTCAGGGTGAAGGAGGAGTTTTCACCAGAAGTCAAAAAAATCCTGCCGAGACATATCTGCAGAAAATACAATGCGATACCACTCTCCACCGGCGAACATAATACCCTCAAAATCGCCATGATCGACCCTTCGGACAGTGAGGCGGTATCCACCATTGAAAAATACACCGGCAAAGTGCTGGAACCGGTCCTGGCATCGCACAGCGACATAGAATCGTCGATTACCAAACTGATCCCCTGGTCCATCAGGGACCTCTTCAACAACCGGACCTCCACCCGCATTGCCGGATTACTGGCCACCGCAGCCCTGATTCTGGTTATTGTCCTGGTCCAGCAATATTACAATGACAAAACCAGGGAAGAATATGGCAACATTACCCGCACTGACACCGCCACTTCCTATGAAAACCACGAACTTATCCTGAAGTTCGCCGACAACGGCAAGGCCTCCCTTCTCGGACACGGCGCCTATTCGTCTGGCTACTATTCCATAACCTTTGACAGCCTTGACCTGCTGAAACAATTCATCGAAAGAAAAAAAGACGATTTTTCCGGCAAGCAGCTCTCATGGCTTCAATGGGCCATGGCCGAACAGCAACAGCCCAGATAGTCTGCAGGAGATGACGTGTTCCACCCTGCCTTCGCCCCGGGCCACCTGCAGACAGCATCCGATGTTCCTCTGTCCACGGCTCCAGCCACAAGCAGGTGCACCATGGCACGAATCCTGCTAGACAATCAGCGTGTCATAAATGGACTTTTCAGCAACTTCAACTCCCAGTACATAATATGAGAATCCTCCTGCCGCTCCTTATACTCTTCAGCCTGATGCTCACGGGCCCGGCTCTGGCTGTGCAACGTCATCTTGAAATCACCTGGACCGCGGCGCAATACTCTGACGTGACCATCGCCGGCTACCGGCTGTATGACGCGACAGGTAACAATGTCTGTGAAATCAACGACCCCAACGCGACATCCATGCTCTGCGACGTCGAAGTTGCCGACAACAGCACCACCTTCACCATGACCACTTTCTCAACCACGGGTGAAGAGAGCCCCCACTCGCAACCGTTCACAGTATATTTCAACGATGCGCTTGTCCCCTCTATCCAGTATGCGCAGACCCAAAACTCTTTCACCTACTCCTTTGACGCCACAGGCTCCACCAGTAGTGGAACCATTACAAACTACACCTGGAATTTCGGCGACGGAAGTGCTTCTAGTTACGAATCTGTAACAGAACACACCTTTGTTGCTGCAGGAGAATACACTGTCTCCCTTACCATACAGGACGATACCGGCGCCATACAGACAACCTCGGTGCAAATTGCTGTTACCGACCTTTCAAATCCCAACAATCCACCGGTTGCGGCAATATCCGCCAGCACCACCGTTGGCACCAGCCCTTTGACCATCAGTTTCGACGGATCAGGATCATCCGACCCGGATAACGATCCCCTGACCTACGTGTGGAATTTCGGCGACGGATCCACAGCAACCGGGGCCCAGGTCTCACACGTGTACCTGGCAGCAGGCAACTATACCGCCGAGCTGACAGTTCAAGACTCTGCCGGAGCAACGGCCAGTGCCACCCTGCCGGTCATTGTTTCGGCCCCAACCGACACCGGCACGACAACCCCGGAGCCAACAGCCATAATTTCGCTGAACAGCACCACAGGCACGGCGCCGCTGTATGTTACAGCTGATGCCACCAGTTCCACCCCATCTACAACAACAGGGACCATTGTCCAGTACAGCTGGAACTTCGGCGACGGTTCCACAGGAACCGGCCCGATCGCAAGTCATACCTATAGCGCCGTAGGCACCTATACCATCACGCTGACCATTACTGACGACAGCGGTAAGCAGGACACCGCCACGGCAAGGGTACAGATCATGACCGAACAACAGTACAAGGCCTCTCGGATTCTGCCGGCAATCTACAAACTTCTGCTGTTCAACAAAAAATAAAAAAATACCAACTCACTGGCTGCATAATGGGCAAAAGAAAACACTTCATAACACTCATCACGCTCTTCGCTTCGGTGTGCTTTCTCCTGTCGGCAATACCTTCTTTTGCCCGGGATGCCACGTTCACCTGGACCGCGAACCCCGAGCCGGTGGAAGGCTACACCATCTATTACAACACCGGAACCTCTGGCCCGCCGTATGCCAACTCCATCGATGTCGGCAATGTAACGACCTACACAGTCACGAACCTGGACGACAACACGACCTATTATTTTACCATTACGGCCTATATAGGCACCGATGAAAGCCCGTATGCTCCGGAAGTCATCCTTGAACCAGTCACCACAATCGCTCCACCTGCAGAGCCACCGGTGGCCCTGGACAGTTCTATCAGCACTCTCGAAGACCAGACGATAACCGGCACAGTCACCGCTACAAACTCGTCCGGACTGCCAATAACCTATCAGCTACAGGCTCTTCCCAGCCTGGGAACTGTCACCCTGGATGGAACGTCAGGAAGCTATACCTATACGCCCAATCCCAACGTTAACGGAAACGACACCTTCACGTTCGTCGCCACTGATGACAACGGCACATCCAATGCAGCCTCAGTCGCCATCACCATTACCCCGGCGAACGACCCGCCAACAGCAGAGGATGTCACCCTCTCCGGTCCTGAAGACACCGCCCTGGCAGGTAACCTGCTCGCCGCGGATATCGACTCAACAACCTTAACCTACACCTTACAGTCCAACGCACAACATGGACTCGCCGTCATCACGGACAGTGCCAGCGGCAGTTTTGTCTACACGCCCAACCCGGACTTTTTCGGCACCGATTCCTTCACCTGGTCCGTAAGCGACGGCAGCTCAAGCTCTAACACGGCAACGGTCTCCATCACCATCACGCCGACAAACGATCAGCCGACAGCCTACGATGTCTCCCTGAGCACGATAAGCAACACACCGGTCAACGGTCAACTCCAGGCCAGCGACCCGGAAAAGGATCCGCTCACATACACCATCGTCAGCAACGGATCGCTTGGCACGGCAACCATAACCGACCAGAATACCGGCGCGTTCACCTACACTCCAAACCAGAACGCCAGCGGAACAGACTCATTCACTTTCGCTGTCAGCGATGGCATTACAACCTCGAACACGGCCACTGTTAGCGTCACTATTGCAACGACCAACACCCCACCAGTGGCTAACAACGGCACCATGAATGGAACCCGAGGCCAGTCTGTTACAGGTTTCCTCACAGCCGAAGACGCAGACAACGATACCCTGACCTATACCATCGTCTCGGATCCGCTGAGCGCAGTAACCCTTACCAATCCGGCAACAGGAGAATTCACCATACTGTTATCGGATTCCATGGACGCGTCCTATTCCTTTACCTTCAAGGCGAATGATGGCATCCAGGACTCCAACACCGCCACCATGACTGTTTCCATTGCCGAGCCCACAAGCGACACGGTCACCTTCATCTGGAGCCTCAACCCTGAACCAGTGGCAGGCTACAAACTCTATTACAAAACTGGCGACTCCGGTCCGCCATACGACGGCACAGGCCTGCCAGAAGGAAACTCGCCCATAGACGTGGGCAACGTAACACGCTTCACCATTAGCGGACTCGACCCACAGCTGACATACAGATTCACCATCACTGCCTACACAAGCGATGGTCAAGAGGGAGAATATACTGGGGAAATAATTATCGGGAACAAACTCGTTGCACCTCAAATAAACAACATTATAGAAATAAAATGAATATATTAACAAGGTAAAGATTATCTTATGGGTGCCTTGAAAAATTAGGATTTTCGTTCAAGATCAGGTAAGCGGAGACTCCGAGGAACAGCAAAATTAAAAAGCGCAGCATATTAAGCATATGTGAGCATTTTTCATTTTGCTGTGACGCAGAGATAGGACGAGGTAAGCGAGCCTGCGAGACTCCGAAATACAATTTTTCAAGGTAGCCTTATATCGACTCTATAGAGAAATATTTTTTCAGGCTACCTGAAACGTGGAAAGCATGGGCCGGACTCCAGGAATGGATCCGGCCCAAATTGTTTAGCAGAGACAAAAAAACGATGATCGCTCAGTTTTCTGAGGAGGATGCGGCTATTCTGCCCAACTCCGCAAGGGTGTGCGTAATTTTCTCTCAGAATATTCCCTTCAGTTATTTGTAACCCCCGCGTTGATACCGTACTATAAAATAGTTATCATTTACTTCATAACAGATACATGTTGAAAGCTAGCCTGAAACTCGGTTAAATTAGGGTTCTATTTCTGTGCATTTTTAAGGACAAACCCAGTGCAACAGCGGCAACGACACCGTTAAACACATCGTACATTCGTACTAACGTATAAAATTCATAAAGCCAAGTTTGCAAAACCTATAAGAGTAGATCGGCATCAAAGTTAGGCGCCGATCGCGCTAATCAGACTACCGGTGGCCTGAAAACTGATTTCCCCGGCTCGACCACATACCAAGACTCGAGCCCCATACCCATTCCAGCAAGAATAGACAGGAAGGGATATCCAAGGACGCGCAATGACTATTACACCATATGCCGGTACAATATTCTGGCTCATTACCGTCATTTTCATTGCCTGTTATACAGTTTTTCAGAGGACTCAAGCAAGCCTCCTAACCAGAAACTGTTTCATGATATCTGTAAGCCTACTGGTTATCAGCCTTGCAGTCAGTAATTCCTCAGTTCTTATTCCCCTCCTACTCGCACTGACAGCCATTGTCTACTTCACAGGAAGATACCTTGCAGAAAACAAAGGCATCAAGAAAAACAGGATTATCACAGTTGTAATTGTGATGATCATACTTTTTCTCTGTTATTTCAAATATTCAATCATTCAATCATTCTTTAACAACCTTCTTCAAGGAGGCTTGCCTCTTTCTGCATCCGGACAGCACATATTTTTTATAGGAGTTTCATATTTCTCCTTCAAATTCATACATTTTCTCGTCGAAAGCAGAAATGGAAAAATTCACGATCTCAATCTGCTGACATTCATCAACTACACACTTTTTTTTCCAAGTTTTTTCAGTGGACCCATTAACCGATATACAGCCTTTGCAGAAAGTATTGCCACCGGTTCAGACTTGCGCCGTAATCTGCTTAAGGGTATCCAGCGAATCATAACAGGTCTTTTCAAAAAAATTGTCCTCGGCGATTCTTTGTACCCGTTCTCGATTGCAGCCCTGGATATAAGCACAGCCAGACAGACAGACATTGTTATCGGCGTCTACGCCTACATGCTGTATATATACTTTAATTTTTCCGGCTACACGGACATGGCTATCGGATGTGGAAGAATGGTCGGGATTGATCTACCGGAGAACTTTAATTATCCTTTTTTCAAACGAAATCTTCAACAATTCTGGGCAAACTGGCACATGTCACTGACCACCTGGCTCACCGATTACATTTACTGGCCACTGGCAAGAAAATTTCGAAACATCCAGAAACTTCGGAAAAAGCCCGTCACAATTTCAAATATCTGCATTGTGATCACCTTCCTTGTCTGTGGTCTCTGGCACGGCGACGGACTGAACTTTATCCTCTGGGGTCTCTATCATGGCATCGGACTGGCCATACTGAACGGGTATACCCACTTCATCAAGAAACATACCAGCAGAAATATTAAAAAATTTGTTCATAACTCTCCAGTTGCATACGGGATAAGCAACATCATTACCTTTCAGTATGTGGCGTTAGGATTTTTATTATTTGCCTGCGATATGGAAAAACTAAGCAGAATATCAAGTCTGTTTTTTTGACAGATAACCACCCAAACAGAGAGCAGCCCAGTATCTAATGTTTTCGCCGGGATATATAAAAAATACTATAAAATCTCTCATTCCAGACAGTTTTCTTGTACACAGGCTTCCATCCTCTGCGGGCAACGCTGTTATTCTCACCTTTGATGATGGCCCGGACGAAAAAATTACTCCTCGGATACTGGAGCAGCTAGAAGAGTATAATGTTCATGCGGTTTTTTTTGTGATTGGGGAAAAAGTTGCGATGTTCCCCAATATCTTTGAAATGATTGTTCAACGGGGACATACCATCGGCAACCATACCTACTCACACCATTATAAAAAGATACCCTCTTTTAAAGTATATTTAAGAGACATTATCCGATGCCAGCAAATTATTGAAGAAAAAACCGGCAATAAACCGATTCTTTATCGTCCACCAGCAGGCTTTATTTCACCCATCACCCTTCTGCTTGCCAGAACACAAGGATTAAAAACGGTTCTATGGTCCAATGAGGGAGGTGAATGGGGAGTCAACAAACAGGATACTGCCTCCACGATAGGTAACCGCCTCATAAACACTCTTCAACCACGGGACATTGTTCTTCTGCACGACAACAACGAAAAAGTACCATTTATTATGGAGATGATACTTCCTGCTCTGAAAAACCGTAGCATAGATCTTCAACACGGGGTACATGCCATATGCCCATGAAACAGCCTGCAGGAAAAAATCATCCTGACACGATACAGCTTATTTCCAGCATTCATGACCTTCAGAAGATCACCCCTGCATGGAAACAGTTCCTGAGTGAACACGCGGAACACTTCAGCTTCTGGCAGGATCCGGAAATCATACAATATCACCTGGAAAAAACCGGGAACGCCAAACCGCTCATTATTTTACTGCTTCATGAAAACACAATAGAATGCGTGGCCCCGTGCCTGATTCTTGAAACCCGACTTACTTTCACCTTCAGTGTGTTTCATTTTCCCGGCCCCAAGGTCCGGCTGCTGAAAGTCCTGGATAGCGATTTTATTTTTTCACGACATGCTGATACCTACCATTGCATAGAAACAATTTTCCATGTTCTGAAAAAACAGCACTCCGCTTTTGATCTGATTCTCCTGGAAAATCTGACCCGCAGCTCTCGCCTGTACGAACAATGCA
This sequence comes from Desulfolithobacter dissulfuricans, assembly GCF_025998535.1. Taxonomy (NCBI): domain Bacteria; kingdom Pseudomonadati; phylum Thermodesulfobacteriota; class Desulfobulbia; order Desulfobulbales; family Desulfobulbaceae; genus Desulfolithobacter; species Desulfolithobacter dissulfuricans. The sequence continues at coordinate 83,819 of NZ_AP024233.1, read as the reverse complement.
AAAACAACAAGTTTCAGATCATGAATTTTAAACTCACATTTACCTCACCTAAAACAGAAAAAATACGGAAACACATCCTGGGAGATTCCTATGAAACCTGGCTTGCCTCTCTCAAGGGCAAAACCCGGGGTAAAATTCGTCGTAGAGTCCGCAGTCTGTATAAAAAATTTCCGGACCGGGTGGAGTTCCTAAAAACCACGAAACCTTCACATGTTCCAGACTTCCTCAATGCCATCAATACGTTGTTTCCAAAAACATGGCAGGCTAAAACTTTCGGCACCAAAACAAGAAACAGTGACCGGGATATCGCATTTTACCAGCATATAGCCGAAAGAGGATGGTTGCGCAGCTATCTCATCCAAATTGACAGGAAGCCCGTGGCATTTCTGATTGGTTTTCAATACAATGGGGTTTTCCATCATGCTGAATGCGGATACGATCCTGCATTTTCAAAGTCAGGGGTCGGCTCTGTATTAAACTTTCTTGCCCTACAGGATCTCTACAAACATGACAAACCGACTGAACTGAATTTTGGTTTCGGAGAGAATGAATACAAAAAAATTCTGGGCAATGACTCATGTGACGCTTATGAGGCCCGCATTACATCTCCAGGTTTCTGGAGAGTTGCGGTAAAGTTGCAGCGCTTCCTAAGCTCCACAGAAGAAGCCCTGCGATCCCTTGTCAAGAAAATGAATATGGAAACAAGATTACGAAAAATCCTCAAACGAAAACAATAGGCTATCAGACCATTGAAAAACGTAGCGAACGAAGATGAGACAAGGAAAAATGAGGCGAAAAAGCGTAGTGTACACGGAGTGCAGGAGCATTTCGGAGTTTCGCAGATAAGCGCAGACTTCGAGCTTGCTTACCTGAGCCGAATTTTGACGCAGGATCATCAAGCGCGGCAGCTTTTCAACGGCCTGCTATCCTCGGCCAGGGTGTGACATGGGCCCTTCAGCCCCATAACAACACCACTGAAAAACCTGAAAATAACAATCCATGCTTGGTTACGCAGAGATATTTTCACAAGTGCGACACCGCCTAAAGGAAATATTTCCGCAATATCCGTGTATCTATTTGGGCAAACGGGCCGGGACATTACTTTTTCAGGCACTGAAGCATGAAAAACGATCCACTGTCGTTTTACCCGGCTTTATCTGTCCTGAAATTTCCGCACTGGTTCTTCAGGCAGGCAAAATTCCTGTTCATATAGATGTTGATCCTCAAACCATGCACATGCGCGTTAACCTGCTGCGCGACTATCTGAATAACCACTCCCCGGCAGATGCCAGCCTTCTCATTGATCATTCCTTTGGCTATATCAATCCTGACATAGCCCTGATTAAAGCTGAATATCCGGACCTGCTCATCATTGAGGACTGTGCTCGGGCCTTCGGCGGTTCCTGCAACCAGACACCAGCGGGTTCTTTTGGTGACTGGGTAATACTCTCCATGTACAAAACAGTACTGGGGAATGAACACGGGGGAATCGTGTTATCACGCAAACCATTGCCCTGCACTACAGATGGTGCCGCTGCCCGCAGCTCACCACGGGAATACCTCTCAACCATAAAAGCACTTCGTATCATTCATGCTTATCTGAAGAGTCGGACTCCTCCACTGGGGTCTGAGCCTCCCATGCAGGAAAACCTGACCTGCTCTCTGGAAACCGGACTGCCGAGCACTTTAATTACCCGGCGATTCCTCAAAAATCTGAACCAGGTTGACAAAGTACACCAGAAACAAGGATGGGCCTGGAAAGACCTTTATAACAGCCTGAGACAATACCCGGAGATACAACTCATCCATGTTAGACCGGAGACTGTACCGTCGTATGCCTTTCTATCTTTCACAATGTCCGGCATTTCAAATATTCATCTTTTCCTGCAGAAACTCAATCGATCAGGATACTTTCTCTTCAATGCCTGGCCTGATCCGCCAAACTATTACCGCAATATGCAGGCGACCTTTCCCTGTGGATACGAAAACACGCGCTTTCTTTCCCAACACCTAATCCACATCCCGATCATGGATTTTTCCTCTGAAAACAGAAGATTACTATTTATACAACGCTTTGAACAGATCTTGACCGGGTTGTAATAAAAACTTTTTTACAGTACATTTAAACTCGTCCTTCATATACCTTCAGATAAGCTTAACAGAAAGAGGCGTAACATGTGTGCAGACCACAAAATCTTTCCCATGGTACTGTTCATCCTTGTCATGATATGCTCGGTAATGACGGCGTCAGCTGCCAGCGGGCCTCGACCCGCTTACAGTTCACTGCAGGACGTGCCACAATCAACCTGGGACAAACTTGCACAGAAAAAGATATTCTTTGGCCACCATTCTGTCGGCAATAACATCCTGCAGGGATTGACCTTGATTCTTGAAGAACATCAAAATATCAAACTCAACATACTGCTGACCAAAAATGTTGGAAAAATCATCACAAAGCCTGCGCTTGTCCATGGCGGGGTAGGAAAAAATTTTTATCCCTACACCAAGATCGACGGATTTCGCGAACAGATTGAAGCAGGCTATGGTGACTCCACTGACATAGCTTTCTTCAAGTTCTGTTTTGTTGACTTTAATCCTGAAACAGATATCAAAGATGTTTTTGACAAGTACAGTGCAACAATGAATTACCTGATCAAAAAATACCCTAACACTACCTTTGCCGTTGTTACAACTCCGCTGACATGCTATGCACCTGGATTGAGTGGCCTGGAAAAGCGAGTTAAAGATATCATTAAAAAAATCATCGGCAAGGTTAATCAGTATGACCACAGTTCTGCTAACCGATTCAATGAACTGCTCCTTGCAACATATGAGAACGAATTACCTATTTTCGATCTTGCAAAACATGAATCAACAAACCCAGATGGCAGCAGACGCGTGGTCAAGAAAGGAGGAATAGTAAACTTTGAGCTCGTACCCACCTATACAACTGATGGCGGACATCTCAATGAAAAAGGGCAGAGAATACTTGGCGAAAAATTTCTTCTTTTTCTGGCTGAACTGGCAGAACAATCCAAATAAAAAACAGACACACCACAATATCAAACTCCAGAGAAAGACTGAACAGCAATCGTGAACAAAGGCAAACTTCTTCTCTGGTCACTCTTTATTAGTATTGATTTCCTGATTGCCACAGGCGTTGCCGAACTATGGACCAGAATTTTTATCCCGGTCGACAACACCTGTTATTACCATGACCCTGTCATGGGAGACAGATTCTGCCCTAACCAGGAGACATATGGATATGTCGAGAAAGGTTATTCAAATATCTTCAGAAGTAACAGCCAGGGGTTCCATGATATAGAGCGAACCCGGCAGAAAAAAGAAAACACACTGCGAATTCATATTTATGGAGATTCGCTGACCACAGCGGAAGGCGTACCGATAGAGTACACTATTCCCAGCCTGCTTGAGACCTACATCAACCGGAAGCAGCCAAGCATTACTGTTGAAGTCCTTAATATGGCGTCAGCTGAGGACTCCACAGTAAGTCAATACCTCACCTATAAATATATTGGTAAATATTTTTCACCGGATATCGTCATCTGTTATTTCATGAGTGACTTCCATGACAATATTTTCGAGACGCACAAAAGAACACGATCCCCCTATTTTGAAATTAACAAAAACAATGAGCTAATCTTTGTGCCTCCCCAGCCGGTTGATGAGACCAGCATAATGGCACGCATAAAAAAATCATCCCTGCTCTTTCGCCTCCTGGCCAACAAACTCCTTGAAAGCAGGTTATATAACGAGGCCAATACGCTTCTCGAGCAAATACGCTTTCGGCTCAACCAGGAAACCACCGAGGATAACACAAATATTACAGATCCCAGGGAAGCCAGAAAAAAAGTAATGCGCGAGAAGGCCTGGCCGGTCACCTTAAGAATTTTACAACAATTTCAATCAGATGTTAACAAAGATGGTGCTCACTTCATACTGATAGACGGTCGGATTATCACTGATGAATTCGGAGGAGTATACCAGAATAAAAACCTGCAAGAATTCTGCAGGGTGAACAATATCCCCTATATTCCTGTTTTCCAGGAATATGAACAATTACGCAAAGGTAAGGAACAAAAAAAACTGTTTTTTCGAGATGGTCATCCGAACATCGATGGTAACAAGAGACTCAGCGCTATTATTGCTGAAAAACTGATACCTAACCTCCCTATTCAAACACATCCATTCAACTCCAGCAGGACGCCCAATGAAGCCTCCCATTTTCATCATCGGCACACAACGGTCGGGAACAACGTTATTGTGCAGAATCCTCACCGTTCATCCGGACATCTTTATCCGCAATGAAATTCCTGGTGTCACAAAAATTTTCAGTGAAGGAAGAACCCGCGAACAGATCATGGCAGACATCGACCTTGCCATGGAAGAGTCATTGGGGGCAAACCTGGAAAAATTTCTTGAACAGAATAAGAAAAAGAGGTGGGGATTAAAAGATCCAGACCTTACACACTGTCTCGGCCCGCTGAGCGCTGCCTTTCCAGATGCCAGAATCATATTCATAATTCGAGACGGAAGGGCTGTTGCCAACTCCTACATCAAAAACATGTGGGGACTTGGAGTAAATACATACTATGGGGCCCTCCGCTGGCAGCGCGAGGTCAACACCCAACTGGAATTTGCCCGACAGCACCAGGAAAGGTGCTATATTATCAAGTTTGAAGACCTGATCGGAAACCATGTGGAAGAGCTGAAAAAAATATGCGATTTCATCGATGAACCCTACGCGAGTGAGTTAACGAATTACTATGAACACTCAACTGTAATTACCAAACGGAAACAGAGCAAAAATGTGTTCAGGAAACCGGACATACGGCTTACCCAAAAATGGATGACGGATCTATCATCATTTCAGATCAATGTGTTTGAAACCGTTGCCGGAGAGACACTAACACAACTCGGATATGAACCCATCGGCTCAAAAATCAACATCTCTCCCCCGCTTAAATTCTGGTTTTATCTGCAACAGGCTATAATAGGAGAAATACAGATCCAGTACCAGTGGCGTTTCAAGAGAATTCTGCGAAGAATTTTTAACAGGTAGCCAAATGAAGCAGCACCACAGAAAACAAATTATTCACTATATCAAAGTCAATGCAATAATTACATTCTATTTCATTCAAGTTTTTTTTATTCTCATGTACATCCAGCCCGAAGTACAGGAATTTGTTTATGTCCGTTTTTAGCGGGGGGCAAACCTGTCACAGGCCGGCTTCAGCGGCACAACCGGTGGTGCCGAGGGCACATAGCCAATCTCCGGCAATGAAACACCTTCCCTGATCAGCCTGTTTCGACGTACAAGCTCCCTCTGGTATGGTGGGGACTTTTCTGAAACCATCCGCCCGACTCTGTAACGCAGTTCCCACAATCTGGCAGGACTTACAGGCTGAAACTTCTGCAGGCCTGCATCTTCTGCAGAACTTCTGTACACACTCGACTGCAGTCCCCGAGTTCACTCTTAAGCAGTCCAGCAGTTACCCGAAACGGCTGGTCATGAGCAAAACTGTATAGAACAAGATATTCAACATCCTGCTGCCCCCTGGTAAATGCTTTCAGACGCAACGATGGCACCGGACCATTTTCCGTTGGATAAAACAGTGCATTCTGATCAGCGAGGAGCCAGCTGCGACTGGTCCCCACAGTTTGCCAGGGTAGCACCCCGATTGCTCCCCTGCTCCAGGCAGCCAGGCACCAGAGAACCGGCAGGGTATTTTCCGCGTTAATCCGGTTCACGTTTCCATATTCTGCAAAATAACCTTCAGCAAGTAATGCGTCATTCTCTTTCATCCTGATTTTCTGGGGAGTATTTCCGCCTAGATACTCCATATCAGTCACCCCCACAAGAGTGTTCCTACCGAACTGGGAGTACGAAATATCAGCCCTATAGCAAAGCTTAGCTTTCCCACTGCTTGCTGCCACTGCAGCGTGAAAAAGGTTGCCATACCAACGCAGCGCCCAGAAGTCTTTCAGGTCTACAGGCTCATCAAAAGTCCAGGGTGCGGAGCTTGCTGGATTCTTCCGCCTGTACCGTAATTTATTGTTCAGGTAAAACTGCAGCATAGTTTCATGCCAGGCCTTTTCATTACAGTGTTCGGCAAACAGGGAAAAGGCCCGGGTGAGTTCATCTTCATAATTCGCATCAAACGCGCTGTCTGCCCAGTACGAAGGCGTATAATGATCAAACAGATTGACGGGCCAGTTTTCATTAAAAGGAAGATAAAAAACATCAACCGGCTCCTCACTGCGGGGCAGACCTTGGAAGGCCGTACCGTCAAGCAGCGGTCCAACGGCCCGGTCCCAGGATGTCCATGTAAACCTTTCTCCATCCCACTTTGGTGCAAAGGCAGGGTTACCTGTCCAACCGTAGGGCAGGCGATTAAGGCAGGTCCGATGCTCGTGGGCCAGCCGGTAATAGTCATACCCCTCAAAAGGAGAGACCGTTCCATAGGCGTTCATCTCCGGAACAAACGAGAGTTTGTTGGGCAAGGTAAAATTCCATACTGTTAGCATTACAGGAATCTCGAAAGTCTCCGGACCGGAAGTAATAGACAGCTGCCCCAGAACAGTTCCGGCCGGAAAATCATGCGGAACATACAACTCACAGAGCAGAGAAACGTTTTGCTGACCAGGAATCTTGACAGGGCCGACATTTGACGGAACTACGAACTCTCCCCTTTCCTCAACAAGCGGATCGGGAAGATAGCGTGTTGGCCCCAAGTCCTTGCTCGGCAACTCCACATAAGAAAATCGATACACCCTGGTTTTGATCCTCGGATGACCAGGAAAGTTCAAGGTTACCCTGACTGTCAATAGCCAAAAAAACTGACCCACTACCGGACGACAAAATTGACCCACCCGGACAAAAAAATTGACCCACCCGAGGCCCCTGGCCAAGAGCCTGTCCGGTGCCCGAAAGGAGAGCGGGCTGGGAGAGTTCCAGGTCGAGACCACGGAGGCGATATGCGTTGTCGTGACGCTCCTGCATGGCGGTCACCCTGTCAGCTTCTGGCGCAGCCTGTAGCTCTCGCCGCCGAGCATGAAGACGCGGGAGTGGTGGACCAGGCGGTCGATGATGGGCACCGCCACGTTGTCGTCGTGGAAGAAGTCGCCCCAGGCGGTGAACTCCTTGTTGGTGGTGACGACGATGGAGCGGTACTCGTACAGGCTGTTGACGAGCTGGAAGAGGTTGTAGAGCGCGGTTTTGTTCATGGGCAGGTAGCCGAGCTCGTCGATGATCAGGAGGTCGTTTTTGGCCAGGGCCGTTATCCTGGCCTTGAGCTCGCCCTTGGCCAGGGCCAGGTCGAGTGACTCCACCAGTTCGGCGGCCCGGGTGAAGAGGACCTTGTAGCCGGCCTCGACGGCCTTGTGGCCGATGCCGATGGCCAGGTGGGTCTTGCCCACGCCCGGGGGGCCGATGAAGATCAGGTTCTCGCGGTTGTCGATGAAGGAGAAATCGAGCAGGGCGTTGACCTGGCGCTTGGTGATGGTGGTCTGGTATCTGTAGTCGAACTCCTCCAGCCGCTTGATTGTGGGGAAGCCCGCCGCCTTGCGGTTGCGGAGGATGCGCTTGTGGTTGCGCTGCCGGCGCTCGTGCTCCACCAGCATGTCGGCGAACTCCAGGTATGAGACCTCGTTGGTCTCGGCGGCGGCGAGCAGGTCCGGGAGGCCGGCGGCGATGCTGGTACAGCGCAGGCCGCGGAACTTGGCAACGGTGGTCTCAATGGACGGCATCGCTCACCTCCCCTGTCTCGCAGATAGCGGCGTATGGGCGCAGCATGGCCCTGGTGGCGCTGTCGGCCGCGGCTGCCGGCCGCTCCCGGGGCTCCTGGCCTGTCCGCAGTTCGTCGAGCAGGTCCGGGCGCTTCCGGTACGCCTCCAGGTAGTCCTCAATGCGGGAGGTGGTCAGGCGCGGCTGGTCGAGGAGATGCGCCAGCAGGGGGGCCGGGATCCCGTGGCGGTCCAGCAGGCGGATCAGGCCGGTCAGCTGGTCCTTGTAGATGTCCGGCGCGCCCTTCTTGAGCAGGGCGCTCATGCGGATGCCGTCGTCGCCCAGGCGGCGCTGGATCTCCGCCTCGCAGTCGGCGATCCGCCGGGCCTTGTCCCGGTAGTGGGACTTCTTCTTGATCACCTGGCCCCGGCCGTGACACAGGGCGTGCCGCGTGATCTCCTCGCCGGTCTCCAGGTCCAGGAACACCAGGAAGTCCTGCTCCTCGCGCACCCCCACCGTGGCGCGCTGGTAACGCATGGGCACCGAGTAACGGTTGCTCTTCCAGGAGACGAGCCCGGTCTTGTCCGCCTTGCGGGTCTCCCGGCAGGCGGGGGTGAAGTCGATGCTCGGGGTGAGGTACGGCCGCATGTGGCCGCGTTCGTCCCGCTCGTAGCGCTGCCGCGGTGACTCGCCAGTGCTGCCGTGCTTTCTGGCGTTGGCCGTGGCGTCGAGCCATTCGGCCATATAGGCTTCCAGGTCGGCCCAGGAGTCAAAATGCTCCCCGGCCAGTCCATTACCCTTTAAGTACCGGACCCCGGCTTCCACCTTGCCCTTGCTCTCGGGGTCGTATCCCTCGCAGGCCCGGATCCGGAAACCGGCTACGGTGGCATAGCCATGGAACTGCTCGTTGAGGGTCAGCTCCCGGTAGCGTTCCTTGATCACCACCAGCCTGGTCTGGTCGTAGACGCACTCCTCGGGCCGACCGCCGAAGTACCGAAACGCTGCGTCGTGCATGCGGATGAACGTGCCGGTGTCGATAGGCCGGGGAGAAAGCCCCACGTACATCAGCCTCGAATAGGAGAGGACAAAGACCACGAAGTAGACGGTCGTCGGCTGGCCGGCCACCAGGACTCCCCGCAACTCGCCGGGGTCCACCTGGCATTGGACCCCGGGGACCATGTCCAGAACCGGCTCGTAATAGCGCTCCTGCTTGAGCGTGGAGGTCTGCTTGAGCCGGGCCACGTATCTTCGCACCGTACGGATCGACACCGGCAGGTCAGGGTGTTTCTCCTTAAGTTTGCGGTGGATCTTCACCGCGCTCAAGCCGGGAAACGACTCCATGAGATGCCGGATGTAGGCCCGGTGGGGATCGAGGAGCTTGCGCCTCTCACGGTTGCTCTGCCGGGCCTGGATCTCCTCCTCGGACATGGCCAGGTACTTCCGGACCGTGTTGCGGGAGATCCCCAGCCGTCGCGCAATGCCACGGATGGACATCCCCGACCCATTGCTATGTAACGCTTTGATTTTGTGTATCATGTTCCACCCCTTCAAGGTTGCCTCCTCCTCCCGGTTTGTATGGTTGGGAAAAGGAGAGAGGATACAGCCAAACGGCTGCCGTTTCAGCCTCGAAATGGGTCAAAATTGTTGGCCTTATGTGGGTCAATATACTTGGCCATTGACACCCTGACACGAGGCGAATCTCCGTTCAGGTTCAACTGAAAAGCAACAAATTCGTTTCGTGCAGATTGCAGGCGTACAAGCCGTTTCTCGGCTGAATAGAGATGGTTCCCGCCTTTATACCCGTGCTGTTGAACAGGAATCATTTTCCCGGTAACAGGGTCTATCTTATCCAGAACATCAACAACGGAAACTTTAAGACCATGAACCACAGGCAGGTCTGTTGAGGAAGAGAATGGCGTGATGTCAGATTCCTCCAGTTCTGCACGGCTGGGATCCGAGGCAAGGGTAATGTTCTTTATGAACGGCGCACTCCTGTTCCCCACACTGTCCACAGCAGTAATCGAGAGCGTAATGGTCTCGCCCCCTTCAAAAGACAAATCCCTGATACGCATGCGGACAGTTTCGCCGGTCTGACTGGCCATTGGAACCAGATAACGGGGGAATGCAGCCCTGGTTCCATCTCCGCGTTCATATTCTACATGAAAACCAAGGGTTCTGCCTCCACCGTAATCAGAAGGAGTCTTCCAGGAAACAACGGCTTCACCGGCAGGAAGACCATTGGTAACAACGTCAACATTCTCCACCGACTGCGGTGCAACAGTATCCCTGTCCCCCACACGGATTTCCAGAAATGGCTTGCCTATCAACGATTCCCGGCTGTAAAAAAAACGATTGGGCAGGATATCCTCTGCAAACTTTCCGGAAACAATCGACCAGGTTGTACCGAGGTCATCATACATACAGAAACCGTAACTCAGGCCACTCACACGGGCTGCGACTACAGCTGGATCAACTGCACAGGTTTGCCACCCCTGAGCATCCGGCATAGTACAGTCTGCAAACCGCCACAGTGTATTCCCCCGGCCCAGCACAACATCCATCAGATCACTCCCTGGATACGCCCACTCCTGCTGCTGGTAACGGGCCTGCCTGAAACAGGAACTACCTGTTTCAGGTTTATATCGTGATGAATTGCCCTCCACCCAAGGACTGGCCAGTGAAGATACGCTTATCCGGGCAAGGGGTGCTTTAACCGGGGAAGCAGAACGAACATGAAGCAGAGCGGAAGAGATGAGCCTGCCCTGTACAGCACGGTAGTCAATGTCAAAGAGCACCATCTCCTGCAGGCTCTTCACTTTTAATCTTTTATTTTTACCGCAATTACCGGACTGTTCACCGGGAACCGATGAAACTACAGTATCTCGGGAGATCTCAACTCGATAAACCTGCTGGCTCTCTTCCTCTGTCGCACCATGCACAATACCATTCATGGAAAGGAAAAAGTTGAAGAGCAACAGGAGAAATCCGCAAGTCGACCGCACCCTGTAGCTTCTCATATCTCAAGCGACAGCCCCGTCCAACAGCAGCTGCTCAAACTCAGCCGTAATGTTTTTTATATCAAAGCGCTCTCTATGAACATAATCACAGCGCAGGTATCCCTTTTCCTTTTTCTCCTTCACCTTATCATGAAAGTACGACAGAATACCATCTACATCGCTGGGATCGTAAATTTTACCGAATCCGTACTGTTTAATCATGGCGGCCAGCGCCCCATCCAGTGGCGCAATGGTCAGAATGGGCTTGTTCAAGAAAATATACTCAAACAGCTTGGAGGGGATCTGTGTTTTTGTATCAGGCTGTATAATCAGGAGCACATCCGACCTGGACAAATAGCCGAGGCACTCGCTGTATGGTACCTGCCCAACATTGTCAAATACCTCTACATTTGAATCGAATTGCAGATAATCCTGGTAATTATAATCCAGAGTAATGTCTCCCAGCTGACGAAAGATGACATTTACCTCAGGATTTTCTTTATATTGCTGATAATACCGATCCAGTGCCTTAAATACGGCAATAGGATCACGCAGACCATAGAGCAGACCGGCATGCGTCAAAACCAGGTTATCTCTATCTTCACAAGCCACCCCGTCTTTCGGGGCCTGTAGACTGACAGCAAAGTCGGCAGCATCATATCCATTTGTCATGGTAATAAACTTTTCTTTTGGTTCTGTCGGGTAACGTCTCAGAAACTCCTGCCGCAGATCTTCAGTATTCAGCAAAACCCTGTCGGCTTTTCGAACCACTTTTTTCTCGAGAAATTTATCAACAGCTTTTCTCACTCCTGAAATATTGGTTTCAAAAGGGTTATTGACCCAGGGATCTCGAAAATCAATAACGAGCTGAACTCCTTTTTTTTTCAGGAAAAAAGCAACAATAAGCGCAGACCACGGCTTGCCGGTGGCAAAGACATAATCAACACCTTCCTGTTTTATCAACTTTCTGCCTTTTCTGACAGCAGGCAAAATCCAACAGTTTGCCTCATCTGGATAGGTCAGCATAGCGGAAACAATATCTTTCAACTTTTGAAAAGTCCCTGCATTTCCATTTCCGCATACGCCACTACAAGCCGATGATCCTGTATCCTGCTCATTTTCATCTGCACCAGATCCATTCTGTCGAAACAGTAGCCTGTTTTTGACCTTTACTAAAAATTGGAAAATATCGTAAACTTCGGTCCTGACGATCTGCTCTCCATTCACCGGCAAGCTGGCAGGATGGTCCAGAGTAAAATAACCAGGATACAACTCTGGCCGTACTGTCATAACATATTTTTCAAACCTATCCATGTAGCGAATAAATTTCACGCTGCGCTGGGTTCCTGGAAGCGCCTGGCCAGCGGCCGGAGGATAGTAGTAAGAAACGAACAGAATTTTCTTCCTTTTCATTGAATATCTCCTGGAGCAGGTTTATACTTTCGACCTGATCATTCTTAAAGAATGCTCAAGATCAAAATCGGCGTACTGCCCTGATGTTTTTTATCAATGCATCTGCGCGGGAAAAGATCTGTTCACAGTCTGACAAATTGCACTCTTAATACTCAAAGTTTCTTTCCAGCACTTCTGGAAGCATGATCACAGACCCTGAATATTCCACACTGGCAGATTTCTAAAAATTAAAGTTCTTAAAGGCGGTAAATGTATTATGCCTGTAATTCACTGATGCCGAACAGGCACACCGCTTGTACAACCTTCTCCACCGGGGCAGCAGCTCAAACAGGCACCTAATTTGCATATTAACAAACAGGTCCAAAAAAAACACAAAAGAAACGACTTTTGCTGCCAAAACGGATTATCCATCAAGTGAGGTTACCATGAGTAAAAAAGGAATCTGGGGGGCTATCGTATTGACCCTGCTTATGCCTGCAATTTCACTGGCATCAAGCCAAACCTTGACCATTAGCTGGAATATCGCCGATTCCTCCGGTATCAGCGGCTATAAAATGTATTACGCCTATGACGATCAGATGACCAACAAAACCGTCGCTTGCGAGAACTACGAAAACCCGGCAACAACATCATCCCTTACCTGCAGTTTTGACGTAGACCAATACCCATTTTTTGTCCAGATCGCTGCCGTCCCATCAGACGGTAGCCCAGAAATACTTTCTGCACCACAGCAGATCATCGAATTTATTTCCACTGTACAAGATTTCCAGGTAGTACCGAGCACAACTGAAAGCACGGCAAGTTACGCCATTAACTTCCAACCAGAGACCTCTGAAATTCCAAGTGATTATCTTCCCGACACAGGAAACGACTTTAACACTACCGATGGTTATGGATGGATAAACAATGACATTGAAGCGATCAGAGACAGAAATAGCACATTGTCTCCTGACCAAGCTTATGATACATTTATTGCTGTCAACCCAACTGCGATTTGGGAAATATCTGTTCCAAACGGAAGTTATGATGTTGAAGTATCAGTAGGAGATCCCGCATGGCCAACCCCAGAAGAACTCAATAGCGTACATGCAGAAGGAGTTACTATAATAAATCAGGAAGGGGTTGATTCATCAAATCCATGGATAACAAGGACACAAACTATACAAGTCAAAGACTCAAGGCTAACATTGACATTTACAGGTAGTGACCCATACACTAAGCTATGCTGGATTAAGATTACACCAGCGCCATAATCTACAGGCAAAATTATTAAGGCAGGCAGTGTGTTTTTACCACCGACGCACTGCCTTTTTTTAATTCAGAAAAATGCTATGTTTTTGAGGAGAAGAAGGGAAATCTTAAAGATCCTAACACCATCCCCAAATGAAGCCAGAATCGAGTTTTATAATAAACATAGGCCTCACCATTTCCATGCAGATAAAACCATACAAATTTACCAAAACATGACAAAAGAACACGCAAATAATATCGAGGAACGCCAAATATTCTTTTCCCCTCGAATTTTACAGTTTCGCCAATTCCGAGCCCACTTCCAATATACATTTTTTTAAGATGTTTCATATTAAAACGATTCAAGTCTGGATAGTGGTGCACTAACGGTTTTGGGAGATAGCAAATAGTAATCCCTTTCTCCCTGACCCTCCTCATCAACTCACTATCCTCTGAACGCCTTGGATATTTTTGCCCCCCCTTGACCCCTAAATCCGTGTCGAAATAGCCTACCTCGGAAAATATTTCCTTTTCAATTAATAAACCGGAACCTAGGGGATTTGGGTCCCTTTCTGTTAACGGCCTTGCCTCGTCCCCCAAGTCAAATATTCCCAATATACCAGTTAACGCATAAGGCCCCTCAACCGCAAACCATTCAGGCTTATTTGGGAAGTATGAAATCACCCTAGTCCCAAAACATCTAATCCCAGGAAATCGATCAAAAGCCTCCTGAATTGCAACTAAAAATTTCCTACAGGGAACAGCGTCATCATCCATAAAAAAAAGAAAACGCCCCGTTGCCTCAACTATCCCCCTGTTTCTTGCGAACGAAAGCCCCTGTTTCAGCTCCTTAACATATGTCACATTCTCAAGACTTTCTTTTGCTTCCTCCAGGACAGAATATGTATTATCAGTGGAGTTATTATCAACTATAATCAGTTCCCAAGTTAAATCTGATGGCGCAATACAACGGCAAAAACCATCTACAAGCCTCTGGAGAGAGATCGCACGATTATAAGTGCAAACAATAATAGACAGATCAAACATTATATTGACTTAACCCATTAACATATCTTAATATTTTCTCTCTAGTCCGGACATCTAACAAAATAAACCAACCCGTTGAGCCATATAGCAGTACGGCAGTAGTTACTGTTGACAAGAAAACAATCCAAGAATCTGATGGCCAAATACTTTTAACACAAAGAATATATAATGCCATGATTGATGTATTGAGAATTGACTTAAAATATCCGTCTTTTATGTATTTACTTATTGACAAATCTAAACGACGACAAACGATATATGGCAGAAGAAAAGTATGCGTTATTAGAAGAGGAACAGCTGTAGCCAACGCCACCCCAATCATCCCTAATAATTTCACCAAAACAATACTTAAACACAAATTAAAAAACGCAGATACCATCTCAAGATAAGCCAAAACGTCATTTCTACCAAACCCAAACATTACCTGAGCTGACATTTGCTGCGAAAGTCCAACTATTTGAGGAATCAACAGAATCAACATAATACTATATGATGACGAAAAGCCATCCCCTACCCAAAGCAATATAAACTCATCTCCCAGTATTGCCAAACCAGCAACAAGCGGAAAAGATATAGCAGATGTATAATGCGTGGCCACTACATAATATTCTGAAATCTTATCCACACGTTTTTTATAAAAAAGCTTTGTCAAAGAAGGTGTAAATACTCTAGTCATATTACCAACAAGCTGCCTGCTATATTCAACCAATGATGCCGATATCGAATATACCGCAACAGCAGATGTTGATAAAAATACACCAACAACAGTCACATCTATATAATAAGTAATCTGGAGACTAACTTGGATAATAAAACTAAAAAATCCGAACGATAAAATTTTCTTTAGAAGATCAGGGTCAAAATAACCCAAAGAAATCGTCACTTTGTGAAAAATTGTCGAAACTGATATATAATCCAACAAGTACTGAACAATTCCGGTTATCGACACAATAAGAGATAAGCACAATATTCCTTTATTATTTTTCAAAAAATAAACAATCAATAAAGTCCGAGCTATTAGCATCAAAAATTTATTCAAATTCTGAATATCATACCTCTCATACGCTCCAAGAACTGCGCCAGATATTTGCAACGGCAAACTAATAGCGAAACCCAACCCGACAACGATTAACGAAAGTTTAATGGCATGAAAATCTAACTCATGAATATTAAAGATTAATGGCAAAAAATGAGCAAAAATAAATGTGATGACAACCACTATGCAAGCAACTCCTAGCAGAATAATACTTGACGAGGAAATAACACGCCTAATACCGTCATTGTCATCTAGTCCGATATATTTTGCTACATATCTGTTAACAGCTGGCCTAACCCCAAAATCAAGGATATTCATATAACCAACTAAACTATTAATCAGCACCCATATACCATAATACCCTTTTCCCAATGATCCTATAATAAATGGAGTAAGAAATATTGAGACAATCATGCTTAATGCATAGATGCCCCAGTTAGAAAAAATATTTTTAATAAGTTGTTTAATATCCATATAACTTCATTACTGATACTCAAAACAGACTGAACTTACTGGCCCTGCACTTCCGGCCGATGTTATCATCCTCGCTCTCAGGCAATGTCTTCCGGATTGCAAATCTATCCTAAAGATACTACCCTGCAAATTCTTAAATTCAGCAGTATCCAACGAAATTTGAAATCTCTCAAAATAAGGACTATATCCTGATAAAGATAGATAAAGTTCAGGATTATCACTATTTTTTTTGTACGAGAGCTTTTCGGGAATAATTGATACGATGTTTACAGGCCAGTCAAAGACAGACTGGTCATCGACACGCTTCTTTGCCGTCAAAAGATGTTCAAGGCCGGGCCGGGCCGTCCACCAAGTCGCCAAGTCACCGCCGGCCGGACTTCCCCGGCGCAGTTTGCGGGAATACCAGTCGTTCCGCAAATCAATATGGACATAGCGATAATAAGGCAGCAAATCCTGGAGTTTCAGACTTGGCTTCATTGGAGCAATTTTTTTTACCTGCAGCTTACCCTTCTGCTGCAGGGTCGGCCCGAAGCGACATAATTCATACGCTGACAGTGGCTTTCCATCGGCCATGTAAAAAATATTATAATCGGCATCAATGACAAACCATTTCTCAAATTGATTTGACCAGAGCTCTGCAACAGCATGTTCCCAACGATATCCGTCACGAGAGGCTGTAACCAATCTGGACGGCCATCCCATTGATGTCGCGGCCTGGACCATGACGATAGCTGCGATCTCGCACCAGTAGGAGCTCCCCTGCTCCGATTTGCTCAAAATAGCAAGAGGATCATATTTCCCTTCTTCAGGCAAAGGATCGACCCCATGATCCCAGAGTGAACCAACCCATTTACCCAGCTGCAGCATAGACGAAAACTCATCCGGAGAATCAGCCGTAATCGCGTCTAAGCCGTATTTTGTACGCAACAGTACCAAGTAGGGAGCTTTCAAATCCTCATAAATAAATGGTACTTCTGACGGCAGGCTGTAATTCCTGCTCAAGTCATCAAGAAAGGTGAAGCCAGGAATCGCTTGATCAAGTTTTTTCCACGAGTTACCGGGAGCAACATAATCCTGGGTGCGAGCCCCTCCATGATAATAGTTGACCCGTATTCTCCGGGCGTCAGCATTGTCGCTCAAATAAACGGTACCCAACACCCGAGCCACGAGCAACCGCCCACCGTGAATAATAAATTTGCCAGGAGAAAGTTGCCAATAAACAGAGCCTGCCGTAGCGGCAATGAGCAACAGACCAAATATAAGGAAAAATTTTTTCAGATTTTGGCTCATGTTTTCCACGTACCAGGATCATAAACAATAATGGGCAGACCAATGCCTACCCATTAATAACCAGATGCAATAAATACTAATAAGGTTAATTGTTCAGCCAGATACCCGGAGAAGGCTCTACATCTGTTACGTTCATACTGTTCACCGCATTCCCGGAAAGTAACTGAAAATAAGCGGGGCCTATACGCTGGTCATCGATGATAATATCATCCACAAAAAAACTAACATCTAAACCTTGCTCATCGGCTACAGAGCCGTATGATATATTGCCACCTTGAAAAAAATAATTAAATCCCCAATCCTCATGGCCTGGCGCGGCGGTCATCATTATCATCCCCTGTGATTTTCCGACATAATGCTCTGTACCTGTATCATCATAAATCCAATACTCTTGGTATCCATCATATTGCCCAGGAGTACCCATGTGGACATGCACTTCTAGCCCAAACCACCTTTCATTTTCAATATACTCTTTCAAGTTTCCTATATTATTAAGTGGCTTCCACATTTGAAAATCTGCAGGAAAGTCTGGCCAGTTAGCGTCATTATAATACTCTAACTTAAACTGCTGGTCATCTACATTTCTGTACAACATAGTGTGAACGTTAGATGCACCGTAAGTACAGTCATCTCTACCCTCTACGCACACATTAGCAGCGGTATTGCCTGTTGACAAAACAAACCACTTAAAATAAGCATAATATGCATAATTACCGTCAGCATCTTTTGGGAAAGCATTAGGTTCAAACTTTATCATCTCAAACAAATAAACATCTTGCTGATAGCCAGAGGTCACCACTCCACTTGTGCTGTACGGGTCAATGCTACCAACACTGCTTCCACCGAAATAGGCTCCGAGACGACCAGGGCCTGTTGTCCCCCACATAGTCATTCGTAATGACTTCCCTGTTGCACGCCATACATCCGCATCGCTATGATGAGCTATCCAATCGTTTGGGGAGGGTTCAGTGGGCCAGTAGTCAAACATATTCCAAATTGAAATCGATCCGTCTAATTTTTTCGGCATATTAGCTTGATCAAGATTCCTGCCCCTCGTATAGTTGCCACCCCGCCAGTCCTGTAATTGGTCGAATGTCTCAACGATATCAAATTGCGCCTCCAAAGCTTGCTGCCAATCTGCAGATAATGATAAGTTCGGAACCAACAACACGCCAAAACAAACAAAACAGGAACATGTCCACCTTAAATTCATGACATACTCTCCTTTCCCCACAGGGAACAAAAATTAAACCAAGATTTTTTACTCTGCCAAGAGAGTGCTCGCAATTTTCGATCCACTATTTCCTCCAAAAAGCAGAAACTCCCCTAGCAACTAAATAGACAAAATAAAACAACCATCCTGGCAACAGAGTATCCATAGTGAAAACTTTCTTTTTGCAGAGGGCAACAAGAGGCAAAAACAGAACGAAAAACAAACAGGATAGAGAAAAAATACTCCCCATCACGAAAAGTATCAAGAAGGCCAATAAAACTAAAACATATGTGACCGGCACCACAACGCTTACAAATTCTCGTCTTCTATCCTTGCTTCGCATGTAATTCCATAGAGCACCACGACCACGCCAGAACTCTTTCTTAAAAAAAACTATCCAGCCCGAAACATTATCTAGATGATCTATTAAAATATCATCACAAAACAATACGTTGGATATCTTATTCAGCCTAATGCCAAAATCAAAATCTTCGCCAGTCTCAAGTTGCTCATCAAACCCATTAACACGATCAAAAAAACTCTTTTTAACCATTAAATTAAAGCTGCACAGCCAATCAACTTCAACCGTACCCACATGCCTACTGGAATTTCCGAGACCGTACCATATTTTTTCAACAAAACTACTGTTCTCTTCAGGAGGAGCCATGGCAAAGCCAACGCATGATAGACGTTCACCAGCCATTAACATCTTGCTACCTGTACTTAACCAATTAATCGGAGCCACACAATCACCATCAAGAAAAGCTATCAGCTCACTGTCCCGATATCGGGCACCATAATTTCTCAACGACGCAATAGTACCGTCTTTTTTTTCCAGTAAAACAACCCTGTCGCTGTAGGACCTGACAATCTCCAGAGTGCCATCAGTTGATCCATTATCTACAACGACAATAGTGACCTTGCCCTGCGGATAATCCTGACTGACCAGCGACTGTAAACACTGATTAATATACGCTGCCTCATTTTTCACAGGCACGACGACTGTAACAGACGGCAATATGGGAGATGTATCGCTATTGCTCATCCTAATGAATTTCTGACCTAAAATAACGTAACTTGCCAGATCGCTCTTGGGGATATTTTCTACTTTCACAAAAACAAACTCCATTTCAGAAGATATGTGCTTCTTAAATTTTTTTTCATAGGTTTCTAATAGCTCCCCGGTCAGTCCCTGGTCAGGGACAATCATAATTTCAAGCGTTCCTGTGTCCCGTTGCACAGCTTTAAACTTTTTTATTCCCTTTTTCAGAGTATATGCCAGAATTGCATCATACACTTTCCTCCCATCCGGCGTGAGGATATAGTCGTCAATGCGACCTGATAAAATTTTTATTACCGGGTACGGCAAGCCGCAGGAACAGGTCGAACTGCTGCGAATGCCACGATCCCCTGTTTTATAGCGAATAAAGGGAGAGGTCTGTGCATGCAGTTCGGTGACAACTACCTCGCCTTCCTGGTCAAGCACCGGCTGCCCACCCTTCAAAATCTCAAAATAAATATTGGGCGACATTTCATGCATATTTCCCTCAGTACATTCAAAGCCTATGACACCAACCTCTGTACACCCATACTCATTCACTACAGGGCAATGAAAAGTTTGCCCTAAAAGTTTTTTCTGTTGCTCCTTCAGTTCTTCTCCCGTGCAAATAACCGCTTTCATGCGAAGAGAAGCTAAATTGATGTCATGCGACAGAATAAAACCAGCAAATTCACACAACAGGCTCGGATAGCCATAACAGTAATGAGGACGCCAGATTTTCAAAAGGTCCGCAAATCTCTGGTATTCAACTTGCGACAACTGGAATGCGGACAACCGCTTCCTGTTCATGAGAAAATCCTTTAACCTGGCAATTGTTTCATTTTTTTTATCATGGGGCATTCCCCAGAATCGTGCCTGCCGATCTCCAAGGTTAATTCCGTGCCAGGAATATGCATCATACATGACAGCGTCCATGAAGGCTGTTGCCCGTCTGTCCTTTATGAACTGCAAAGGTGTCCCGGTAGAACCACTGGTCCCCCTGACATCAAATTTTTTTATTTCTGGATTGGCAAGTAACCCGCGATTCTCTTTAATATCTTTTTTTTCAATGATCGGAAGACGGGCAAAGTCCTGTAAAGTTGAAACCTGGCCTTTATTACCCAACAGTGAATTCCATCTATTACGAAAATACGGAACGTTATCATATGCACGCGTTACCTGCGCCTGTAAAAGCTCAAACTGAACCCGATACAATTCCGCCCTCTCCATCATCCTGAATTTTCGCACAAAAGAAAGCGACTGCAAGATAGGCTCTCCACGCAGCAAGCGAACAGGAACAAAAAATAACCAGTGAGCGATTGTCGGATTCATAACAATACAAATTCAGTTAATTTGATTGTAAGAAATCAATTTAACTGGAAAAACCAAATCACTTTCCCATGAACTCTGCAACATCTTATAATCTGACCAACGCTGAAAGTCTTCTCTTAGATGTACCATTACCTCTACACTGTTACATCCAACCATTTCCCTTTTACCGATCTGGTAAAATGTATCAAAACCTGTAAACAGGTCGGTCGATAAAGAATTATCGATTTTTTTCAAAATAAAATTGAATGCTTTTTTCTTCAAGTAACGCATTACATTATGATCATCAGGTAAATAAAGATTTTTTGATAACCGGATCCTCCGTATACCATATTTTTTCTGCAACATCTTTACCGCAGGAAAAATACTGGGAATATTATGAATATGCTGATGAGAATCTATATGACTTATGTCCAAGCCCAAGGACAGTAACTTCTTTATCTGCAAGGATAATTCATTATAAACTCCTTTTATGAGTATCCTCGTTTTTGGAGCATAAAGAAGGGAGTCAAGACCGGTAAACCTCCCATCACTATCTGTAATAGGTGCCAGGGATGCCAAATTGCCAGATAACGGCATACCGGAAGTCAGGTTCAAATGCACACCAAAGGAACAAGCAGGAAATTTTTCATGCAAGGCCACGGCCTCTTCGCATGCAGATCCATTGGCCATAATAGTGGCAGAGGTAATTTTCTTCTTTGCCATCAGCTCAAACACAAGTTCATTGGTTCGCGCATCCATGCCGAGGTCGTCGGCATTGATAATTACTTTTACGACATCATTATTGTTCATTATCCTTCTTCTGGAGCTGGAGCATATAGATATTACCAAAACATGCTATAAGGGCGATGTCGATGTAAAGAGACTGGGCATACAATCGATCTATAAAAAGAGCCGGAACAAGGAACGCGACAAATGCACTTTCAATGGAAACTGATTTCAAATACAGTTTATGCAGATTCTCTGCCAGTAACCATTTCTGGACCCTCCAGATAAACCTGAAATTGGAGACAACAAGGCCCCCCAACAAAAGTAAACCGAGATAACCATATTCCGCAAAACTCTGAAAAATGGTTGAGTGGACGGCCCGGCGAGCACCAAATTCGCCATAGGTCAACATTTCAGGGGGAATGAATTCCGGGCTGAGGTACTGGTACCCCCATATACCGACTCCAAAGGGATGTTCGCGAACAAGATCAAAAGTCTTAACCCAGAAATATGTCCTGCCGGCAGTGGTTTTGGCCTGATCGGCCGCCTGTCCCAGAGTGGACATCCGTTCCCAGAAAGCAGCATCAGCAAGATAAAAAAACATCCCGACAGCACAGCAGCCCATCAAAATAAACTGGAATCTCTTAGCCTCTTTGCCAGACACTGAGGAAAAAAAGGTGCGAAGAAAATAATATGCCATGGCAACAACCAAGCCAAGAAACCCGCCACGGCTGTTGGCAATGATCAGTGCATTCAGCATAAATGCCAGAAAACCAACAGTGATGACACGTAAAATGATTTTTTCCTCATAAAACACATAGTAGACAACAAGAGGAATGACGGATGAAATCGCAGCCGCAACGGCATTGACATCCATACCATCGGTAAAACCAACTCCTTCAAGCCGCCCCCCTGATGTACGACCATAGGAAAAGGCAATCCATCCTATGTAAAAAGCGCCAAACATGTAAGCCCAAATCATACGTTCCAGCTTGAGGGGTGTATCAATCACCTTATAAACAACAGCAATAATAACCACCAGCTTGGCAAATGCAGTAAAATAGAGCCAGTGCATTTCCGGCCAGGCCGCCCAGAAGTTTATCAGGCCGCACATGGCCACCATGGCTGCAATCCACTTGGTCTGGGGAAGGTCCAGCAAGCGGTTATGCGAATATTTTTTTCTCCTGATGAACCAGGAGACAAGAATGCTGAGAATAATGAGGAAGGAATAACGGAGTTCAGGAAGCTGATGATACCACCACCTGATCTTAGGGTTGAAAAAATACTCGATTATCCAGGCATATACCCCCCAGGAGGCGTCAATTGCCAGGGTTGCAAAAATGCCACCCCCAAAAGTCAGGAGGAAAATAATCGCAAACTTGCCCATGACCGGTCCTATTTCATCCGCCAGCGGATAAATTCAAGCTCATCTCGGGGCGAGATAGTCCTTATCACATGCCAAAACTGCCTGAAAAGCAGGCTTTTCCTTAAATTATAGAAAAGCGGCCTTTTCTTGTCTCTTGGGGCCATGGTGGTTGCGGCTGCAGTACCTGGGTGCTCACGAAAGAATTGTATCATGAGACAATTCTGCAGCAACAGGGTTATGGGACGGGTTAGATCCCTTGTTTCATAGGACTGTAGCTGCTCCAGGCAGCCCTGGTAAAAGAAAACGGCCTTGTCAAAGAACTGCTGCCGTTCCTTCGGAGCGCTGTATTTTGCTGCATATAAAAGTACGTTACACTTTCGTATTTCCTGGGCCGCCCAGGTCTCATTGGGAAATTCCAGTTTTTCAGGGGTATCCAGGTAGAGATATTCATTGTCCAGCATCCAGTGGCCGTAATGGAGCAGGCTGTCGCGCGCATACTCCCACAACTGTACTGCGCCATCGTCCGCTGTAATATCGAGGTATTTACCCAGGGCCTGCAGGAACACCGTGTACATCCACCTGTTTTCGACATCCAGCATATCCATCTTGTCAATGTCGTCTGCCGGATGAATACAAATTTGAATTACATCTTCCGCTGCCTGAAGATACTTTTTGTCACCTGTCAACTCATAGGCTGTCATCAGGGTACTGAGTGAATTCCCGGAACCGCGGCCAGGGCCATTCATTGAGTACACCTTGTCAAAATCCACCATTGCCCGACCCTTAAGCAAGCCTTTAAGGGCAGTTCTTGTCTTTCGGGCCAGCTCAACAAGAAAATAGGTCAGCGTTGTCCGGCTTCGTATTACATTATGGATAAATTCCGCCAGGTCCAGCACCGCTTCCTTTGAAGCAGTCTCACCTGTGAGATAATAATGATACAGCAGGCCAACGGCATAATTGTGAGACATGGCCGGCCCGCCACCATAGCAGTTCAGATCGCGGGCCTCGGCATGTCTTCTGGAAAAACAGCGGTGGGTAGCGGTTTCCGCAGGCAGGTAATGCTCGGTATGCCACAACAGCCCCTTGTTGAATTCCGGTTTGTCCCTGTCGGTATGGTAAATATCTATATCCCGCACATGGCGGCATAACTGATCACCGAGCAGATACCACCGATAATCACCTCCCTGCAGGTACTGACAAGTCGTGCCGAAAATACCATCATACTGATTGTTATAGTGGGCAACGAGAGGCTGGGGGCCTTTATAACCGACGGCTTCATGGTCGGCATACCAGTCGCCGAAATTTCGCCATCCGTATTCATCTATTATTTCACGCCGGTCAAAAAAAGTTTTTCCCCCTTCTATGGCAGGTTGAATGAGTTTCTGGAGTTCTTTTTCCCGATTCCGGTCAGCCGGAATAAGGTAGGGGATAGCCTGAGAACCGGCATACCATTCAGGTGTTGATCGTACCTCAAGTGGAGCATGGAGCCATCCTCTCAATTCGGCCAGATCCTTTTTGCCAAAATCAAACAGGCAGGTATGGGTCTTGCGCTCTCCACCCTGCAACTCGAACAAATCGGCAAACCGGTCCGGAAAAAAACGGACGGTAATTCTGTTCTGATCAGCCTCAAGAGCCTTGGGGAAATTCTGCCAGAAATATCTTACGCCACCGCTTATACATGTATCTTCCCCTAGAATACGAATACAAGGTTCAGCCCGCAGCCCCTCTATAACCCTGTCCCCTGCGACAGTAACCCGATATCCACGGAAAGATGTTTTTACTTCGTTATTCCGGTTGACGTGGTTCCTGCTCTGCCAGTTTTTACCGCCGCTGCTGTCCTGGTAAATCTGCAGATCCGCCTTCTCAGCCTGCTGCTGGGAGTGCTTTCCTTCCACCAGGTACTCAATGTTTTTCATTTTCGAAACAAGCGGAAACAGGTGCAAGGAAAAATCATCGAAAAAGAAGGAACCGGAATCCCCCAGGTCCCACAACCCGCCCGGATGTTCAGCTGCCCGCGGGTTCCATAGCGTAAGATCAATCTGGCAGGTGGAAAGACCTGCAAAAAAGGAAAGACGGGCAATAAAAGAAAGCTGTTCTGTTTTTTTTTCAGACAGAAAGATTCCCGTCAGTTTCACGGTAGCTCGTAAAGGTCCCCTGGCTTCCCACTCCCATGAGGAAACAGTAGCCTGGTTTTTCCCGCCATCCTGGTCTGTCAGGATAACAGAAGAACCCTGTCCGGAAAGCAGCTCGCGCCCATCAACCACAACTCGGGAAAAAGGTCTTAAAATATCCGTACTGACATGAAAACGGGCAGCTCCGCTGTCAATGACCAGCTCTGTTGCCTGCTCATTGAGCATCAACTGTGGCGACGGATTCTCCTGGCGGGTTACCTTATTTTCCAGCAGCAGTTCTTTTGCAGCATTAGCCGGAATCCGGGCCTGAAAATCGAGCAGAATCCACTTGAGGCTGCCGTCCTGCCAGCGGGCAAGAGGTTGGCTCTGCAGTGGTAATCGTCCCCTCTCCGGATCCAGCAGAACCAGACCAACCGTATCCATCAGCATTCCCCTGGGCAGGGGTATCCCTACAGTTACCGGCTCACAGCCTCGCGCGACTCCACCATGTTCCAGAATTATTATGGGTGCATTGAATTCCATGTGAACAAAATGCCATCAGGCAAGATTTTCTTCCCCAGGAGAAAAACTGAAAAGTTCGTCATATTTTTGTATCATGCCGGCAAGTGAAAAATTCCCTTCAATCAATGCACGGCCTTTTTTTCCCATCTCCAGCCGCTGCTGTTCGTCTACAGCCAGATACAGCATGGCCTCAGCCAGGGCTTTGTCCTCTTTGTCGCTCAGCAGCATCCCATTATACCCGTCACGCACCATTTCATGCGTTCCTCCAACATCATAAGAGATAACCGGCAGCCCTGTACTCAACGCCTCCAGAATGGTCATGGAAAAACCCTCAT
The DNA here is from genome assembly GCF_025998535.1 of Desulfolithobacter dissulfuricans. NCBI lineage: Bacteria > Pseudomonadati > Thermodesulfobacteriota > Desulfobulbia > Desulfobulbales > Desulfobulbaceae > Desulfolithobacter > Desulfolithobacter dissulfuricans. The sequence goes on along the minus strand of NZ_AP024233.1, from coordinate 57,963 downwards.
AAAATGAAGGTTGCACGTAGATATCCATGGCACGCAGACACAGGGGCACATCGCTTCGGCGGCCGGCAAAGAGCACGGAGTTTCCGCAGCCCGACTCAATGGCAAGTGTGCGGAGTTCATCCATCTGGGGACCGTCCCCGACTATAAACAGCCTGGCAGCCAGCCCTTTTTGGACGGCCGCTGCAAAGGCCCCGACCAAACCGGGAAAATTTTTTACCGGATCCAACCGGGCAACACTACCGATGACGATCTCATCCGGATCGATGCCAAATTCCCTGCGCACGATCCCGGCATCTGTTCCCGGAGAATACAGGTCTGTATCCACACCGTTATGAATCACGGTAATTTTCTTCCTGTCAATGCCTATTGTTTGGGCGTAATCCCGCTTCATCTCCTCTGAAGGAGTGATCACAGCATCCCCCAGGACAGCACCCAGCCTCTGGGTCAAAATCCTCCGTCGGGGCAGAAGCCCTAAATCTGATATTGTCTTTCCATGAAAGGCAAAGACAAACTTTGTCTGACGCCGCAGTATTCTGGCGCAGAGCAGTCCCTCCAAATAGGTCCCCCATCCCTGGCAGTGGAGAACATCCACTTTGAATTTTTTGCAGATGCCGGCCAGCTTGAACGGGATTCGTGGGTCATTGCCGGTTTTTTTATTGAGGTTGATAAGTTGCACGTCGGGATTGTTGATCTCATCGGCAAAAGAATCAGCTGGAAAAAAGGAGCCGATCACATGACGGTGATTGTGACTGCCATTGAGATAATTCACCAGTACCCGTTCAGCGCCGCCAAAGGTAAGGCGATGGACAAGGTGCAGAACTGTACGCTGACGGAGAGCCATGGGGGTTATCTGGACCGATAATTCGCAAAATACTCGTAATAGTCTTCCATCCTGCGAACACGGTTGGCAAAGGAGAAATCCTTTTCAATACGTTTCCTTGCCTTTTGCCCGAATTCCTCTCTCAGGGCTGGATTCTCCAGCAACCTGACGACCTGTCCACTCAGACTTTTCACATCACGAATCGGTGATAAAAATCCAGTCTCTCCATGGTCCACCAGTTCCGGGACCCCTGCAACAGCAGTGGACACCACCGGTACTCTGAGAGCCATGGCCTCGAGCACCGTATTGGGCAGCCCTTCTGTCAGAGAAGTCATCAGGAAGACATCAAATGAGGTGTAAATATCAAGCAAATCGGTCCGGTGGCCGGTAAAGAAAAAAGAATGCTCCACCCCCAGTTCGGCCACCCGCCTTTTTGCCTTTGCCATTTCATCACCATGGCCATCCCCAACGATGACAAATTTCACCTTTGGCATTGTCCTGCTGATCTCGGCAGCTACCCGGTAAAAGGTTGGCAGATCCTTGTGCTGCTGCGCTATTCTGGCTACTGTCCCGACCAGAAATTCATCAGGTTTGATTCCAAGCTCATTTCTGAGTACGGCCCGGCCCAATTCGGCCCGCCAGGCATCAATGTCAATTCCGTTATGCAGTACTTTTATGTCTTCTTCACGCAGGCCATCGGCAACCATACACTGTTTGGTATGATGAGAAACGGCAAGCAGAGGTTTGTGATACCGTTTCATCAGGAGAATATTTACCTTGCGTCGGAGCTTGAAATTCAAAAAAGCCGTAAGGGATTCAAAATCTTTCCTGACATAGGGCGAGTGCAGATGACACGTATACATTATGCGGATATACGGCATGGCCCGCCTGATCATCCACCCGTAAAGCAGGGTTTTCTCGTCATGGGAATGGATAACCTCTATTTCCTGTTCTTGAATGACTTTTTTTATATCCCTGACGCATTGCCGGTCAATGAGCTTGCGGTCCATGACATCGCAATAGTTCACACCCAGGTCTGCAGCCCATTTATCAATGGAATATTCTGTATCAGCGGGATTACGCAGATACAGAACCTGAACATACACCCTGCTTCTGTCATGCTGAACAGCCGAGTTGAGGATGGTTTTGTCCGGTCCTCCCCCTCCTTTGTATGTTCCTCGAAAATCTAAAACGCGTACGGGATGCATTCTTTTCTATCGTATGGGAAATATCATCATTCTGCTCCCGGTTGACGGCAGCAGTAAAATACAGGATTCAGGACTCAATACTCCCTGATAATACACGGGTTGCCAACCGCAACACTATTATCAGGGAGGTCCCGGTTCACCACTGCATTGGCTCCGATTCTGCAGTTATCTCCAATTGTGATTTCACCGATAATCTTTGCGCCCGCACCAATCATGACATTATCACCTATCTTGGCTGCTCCACCTGTTCCACCAATGTCACCCACGGTAACGTGATGATACATGGTGCAGTTTTTACCGATAACCACGCTAGGATGCAGGATTATCCCACCAAAATGATGAATCCTGAATCCTTTTCCTATAGTACAGGCAGCCGGTATCGAAATACCAGTTGTAATTTCGATGAACCTTTCAAAAAAAAACCGGAAAGGCTGCGCCGGAATCCTTTTTCTGTGCAAAAAATTAAATAAACGATAAACAAGAACAGCCTGAAATCCCTGCGACAGAAGCCCCCGAACCAATGTACGCAGACCGGCGCTGCCGCCGCCAAGGGCCCTGAGATCTTCTTTAATATTTTCAAGCATTGCTTTCTTCGCCGTATTGAAGACTATCTGTACCAGGCCCTTCAAGCCAGAGAGAAAACATAAAAACTGTCCAGAGCAAGGTCCCGTGATTCATTGTGCACCGCTGGTGCTCATCCCAGATCTGCTGGAGCCCGGGCCTGGAGAAGAACAGGGGCATCTTTTCCGACTCGAAAATGGAGGATTCAGCCATATCGCGCAACTCGTCACGGAACCATGCGTTAAGCGGGACTGTAAAACCATGTTTCTTGCGTGTCAGTACTTCGTCGCCGACCAAAGGTCGTAAAACCTCTTTTAACAGATATTTCTTTTCACCGTTTCTGAGTTTTAATGACGACGGTAGACGAGCGGCAAACTCTATGACCTTATGATCCAGGAGCGGGGACCTCATTTCAAGGGAATTGGCCATGGTCATTCTGTCAACTTTGACTAAAATATCACCGGGCAGAAAAAGCTTGAGATCAGTGTACAGAATCTTCGACAAATGATCTGTTCCGTTTGCCTGCTGATAATATCGCAACGTATGTACTGCGGGATCATATCCCCTGACTTCCTGGAGAAAAGTATCTGAAAAGATCTGCTCTGCCTGCTGATCCGTTATAAAAGAGTTGGTCACATAAAAAGCCTGTGCCGGATCAAGGAGAGCGGAACTGCTCAGGGAATGCAACCGTTTAAGTGTATTCCATTGCGGAAAACGGCCGGCAACGCCACAGATCCCCTTAAGGAGTGCAGCGGGAACCAGCTCGCGCACCCGGTTTTCATAACTGTCGATGGTATACTTTTCATAGCCGGCAAAACTTTCATCCCCACCATCACCGGACAGAGCAACGGTAACATGCTGCCTGGCCATCTTAGAGACATAATAGGTCGGCACCATGGATGAATCGGCAAATGGTTCGTCAAAATGCCACACAAGCTTTTTAATGATTCGGGCTGGCTCGTCTTTGATGTACTGTTCATGATGTTTGGCATTCAGCTTCTGCGCAAACGCTTTTGCATAAACAGCCTCGTTATGCTTTTTATCATTAAAACCAATGGTACAGGTAGTTATCGGTTCCCGGCAAATCTGCGCCATTAACGCGACTATACCCGAAGAATCAACGCCACCACTGAGAAAAGCACCAAGGGGCACATCGGAAATAAGGCGACACTCAACCGCATCCCTGATGATTGCAAACAACTCTTCACCCAGTTCACGGGAATCAGAGGTGCTGGGTGAAGAAAAATCCACATCCCAATACTCTCTGATGGTCAATTTACCATCTGAGTACAGCAGGTAATGGCCGGGTTCCAGTTTGCTGATCCCCTTGTAGATCGTTTTGGGATGTGGCACATAGAGATATTTAAAGTAATCCAGAACTGCAGTGTAATCGATTTCTGTGGGGATGTCGTCCAGCTCAAGGATGGATTTCAGCTCAGAGGCAAAGGCGAAACGGTCACCCTGGTGGTAATAGTAAAAAGGCTTTTTGCCGATACGATCCCGGGCCGCAAAGAGTTCCTTCTTTTTATTATCCCAGATAGCGTAAGCATACATGCCCCGAATCTTTTGCAAAGATGCAACGCCCTGGTCCGCATAGAGCGCGAGAAGAACTTCCGTATCGGTGCGGGAACGAAATTCATAACCTTTCGCGGCCAGCTCGTTGCGAAGTGCCTGGAAATTATAAATTTCCCCGTTAAAAACTATGGTATATCTTCCATCTCCGCTGACCATGGGCTGTCGACCGTCTTCGCTCAGATCAATGATGGACAGTCGGCGGTGACAAAGGCCCATATCAGAGTCCACAACCACCTCGCCCATATCAGGGCCACGGTGTACCATGACCTCGTTCATGCGCTGGAGAGAGCGTTCAGGCCCTGGTCCAAGCAGATTTCGCGTTGCGCCAGCTATTCCACACATTTCAGGAGATAAGGATTTATTGAACGAAAAGGACTAAACAATCGCACACGCCCTTGCCAGAAAGTAAATATTATAAAGAATCAATAACCGGAAATAGTTACCAACACGGAAATCTTTTCTGGTTTTGAGAAACACCAGCAACATTACAGGGGCCTGAGCCATCAGGAAGAAAAATAATGCCAGACTGAAGGCGCCGAACAGCAGGGCAGCCAGGGAAGACAGCAACAACGCGGTGAAATACAGTGGAAGCACGAGGCTCGGCAATTCATTAACTTTCAGTCCATGGCGAAACAAACCAGAATAATTACTTTTACCGCGCCATCTTTCCTTTTGGAAAAACTCCTTGATCGTTTTCGGATCCCGGTGATGAATTGCAACTATCCGGTTATCTGAGATAATTTTGCCAAACTGAAGTAAACGGTACGAAAGATCCACATCCTCACAGGTGACGAGTTCTTCATTAAACCCACCGGATTTGTCAAAAATATCTTTTGGAATGAACATGTTGGTCGATTCCTGCCAATCCCTTTCAAAAACCTGTTCATGACTTTTTCGAGCCAAAAACCAAGTTTGCTCGACCCAGGTTCCATTTTCAGGGATTACGGGAGAAGAGCCAAAGCAGGCAACATCTTCGCGGTCAAAATACCGTTGGGCCTGTGTCAGCCAGTCCGGAGTAACCGTGCAGTCGGCATCAAGGAAAACCAGAATATCCCCGGAGGCCACGGCAGCCCCACTGTTCCTAACCGCTGATATCGTCGTTTTTTCAGGGAGGTGAACCACCTTGACGGAAAAAGATTCAGCTATGGCAACAGTATCGTCTGTTGACCCATTGTCAGCGACAATGATTTCGTAACGATTATCCGGGAAGTTTAATGCCAGAAGTGATTCCAGACACGCGCTAAGGTATCTCCCTTCATTTTTAGCCGGAATTATAATAGAAACAATTTTCATATTATTTCCGGGAAAACTTCTTCCAGGTGACCGGCTGTTTATTCAGACATCCCTTGTACAGGCCATAGAGCGCAGCCCCATTCACGAGGCAAAAATAAAAAGGGATACCAATTATCGGTGTTTTGCTCTCTCCACCAAGAACGAGTCCAGCAAATGCGAAAAGATAGAATGCTAATTGTAACGCCAAAAAAAGCTGATAAATCAACGACCCACCATGGACAACAATATATAAGTTTGACAAGAGCATGGCCAAGAGCATGGCCGGCACCAGCCATCGCAGCATTTTATGGGACACAAAAGAGAAAAACAGGCCCTTATGCGAAGGCCCTGGAATTCCCTCCGCCTGTTTCAGGGCCTGCACAGCACCTGCAATAACTCTGGACTTACGTAGAAATTCTGTTACATGGGATATTGTACTTTTTTCATACCCTTTGGCTTCAGCATCATAAACAAGCCGTTTTCCCTGCAGGGCAACATTCATGGAAATAACAAAATCATCGAGAATAATGTTCGGGGCGGGCGGTTTAAACAACTCGCGTCTTATGGCATACATCCCACCATCAGCTCCGATAATTGAGCCTACCTCTGACTCTTTCTGCTGAATCCAGCGTTCATAGCGGTAATAAGCAGATTCTGATTCCCCAAAATTAGTTTCATCATTGAGAAGTACAACATCAGCACTTACTCCACCGACGGAGGGATCATTGAAATTTCGCATAAGTGTGCGTAACGCACTCGGGTCATACATAGTGTTTGCATCTGAAAAAACGATAATTTCCGATGTCAACTGAGGCACAGTCTGCAAAATGGCCCCAACTTTTCCTGTCCTCTCTTTATATGCATACAGTGTGAGCCGCTTTCCTGCATACTTTTCGACAATCGAGTTTGTATTATCAGTGGAACCATCAGAAGCGATGACTATGCGCAGTTTTTCTTCAGGATAATCAACTTTCAGCGAATTCAATATTTTTTCTTCTATAACCTCATCTTCGTTATAAGCGCAAACAAGAAGTGTTGTATCCGGAAATATTTCATCACGATTCACATCCTTGGGGCAACATTTTGACCAAACAGCCAATATAATTGGATAGCCAAAATATACATAAAAAATAAGACATAATGATGACCAGAAAACAGTTCTGGATGTCACTATATCAACCGGAACGACACGACTAACAAACCAAAACACATAAAACAGCAATCCAATTGCAACTATTTGGGTAACAATATCCACCCTTGAAACACCTTCCAGTTCTTTTTCCTCAATTCTTGAAGGTGTCCATGTCACCTGAGTATTACCCAACAGCCTGCGGTTTATTCCAATAAATGCTGCAATATTTACCCTGGTAAAATAATAAGGAAGATAAAAGATCGGCCATGTTTTAGAATATGAAGACAGCAAGTGACCAATATCCGCCAGAACAATAAAAGCTGCTATGGAAAATGTCACATACTGAAAGAACACATTGCCACGTAATGCGAGAACTACCGAGGACAAGACAAAAAGAAGAAGAAAATAGGGGGCAAACCAACGCAGCAATTTATGAGAAATAATCTCAAAACTATAAATCCCTACCTTGAAAGGATTTAGTACGGATTTAACGCGCAGCAAGCCGTTAAAACTTCGATTGACAATTCTGACCTTTCGGTCAAATTCCTTGGCAAAGCTGCCGGTTGTATCCTCATAGCATATAGCGTCAGGCTCATAGATACCGCGATAGCCGTGGGAAATGATCTGCAACGGATTGACAAAATCGTTAATGTCTGATGGTTGCAGTTCCCAGTAAAATTCTCTTCGAATAGCATAGATGGCGCCGTCTCCTCCTACCATGGAATGCAGACGGCTCTCCATCTTCTTTATCATTATTTCATATTGCCAATAAGAGTCTTCACTCTTTGCTGCGGCATTCAAATCAGCATCTGCGTATTGCGCCTCCCCTACAACGTAGCCAACCTGTTCATCGGCAAAATTTTCAACCAGACGACTGATGGCATCCGGCGCATACATGGCATTCGCGTCAGAGAAAATTATGATCTCTCCCGTTGCCTGCGGGACAGCTACATTGAGGCAGGCAGTTTTTCCGACCCTCCCTTCAACCCTGATAAGCTTGACCCCCTTGTCCGCGTAGCTTTTAGCAATTTCGTCTGTTCGGTCTGTGGAACCATCCGAGACCACACATATTTCCAATTTGTCTGCCGGATAATCCAGAGCAAAACAATTTTCCAGCTTTTCCTCCAGAATGTTTTCTTCATTATAACAGGATATTAACAAGCTGACGGAGGGCCGTATAGGGCGTTTTTTAATAGTTCGGGCAGGAAACAATACACTCAACATACTAAGCAATATAGGATAGCCGATATAGACATATACCAGTAACCCCAAGGAGCCAACTGCCAGTATGGTTAAGAATGTATCCATCTTCAGAGGCTGATATATTTTCTCGCTTTAGGACCGACACAGTTAGCAATAGGCAATGGCAGTTTTGACCAAATACCTGCAAGCATTTTACGCTGACTTGTTTTTTTGTTCTTTACCTTTTGCGAACTCAGCGATCGACTTACCTGGTACCAAAAAAGGGAATTTGCTTCAGCACCCCATTGCTTTTTAAACCTATAGGTTCCCTCACCAGGGGTTGATCGTCCAAAATCAAATGTCTTTTTATGGGTATCTGCAGCAAATTTCAAAAAGTTCCAATACAGCATCATATTGGGTGCCATTCGGTTGTACTCCCGAAGTGTAGAGGCCCATGGGATACTTACCGTATGCCTGGTAAACAGAATAATACCACAACCAACTGGCTGATCTTCACAGTACACCAGCCCCATCCTTGCACTTTTCCCATAATGCTCAATAATTTTCTCAATCCATTTTTTACTGTGCACAGGAGAGCCGAGATCGTGCATGTTGCGACTGAATACATCGTAAAAGGCATCCAGAGTTTCTGTATGACCCCAGGAGAAAGTAAGTCCGTTTTTCTCTGCCTTACGAATCTGGCTACGTAATTTTGATTTAAAACCTTTCCAGAGTTCTTCCGAAGTATCTGGCAGACCCAACAGCATGCGCACCTTGCCGGTGTTGACACGTACATTCCAGCCATGGCCATCACTAAAGAGGTTTTCCGACCCACTTCTGATTTCCAGGCTTTTGACTTTCCTTTTTTGAGCGAGTGACACGGCTTCGTTGGCTAATGCCATGCGGACTTCAGCGTTATCGGCAAGGATATCGCCCATATCACAGAAAGGGAGAGAAACGAGATTCCGTTGCCACAGGGGGATACGAAAATGAAAGAGCGGCAGAACGCCTCTCAGGGTACCGTCCTCTTCAGCAAGCAAATAACAGCTTTCATGGCCATAGGCCTCCTCAACAGCATTCTTCCAGGCAAAGAGTGAATAAGGGGCAGCATTTGGATGGTTGTCCACATAGGCATCCCATGCTGATTTATCTTCAGGGGTCGCTATTCTGATCTTCATGCGCATATACTTATAATTACACTGCGCTATCTGCCAGGATTCTCACAATTCGGTCGCCAGCCTGGCCATCCCATAGCGGCGGAATTTCCCCCTGTTTCCCCTGGCCACTGAGTATTTCAGTAACTGTCTCCATAATGCGATCCGGATCCGTGCCAATGAGATAATTTGTGCCAACAGTAACTGTGACCGGACGTTCCGTGTTCTCCCTGAGCGTTACGCACGGCACCTGGAGCACTGTTGTCTCTTCCTGGATCCCTCCTGAATCAGTAACCACTGCCGACGCATTTTTGATCAAGTTCAAAAAATCAAGATATCCAAGGGGCTCTGCCAGCGTAATATTTTTATTTTCTTCGAGACGCTGATAGAGACCATATGATTCCAGGCTGTTCCTTGTCCGCGGATGTACAGGAAAAACGATATGTTTCTGCTCGGCAATCTGCTCAAGACACCCGATGAGCGGTTCCAGTGTTTCCCTGCGGTCAACATTGGATGGGCGATGCAGCGTGACCAGAACATAGGAGGGGGAAGATCCAGACGCTTTCTGATATCTGATGAATCGGCCCGTTCCAGGTGCTGCTTCAGGGTGTCAATCATCACGTTGCCGACAAAATGTATCTTGTTCTCCGGCACCCCTTCCTGAAGCAGGTTGGTCCTGCCGCTCTCTTCGGTTACAAAGAGCAGGTCACTGATGGCATCGGTCAGGATCCGGTTGATCTCCTCGGGCATGTCCCTGTCAAACGAGCGCAGTCCGGCCTCAACATGAACAATGAGAGGTCGCGCACGCCCGGAGCGGTTGTTGCTTGATTCCGGGTACTGAATTTTGGAGGCCACAAGGGTACAGGCGATGGTGGAGTTGACATCGCCGACCACCAGGAGGACATCCGGCTGCTCCTGCAGCAGCACCGGCTCAAACCGTTTCATGATTTCCGCGGTTTGTGCCGCATGGCTGCCTGAACCGACCTCAAGATTTATGTCTGGTTTTGGGATGCCGAGATCCTCGAAAAAGGAATGGGACATCCTGGCATCGTAGTGCTGCCCTGTATGCACGATGATATGCTTAATTGACTGCCTGCGGCCTGTTGTTGTGTCATCCTTGTCAGGCGTCTCCTCCTCAAGTCTCTGGTTATGGCTTTCTATGGCTCTGACGATGGACGCGAGCTTCATGAAATTTGGCCGCGCGCCGGCTATTGACATGATTTTTATCATTGAATTGTTGCCTTATTGGTTAGTACAGGTAGAGATTGGTCCAAATTCAAATTCTTCCAACAACCTTGCAAAGCGTTTTTCTGTCTTATCCAGGTTGTTGTAATGCCGGAACCGGGACAGCGCTCTGGCGTGCTTCATCCTTGGCTGGGCTGGATCAACCTCCCAGGGATGCAGGTAAAAGATGAAGGGTTTCTTTTCCCGTTTATTTATTTTTTTCAGCGCCATCCTGGTAAACCAGTATGGGAACAGACGAAAATACCCTCCTCCGGCAATGGGAATCTTGCGGCCGAGAAACAGGGCCGTGGAGATAGGGTATTCCATCATATCATGATCGGGCAGCCTGTATTCAAAACGGGGGGCGTCAGGGATGCCGTAGTTATCATGCAGTATAGGAAAAATACTGGAATCGTATTTGAAACCAAGCTCTTCAAGAATATCCAGGGCCCAGAGTGATTTTCTGGTGATGGAATAGCTTGGCGCCCGGTAGCCGATGATTTCTTCACCTGTTATATCTTCGAGAATTTCTTTTGCCCGTTGCGTGTCTTGCCGGAATTCATCCGGGGTCAGATCATATATCTTTCTGTGAAGGTAACTGTGGCATCCGATGTCATGTCCAGCCGCTTTGATTTTTCTGACAAGTTCCGGAAATCGCTCCGCCGTCCAGCCCACCACGAAAAACGTTGCCTTGATATCATAACGGCCAAGGATATCCAGTATACGGCTGGTATTCCGCTCGACACGCTGTTCCATGGAGTCCCAGGCAGAGGGGCTGATAATGTCCTCGAAAGCCGCAACCTGGAAATAGTCTTCCACGTCAATGGTAAGGTAGTTCTTTATGCTTGATCGCTGGGTGCCCGGCATGAATCCCGTCTCTTTTTATCTGGTTCCGATCGTTACTGAGGGGTCCCGGAAGGGGCTGCCGAGCAAAACGCTCAGGCCGATCAGGAGACCAAGGCCGACAAAAAAGGTGACCATTCCGGAAAACTCATGGAGAAAGCCCTGGGCCACATCACCACCGTAGCGTGAGGCAAGGATGGCTGTACCTGTCAGGCGAATAATGTTTGCAAAGATGGCAATGGGAGCAGCCATGAAAAACAGGAGCCATTTTTTCCACACCGGCAACGACTGCAGCCAGGCGAATGCCGCACTTAAGGCAAACATGGTTACCAGCGAACGCAGCCCGGAACAGGCATCCACAACCTCCAGCGACGTCTCTGCCAGATGGAGAATATTCCCTTCGCGAAAAACAGATATACCAAGAAGCGAGACGACCTTTTCAGTCAAAAAAGAAGAAAAGAGCTGCAGGGGGAAGGCTATCTTGTTCCAGACAACAGCGGGCAGAGGAATCATGAACACAAGGTAGAGAACAGGAACCAAGAGAGCCTTAAAATATTTTGTTCCCAGAAAAAACAGAATAACCCCGAGCAACACAACGATAAACGACGTTCTCTGTAAAAAAAATTCAGCACCGATCTTGGCGATAACGAGTTGCCCGAGCCCCATAAGGATCAGGACAAGCCCCCAGTAGCCTGGCTGGACCGGCAGGTTCTTCAACCTGTCACGGATCGAGTACACCATGTAGAGGGACAGCAGGGGTATAAAATAACCATGCGAGTAATTGTCATTGGTCTCCCAGTCCACCAGCAATGTCTTGAGATACGGGAAATAGAGGAGCAACAACCCTGCCAGAACGACACCCAGGGAGAGCGCCGTATTCCTGTCCCACTCTGCGGCTCTGGTATTCATATCGTTGCCCCGGGAAGATAGTCCTGGAGAAGAACCTGCACCTGCTCGGCAAATTGTGTTGCCTTTTCTTCAGTACCTTGTATATCGCCATCCTTCACGTGCATCATGATCCGGACAAAGGATCCATCCCGCCTGCCCTTGAACAGCGCATCCAGGACCAGATAGACTTTTTCCCAGTATTCTGAATGTATTATACGGCCCCTGTTTTGATACCAGTAAAGAACAACCTGGTATTCTGAACCATTCTGGATGAGCATTTCCGCAACAGTTACCGGTTTTCCCCGGTTCGTATCTCCCTGCAAAGGAACTTTTTTTACCTCGGCAATGCCCCAGCCCCCGCCGGGAAGACAGTTTTTCGGGGAATGATAGGAGCCGGTTACTCCGACGGCGTCGTAATAGCCTATATACAGATTTACCTGGTCACCCTGCGGATTGGCATAATTATACTGAATGTAATCTTTAACTCCGAGCATCTCCAGAATATCGGATGAAGACAGATAGGAATCAATGAGCCGCCACTGCCCAATCCGGGCAGGAAACTCAGCCAGTGTTTTTTTTATGGGGACAGCTGTAACCGATGACGTTGCATGCAAAAGAACAGAGGTTGCCGCAAACAGAAGCAGAATAATCAGAGATCGTACTATCTGGCCCATGGATATTTGTCTTTGTGTCATATTGCAACAATCTGTTACAGATCACTGTTCCTGATCGTTAACAGAAAACTATCGACTTGCGAGGCAAGACTTTCCCATGCCAGGGGAAATTTTTCTGCAATCGCCTTTTCCCGTGCCCAGTCCAACTCGAAAGAATAGCAGTGCCTGAACACATGGCGAAAGGCTCTAAATTCATTGAGTACTTCGTATGTCTCATTGTCAATGAGTCTGGGCCGGTAACCGGGAATCTCCAGTTTCATCCTTTTCAGAAGATCACGATGCCAGCTTTCGCTGCCTATATCATTCTCAAAAAACCTGGCAATCGAACGAAAAATATTTTCACATCCATTATAGAAGCTGTGAAGAAAATATCCGACAGCAGCCTTGTCAAAAAAAGACACCTCACTGTCAGGCAACGCCAACAACTCCCTGAGCTTTTCATATTCACGAGCCAGTAATTGAAGTTTTTCCAATTCATCTCTGATGTCAGCTTCAAGAAGTGCTGTGCTGTATTTCATATATCACCTGTCCGCGCTGCAATACTTTTCTGGTAAATTTTTCATCCTCGTCCATTGTATGCACATCAACAGGCATATCCAGCCGTTCCTCCAACCGGCACTGGAACGTAAAAAAGCGCTCCGGAGGCAGATAATCGACCAGGATATCGATATCTGAGTTCTGCCGCATATTGTTTTCCAGGACAGACCCAAAAAGGATAACCTTCTTCACCCTGAATTCCTTGAAAATCTCCGGTCCTTCCCGGATAATCCTTTCCCTTGCATTCCTGGAACGTCTGATTCTATTCTCACGTTCCTGTTGCCATCTCTTCTGCAGAGCATGGAAGGTTGTCTGGCTCATAAGTCAATTTTATCCAGGAGCTCCTTTGAATATGCCACCATTCGCGGGTCCTCGGGCGGTTCTATCTTTTCCAGCCCTTCCTCGCGGGTCAGCACGCCTTCCCGGACCATGTTGGCAATTTCCCAGACATAGGGGTGAAAATGGTACCGCTCACGGTGTATCTGGTTGGCATAGGCATTGAGCAGACAGTTGGACGAGTTGGGGTCGGTGTCATCGGGCTTTTCCCAGCCATAGGTCTTGATCCGTTCCAGAATCTTTTCCTCATCATATTCGATAAAGGCAAGGGGATGGATATTCCAGGGAAATTTTTCCGGATGGGCAAATTGCTCTTCTGTAACAAAATAGGGGTTGATGGCATCACCGGCAATTTCATGCAGCGGCCTGTAGATGGCCTTCTGGGTTGACTGCATGAGGCGGGCATTGGTTTTCATCACCGAGGAAGCAACTGGCGCCTGGCCCGGTGACCAGCCAAAGCCGACAAAGGGTATCTCCTTTTCCAGGGCCGTGCGCAGGACCACGCTCTTGATCAGCCCTATGCAGGAGGTACAGATGGTCGAGGCCCGCTCCAGGGTCTTTGCAGAATAGAGTTCCCGCTCGGCTGCGGCCCGAAATATCTTTCTGAGCATTGCCGGAACAGGCCTGATGACAAGCAGATCAGCACCCAGAGCGCCACAGACATTGCGTATATTCTCTTCCGCCCGGGGTGAGATGAAACTGTTGTCAAAGGTGAGGGCCAGCACCCGCAGGCCATAGCGGTTGACCAGCACATCCAGGGTATAGGTGGAATCCTTGCCCCCACTGTAGGCCACGATGATATCGTAGGTTGACGGTCTTTTTTCCTTCTCCAGCAACTGGACAAACTTCTGCTCATACTTTGCCATCTGGTCCTCGGTAACCGCACGGCCGCGATAACGGCGGCAATGGTTGCACACCCCCTTGTCATCAAAGGAAATGCCGGGGAATGAGGCTGGCAGTATACAGTTTGTACAGCGTTGCTGGCTCATAACTTATGGCTCAGACCTGAATCAGTGACGGGAAAATAATTGTTTTCATGCTACTTGCCTTGAATTGCGTTAAAAAAGGATAATTGCTATATGTTTTTCCAAATCACCCATCGTAACGGATCCGCCCTTCGGGAGCTGGAATTTCACCGCATTCGCTGCGTCATCAACCTGTTGATAGAGCGTCACTCTGATCAACGGGTCTCTTCCTTGCGACTGCGGCAAAATTCCAGCTTCACTGAATCAGGTCAGGTGTTTTTTAATGGAGCTTTTTTAATCTTACCAGTGGCGGTTTTCGGAAGTTCTTTAAAGAACAGGATCTCCTGGGGCACCTTGTATGCCGGCAGCTCACGCCGGCACAACCGGATCAGTTCTTTCTCACTGCACTTGGCATCTTCCTTGAGCACCACGCAGGCCCGGATCCGTTCATCCAGTATTTCATCGGGTACTCCGACCACCGCCACTTCATGTACTGCAGGATGTACAGCAAGGGTATCTTCTATTTCTTTAGGCCCGATGCGGTGTGACCCGGATTTGATTATATCACTTTTTCGGCTGACAATATAAAAAAAACCGTCTTTATCCTGCCGGGCGAGATCACCGGTCCACAGACCTTCTTTCCGCAGCACTGCAGCTGTTTCCCCGGGCCGCTGCCAGTAACCGGCCATAATGTTGCCACCCCGGGCCACAATCTCACCGGTCTGCCCGGCTGGCACAAAACGGCCATTCTGGTCCCGAAGCGACAGGGTCACCCCGGGAATGGCCTTGCCGATGGAACCGGGCCTGGTTTCAAGTTCCTGCGGGTCCAGGTACGACAACCTGGCCGAGGCCTCGGTCTGGCCGTACATGATGTATATTTTGACACCGGGAAAAATCGACTTCAATTTTTTTGCCATGGCAGGCGACATGGCCGCTCCGGCCTGGGTGATGTAACGCAGGTCCGGAAAGGAATATTTAGAAATTGCCGAACGGTTCAGGAGCAGGGCATAGGTCGAAGGCACCCCGGAAAAACCGGTGACCCGGTGCTCAACCATCTGCTGCAGGATGACATTGGGATACAAAAAACTCTGGTTGACAACCAGGCTTCCCCCTGCCGCGATATGGGTAAGCATGACCGAATTGCCGTAAGAATAGAAAAACGGCAGCACCGCCATGACCCGGTCTGTACCAGACAACTGCAGATACTCGATAATCGAACTTGTATTGGCCGCCAGGTTGGCATGCCTCAGCATGACCCCCTTGGGCGATCCGGTGGTACCGGACGTATAGATGATCTGCGCCAGATCACAGGACTGACGAAAGGGGAGATCCTGTTCTGAAAGGACCTCCTTCCGGTCAAGAATCCCGGTAAGACTGTCATACGGCGGCAGGGATCCTTTTTTAGAAGTATCCGCCGCACCGCTCATGGCCAGCGCTCGGACGGACGGTATTGCCGGCAGCCCAGCCTCGAGATAGCGACTGAATTTTCTATTGACCAGCAGCGCCTCGGCGCCACTGTCCTCCAGGGTGTATCGAAGCGCCTTGACAGATGTCTGGGTATTGAGCCCAACCACTACCCCGCCCGCCAGCAGGATACCGAAATATCCGGCCAGGTACTCAAAAGGATCGTCGGTGAGCAGGGCCCCGCGAAAACCAGGCTCAAGCTCCTTTGCCAGCAGCCACCCGGCCACCGACATGGCCGCTGCCCGGAGTGTTGCATACGTTACCCGGTGATCGCCATGGATAAGGACCTCCTTATCCGGATACTTTTGCGCGGCCCGTAGGAGATAGTTCTGCAGGAGCATAATGGTCTGTAATCTTTCCTGGTTGTAAAGGGACAAACAGGTTGTCAGGACGTTTTTCCGGTAATGAACCGGGCCAGCAGGTTGACGCTGTCCAGGTTTTCCGGCACCAACTCCTCATCCTCGACCTTGATGTCAAAGGTCTCCTCCAGCCATTCCACCAGTTCCAGGACGCCGGTGGAATCGATCACCCCCTGCTCCAGGAATGAGTCATCATTACCCAGATCTTCCTCGCCGGCATCAAAGAGGAAGTTATCAAATATAAACTGGCGTATTTTCGGAACAATATCAGACATGAGCACCTCACCTCGACAAAACTGACTATTTAGATGAACCAGCACAGCCAACCAATATTCTGGTACCGGGGAGTGTTTCCGGGGTATCTGCTGAAAAATTTTCCACAAACCTGTGGTGCAGGATCATGGTGGACAGGATGCCGACAAAGGCCATGTTTTCCCGGAACCCCTGCCTTGCTTTCCGGCGGCACTTGGCCACCAGTTTTTCCACCGGTGCCGGCTGGAACAGGCCGCTGTCCCGTAACCTGGACGGTTCAAGGTATTCATCCAGATAGGCCGGAGACTCTTCTCCGAAAAAACTGATAATATCTGGAGCCATGTAGGGCTGCTTCTTGCGCTGAACAATGGCCTCCGGCAGGATGTCCGCCATGGCCTTTTTCAGGATGTTCTTCTCACTCAGCACCTTCATCTTCACCTGCGGCGACATGGTGGCAGCCAGCTCCACCACCCGGTGATCAAGAAAGGGAAAACGCCCTTCCACGCTGTGGGCCATGGCCATGCGATCGCCCTGGGAGCTGAGGAGATAATTCCCCAGTAGCATCTTGCTCTCGAGATATTGAGCCCGGGTGAAAAAATCCAGCCCTGCCAGCCTCTTGCCCCACCTTGCCCCAAGCTTATCCACCGGATCGACATCCGCTGCCGCCAGCAGCTCCGGGCTGAAGAAACGCTGCGTACCCGAGGTGGTCTTCCAGCGCGGCCGATGGGCATAGAACGGGTCATCGACCGGCGCGGCGGTGTCGAAAAACTTCCGGGCATACTCCGCCGACCTGGCCGGAGACAGGGCCAGGTAGGGATAGAGGCGGCGCAGCAGAAACGGCCGGCAGGATGAATCCGGCTGCGAGCCGATAAAGGCGCGGATCTTTGCCTCCTTGAAGATATCGTAGCCGCCAAGGATCTCGTCGGCCCCCTCACCGGTCAGAACCACCTTGTACCTATTTTCCCGTACCAGGGAGGAGAGAAGATAGAGCGGCGTCGGGGCGGTCCGCAGGATCGGGGTTTCCGTATGCCAGATGACATCGGGAAAGGCCCTGGCAATGGTCTGGTAGTCGCAGCGTATGGCCTGATGGTGGGTGCCGAGAAATTCTGCCATCTGCTGCTGCTCGGCCTGCTCATCGTAGACCTTGTCGGCAAAGGTGACCGAGAAGGTCTGCAGCTCATTATCTGTATAATGTTTGATGAGCGAGGTGATGGCCGAGGAGTCGAGCCCGCCGCTGAGATACGCCCCCACCGGTACATCGGCCCGGAGACGCAGACGAACCGAGTCGACCAGCAGTTCGCGGAGCTGTCCGGCCAGCTTGTGTTCTTCTTTGCCGGCCAAGGAACAAGAGGCCGGCGAAAACGGGATATCCCAGTACTGCTCTTCCCGGGTCTCACCGTTCCGGTCAACCCGGAGCCAGCAGCCCGGTTCGAGCTGAAAGACGCCCTGGAACACGGTTTCCCTGCCTGCCGGGCTCCAGAAGGTGAAGATTTCTCTGAGCACCTGGGGATCCAGTTGCCGCGGGATGGCAGGAGAGGCAGAAAACAGAGCCTTGATCTCAGAACCGAACAGGATATGCCCGTCATGCCGGGTATAGAACAGCGGCCGGATGCCCATTCGATCCCGGGCCAGAAAAAGAGCCTGCTCCTTCTGGTCATACAGGGCAATGGCAAACTGGCCGTTCAAGTCCTCCAGGCAGTCCGGGCCCTTTTCTTCGTACAGATGGACAATGACTTCAGTATCGGAATCGGTGGCGAACCGGTGCCCTCTGGCGATAAGGTCCTGCCGAAGTTCAGGGTAGTTGAATATCTCCCCGTTAAAGACAACCCACAGTGTTTTATCCTCGTTATGTATCGGCTGCCAGCCACCCTCGAGATCGATAATGGAGAGCCGGGCATGGGCAAGTCCCGTCCGCTGATCCTGAAAGAAGCCAAAACCGTCCGGTCCCCGGTGCCGGAGCGACCAGATCATCCGCTCCAGAGAACGCAGATCAAATGTTGCTTTGTTGTCCTGGACCCTGAAATACCCTGCTATCCCGCACACGTGAAGCTGCCAGCCCCTACCAGCGGAAAAAATCCTTACTGGCCGTCAACTGAACAAAGACCCGATGCTCGTCATAATCAGGGGTATCAGCCAGGTCAGTTTCATATTTTGCATACCGATATCCAAGCGACAACGAATACCAGCGCCGGAAGGAATAGGCCAACGACACCCCGGCGGAATAATTTTTTTCATGATAGTCGCTATCCTCGGCAATGGCGGCACCGGCCTCGTACGCTGCCAGCAGGTCCTCATAGGTCCGCTGCATCCGCCTGGCATCACTGTAGGCGGCGGAAAGACTCAGCGAAAGGTTTTCGCTGAACCGGTGGCTGTACTCACCCCCGACCTCCCAGGTCCGGGTCAGACCGCTGCCCTGGCCATCGAAATTCTGGACATCATAAGCATTGTTCAGGTACACGCTCCAGCTGGCGTGCAGCAGTTCGCGCCGGAGACTGGCTGAAAAATTGTAGTCTGTATCCCAGGATTGGCCGTCCAGCCGGGACAGCGACACCCCGCCGCCCACACTCATGGACAGATGCCGGTCAAAAGCATAATCAACGCCGAGCGAAACATTATGGGCCCAGCTGTCACTGCGCAGGTCGCTGTCGTAATCGGTCCGCACGCTGCTGTCCTGCAGGAAGACGGTCGCATGGGTGGACCACTGGTACCCGACCCGGGCAGAGGCGGAATATTCCTTGAGGTCATTGGATAGCTCGGCAGTGCCGGTGGCGGTCACGTCCGTCGGTTCCTTGAAAAGACCCACCGTGTACTGGCCCGAGACATCGGTACTCCACCGGGCATCGAACCGGTGTCCGACCCGGGCCATCACCTCGTGCCGGTCATACTCGGTATATCCGCCCTGGCTGTCCGAGTTGTTTCGCAGCATGGAAAGGGTGTATCCGGTGGTGAACTGACGACCCTGGCCGTAGCTGTACCCGGTCTGCAGGGAGGCGGTGTTGCGCCAGTACTCCCTGGTGCCCACCCGCTCATCAACGGGCTGAAAGGTGTCTTCTGTCGCGACCGGGGCGCCATCTTCCGGCGGCGGTTCCACGGTGGTCGCATCCGGAGCAGTTATCTCCGTGGTGGCCAGGGCCTCTTCCCGCACCGGATCATCACCGAGGAAAAAGGTGTCATCCAGGGAAACCGACCAGCGCCGGCTCATCTGCTTCTCCGCCCGCAGGATAAAGGAGTGGTCCAGCCGGGTGGTGTAGCCCAGGTCATCGTACATGAATCCCGGCGCATAGCTGAGCTCAAAGAGGTCTGTCTCGCCCCGGGACGACCAGGTCAGGCGGGGCGAAACCGTGTACTCGCGCCGATCGCCGCTGTTTTCAGCCACTACAGCCCCGTCGGCATAGTCTCGTTCCGTGAAGTTATAGGAAACCGAGAGATCGCCTATAAAAATATTGCTCCTGGCGCGCGCTTCCCGGGCGACCAGGAACATCCCTGCCGCGCAGACCATCACGATGGCGTACCGACCAACTCCCCACTTGCCTGGCTTCATATGCATCTCCCTGTCCCCTGTCAGTGAACGATCACGATATCGCCGGAGTGAATATAGATGTTCTTCTCCAGGTCTTTTCCCTTGAGAAAATCGTCGTAGTCAAACTCCAGTTTTTTCTTCTGCTGACCCTTGCCCTTGTGCAGGCCATCGCCCTGGCGGACCACGGTGATCTCGTGGTTGGCCCATTCGGTGAAACCTCCACTGCGGGCCACGGCCTGGACCAACGTGATAGGATAATCGAGGAAAAAGATACCCGGGTTGGCAACCTGCCCCATGACCGTGTAGCGCCGGCTGTTACTCTGGACCAGTGTCACGGTGACGATGGGATCGGTAAAGACAGTTGAATACAGCTTTTTCAGGTAATCGGCCAACTGGGTCAGGGTCATACCGACCACATTGACGTCGCCGATATGCTGCAGCGAGATCCGCCCGTCTATCCGCACCTCCACTCCTGTGCCGGGACGACGGAGCGCGTCACCACCGGCGCCCTCTCCTTCACCACGTCCGGCGGCATGGGCCAGCGAGGCCGCCATGTCGCCCTCGCCGTAGACACTGACGCTGAGGATATCGCCATAGCCGATGACATACTCCTCTTCTTCACCCGGGTACTGCAGCTCCGTGCCGACAATCTCCTGGCGCAGCTTTTCCTTCATGGCACTGTCCGCCACCACATCGGCGGTGGACTGGGCCGCCCGGGCCAAGCCCGCCTGACAGAGCACAAATAACACTATTAAAACAAAAAGATATCCGAAGTTCCGACAGACCCCACGCATGATCAACCCTCTTGGACATACATTTCTGAATTACAGCTCACAGGAGTTACTTAAAGGTACTATAATCAAAAAAGAAAAACGATTTTTTTCTATGGATCCCTGCAACTTCTCGTGTATATTAATTGTAATCAAAAGCATATCATACAGATCGAAATTACCCAAAGGTATTGTCATGCAAAAGTTTCCAGCGACCTGCACCTCCTCATTCCTGCTCCTCTTTTTTCTTCTCCTGCTCCTGCCCGGCTGCTCATCAAATCCAGATGAAAAAAAGGTCAAGCATTATCAGAAGGCCATGGAATATGTGCAGGCAAGCAAGGACAAGGCTGCGGTCATTGAGCTGAAAAACGCCATCCAGATCGACCCGAAATTCGCCGACGCCAGGTACCAGCTCGGGCTGCTCTATCTCAAGTCAGGGGATATAAAAGGTGCCTTCAGGGAGCTGCAGCGGGCCGCCAGCCTGGATCCGGAAAACGTGGACGCCCGACTGAAAACCGCGGAATTCCACCTGATCAGCCGGGACAAGAAAAGTGCCCGCGAGATAGTGGAGGCCGTTCTCAAGGCCCACCCGGACAATGTGGATGGGCTGGCCCTGATGGCCAACCTGGAGATCATCGAAGGAAACTTTGACCGGGCCGGGGAGCTGCTCAACAGGGCGCTCAAGCTCTCCCCGAAAATGGACCGGCTCTATTCCATCCAGGGACGGCTCTACGCTGCCCAGAATAAATCTACCCAAGCCGAAGCCGCGTTTAAGCGCGCCATTGAACTGAATCCGGATAAAATAGCCAACTACCAGGTGCTGCTGAGCTTTTACCAGTCACAAAAGGATCCGGCCCGGGCAGAAGCCATCATCCGCGAGATGATGACCCGATTCCCCGACAATGTCCGGCCCCATATCCTCCTGGCCTCCCTCTACAGGCAGAACAATGAAAACGGCAAAGCCGAGCAAACCCTGCAAAAAGCCATCGAGACCTTCCCCGATGACACCCGCCTGCTGCTCATCCTGGCTGACTTCTACCGTAACACCGGCCAGTTCGACAAGGCGGTCCAGACCTACGAAACCGCCATTGACAAAGCGGATAACCCCCTGGATATCAAGGCGCAGCTGGCAGACTACTACTTTGAACAGAAAAAATTTGACCAGGCCAGAAAACTCATGGACGAGATCCTGGCTGAAAACAGCAAGCATGGCGGCGCCAACCTGGTCAAGGCCAAGTTCCTGATCAAGGAGGGAAAAAGTCAGGAGGCCCTCACCCTGACCGCCAACCTGGTCAAGAACTATCCCCGCTGGGCCGACGCCTACTTCACCAAGGCCCTGGCCCACATGAATCTTGGTGAGACAGAGATGGCCCAGAACAGTGTTCTCGAGGCCCTGAAACATAATCCGAGAAATTCCCGCTATCGGGCCCTGCTGGCCTATCTCCACTTTAATGCCAGGGAGTTTGACCAGGCCAGGCAGGAGGCGGCCATTGCCCTCAAGCTCGACCCGAGAAACTTTCAGGCCGCCCTACTGCTCGCCAAAAGCGTCCTCTACAGCAAGGATTACGATCGGGCCGCAGCCATGCTGGAGGAGATGCGTAAAAAAGTGCCCGACAACGTGGAGATTCTCGGCAACCTGGGCCTGGCCTACCTGGGCCAGAAAAAACTGGACCAGGCCCTGGAGGCTTTCCGGCAGCTGCTGGCGGTCCAGCCGGCCAACACCCTGGCCATGGTCAATATCCTCCGCATCGAGGGCAGCCAGGGCAAGAGCAGGGACAGCCTGCTGCAGGAGCTCCGGGAGCAGATCAAAAAAGCGCCCCAGGGAACCGGTCTGCGGATTCTCCTGGCAACACTGCTCATGGGTGAAAACCAGCTGGACGAAGCCTTGCAGGTCTTGCAGGAAGCCCAGAAGCTCGATCCACAAAACCCGCGCACCTATATCCTGAGCGCATCGATCTACAACAGGCAGCAGAAACTGGACCAGGCCATCGGCGAATACCGGGCCCTGCTTGAAAAAACACCGGAGAATGTCCAGGCCATCATGGGCCTTGGCACCCTGCTGGAGCAGAAAGGCGATATCGACGGCGCCATGGCCCAGTACAGAAAGGCGCTCCAGGTCCGGCCCGATTTCGCTCCAGCGGCCAACAACCTGGCCTGGCTCATTGCCGAGCAGCCCGAGCCCGACCTGGGCGAGGCCCTGCGGCTGGCCATGATCGCCAAGGAGCAGCTGCCGGATGAGCCGCATATCATGGATACCCTGGGCTGGGTCCACTACAAGCGGAAAGCCTATGGTCTTGCCCGGTCGGAATTCAGCCAGGCGGTGGAAAAACAGCCCGAGCGGCCGGTGTTCCGTTACCACCTGGCCCTGGCCCTGTACGGAGAGGGAAAAAAGAAAGAGGCTGTCAAGGAACTGAAAGAAGCCCTTGCCGGCGATAAACCCTTCAAGGAGGTGAAAGAGGCCAAAGAGCTGCTGGAACAGTGGAAGAGAGAAATCACCGGCTGAGCCGCGTTGTATTCCCTGCAGCGCCCATGCCTGAAGGAACAGGGACTGGATTCTCATTGGTTTTCCTGAAAAATTGTTGTAGATGGTTGGCAGCCTCCCGGAGGGACTCGCTTTTCTCCCTCCCGGGACCTGCGAGAGACCACCAACCGTCAGGAACGAACAATACAACCCAGGGAAACACAACTGACCATGGAAACACGCAAACTCCTTCTCTCAAGCGAACAGATCCAGCAACGGGTTGCCGAGCTTGGCCAGCAACTCACCAGGGAATACGCCGGCAAAAAACTCGTCCTCATGGGCGTGCTCAACGGGGCCTTCATGTTTCTTGCCGACCTGGCAAAACATATCGAACTGGACCTGGAAGTGGACTTCATCCGGGTCGCCAGCTACGGCAATGAAACCTCCACCTCCGGCACCATCCGGTTGACCAAGGAACCGGAGCTGGAGCTTGTGGGCAAGGACATACTCCTGGTGGAAGACATCATCGATACCGGTACCACCATGGCCTGGCTGGAACGGTATTTCCAGGACCATGCGGTCCGCTCTGTCAAGGTCTGCGCCCTGATCGACAAGAAGGAGCGCCGCCAGACCAGGGTTCAGGTCGATTACGCCGCCTTCCACATCGACCGCGGCTTTCTCATCGGTTACGGTCTGGACTATGCCCAGCTCTACCGCAATCTGCCGGCCATCTACACCCTCTCCCCATAACCCGTACAGGAGGCTGTCATGAGCAAGAGCAAAAAAACATTTGGTGTCATCCTGTCCGGCTGCGGCCATCAGGACGGAGCCGAAATTCATGAGGCAACCCTCACCCTGTGGGCCATCCATAAAAACGGGGCCGATTACCAGTGCTTTGCCCCGGATATCGACCAGTATCACGTGCTCAACCATATAACCGGAAAGGAGATGGACGAGCACCGAAACGTGCTCATCGAAGCGGCCCGCATCGCCAGGGGCGATATCCAGGACCTCAAAAATCTCGATCCCGATCAGCTCGACGGCCTGGTCCTGCCCGGCGGGTTCGGCGCCGCCAAAAATCTCTGCACCTATGCCTTCGACGGCCCCGACTGCACTGTCAACGGGGATGTGGCCCGGGCGATCAGGGAAATGCACAAGCGGCAAAAACCCATCGGCGCCCTGTGCATTGCCCCGGTCATCGTGGTCCGGGTGCTTGGTGATGTCACCGTCACCATTGGCCAGGACGAGGGAACAGCCGGCAACATCGCGGCCATGGGCGGCCGACACACCGCCACCTGGCAGGGCGAGATTGCCGTGGACGAGAAAAACAGGGTCGTTACCACGCCCTGCTACATGCTCCCCTCCAGGGTCGACCAGATCGGCGAGGGCGCAGACAAGGTCGTCCAGGCCATGTTGCGGCTGATGTCTTAGCAGGCGACAGAAAGCTCCCGAGCTGGTTTCATGTCCTACCCAACCCCTGTTATCCTGCACGGCGTCTGGAGCGATGCCTCCTTCTGCGTCTGGGCCGAGTCCTCCACGGGTATTCTCGACACTCCGGATTCCGTGCTGGCTGACTTCGATATTTCACCCGGTGACCCTGAACCCCTGGCCCTGACCCTGCCCGGGTGCAAAGGGGTCCCGGTCCCTTCATCCACACTCCTGGACCGGTCCCCGACGTCCGGCAGGACCAGCCTCCAGGCCTGTACCATTGCGACCACGGCCCTCCCCCCGGACACAGCAGTGGATTTTCTCCACCATATCCGGCGGGTTGACCCTGCCAGGCATCCTGACATCTTTCCCGGGCCCGATCTCGAATACTGGGCCTTTGTTCTGGAGTGGTCGGCCGCCTTCCTGGTTCGCCAGGATGTGGTTCCTGATATCACCCGGAAGGAAGAAGATATCCGCGGCTGCTGGCGTCCCTGGTTCCGTCCCGAAGAATCGGCCGCTTTTGCCACCCTTTCCTCGATCATGCCCCCGGCCTGCCTGGCCATCCACGGACGGGAGCTCTTCCGGGACCCGGAAAAGTTACGTGACGTGGCCGGGGAGTTGCTCTACGATGTCACCTGTATCCTGGTGGACGCTCTCTGCCGGAGAAGCGCCGCTGCTGCCGAGCCCGCAGCCGTTGATCCCGGACAGAGTGTCCACGACCGCTGGCTGGCAGATCTCTGCGACCGCATGCCCGGGAACCGCCAGAACATGGACACCCCCCTGGATGATCTGGGATTGCCCCCCCTGGCCCGGAAAGCTCTTGACCGGGCAGGAATCCACACGACTGCTGAACTGACCGGTTGTTCCGCCCACGAGCTGCTACGCCTGTCCGGCTTTGGCCCCGCGAGCCTGGACCGCGTCCAGGCCGCGCTGGCACGCATGGGGCTGCGTCTGGATATGTCGATGGCATCCGGCGTTCCGGACCTCGACGCCTTGGCCGATCAGCTGCCTGCCTGGCACAACCGCCTCCAGCCACAGGCCTGGGATGGTCTGCGACTCTGCTTGCGCCTTGAAGAGCCCGTCGGCAAAAAAAAAGAAAAGTCCTGGACGCTGCGTTTTCTCCTCCAGGCAACCGACGACCCAAGCCTTGTCGTTCCGGCGGATGCGGTCTGGGAAGGCAACCGGGAACTTTTTCCCGGCCGCCAGCTGGAGCGGGCCGATGTACTGCTCCTGACCGCCCTGGACCGGGCGTCACAGCTCTTTGAACCCCTGGCTCCGGTCCTTGAGCTTTCCAAGCCAGACAAATGGTTCCTTACCACCGACGAGACATACCTCTTCCTTAGGGAGGGTGCCTGGTTGCTGGAGGAGGAAGGTTTCGGCGTTCTGCTGCCAGGCTGGTGGACAGGACACCACCAGAAAATCTCCGCCAGGGCCTCCATCGCCACTGCGGAGAATGAAGCCCCGGCCGGCCTGGGTGACATCCTCTCCTTTGACTGGCAAATGGCTCTTGGCGACACCCCGATCAGTTACGAGGAACTTCGTCGGCTGGCGGCAGCCAAATCCCCCCTGGTGCAGGTCCGCGGCCAATGGGTCGAAGTCGAGCCAGCCGATATAGACCGGGCCCTCAAGTTCTGGAAGAAACGGGACCAGCTGCAGATGACCGTGGGTACGGCCATTGCCCTTGGCCTTGGCGATGAGCGAACCATCCACGGCATGCGCTTTACCGGGCTGGATGCCGGCGGATGGCTGGCCGAGGTTGTGAAAGGGCTCAAGTCAGGAGAAAAACTGCCCGTTCTTTCGCCGCCGAAAGCTCTCTCCGGCAAGCTTCGCTCCTACCAGCAAAGGGGCCTTTCCTGGCTCCATTTTCTCAGCCGTTTCGGTCTTGGCGGCTGCCTGGCCGATGATATGGGACTTGGCAAGACTATCCAGGCCCTGGCACTCATCCTCAAAAACCGTGAACAGGGCCGGACCGAGCCGGTCCTGCTGATCTGCCCCACCTCGGTCCTGGGCAACTGGCAGCGGGAGGCGACCCGGTTCGCGCCGGACCTGGCTGTCCTGCTCCATCATGGCCCCGGGAGATCACGGGAGCAAGCCTTCCAGGAAAGCGCTGCCCGACACCACCTGGTACTCACCAGTTTCGGTCTGGCGCTTCGCGATATCGACACCCTGCGCCAGGTCAGCTGGGCAGGGATAATCGTCGACGAAGCCCACAATATCAAAAACCCCGATACCAGGCAGTCCCGAGCCATCCGCAGCATCCCGGCCCGTTTCCGGATCGCCCTTACCGGTACCCCGGTGGAAAATTCCATCATGGATCTCTGGTCGATCATGGACTTCTGCAATCCCGGTTTTCTCGGGACCAAATCCTCGTTCCGAAAAAAATACCTGGGCCCGGTCCAGATGCGGCAGGACGATGAAGCAGCAAAAAGGCTGCAACGCATCACCAGGCCCTTTCTGCTGCGGAGACTCAAGACCGACAAACAGATCATCCGCGACCTGCCGGAGAAGCAGGAGACCGATATCCATGTCACCCTGACCCCGGAACAGGCCAGCCTGTACCAGGCCGCAGTGGATGACGCAAATCAGCAACTGGCCGAGGCCATTGGTATGCAGCGCCGGGGTATCATCCTGGCCACCCTGACGAAACTCAAGCAGATATGCAACCACCCGGCCCATTTTCTGGGCCAGAAGCGTCCTCTTGAAGGACGCAGCGGCAAGCTGGACCGGCTGCTGGAGATGATGCACATCCTGCGCGACGCGGGTGACAGCGCCCTGGTATTTACCCAGTTCCGCGAGATGGGCGAGCTGTTGACCCCGTACCTGCGCACCAGGCTCGGAGTGCCGGTCTATTTTCTCCATGGCGGCGTCTCGCGCAAAAAGCGTGACGTGATGGTCCGGGAATTCCAGGAAGGTGCAGGGTCGGCGATCATGGTACTGTCGCTCAAGGCCGGTGGCACGGGGCTCAACCTCACCCGGGCCAGCCACGTCTTTCATTTTGACCGCTGGTGGAACCCGGCCGTGGAGGAACAGGCCACCGACCGGGCCTTTCGCATCGGGCAGAAGAAAAACGTCCAGGTACACAAGTTTCTCTGCCAGGGAACCGTGGAAGAGCGGATAGATAACCTGCTGAAAAGAAAAAAGGACCTGGCGGAAAAAGTTGTCGGCAGCGGCGAGGCATGGCTTACCGAACTCTCTACCAGGGAACTGCAGGAGTTGTTCCGCCTGGACAGCGAGGCCGTGGAACCATGACAATCGATACTGTCCTGCATCATGCACCCCATGACACACCGGTGATCCGGGGCCAGGAATAAGGGAGGACACAGGCATGGCCAGAAAAAGGAGATATTCCGGCTGGTATCCGGCTACCCGTCCCAAAACGGTTGCCGGAGGGATCAAGGCCCGGTCAAAACGGGGCTGGTTCTCTGAATCATGGTGGGGTCGGCGCTGGGAAGAAATCATGGCCTCCTACAACATCGGCGCCAGGCTGGGCCGGGGCAAAAGCTATGCCCGGCAGGGCCAGGTGGTCGATGTCCGTACCAGTGTGGCAGGGATTGAGGCTGTGGTCCAGGGCAGCAGAAACAAACCCTACCAGGTCAGGATCAGTTTCCGCCACTGGACAGAGAAAGAGTGGCTGACCGTGCTGGACACCATTGCCGAACAGCCCAGGTACCTGGCCCGGCTGCTCAACGGCGAGCTACCGGAACACCTGGAAAACGACCTGCGGAAAGCCGACATCAACCTTTTTCCGGCTACCTACAGTGAGCTGCAGGCCGACTGTTCCTGCCCCGACTGGTCCAACCCCTGTAAACACATTGCAGCGGTCGCCTTTATCATGGCCCGAGAGTTCGACCGGGAGCCGCTGCTGCTTTTCCGCTTCCGGGGTCTGGAGCCGGAAGATTTTTTCGCCCTGGTCCGGGCCATCCAGGGGGAAGAGGTGAAGGTCGACGCTTCCAGGCCGGTGCCGCCATTGGCCACTATCCAGCAGGAAATGCTAGGCAGGGACCTGCGTCGGCGCCAGCCTGCACCTTTGGCCCTAAACGAACCGGAAACCTTCTGGTCCCGGAACCTGCCCCTTGACACCATCCCCGTGCGCCGGAAACCACCCCGGCTGGAGGCATCTCTCATCCGTCGCCTGGGCCCCCCGCCCCTCTGGCGCAGCGAACACGATTTCATTCCTTTCATGAGAAGACTTTACGCCCGGTTTCAGAAGACCGGCGAAGAAATCCTCAACAAAGACAAATAAACCGTAGGGGCGCCCCCCGTGGCCGCCCATGGTGGAACAGGGCAATAAAATACCACTCGCTCCGAAATCACCGACAACGACCCATCATCACGAGGCCATGAAACAAAAACAGCCCGTCACCCTGGTGTTTCAGGATGACGGGCTGTTTCCGTCTTAAAATGGTGGAGGGAACGCGGCTTGTTCACAAATGACTCTCATATGCCAAAATGACGTAACTTGTTGCCATCACATTGTAAATCGGCACAACACAACTTCCTTCCGGCGCCTTCCCGGAGAAATCCCTTTCTTCATGTTTTTCCCAAACAGAGAATGGATGCGGGTTCGATTCCCCTGGTCACTCCTCTTGGTGTGTTGACATGAAAAGTCCGAACGCCTTTACCCTGGCAGTTCCGTCCCCTGGTTCATGATCTCCACGTATCCGGTATAGCTGAAAAGCCGGTTGCGCTTGCGGGAAGTCAATTCCCGGACAATGCCCAAACGCTCAAGATGGGCCAGGCACTTATTGACCGTCGCCGGAGTTATGCCCGTTTTTTTCACCAGCCACCCGGAAGTGGTGATGGGACGTTCCATCATGGCCCGATGAATCCGCAGGGCAGATGGCGCCGCCCGGCCGAGGCTGCTGATCTTATCACGGTCTTTATTTGCCAGATCGACAAGTTGCCGCGCTGTTTCCACCGCCTGGGTGGCGGTGACAATGACCGCCTCCGCGAAAAAGTCGAGCCAGGCTTCCCAGTCACCGATCAGACGCACATTGTTGAGCAATTCGTAGTAATACCGGCGGTGTGTTTTGAAATAGAGGCTCAGGTAGAGCATGGGCTCACGGAGTACTGATCGCTCGCACAGAAGCAGCGTGATCAGGAGCCGTCCAAGACGGCCGTTACCATCCAGAAACGGATGGATGGTCTCGAACTGCACATGGGTCAGAGCAGCTTTAAGGAGCGCAGGGGTCGGTTCCGGCTGGTCGTGCAGAAATAATTCCAGTTTGCCCATGCAATCTATCACCTGCTCGGCCGGTGGAGGGACAAAGGCCGCATTGCCGGGCCGGGTGCCGCCGATCCAGTTCTGGGTCCTGCGGAATTCGCCCGGTGTCTGGTTGCTGCCCCGCCCCTTGGCAAGCAATATGGAGTGCATCTCTTTTATCAGACGCAGTGACAGCGGGAACCCCTCGGCCAGTCGTGCAAGGCCATGGTCCAGGGCTGCCATATAGTTGCTCACTTCCCGGACATCATCCATCGGCACACCGGGCTCCATGTCCAATTCGAAAAGCAGGAGATCGGAGAGCGATGACTGCGTTCCCTCGATCATCGAGGAGAGAACCGCCTCCTTACGAACGTACATGTACAGGAACAGCGAGGTGTCCGGTAGCAGGGTTGAGACACTGTCCAGCCGACCCAGCGCCAGTAGCGCCTGGTCGAACTTGTTACGCAGCTCCGGTGTCCAGTCGATGGGCGGACGCGGAGGCAGCGGCGCGGGCACGAAGGCCTGGGCCTTCTCACCCACTGTCGATATGGTCACGTATTTTCCTTGGAGTTCTCGCTTCATCCTGCCTGCCCCGAACCTAAAATAAGACTGTCCTTTATTTTATCTTTGTCGCACATCCTAAAATAAAGAGTCAAGAAGGAAAAAACAAGTGGTTTTCCCGAGGACTGGACGGAGCAGCGCCGACAATTCGGTTTCGCCACTAACTGACCATCGGACCAGAGCAGCCCCAACAGCCGACCATCAGCGGTCGGCTGTTGATTCGCACCATCCCTGGCGTTCACCCTGCTGGCGGCCTGTCGGCCGTCCAAATCCGCTGTCCTGCGGATTTGTCTTTTGCCGGGACTGAGAAATCCGAGTTGATAGCTTTCCCTTGCTGGCCAAGAAGTGCGAAGTTAGAAACGAAAATGCCACCGGGACACCGACTGATGACATACCGCAACCACCCGAATGGGCGACAGAGCGGAATCTATTTATTTTCTAAGGAGGTAGCTTTCCGGACGAGCTTCGGACTTCGTCCGGAGAAAACAGAGAATCTGGGGGCAAACAGAGAATGAAAGGCGGGAAAAGAGGGAGAATTCGGCGGGAGGAGAACGGGTCTGGAAAGATGTGAAACGGGCGCAAACTCTTCAGAAACAAGGGGAAAAAGAAAACCCGTCACCCCGGAGAATGACCCCGGAGAGACGGGTTGTCTTTTTTCAAATGGTGGAGGCGGCGGGAGTCGAACCCGCGTCCGGAGATACTCCCCTGCAGGCGTCTACATGCTTAGTCCTGTGAAGGGGTTGTTTATCGTGCCTTGGCCCCTCCAGGACAAGGGGCTGTCAGCACTATCCGCTGTGGAGTTTCGCCGCCGGAGCCACCGGAGAACCCCGGAAGCTATCCCGCTAGTCGATGCTCTTACCCGGTCCGCAGGAGTAACCGGGGAGCAGTGGCTTATTTATGCTGCCACAGCATATGCATAGTCGTCTGCGACTATATTTACGTTCCACCTGTTTTACGAGGTTGGCGGAATCCTCGGCATGCAGCCTGAGCTTATGTATCCCCGTCGAATCCGTTTCGCCCCCTTTCAATCTTTCTATGTTCTTGTGCTGATCCCTATTCCTTGTACCGCCGCAAAGCGCGTTCCAGATCCCGGTCGCTCTGCTTCTTCTTGAGTGCGGCGCGTTTATCATAGAGTTTCTTTCCCCGGGCAAGGCCCAGTTCCACCTTGGCCTTGCCATTATCTATAAAGTAAATCTTAAGTGGGATAAGCGCAATGCCTTTTTCTTTTAATTTTCCCGTAAGTCGGCGGATTTCCCGCTTGTGGAGCAGGAGCTTGCGAACCCGCAGCGGATCGGGCGATACATGGGTGGCAAAGGAATAGGGGAAATATGGACATTATAAAGAAAAACCTCCCCGTTCTTCACCTTGGCATAGCCGTCCTTCAGGTTGGCCCGCCCGGCCCGCAGGGATTTCACCTCCGGTCCGGTCAGGACAATGCCGGCCTCCAGTCGATCATCGATATGATAATCGTGGAACGCCTTTTTATTTCTGCAGACAATTCGCTGTCCCATAGGTTACGTCGTCATCTATCCATTGTGCCGGTCCGAAAATGGTCCGGCAGGCTTCTGTTCACTGCTGTTCCCCGGTTACCCGGATGGCCTCTTCCAGGGTGGTCACGCCGCGGCGCACCTTGCGCCAGGCATCCTCACGCAGGGTGGTCATACCCTCACCGATGGCCACCTGCCGAAGCCGGGCATCGGTGGCCCGGTCGGCCACCAGTTTCTTGAGCTGCTCCGACATGGGAAAGATCTCGAAAATCCCCAGCCGTCCCAGATATCCCGTTCCCCGGCAGTGCTGGCACCCCTTGCCTCGCCTGAGTTCCACCGGACCGTCGCCCTCCACGGGAAAGCCGAGCCGGGCCAGTTCCGCGCCGGTCACCTGGTAGCTCTCCACACAATGCGGGCATATCCGCCGGACCAGCCGCTGGGCCAGGGCCCCGAGCATGGTGGAGGCGACAAGAAAGGGCTCCAGCCCCAGATCCACCAGCCGGATAATGCTTGAGACCGCATCGTTGGTATGCAGGGTGGAAAAGACCAGGTGTCCGGTCAGGGCCGCCTGGACCGCATGGGTTGCGGTCTCCAGATCGCGGATCTCACCGATCATGATAATATCTGGATCCTGGCGCAGGATATTACGTAAAATAGAGGAAAAGGTCACGTCAATTTGTGTCTGAACCGCGATCTGGTTGAATTCCTCATACACCATCTCCACCGGATCCTCGACGGTGACGATGTTCTTCTCCGGGGTGGCAATCTTTTTCAGAGTGGAATAGAGGGTGGTCGATTTGCCGCTGCCCGTGGGCCCGGTAACCAGGACAATACCGTGCGGAGCCCGCATGAAGTTCTCGTAGACCTGGAAATCCCGCCTGGAAAAACCAAGTTCATGCAGGTCCTGAAAGATAACATTGGGATCCAGGATACGCAGGACTATCTTTTCCCCAAAGGCCACCGGTACCGACGATACCCGCAGCTCCGCCTCCTTCTCCCGCCCCTGGCCGATCTTGATCCGCCCGTCCTGGGGCCGCCTTTTTTCGGCAATATCCAGCCGTGCCAGTGACTTTATCCGCGAGGCAATGGCCGAATGGACCGCTTTGGGCAGCTTGTATATGGTGTGCAGCACCCCGTCGATCCTGAAGCGGATCAGGCAGATATTGCGCTTGGGCTCGATATGGATATCACTGGCCCGCTGCTCCAGGGCATAGTGGAACAAGTGGTTGACCGCGGCCTTGATATGCTGATCCGTGGAGGTCAGCTCCTGGGCCGAGGAAAGCCGGACATACTGCTCCAGGTTGCCGATATCCACGGTCTGCGATCCGCCGACACCGGCGCCGAACTGGGTTTCAGCAGCCGTTATGGAGCGCTGGAAGCCGAAAAACTCGGCCAGGATCTTCTTTATATCGCTGCGGGTGGAAAGAAAGGGCCGGACCTTGACCTGATTGGCCCGCTCGATATCTTCAAGCACTGACTGCTTGTCCGGATCATAGAGCGCCACCTCCAGGATACCGTCATGCAACTCCAGCGGCAGAATCAGGTGGGTAAGGGCAAAGGAGCGGGGAATGGTCCGGGTCACCACCTCCATGTCCAGTTCCAGCGGGTCGAGCTTCTTGAACGGAATCTTCAGCTTACGGCTCACCGCCCGAAGAATGACCTCCTCGCCAAGACGCGCCCCCTTCTGCCCGGGAATTTCGAGCCGCAGGGACGCAATGATGTCCACCAGGTCCGGATAGCCCCGGTCCGGACGGCGCCTGTCCTCCGGCCGCCGGTTTCCGGCCTGCTTGAGGAGTTTCTGGCGCTGTTTGCCCTTGTGCAAAATGATGTACTGCCGCTGCTCTGTCGTCAGCAGGTTCTGCTCACAGAGCAGGTCGAGGAGTGCATCACTTTGTAACAGGCCCATACTTTTTTCCATATGCTGGCGAAATATCCCTTCCGATCCGATTCGATCAAAGTGGCAACTTCCTCTATCATCTCCCGCAATGGATCGGGAAGCAAGTTTTTTTCAACAGTTCTCCGGTGATTCCCCACGACACCCCCGGGACAGATGGTGAAGGTTCCCAAAAACCATTCATTCTGGTATACTTATAAATATCTGGTTTTTTAAGCTGTTACAGCTCGCAGCCTTCCAGTTACAGGAAAAGAGAGATCCCGCACCATGTCCCCAGCCAAGGCCGTACTGCTCCTGTTTGCCTCGATTCTTCTCTGCTGTGTCCGGCCGGTGACCGTCCAGGCCGCACCGGCAGAAGAACATCCCAGCGACCAGGTGGCCATCCACATCGCTCCGGATGCCCGGCAACACATCCTGAACCGGGTCGTCCTGCTGCCCTTTACCGGCGACAGCCCCGACTTTGCCCGCCAGGTCACCGCACTGTTCCACGAGGCCCTGGAGCGAACGGGCAAGTACCGCCTCCTTGCCCTGGAAAAAGCACAGGGCTGGCAGGCCAGGCACCGGAAAACAGATCCCGTGCAGGCGGGACGGGACCTGGATGCCCGCGGCGTAATCACCGGCCGGCTCAGGGGGGACTATTCACTCTCCGGTTCCGAACCGGCCAGGCGCTGCACCATCAGCATGACCGATGCCTGGAACGGCCGGACACTCTGGGAAATACGTTCGGAACTTCCCTGGCGGAAAGGGGAAAAAACTCTTTCCATGGAAAAAACCATGGAGGGCCTGACCCTCAGCCTGGTCCGGAAACTGGTCGCCGCCGGAGATATCTACTCACCCCTGCTCCCGACCCCGCAGGTTATCTCCACCCAGGGCGACCTGCGACGCAACCGGATCATCCTCCAGCCGGATCCACCCCATATCTATACCGGTTATCAGTTGCTTCGCGCCCCGCGGCCTGACGGAATATTTCGCGCCGTCACCGAACCGGTTCCCAACAGTCAGGGGTTGGTTATTCTGGAGGACTCCGGACTTAAGGATGCAACCACTTATTATTACACTGTTATCGGCCTCACCACCACCGGCCTTGCCAACGTACCGGCCGCCCCGCTTGCTGTCACCACCGCCGGCACCCCGCCACCGGTGAACGGATTTCACGCCGCCGGCAACAGCCTGCGCCGCATCCGGCTGTTCTGGGAACCATCCCAGGACCCACGGGTCAACGGCTATGTCCTGTTCCGCAGCGAACGGAAAAAAGGCCCCTTTGAAAAAATCGCCACCATCGAGGGACGCGACCGGCAGACATACACTGACTACGGCGAACGAACACCCTTCAGTACCTATGGTGCCCTGAAGGACAGCACCGAGTATTTCTACACGATCAGGGCCCGTAACATTGTCGGGGTGCTCAGCAAGGATGCGCCCGTTGTCTCCGCGGTTACCAAGGGCGCGCCCCCACCCCCGTCCCAGGTCCGGGCCATCGAAGGCCAGCCCCGCCGGGTACCCCTGTTCTGGACCCGGGTCACGGATCCGGATGTCAAGGGCTATGCCATCTTTCGCAGCCGCTCAGCCAGCGGGCCGTTCAAACAGATCGATTCTGTCGGCGGCCGCGACTGCCAGAAGTACACCGATGACGGCACCTGGGGCAATCCTCTCCAGGATCACACCAGGTATTTCTACAAGATCCAGTCCATCAATGTGGTCGACGTTCGTTCCAAAGATTCGGCGATCGTGTCCGCTACCACCAAGCCGGCGCCGCGACCGGTATCGGGACTCCAGGCCAAGAGTCGCCTCTTTCGCCGGGTCGCCCTGAGCTGGTCGCCAGGTCCGGAGCCGGATATCATAACCTACCAGATCTTCCGGGGTGAAACCCTGGACCGGGTAACCCACCAGGTCGGCTCGGTCAAATCGGAGCAAACTACCTTTATCGACAAGGACCTGGAAGACGGACGCACCTACTGGTACCAGGTCCGGGCCGTGGACAGGGACGGCCTGAAGGGCCAGATGTCCAATCCGGTCCAGGCCACCACGAAACCGCCACCATCCGCACCCGCCCATCTCCGGGCCCGGTGCACGGCCGAAGGTATCCAGCTTTCCTGGGATCCGGGGACAGAAGGAGATATCGTCCGTTACGAGATTTTCACCACGGGATTTCTGGCCGCCAGAACAGGGGAAAGCACGGAACCGCGCTTTCTCTACAGGATCGAGCCCGAATCGGGCAGGGAATACAGTTTCCGGGTGGCAGCCGTGGATGCAAACGGTCTGAGCAGCGAAAGTTCACAAACCGTTTCGATCACCTGCAGGTAGGAAAAAAGAAGTCCATTCAGGAGCCGGAATCGTTCAGGAGTGAACGCAGGACCCGAAGATTGTCCCTGTCTTCCTGCAGTTCCTTACCCTTGGGGGTTTCCAGGGTCATGGCATGGTCACCAAACCGGGGATCAGTGAGCAGGTGGCGAAACCCTTCCAGGCCTATACAGCCCTGACCTATATGCTCATGCCGGTCCACCCGGGAGCCCAGTTCCTTCTTGGAATCATTGAGATGAAACAGGCCGATCCGCTCCAGGCCCACGGTCCTGTCCAACTCGTCAAAAGTCCGGGTATAGGCCTCGGAGGTGCGGATATCGTAGCCGGCGGCAAAAATATGGCAGGTATCGACACAGATACCGAGCCTGTCGGGATACCGGGACAGGCCGATGATCGTGGCCAGCTCCTGGAAACGGTGCCCCAGGCCCGTTCCCTGGCCGGCCGTGGTCTCCAGCAGGACCGTAACCCCGGCGGCCGGGTCCCCGGCCCGTTCCAGGACCTCATCGAGATGACGCGCCACCCGTTCGAGCCCGGCCTCCACCCCGTCGCCGCCGTGGCTGCCCGGGTGGATCACCACCTGGCCGATACCCAGACGACCGCAGCGCAGAAGTTCATCGGTGAAGGCGGCCACGGATTTGACCGCGGTCTCCTTCTTGCCGGCCGCAAGGTTGACCAGGTACGAGGCATGCGAGGCAACGGGCATCCCGCCTGCCGCATCCCAGGCCTCCCTGAAAAGGGTCACCTCTTCCTCGGTCAAAGGTGCAGCCCGCCACTGCCGCTGATTGCGGGTGAAAATCTGCAACGCCTCGCCACCGACACGTACAATCCGCTCAAAGGCCAGGTGCAGGCCACCGGCCACCGATTCATGGGCTCCGAGATAGACCATCCTACATCTTCCAGTTCCGTTTGAGATAGTCCAGCCCGGCATGGTTAGTCAGGTCGAGCTGGATGGGGGTCACCGAGATCCAGCCTTCGCGCAGGGCCTGCTCGTCGGTATTGTCCCCGCCGGACCAGTGCACCGTGCCGCCACCGATCCAGTAATGCTTGCGGCCCCAGGGGTCAAAGGTTTCCTGGATGGCATCGTGATAGATCCGTCGCCCCTGCCGGGTGAAGCGAATACCTTGAATCTCGCCGGCCGGAAGCCCCGGCACATTGACGTTTAAGAGCGTGGTCTCCGGCAGGCCGAACTCCAGGGCCATGGAGGCCAGCTTCCAGGCAACCCCGGCGGCGACCGTAAAATCGAACGGGGCCTCGCCGCCGAGCGAAAAGGCCAGCGACTGGATCCCGTACATGGTTCCTTCGATGGCAGCCGATACTGTCCCGGAATAGCTGATATCATCGCCGAGATTGGCCCCGGGATTGATCCCGGAGACGATGAGATCCGGCCGTCGTTCCAGGATCTTGTTCATGCCGATGATCACGCAGTCGGTAGGGGTACCGTCCAGGGTGTAGACATCGCTCTCCAGCCGGCGCACCCGAAGCGGGCGGCTCATGGTCAGGGAATGGCTCACCGCGCTCTTGTCCTGTTCCGGAGCCACGATCACGGCCCGGCCAAGGGAGCGAACCGATTCGTACAGGGCCCGGATACCGGGGGCATAGACCCCGTCATCATTGGTCACCAGGATGAGCGGTTTGTTCCCTGTCTTCATGCAAGTCCGTACTTGTCCCGGTAGCCCCGCGGCGTAATCATCTTCTCCTGCCAGGTATAGGTGGTGGAGTTGCCGATGATGACCGTGCTCTGCATGGTGATGTCACAATCAAGCATCCCCGCCAGGGTGGTGAGCTGCACGGTCTCGTGCTCCCGGGTGGCGCCGGTGACGATCCCAACCGGAGTCTCCGGGCTGCGGTGCCCAAGCAGGATCTCCCGGGCCCGAACGATCTGGGTGGTGCGCTTCTTTGATTTCGGATTATAGAGAACTACGACAAAATCCGCGGCCGCGGCCGCCTCCAGTCGTCGCTCGATCACCTCCCAGGGGGTCATCAGGTCAGAGAGACTGATGGCGGCGAAATCGTGCATGAGCGGGGCCCCGAGGATGGCGGCGCAGCTGTTCAGGGCCGCGATGCCGGGGATAATATCGATCCGGCACCTGCTTTTCATCTCCCGGGCCAGCTCAAAGACCAGGCCGGCCATGGCATAGATGCCGGGATCTCCGCCACAGACCAGGGCGACCCGTCTGCCGCTGTCACCAATCTCGAGCGCCCTGCGGCACCGGTCGATCTCCTGCATCATCTGCGAGCTGACGATTTCCTGGTCGGCACGGAAAAAATCCCGTACCAGGTCCAGGTACGTCCGGTAGCCGACAATGACATCGGCCTCTTCAAGCACCTTCCGGGCCCGCGGCGTAACAAGGTCCCGTGCCCCGGGGCCGGTTCCCACCACAGACAGCAATCCACTCATTCCCTGTTCCCCTTCATCTTCAATTCGCAACTTCCTCTTCACGATTCACAATGTGATTACCACTGAAATTCAGCCACCGATGGATGAAGGTGTCGGCCTCACCCGTTTCACGGGTGTCTGTGGCCTGGATGGCCACAGTCAAGCCCCCAGGGACGGGTTTATGGCGTCCCGTGAAACAAGGGAGGTCGACACCGGTTTCAATGCCAAAGATTGATGGTAATCAGAATTCACAATGCACAATTCTCCTGACGTCCTCTTCGCTGATCCCCTCGATGACGAGCTGTTTGCTGCGGGCCTGGTGGCCGCTCTGGACGGTTATGGCGGACTTGGGGAGGTGAAAGAGTTTGGCCAGAAAAGCGATCAGGGCCTTGTTGGCCTTACCATCCACCGGCGGGGTGGTCAGACGGATCTTGAGGGCACCGTCATGCAGGCCGGCCAGCTGGTTGCGGCTGGCCCGAGGCTGCACACGCACAGCCAGCAGGAGCCGGCCATCGGCCAGGGTCTTCACGGGCATGTCTTCCGGGCGCCTGCTCAGCGCAGGCTCATGGCAATCTGCTGCAGGGTCGGCACCAGGAAACTCTGGAGAAAAACGATCCCCAGGATCAGGATCATGGGGCTCAGGTCGATCCCACCCATGACCGGCAGGACCCGTCGTATCCTGACGAGCAGCGGCTCGGTGGCCTGAACCAGAAAACGGACAATGGGATTATAGGGATCCGCATTGACCCAGGAGATAACGGCCCGGCCGATGACAATCCAGATGTAGGCACTGAGCGCAAAGCTGATGAGCTTGGCCAGGGCCATGATAAAATTACTGAGAATAAACATAATCAGGTTCCAAGCTTCGGGTTGCCGGCCCGCCGTTCTGGCCGGACCGGATGTTGCCGCACACGGACCACCATGCCCCGGACCCGGGTCGGGCGGTCGAGTACCTGGACGTGCGCACCGTGCGCCGTCCACAGCAGATAATAAGCACGATCTCCAACTCAGGCAACCCTGCTGCCCGGGGCCACCGGCGCCGACACCGTGGACAGAACCAGGCGCTCGTTGCCGTCGGCGTCCTTTTCCTTGGCCGCCAGCAGCATGCCCTGGGAGGTCACCCCCATGAGCTTGGCCGGCTTGAGGTTGGCGACCACGATAACCTGTTTGCCGATCAGCTCCTCGGGCTGGTAAAATTTGGCGATTCCAGCGACAATGGTCCGCTCCTCGGGAACCCGGACCGTGAGCTTGAGGAGCTTGTCCGCCTTCTTGATCTTTTCCGCGGCCACGATCTCGGCCACCCGCAACTCCACCTTGCCGAACTGCTCAAAGGTGATCAATCCCTCGTCGCCTGCCTGGTCTTTCTGTTGCTTTGGTTGTTTTTTCGCAGGTTTTGCTGGCTGCTGCTTTTGTTTATTCTTTTTCCTGTCCAGACGGGGAAAAAGCTGCGGGCCCCGTTCTATTTCGGTGCCGGGACGCATCAGTCCCCACCGGCCCGCGGTTTCGAGCGTTGCCTCCTGCATTTCCCGCTCCATGCCAAGTGCGGCCGCCATCTTCCCGGCAGCCACGGGCATCACCGGCCGCAGGACCAGGGCAAGTATCCGCAGGGACTCGACCAGGAAATAAAGCACGGTCATAAGCCGCTGCTCCCGGCCTTCCTCCTTGGCCAGCTCCCATGGCGCATTGGTGACGATGAACCGGTTGAGCATGCCGATAACCTCCCACACCGCCTGCAGGGCCCGGGAAAAGCCAAACTCGTTCATCTCCCGCTGGTAAGTCGCAAGCATGTTCTCCACCGCCTGGATCAGCTCCCGGTCGGTCGCGGTGATTTCGCTCTCCACCGGCTCGGGCACCCGGCCGCCGGCATACTTGTTGACCATGGTCAGGGAGCGGGAAAAGAGGTTACCCAGGTCATTGGCCAGGTCCGAGTTCTGGCGGGCCACCAGAGCCTCGCCGGAAAACGAGGCATCCAGGCCGAAACTCATCTCCCGGAGCATGAAGTAGCGCACCGTGTCCACCCCGTATTCATCCACCAGCTCATGGGGCCGGACCACGTTACCGATGGACTTGGACATCTTGGTGTCATCCACGTTCCAGTAGCCGTGCACATGCAGTCGCCGGTAGGGAGCCACGCCCATGGCCCGGAGCATGGTGGGCCAGTAGATGGCATGGGGCTTGAGAATATCCTTGGCGATCACATGTTCGGCCACGCTCCAGAATTTCTCGAAATCCGGTCCGTCGGGCCAGCCGACCCCGGTGAGGTAGTTGATCAGGGCGTCAAACCAGACGTAGGTGACAAAATTCTTGTCAAAGGGCAGTTCAATACCCCAGGTCAGACGGGATACCGGCCTGGAAATACAGAGATCTTCAAGCGGTTCACTGAGAAACGAGAGTACCTCGTTGCGGTAACGCTCCGGGGTGATGAACTCCGGATGACTCTTGATATGATCGATGAGCCAGTCCTGGTATTTGGACATCCGGAAGAAATAGTTCTGCTCGGTGATCTCTTTGGGCGGTTTCTGATGATCGGGACAGTTGCCGTCCACCAGCTCCTTTTCCGTCAGAAACCGTTCACAGCCTGTACAGTAGAGCCCCGAGTATTCGTCGAAATAGATATCTCCCTGGTCATAAACCTGCTGCAGGATCGCCTGCACGGTCCGGACATGCTCGGGATAGGTGGTGCGGATGAAATGATCCGGCTCGATGGCCAGTGCCGGCCAGGCGTGGCGAAAGGCGTCGGAGACCCGGTCCACATACTCCCGCGGCGACACTCCTTCCTTTTCCGCCGCTTCGACGATCTTCTCCCCGTGTTCGTCCGTACCGGTCTGAAACCGGACCTCATCACCGCACAGCCGGCGGAAGCGGGCATAGGTGTCGGCAACCACGGTGGTATAGGCATGCCCGAGATGGGGCATGGCATTGACATAGTATATGGGGGTCGTAATATAGGTGGCCATGATGTTCTTATTACTTGTTTTTCTGGACTTTTTATATTTCACTGCTCCAGTGCCCGGCGGGCAGCGGATTCTGTAGAACGGCGACTGCGGCAGGGGTCCTGCCCGGTGGTCACATTCAAGGCTCAGGAACCACCGGTTCCGTCACCGGATTTCTGTTTTTTCCCCTTCTGACTCTCTTTTTTCCGGCCTGCGCCCCGGCCTTTTTTCGACCTGGATTTGCCCCCCTGCTGTTTCTTCTGCCGGGGC
Organism: Desulfolithobacter dissulfuricans; assembly: GCF_025998535.1. NCBI lineage: Bacteria > Pseudomonadati > Thermodesulfobacteriota > Desulfobulbia > Desulfobulbales > Desulfobulbaceae > Desulfolithobacter > Desulfolithobacter dissulfuricans. The sequence continues at coordinate 16,312 of NZ_AP024233.1, read as the reverse complement.
TGCTGCTTCTGGACCGGTTCGGCCCGGCGCCACTGCTCCTCTTCCAGGAGCAGCTCGGTCCCGTCGCGGGAAACCACCTGCACCGTACCCAGCAAGGGACTGATGCGGATCACCCGATAAATCTCGTCTTCATAGCGGATCTGGCGGCCTATCCTCGGCATCTCTTTCTTGATATCCTTGTAGGCATCATACTCGTAGGTCAGGCAGCAGAGCAGCCGGTTGCAAAGCCCGGAGATCTTGGATGGGTTCAGGGGCAGGTCCTGGGTCTTGGCCATCTTGATGGAGACCGACTCGAACTTCTTGAGAAAAGAACTGCAGCACAGTTCACGGCCGCAGGCCCCGATACCGCCGGTCATCTGGGTTTCATGGCGGACACCGATCTGCCGCATCTCCACCCTGGTTCGGAACTCCTGGACCAGGTTGCGGACCAGTTCGCGGAAATCCACCCGGCTCTCGGCGGTAAAATAGAAGATGATCTTGGAACCGTTGAAGAACCGCTCCACGCGGACCAGCTGCATGGGCAGCTCCAGGGCCCGGATCCGGCCAAGGCAGATGCCATAGGCCTCCCGTTCCAGATCGGGCAGGCGGGCATATTTTTCCTTTTCATCCTTGCCGGCCCGCCGGATAACCAGGAAGGAAACACCCCGCTCCATGCCCGGCACAGTGGTGTCCGCGGCCCGACCGACAATAAAGGCCGGCTCCGGCCCGTGATCGGTCTTCACCATCACCACTTCGCCGTACTGGAGGTCGTCGGCGGTGAATTTGACCGTGTATTCCTGTCCTTCCTGCCGGAAACGGATGCGGTAGAAATGGAACTTGGCCTCTCCCGGACCCGGCTGAGGCCGGTTTTCTTGCTTTTGAGATTCTGACATCAGGTCAATATAAGTAACGCCAGCCAGGCTGGCGTGATCTGGAAAAATAGCTGACAGGTGCACATGTTAAGCGATGCTGTCCCTGGAAGGGATCACCTCGCCGCCCATCGCCTTTTCTTATTTCTTGATAGCCGGCTCAGCCACCCAGAACCCTGGGACTGCACTCCAGCAGATCGAGCATCAGGGCTTCGCAGACCAGGCCCTGGTTGCAGTTTCTGGCCAGGGCACGTCGGGCAGATCCCATCGCCTGCACCTTATCAGAAAGTTGCGTCAAATTCCACTGTTCTCTGGCCCGGGCCACCTGGTCGTCGAGCTTCCCGGCAGGCGTACCGAGCAGGTGGGCCTTCATCGCCTTTTGAAAAAGGATCTCCAGCAGGTCAAGAAGGAGATCAAGTCCCTCTTTCCCGGCAGCGGCCCGGCCGGCAAGCTTAAGCGCGCACTCCACCCGGGGCCCTGGATCCTCCGGGGCGGTAAAGAGCCCCTCGACCAGCTCCCGGTACACATCCAGTACTCCGCCCGTTTCCAGGGAGCGGGCCAGCCCGGGACAGCCGTCGGCCAGAGTGGCCAGGACCCGGGCCTGGCTCCGGTCAAGATCCGGATCGCAGCGGACAAGGATTTCAGCGGCCAGGTCCACGGTCAGCGGGGCAAAGGGAACCACCTGGCACCGGGACATTATGGTGGGCAGGATCGGTTCCCGGTCCGAACCGACCAGGATGAGCAGGTTGTCCGGCGGCGGCTCCTCGAGGATTTTCAGCAGGGAATTACCCGCCTCGCGGCGCATGGTGTGCACATCCTCCAGCAAAACCACCCGCTGCCTGGCCTCCAGCGGCGCAAAGGAGAGCTGTTTCTTCATGCTCCGGACCTGGTCGATCTTGATGGCCATCCCGTCCGGGACGATGTGGAAGAAATCAGGATGATTGCCCGAGGCGAACTTGATACAGCCCGGACACCGGCCACAGGGAGCAAGATCGCGCTCTGCACCGCAGAACAGCCAGGCGGCCATGGCCCGGGCAGTGGCCGCCTTGCCCACCCCGTCCGGCCCGGTGAACAGGTAGGCATGGGCCAGACGGCCGGTGGTCAGGGCCCGGGTCAGCAGCTTGATCGCCTTGGGTTGGCCAAGAATCTCCTGAAAAGGCATCTTTTTCTTTTCTATCCTGGACGGGTGTTGGGGAGATCCGCTCGCCCGGCCTCAACTCCGGCGCGGCCATATCCCGGCCTTCAAAACAGGGTCGGCTGCTTGAAATCCGGGGCCGGCTTTTTCTTTTCCCGCCTGGAGCGGGCCGCCGTACGGCCGGTGCTCTCCAGGGACGGCCGCGGTGGCTCGGGGGGTGTGTCGGTACCCTGGAGATAGAGAAAACGCTCCAGGGGCCGCTGGTAATCGGACCAGTGCAACCCTTCCTCCATGGAGGCCCGTAACCCGTCGATATAGTTCATCTTGGCATCCATATCATCGAGATGATGCAGAATGAGGGCCTCCGGGGTCATGGGCAGGACCGGGGCACCGAACTCATGCCGGCCATGGTGGCTCAGGATGAGGTGAAGAAGCTGATCGAGCAGATCGGCGGGGAAACCCTCAATGGCGGCCGCCTGCTGCCGTACCATCTCCGCGCCAAGAACAAGATGGCCCAGCAACCGGCCGGAGTCGGTGTACTCGAAGGGGACCGAGGAAAACTCAAACTCGCGTATCTTGGCGATATCGTGGAGCAGAGCCCCGGCTATGAGCAGGTCCCGGTTCAGGGCCGGATAATGGTCTGCCGTGCGCATGGCCATGCCGGTAACCGACAGGGTATGCTCCATGAGCCCGCCGATATAGGCATGGTGCATCTTCTTGGCCGCCGGTGCCCGGACGAACTGTTTCAGGGTTTCTCCCCTGAATATCGTCCTGAGCAGGGGTTGCAGGTGGGCGTCCTGCACCAGAGCGATGATCCGGCGCAGCTCGGCCTGCATCTCTTCGGAGTCCCGCGGGCTGGCCGGGATGAAGTCCTCCAGCTGCACCGTGTCCGCGCTCACCTGTTCCAGAGAGGTAATGCCCAGCTGGAGACGGCCCTGGTAGGACTTGGCCATGCCCTGCAGCCGAATGAAGCTGCCCACCTCGGCCTGGGCGTCGTAGCGGGTGGCATTGTCCCACACCCTGCCCTCGATGTCGCCGGTGCGATCCATCAGGGTCAGGGAGAGATAGGGTTTGCCGGCCTTGGTTTCGGCCAGGGTCTTGCGGCTGACCAGGAAGACATCGTGCACCTGCTGGCCTTCCTGGAGCTGGTCAATAAAGATCTTCTTCATAAGCTGGCTCCGGACGGGACGACCTAGACGTTGAAACGGAACAGAATACAGTCACCATCCTGGACCACGTATTCCTTGCCTTCGGAGCGCATGAGGCCCTTGTCCCGGGCTGCAGACTCGGAACCGCAGCGGACATAGTCCTCATAGGCGATCACCTCGGCCCGGATAAAACCGCGTTCAAAATCAGTGTGGATCTTGCCCGCCGCGCCCGGGGCGGTGGTGCCCCTGGTGATGGTCCAGGCCTTGGTTTCCTTTTCGCCGACCGTGAAAAAGGTAATCAGGCCAAGCAGTTCATAACCGGCCCGGATCAGCCGGTGCAACCCCGGCTCCTCCATGCCAAGATCAGCCAGAAACTCCTGCTGTTCGTCCGCTTCCAGCTGGCTGAGCTCCTGTTCGATGCCGCCGGCGATGGTGACCACCGAGGCCCCTTCCCCGGCCGCCGCCTCTTCAAGCTCCCGGACAAAACTGTTGCCCGAGGCCGCGTCGTCCTCGCTGACATTGGCCACGTAGAGGACCGGCTTGGTGGTCAGCAGACAGAGATCGCGCACAAGGTCGCGCTCCAGGTCTGTTTCCGGTTCCAGGACCCGGGCCGGTTCGCCCCGGTCAAGCACTTCCTGGAGCTTTTCCAGGAAAGCCACCTCGGCCTTGCACTTCTTGTCCCCGGACTTGGCCTGGTTGCGGGTCTTTTTCAGCCGCTTCTCCACCGACTCCATGTCGGCCAGGACCAGCTCCATGGTGATCACGTCCCGGTCGCGCAGCGGATCGATGGAACCCTCCACATGGACCACGTTATCATCCGTAAAACAGCGGATCACGTGGACAATGGCGTCCACCTGGCGGATGTGGCCCAGAAACTGGTTGCCCAGACCTTCCCCCTGGCTGGCACCCTTGACCAGGCCGGCTATATCGACAAACTCCATCTGGGTGGCCACCTTGTTCCTGGTTTTGACCAGTTCGGCCAGCCGGTCCAGCCGGGGATCCGGCACCGGCACCACGCCCACGTTGGGTTCAATGGTGCAGAAGGGATAGTTTTCCGCGTCTATGCCCGCCGCGGTGAGGGCGTTAAATATGGTGGACTTGCCCACGTTGGGCAACCCCACGATTCCACAACGAAATCCCATGATATATCTTCTTTATCCGTTTAATTTAATGTGATTACCACTGAAATTCAGCCACCGATTGGATGAAGGTGTCGGCCTCACTTGTTGCACGGGTGTCTGTGGCCTGGATGGCCACAGTCAAGCCCCCAGGGACGGGTTTATGGCGTCCCGTGAAACACGGGAGACCGACACCGACTTCAATGCTGAAGATTGATGGTAATCAGATAATTTAATCATCTCAACCAACCAGAAGGCTGGACCAGGTAAGCGACCGAAGGGAGACTCCGGGTTTCGGCACTGTCCAGCCACAAGGCAATTTTCGGGTAACAAACTGCAGGGTCCTCCCTGCAATCAGATACCTGTCTCGACCTCGGTCCAGCCCATGTCCGCCTCCAGCCGGTAGCTGCCGACATAGGCATGCGGCGGCCTGCCCTTCCAGTCCGCCGGCGAGAGCAGGGACCAGACCAGGGTGGCGTCGCTGCGGCGGTAGAGATGGTAGACATGGCCGGGGCGGACCTGGAAAGATTTTTCCGCCCGGTGCAGCTCCTGGTCGCGTCGGGCCTTTTCCAGGATGGTCCGGGCCTCGTCCTGCAGGGCCCGGATCTGGCGGGCGATCACCTCGAGCCGCCCTTCGGCGTGGCTGGCGAGCAGTGTATCGGCCCGCTCGATCTCCGAGGCGATATCGACCAGGGAAATGGCCGGCGCCAGCCGGCTCACCGGGTAGGGTGCGCTGTGGTCCGGACCCTCATGGGTCTTGCCCCGGCCGGCATATGGGGTATATTCCTGCTGTTGTCTGCTCATCCGTCGTTACAGGTTACAGGGTGCGCAGTATAGGCCGACGGGGCGAACCCGCCGCCGGGCTGAGGCCCTTGCCATGCACCGCCACCATACAGCAATACCCGAGGTTATGCAAACCGACATTCTGATCACCGACACCCTGCTCTTCCCCGCTCCGGGAGAGGATACGCTCCTTCCGAACAGCTTCATCCGGATCAGGGACAGCCACATAGTGGAGACCGGGCCCATGGAGGCCCTGACCGACCAGGAGGCCCGCACCATCATCGACGGCAGAGGCTGCCTGGCCATGCCCGGCCTGGTCAACGGCCACTGCCATGGGGCCATGACCCTTTTCCGGGGCCTGGCCGATGACCTGGACCTGGCCACTTGGCTGACAGAGCACATCTTCCCGGCCGAGGCCCGGGCCGTCACCCCGGAGATGGTCTTCTGGTGCACGACGCTGGCCGCGGCCGAGATGCTTCTCGCCGGCATCACCACGGTGGCCGACGGTTATTTCCACGAACACGAGGCCGCCAGGGCCTTTGCCGGCTGCGGGATCCGGGCGGTGGCCGCCCAGGGGGTGATCGATTTTCCTGCACCCGGAGTGCCGGACCCGGCCGACAACATCTCGGCCGCGGCCCGGTTCCTCGATGAGTGGCAGAACCATCCTCTGGTCACCCCGGCCATCTTCGCCCACTCGCCCTACACCTGTTCACCCGAAACCCTGATACGGGCCAGGGAACTGGCCCGGCAACGAAACGCGCCCTTTTTCATCCACCTGGCCGAAACCGCAGGCGAACAGGAGCAGATCATGGACCCCCGGGGCAGCTCGCCGGTACGCCACCTGGAGGCCCTGGGTCTACTCGATGCCATGACCGTCTGTATCCACTGCGTCTGGGTAGACAGGGAGGACCTGGATATCCTCGCCCGCACCGGGGCCCAGGTGGTCACCTGTCCGCGGAGCAACCTGAAGCTGGGCTCGGGCCTGGCCCCGGTCACAGACATGCTGACCCGGGATATCCCGGTGGGCCTGGGGAGCGACTCCGCGGCCAGCAACAATGTCCTCGACCTGTTTGCAGAGATGGACTGCCTGGCCAAGATCCAGAAGATCCGTCGCCGCGACCCGGTGGCGATCCCGGCCGCCCGGATCCTGGAACTGGCCACCACTCCCCTGCTGTCGCACCGATCCGGTCCCGGTGGACGGCTCGAACCGGGCCAGGTGGCCGACCTCATCCTGATGGACCTGGACAGGCCGCACCTGCGCCCCTTCTACGACCCGAACCTGCTGGTGTACGCGGCCCGGGGGGTGGTGTCCGGGACGTGATTGTGGACGGACAACTGGTGGTGCGCAACAGGAGACTGCTGACCATGGACCTGGAGGAGATCCTTCTCCAGGTGGCAAAGCTGGCCGGAAAAATGGCGGCGGCCTGAGGGGTGGATATATCTTACGAGGGCTGGTGCTGGAGTTCTCCCAGGTGGGTCGGCAGGGTGATGGTCACCGTGGTGCCCCGACCCGAGGTGCTGGCGAGGTCAATGGTACCCCGGTGTTCGTCGATGATCTGCCGGACCCAGGGCAGCCCCAGGCCGGTGGGACCGGCATCGGTTTCATGGAAGGCTTCAAAAATATGCTCCAGGACCTGGTCAGGAATCCCGGGACCGTCATCGCTGATGGTCAGCACGATCCCCCGCTGATCGCGGCCCGTGGTTACGGTGATGGTGTTGCCCTGGCCGCAGGCCTCGATGGCGTTACGGACAAGATGGAGAATCGCCACCCGGAGAAGCTGACTGTCACCCTGGAGGACCAGGGAGCCCGGCGCCAGATGGCTTTCCAACCGGATCCCGGCCGCCACCGCCTCTTTTTTCACCACGTCGAGGACCTGGCGCACCAGATCGTTGAGATCGACCTCGCCGAAATGCTCCTTGATCCCGGCCTGGAGATCCTCGAAACGGTTGATCAGCGATTCGAGTTTCTCGGTCTGCTCCAGGACCATCCCAAGCTGCTCGTCCCGCCTGGTATCCTGCCGGCTGCCTCGACCCAGCAGGCGCCGGATCAGGCCGCCGATCACCATGACCGGATTACGTATTTCATGGGCCACCTGCAGAGCCAGCTCGGCCCGGGTCCGGTCGGCGACTATGACCTCGATATCCCGGTTGAGCTGCAGGACCTGGCGGCTGGTCTTCTCCAGGTTTTCCCGATCTCTGATCATCCGGGCCATGATCCTCATCGTATCCTGGAAAAACAGGGTCACGGCGAAGATAACGACAAAACTGATGGTGTTGATGGACCCGCTCAGGGGCGAGAGCCGGTGCCAGAGCTGGCCATGCCCGACCAGGTAGAGCAGGTGCCGGACCAGGTGGCCAAGCGAGCGGGAGACACAGAAGGCAAACAGGGCCGCAATGAGCCATTTCAGGTAGGTGGTCAGGGCATTTTCCGGCTCACGGTCGTAGATCTGCAGGGCCAGGCGCAGGCAGCAGCTGGCCACCACCAGCATGACGAGGCAGCCGGTGATATCCACCAGCTTGAGCGGATACAGTGACCAGATCATCAGGGCCTCTGCTCTCTGGGGGTCATCAGGCTGGCGACCCGCTCCCGCCGCATCCGGTGCAACCCGAGGTAGATACAGATCAGGGCCGGCACGCAGATCAGGTGATCCATACGCAGGAACCAGTAAAGGTAATCCAGGAGCGACACCATCCTGAGCGCCGTGTGACCACTTTCCACACTGCCGACAAAATGGTTCTGGGGCAGCAGGGTCTCCACCACGTGGCCGACAAAGGCCCAGGTGTTCCACAGGCCGAGCAGAAAGCCACCGGTGGCGATCCAGCGCCAGGCTGCACTTCCCCACAGCTGCGAGTTGCGTATCTTGTAGACCAGGCCGGCCATGGCAAGAAAGTAGAGCACATGCCCGATCTGGTGGGCGTATAGCCCCTCGGGCGCGGCATGGGTCTGGAGAGCGAAGGCGGGCAGCGCCTTGAGAAGGAGGCAGGTCCCGGTCCCGAATCCGGCCAGAAGAGAGCCGGGGAAACGGGCCGGATGGCGGCGGGAAGTTGATTTCATCTCATTGACCCCAGGGATCTTCTGCATTACCTGTCCGTCCGACCCCTTGCAGGAGAACAGACCGGGGATCCTGCCGATCTCAGAGCAGCGTCTTGACCAGAATGAATCCTCCGATCAGCAGAATCAGGAAAACAATGGAAAGGATATTGAAATACCGCCTGATAAAGTACTGGACCGGGGCCCCGAACCGGTAAATCAGTCCCGCCACCAGGAAAAAACGCGCCGACCGGGCCACCAGGGAGACGAAGAAAAAGGTGGCGAAATCGATCTTGAAGGCCCCGGCCGTGATGGTGAAGAGCTTATACGGCAACGGGGTAAAGCCGGCTGCCCCCACGGCCCAGGCATCGTAGCGCCGGTAGAGGTCCTGGACCACACCATACTTTTCCTGGAGCCCGTACCAGTCGAGAATACGCATCCCCAGGGTATCCATGAAACCGAGCCCCAGTCCATAGCCGATCACCCCGCCCACCACCGAACCAATGGCGCAGATGGCGGCATAGCGAAAAGACTTTTTCGGAGCGGCGATACACAGCGCGATCAGAAAGACGTCCGGCGGAATGGGAAAGAAAGACGACTCCGCCACGGCGATGAAAAACAGGGCCCAGATCCCGGCCGGGGTCTGGATCCATTCCATGCACCGGTCATAGACCCGCTGCACCAGGGAGGGTCTCTTCAGTCCCGCCTCCATCTCAGCTGTCCCAGCCATGGGTCCCGATCAGGCTGACGAAACGGACATATTCCAGGGGATGAACCGTGAGCTCCCCATCCTTTTTCTCCACCAGTTGCAGCTCCTGAACGGCCTGGTCGCCCACCGGGATGACGAGCCGGCCCGGATCGGCCAGCTGCGCAAGGAGGGGCTCGGGGATCTTCGGCCCGCCGGCGGTCACCAGGATACCGTCAAAGGGCGCCTCGTCCGGCCAGCCGATGGTCCCGTCGTCGATCCGGGAAACGATGTTATGGTAGTGGAGCTTGTCAAAGACCCTCCGGGCCCGGCCCAGGAGCGAATCGATCCGCTCAATGGTGTAGACCCGGTCGCAGATCCGCGACAGCACCGCGGCCTGGTAACCGGATCCGGTGCCGATCTCCAGCACCCGCTCCCCGCCCTTGAGCCCCAGGGCCTGGGTCATGAGGGCGACGATATAGGGCTGGGAGATGGTCTGGGCCGCACCGATGGGCAGGGGATGATCGTCATAGGCCCGGGCCGCCATGGCGTCCTCGACAAAGAGATGCCGCGGAACCGTACGCATGGCCTCCAGGACCAGGGGATCGTTGATACCCCGGGGAATCAGCTGTTCCTCGACCATCCGCTCCCTTTTGATGTCATAGGACGTGGCGTGGTTCACTTGATCTCTTCCCAGGTGAAGTCGTCCATCCAGCTTGTGTCTTTTTTATCAAACTCGCGAAATTCACAGCCGGCCACCTTTTCCCCCTTGAGGGTGATCACCAGCATCTCATAGCCCTCCGGGTCCAGGTAGGAGCCGATCACCGGCGCCCGGCCCAGCAGCCCCTTGCGATCTTCATAGTAGACATATTCCTCCACCCCCGGAGCAACGACCCGGTGACCGTCGGGTTCCCCGAGATAGAGGAGGACATCGCTCCGGGTGGAGACATCCGGCTTGATCAGGCTGGCATCGGAGGCCAGGTGGCGCACCGGCTTACCGTAACAGCCACCCAGCAGCAGTAACACACAACAGAGAACGAGTACGCGGCGCATCAGTTTTCCTCCAAGGTACAGTTCATCCGGCCAGCGCCACCACTAAAGCATTGACGGGTAGGAATGAAAGAACGTTTGTCCCGGGTCCACCGCACCGGTGCAGGAACGAAGAAGCCGGCACCGGCAGGCGGCGGAACCGCCACGGGCGACAGGAGATCGCAAGACCCGGAAGACCGACTCTGTCCGGTACCGGCAGGCACCGTCCCACGAAGGATACCGGGCGGAAAACCAGGCCAACAGAAGACTCCTCCATGGTGAGACAGGAAATTTCGCATCCGGCCTTGCCCCGGAATACAAAAAAGGTTGTGTTCCTATATCGTGAACACAACCTTTTTTCAAGGCTTACCGGTCATGAGGCCGACGGGCCTTACTTTTCCCCGGGTTCATCAGCGGTGTTATCTCCTGCCAGTCGCTCGAGAATACGGTAATTGCGGCTGACCATCTCCTGGGTATCGACCAGGAGCCCGGCCTGGATCATGGCGTTGTCATAGATCTGCCAGACCACGTCGCGGGCAAAGTCTGCGTCGCTGGTCCGCAGGGCGCCAAGCTTCCTGATCAGCGGACTGGCCGGGTTGATTTCCATGTCCTTCTTGCCGCCAATCGGCAGCATCGAGTCTTCCCGGGCCGTGGCCCGCAGAACCCGTTCCATGGACGAGGTCATGAGGCCATCCACATTGACGATCATGGCCGGACTGTCCACCAGACGGGTGGAGGGCTTGACCTCCTGGACCTTGTCACCCAGCACCTCCTTGATAAAGGAGCAGATCTCCTTGACCTGCTCCTCGGGCAGGGTCTCGGCAGGGGTCTCGCCCTTGTCTTCCTTGTCGGCCGCCTCGGGCAGACGCAGATCGGCGCGGTCGGCGGAAACGAGTTTCTTGTCCCGGTAGGTGCCCATGTGACTCAGGACAAAATCATCGATGGGCTCCAGGGTGTAGATGATCTCGATGTCGCGCTTCTTGAACATCTCCACGTACGGCCCGTGCTCCACCGCGCTGCGGCTGGGACCGTTGATATAGTAGATGGCGTCCTGGCCTTCCTTCATCCGATCGATGTAGTCGTCCAGCGAGGTCATCTCGCCCGGCTCGGTGGCCGAGGACTCGAAGCGCAGCAGCTTGCCGATCTCGTCCCGGTACTCGAAATCCGAGGTGGCTCCCTCCTTGAGGAAGATGCCGAAGGTCTTCCAGAACTCGGCATATTTTTCCGGATTGTTCTTGGCCTCGTCGGCCAGGAACTTGAGGAACCGCTTGGTCAGCACCTTGCGCAGCCGGTGGACCAGGGCATTGTCCTGCAGGGCCTGGCGGGAGATGTTGAGCGGCAGATCCTCGGAGTCGACCACGCCTTTCAAAAAGCGCAGCCACTCCGGCAGGATATGCTCGGAATGCTGATCGATGAGCACCTTCTGGCAATACAGGTTGACCGCCGGCTGCATCCGACCCATGCCCATGAGCTCGTAGTTTTCCTTTGGTACGTAAAGCAGGGCATTGATGGCCAGCGGCGCATCGGTGGAGAAATGAAGCCGGTACATGGGCTCGTCCACCGCGTTGGCGATGAACTTGTAGAACTCGGTGTACTCCTCTTCGGTGATCTCCGACCTGGAACGGGTCCAGATGGCCTGAACCGTGTTGACGGTCTTGCCGTCCACCTTGATGGGAAAGGGAACAAAGTTGGAGTACTGCTTGATAATCCGCTCGATGGTGAACTTGTTGGCATAATCCTCGGCATCATCCTTGAGCTCGATGATGATCTTGGTCCCCCGGTGCAGCCCCGGGCACTCGCGGATGGTGTAGGTGCCGGCGCCGTCCGACTCCCACTCGTGCCCCTCGCTGCCGTCCCAGGACCGGGTCTGGACCCGGACCCGCTTGGCGACCATGAAGACCGAGTAGAAACCGACCCCGAACTGGCCGATCAGGTTGATATCCTTTTTGGCCGCCTCGGCCAGCTCCTCGAGAAACTTGCCGGAACCGGAATGGGCGATGGTCCCCAGGTTGGTCTCCAGTTCCTCCCTGGTCATGCCTATACCGGTATCGGTGATGGTGAGCCGGTGGCGCTTGGCATCGCAGTCGATATTGATCTCCAGGGGTACGTCCTTGTCAAATTCCGGCTTTTCCGTCAGGCTGATATGCCGGTATTTTTCCAGGGCATCGGCGGCGTTGGAGACCAGTTCCCGGACAAAGATATCACGCTCGGTGTAGAGAGAATTGATCACGATATCGAGAACCTTCCTGGTTTCCGCCTGAAACTGCCTGGTTTCGACTTTGGTGTCTGTCATTGTACCTGCTCCCTTTTTTCTGGTTCTGTTGCATCTCTTTGGGTATATTTCCCTCTGCATTGTCCACCTGCCCCCTCCCCGGACTGTTACCCCATGGTCCCTGGCCGGGACTGTGCCCAATGCAGGTTCTTCTTTCGGGCAACATGGTAAGCATGATTGCGGGCCTGTCAAGAGTGGGGACAAACCGTAATCTGTCCCGGAATCCACCATATTTTCGAAGGGCTACACATGAGCACACAAATCTATGACGCCATCATCATCGGGGCCGGACTCAGTGGGCTGGCCGTGGCCCGGTTCCTGCACCACAAGCGGCCGGAATGTTCCCTGCTGGTCCTGGAAAAATCAGACCGGCCCGGTGGCGCAGTGCAGACCAGGAGCGAGGAAGGCTTCCTGGCTGAATACGGGCCACACGGTTTTCTCGACAACTGCCTGGAGTCCCGGGTCCTGATCCACCTGGCCGGGGCCGAGGACGAGGTAGAAAAGGCCCCGCTGGGCAAGTTTGTCCGCTACATCTGCCTGGGCGGCCGGTTGCGGATGATTCCCCAGCAGCCGATGAAGATCATCCGCGCTGATCTGGTACCGCTGTCCGCCAAGCTCCGCGTCCTGGCCGATGCCTGGAAAAAACCGCTCGATGGCGAGCCCTCGGTGGCCGACTGGGTGGAGTACCGGTTCGGCCGGGCCCTGGTTCCTTTTGCCGACGCGGTCTTCACCGGCACCTATGCCGGCGATATCACCCGGCTCAGCATCGACGGGGTCATGCCCGGGGTCCGGAAGCTGGAAAAGGAGCATGGCTCGGTCCTCAAGGGAGTGTTCCAGATGCTCAGGGACAAAAAGAAGAAAGGCTCCGGCGGCGGCAAAAAGGAACTGCCGGCCATGACCTCCTTCTCCTCGGGCATGGAACGGTTGATCCTGGGCCTGGTCCAGCCCCTGAAGGTCAACCGGGATATCATGTACCGCACCGGGGTGCAGAGTATCGCCCGCAATGAAGAAGGCTGGACCGTGCAGACCGGGCACAACGCCTTTTCCTGCCGCCAGCTGGTCCTGGCCCTGCCAGCCAACCCGGCCCTGCGGCTCCTGGCCACCGTACCGGACATCACCGCGCCGCCGCTTGCCGAGCTGCCCCAGGCCCGGGTGGCCACAGTCATCCTGGGGTTCACCGACCAGGCAAAGATCCCGCCCGGGTTCGGCTACCTGGCCCCGGAGCAGGAAAAGAGATTCGCCCTCGGGTCCCTGTTCTCCTCCAACATGTTCCCCGGCCGGGCCCCGACCGGCCACGTACTGCTGGAGACCATCATCGGCGGCCGCCGCCATCCCGAACGGCTGGAACTGGACGACTCCGAGCTCATCGACAAGACCCTGGCCGACCTCAAGGAGCTCATCGACCTGCCCGACCCGGTCTTTGCCCGGGTCCTGCGGCCTGCCTCGGGCATCCCGCAGCTGGAACGCGGCTACCCGGCCCTGCTTACGTGGCGCAACCAGCTCACCAGGACCTGGCCGGACCTGCATGTCTGCGGTTTTGGCTGGGGCGGCATCGGCATCAATGACATGGCCAAGGAAGCCTGGAGGGCAGCCAAGGGCGTCCTGATGGGAACAGGAGAAAAAGAGGAAGGCGCAGAGGTAAAAGGGGTCTATTTCTAGCCCGCATGGCTGGACCAGACCGGTCAGCCACAACAGACCATGAAAACCACCCGGCAATTACCTGAGAGTAGTGGTGGTTTTCGGATAACCAGGCAAGAAAACCGACTTTTTCAAACCTTTCCTGGACTACTGTTCCAGGAAAGGGACACGGCGGGGCGGGAGAGGGAAAAAACTTCCGTCACCGGCAGTTCTTCGCCTTCAGAGCCTTGACCCGCACCACCGCCTTGCGCAGCAAGGCCTGATCCGGGTCCCAGCGTCCCGGAACCTCGACATGGTACTCCTCGCCCTGTTCCCACCAGTTGTCCAGGAGTATGGCGCAGTGGCGTGGGTCGTAGTCGCTGTACGATGCAAAGGATTCGGAGCACAGGATCAGCTTGCCCGGCTGGTAACCGGCCCAGAGCGCCAACTCGTCACCATCGCGGTTACGCAAACGCAGCTTTTCCAAACCGCCGATCGGCAGGAGGAAACTGTCTGGCACGATCGGACCGTATCCGTGGAAATCCCCTTCGCCGGAAAGAAAATTGACACGGATGAATTCACCGTAACCCATCCCGGAAGCAAGCTCCCGCCAGGTCTGCAGGCGGGCTTTCTCCAGTTCGGCTGCGATACGGGTTTTCTCCGTTTCCGCGCGCAACCGCTCCTGCTGCTCCCGTGCCCTCAACTCCGCCTGTTGCCTTCGCATCTCAAGCTTCTGTTCGGGCGACAGGTGTTCCCATTCATCCTCACTCATGCCCATGGGGTACCTGCTGCAGCCGGCAAGGATCAGCACCAGCAGGATAGGCAGTAACATCTTGGATAGTAGTTGTAAACGTAAGGTATGCATCGATACGAGCTCCAAATGTCTTTTTGATTCTCCCCTGACCCGAAAAGAGAGGGCTCCTTTCATCCTGCTGTTGCGGAATTAATCAAATCGTAACCATGTCGTAACCCAGGACAAGTACTTTTCCTCTAAGTTGAGTCCATTAAACCTTGGGATGTCACAAAATGGAATGAAACTTTTTCCTGGGGAGCAGCGGAGCGAGGTGAAGAAAATCTACGCAGTGGGGCCTGGCAGCCGTGAACCTGGCCGCCCCGTGGACAGCACAGTCATGCTGAGGACCATGAGATAAATGGCAGACCGTGCGCAACAGGCCCGAACCGGTACCCGCCAGGAGCGGGGTACCGGTTCGGCGGCGGCTCAGGACCTATTTCTGCAGTTTTTCACAGAGCATCTCCACCTGGCGGCGGACCGAGGTCTTGCGGGACATGTCCCGGGTCACCACCTTGATGGCATGGAGAACCGTGGAGTGGTCGCGGTTGTAGAGCTGACCGATATCGGCCAGCGATTCCCCGGTGTACTTGCGGGTCAGGTACATGGCCACCTGGCGGGGAAAGGTGATGGAGCGCTTGCGGGAGCGGGAGGTCAGCTCCTCGATGGAAACCTTGAACTCACAGCCGACAAAATCACGGATCGTCTCGCCGGAGAGCTCGGCCGGCCGGTCGATGATGGCGCTGAGCACCTCCTTGACCAGGGCCAGGTCCGGAGGGGTTCCCAACAGGCAGGATTTGGCCCGGATCCCGATCAGGGCGCTCTCGGTCCTGCGGATATCGCCCCGCAGATGGCGGGCGAGAAAATCCACCACCTCGTCGCCGAGTTCCAGCTCATTCTGGGCCGCCTTGTGGCGAATGATGGAGGCCCGGGTCTCATATTCCGGTTCCTCGATATGGGTGACCAGCCCGGAGGTCATCCGCGAACGGAAATCCTCGTCGATCCCGGCAATGTTGCGCGGGGCCACAGCCGAGGTCAGGATCACCCGACGACCGGAACGGATCAGGTAATCGAGCACCGTGTTCAGCTCTTCCTGGGTCTTGTTCTTGCCGGTCAGGGTGTGGATGTCCTCTACCAGGAGCATGTCGCAGTTCTGCACGTACTTGCTGGAGAACTTGTCCATGGCTCCGCTGCGGATGCCCTGGACCATCTCGGCGGAGAACTGCTGGGCGGTCAGATAATGGAGCCGGGTGGAGGGGGCGGTCTGCATCACCTTGTGGACCACGGCCTGGGTCAGATGACTCTTGCCAAGACCGGTGGAGGAGTTGATGAACAGACAGTGGCCATAGGTGGACTGGCCATCCGCCAGGGCCTGGCAGGCGGACCGGGCAAGGATATTGGATTCCCCGACCATGAACTGCTCAAAGGTGTAGCCTGGATGCAGGGACCGGATCCGGTTGACCGGGGCTGTGACCCCGGGCAGACGGAGCTGACCTCCGGCGCCGGCATCCAGCTGGGTCTCGGGCTCGCTGGCCACCGTCAGTCTGACCTCGGAGGGACCGCCAAACTCCTGCAGACGGCCTTTAATCAACTCGAGGTACCGTTCCTGGACCCAGGCACAGAAAAAACGGTCCGGTCCAACCAGCTCCAGCACCTGCTGGTCTTCTCTTCTGCACGAAAGTGGCTTGATCCACAGGCCAAAATCGCTTTCCGGCAGTGCGTCCTGCAACGATTCCCTGACAGTTTCCCACACCATTGAAACCAACCTCTTGCGCTCCTTTCTTGTAAATACAATAAAATAGAACAACAATCCTGCATGGTCCGGGCAGACGGCAAAGTCGTGCCCGGCCATAACG